>NZ_JANDBC010000001.1:1060000-1660000 GCF_024320785.1 Gracilimonas sediminicola
GACTCAGAAGATGTTGGGGTATTACTTTTACCAGCCCGGCGAGTTCTCTTCTTACCAGATGAAGCTGTTGAACTGCCTTCAGGTTTGATATCATTGTAATCTACCAACTCTATTACAGCGATTTCAGCACCGTCTCCTTTTCGGAAACCTGCTTTAATTACGCGAGTGTAGCCACCGGGACGATCCTTACATTTAGGACCTACCTCAGTGAACAGAGTGGTTACCGCTTCCTTGTTCTGAAGGGAAGAAAAAACCTGTCTTCTGTTATGATGAGTATCTTCTTTAGCCCTGGTAATTAAAGGCTCTACAAATCCACGTAGTTCTTTTGCCTTAGCAAGAGTGGTTGTAATTCTGTGCTCTTTGATCAACGCCATTGCAAGAGATTGCATGGTGTTTTTTCTGTGAGCAGAAGTCCTGCTTAATTTTCTACCTTTTACTCCGTGACGCATAATTTAATTCCTTTCTGCTTAGTCTAAATATTTAGATACGTCCATTCCAAATTCAAGATTCTTCTCTTCAATCACTTCTACTAATTCACTGAGTGATTTTTTACCGAAGTTTCTGAATTTAAGAAGATCCTGCTCATCTCGTGATACCAATTCTCCAATAGTATTGATATTCGCAGATTTGAGACAGTTGTATGCACGCACACTTAGGTTGAGATCTTCAATACTTGTTCTCAACAAATTAGCCACGCGTTGCTTCTCAGCATCAACCTCTTCCTCTTCCTGGGTGAATGGCTCTTCAATTTCTTCTGTGATAAATTTCTCAATATGCTCTTTAAGAATCTTACCTGCGATGGTAAGTGCTTCTTTAGCATTAACTGATCCGTCCGTTTCGATATCCATTACCAACTTTTCATAGTCGGTACGCTGGCCTACACGAACGTTTTCAACATTGTACTTAACTGACTTGATAGGTGTAAAGATGGCATCGATAGGAATTAGATTTACATCCTCATCTTCTACCGACATTTCTTCAGCCGGAACATATCCACGGCCACGACCTATTTTCAGTTCAATCTCCAACTCAGCATCATCTGCAAGATTTGCAATCACCAAGTCAGGATTTAGTACATCATATTCAGCAGTAGCATCATCAATGTCTTTGGCTGTTAATTCGCCCTGACCACTTTTAGAAATATGAATAACACCGGAGCTTTGCTCAACTTGCTTGAAGCGAACTTCTTTGAAGTTAAGTATGATCTCATATACATCTTCTTTAACTCCCTTGATGCTGGAATATTCATGATCAACACCGTTAATCTTAACGGCAGTAATCGCTATTCCCGGAAGTGATGAGAGCAGAACTCGTCGGAATGAGTTTCCAATCGTTACTCCGAATCCTCTTTCAAGTGGCTGAAGAACAAATGTACCAAAATTGTCATTGTCTTCAACAACGTCGAGAGGTTCAGGCATTTGAATGCTATAGTTGCTCATAATAGATCTTAAAATTTTTAAAATTACTTAGAGTAAAGCTCAACAATAAGCTGAACATTAATATTCTCAGGTATCTCTTCCATTGTAGGAACATAAAGCATCTTACCTGATCTTGACTTTGGATCTGTTTCAACCCATTTGTACTTGTTTCTTGAGGATCCGTCCAGTGCGTCTTCAATAATTTCGAGGTTTCTAGACTTTGGTCGAATAGAAACTACATCACCCGGACTCATCTGGTAAGATGGAATATTTACAACTCCACCATTAACCACTACATGCTTATGCGTCACCAACTGGCGAGCCTGACGTCTTGTTCTTGCAAAGCCCATTCGGAAAACGGTGTTATCCAATCGGCTTTCAAGTGCCTGAAGCAAGTTTTCACCAGCAACACCATCTTGAGCTGAAGCAGCTTTAAATAAGTTACGGAATTGCTTTTCCAGCAACCCATAGGTGTATTTTGCTTTCTGCTTCTCTTCAAGCTGGATGGCGTACTCAGACTTTCTGTTAAATCTGGAACGACCATGCTCACCCGGTCCGTATGGTTTACGCTCTAAAGCTTTACTTGGTCCAAAGATTGGTTCTTTGAATCGTCTGGCTTTCTTTTGTTTTGGTCCTCTATATCTTGCCATTATACAGTCTTCTTACTATTAAACTCTTCTTCGTTTTGGTGGCCGGCATCCATTGTGTGGAAGCGGTGTGCGGTCTTTGATGGAAGTAACTTCCAATCCGGAACTTGCCATTCCTCGAACCGCAGCTTCTCGACCTGAACCAGGTCCTTTTACAAATACTTCCACTTTGCGCAGACCCATTTCATGTGCGGTCTTAGCAGCTGTTTCAGCACTTAACTGAGCGGCATAAGGGGTATTTTTTCTGGAACCCTTAAACCCTTCTTTTCCGGCAGATGACCACGAAACTACGTTACCATCAGCGTCGGTTATGGTTACGATCACATTATTGAAAGTAGCTTTAACAAAAGCCATTCCGTTAGGATCGCTAAGTTGTTTTTTCTTTTTACGCTTTGCAGCTAAAGATGCTTTTGGTTTGTTTTTAGCCATGGGTTATCTCAATTTCAATATTATTTGGCAACCTTCTTCTTACCGGCAACCGTTTTCTTCTTACCTTTTCGAGTACGGGCGTTAGTTTGCGTACGCTGGCCCCTTACCGGCAGGCCCCGACGGTGACGAACACCCCGGTAGCTACCAATTTCAATAAGTCGACGAATATCGCCATTTACTTCGCTGCGAAGCGCACCTTCAACTTTGTACTCCTCGTCAATTAATGTACGAAGTGCACTTACTTGCTCATCTGTCCAATCCTGAACTTTGGCATCCTTATCGATGTCTAAACGTTCAAGAATTTCAGCTGCTTTAGAGCGGCCGATTCCATAAATGTAAGTAAGGCTGATTATGCCTCTTTTCTGTTTTGGTAAATCTATTCCAGCAATACGTGCCATATAAATACTCGGTTATTCTATTAGCCCTGACGCTGCTTATGGCGTGGGTTCTTCTTGTTAATCACGTAAAGACGGCCTTTACGTCGTACAATTTTGTCGTCTGAACTTCTTTTCTTAACTGATGAACGTGTCTTCATGACAACCTCTTTATTTGTATCTGTAAGTTATTCTTCCTTTAGATAAATCATAGGGCGACATTTCTACTGCCACTCTATCTCCCGGGAGAATTTTAATGTAATACATTCGCATTTTACCTGATACGTGAGCCAATATCTCATGCCCATTATCCAACTCAACGCGAAATTGTGCGTTAGGTAATGCTTCTATTATTTCTCCATCTTGTTTTATCGGCTCTTGTTTAGCCATAATACAATATGTTATTTTCGTTTTTATCCGAGAGCTCAGCAATATAATCAAAAGTACTGAGAATTTCAGCCTTGTCTTCACGAATTACAATGTCGTGTTCGTAATGAGCGGCTAAACTCCCGTCGGCTGTAACTACTGTCCAGCCATCGTTCAATGTTTTTGTTTTCCAAGAACCCATGGTAATCATCGGTTCCACAGCGAGTGTCATTCCTGACCGGAGTCGCTCGCCTTTACCTTTTTTCCCAAAGTTAGGTACGGATGGATCTTCATGCATTGCTTTTCCAATTCCGTGCCCTACTAATTCTCTGACTACTCCGTAGCCTTCATTTTCACAATGGGTTTGAATGGCATTTGCCAAGTCTCCCATCCTGTTTCCATGAATGGCTTGCTCAATACCTTTATAAAGAGATTCGAGTGTAGTTCTCAATAATTTCAAAGTTTCATCATCACATTCACCAACTGCGAATGTATAAGCATGATCACCGAAGTAACCATTTTTTTCAACACCGCAGTCAACGGAAACGATATCACCTTCTTTTAATTCCCTGTCACCAGGTATTCCGTGAACAACTTCTTCATTAATCGAAATACACAGTGTTGCCGGAAATTCGCTTCCTTTTGGGCCATACCCTTTAAAAGCAGGTCGCCCATTTTCCTTGGCGATGTATTCTTCAGCAATTCTGTCGAGCTTTCCTGTTGTAACGCCCGGCTCAATATGTTTTCCAACTTCAGCCAGTGTTCTTGAGACGATTAATGCACTTTCGCGCATCTTCTCAATTTCGGATTCACTCTTCAGGTAAATCATTTACGCTCTTCGTCGGCCTTTAATTCTACCTGTTTTCATAAAGCCATCGTAATGACGCATCATTAAGTGACTTTCAATTTGCTGGAGCGTATCCAAAGCAACCCCAACGATAATTAACAAACTGGTTCCTCCATAAAAGAGAGCAAAGCCAGGTGTAACTCCAAACAACCCTACTGCAATAGCGGGAAGTATAGCTACAAACGATAGAAACAAAGAACCCGGAAGGGTGATCTTAGTCAAAATATTGTCAATGAACTCAACGGTTTGCTTACCCGGACGAACGCCTGGAATAAAACCGCCTTGTCGTTTCATGGTATCAGCCATTTCCTTTGGATTGATGGCGATAGCGGTATAGAAAAATGTGAAGAACACACATACAAAAAAGAATACAATCGAGTAAGTGAGTCCTGTAAAATCAACCGACCACTGGGTCAAAAACTGTACAGTTTGGTTTTCCGGAAAGAAAGAACCAATAGTACTTGGAATAAACATGATAGACTGCGCAAAGATAATCGGCATAACACCGGCAGCATTTACCCGCAATGGTAAGTACTGGGTGGTACCACCGTACACTTTACGGCCAACTACTCGTTTCGCATACTGAACCGGAATTTTACGGGTTCCCTGAGTCAGCATTACAACAGCTGCGATTACCAATATCAGTGCAGCAACTTCAATAATTACCAGGATTGCATTGGCTTTGGTAGTAACTTCGTTGTAGAAGTTTGCCGGAAGTGCGGCAATAATACCGATCATGATAATCAGAGAAATACCGTTACCGATTCCTCTTTCACTAATTCTCTCTCCCAGCCACATTACGAATACCGTACCGGCCGTCAATACAATCATTGATGTAATCACAAAGAAAAACTCGTTTACAACAATGGCTTGTGGAGCTGTTGACATCAGGTTGATAGAAAAACCAATAGCCTGAACAAGGGTAATACCTACTGTACCATACCGGGTTAGTCGGGTGATTTTACGTCGACCTTCTTCTCCTTCGCGTTGCAGCTTCTGGAAATAAGGAACAACAGCACCCATCAACTGAATGATAATGGCAGCGGTGATGTAAGGCATAATTCCAAGAGCAAATACACCGGCTCTTGAAAAAGCCCCTCCCACAAATAGGTCAAATAAGCCTAACAAACTACTGGCGGCATTTCCACTGCTGCCAATAAGTTGGTTAGCATCAACACCGGGCAGGGTAATATAACTACCGACCCGATAGACCATTAAGATTCCAACCGTATATAGAATACGATTCTTAAGATCTTCAATTTTAAATATGTTGCGGAAGTTTTCTATCAGACTCATTCGCCGTCTACACTATAAGTTTTACACCAAAGTTAATGATCCACCAGCTGCTTCTACCTTTTCACTGGCAGACTTACTTGCGGCATGTACTTCAATTTCAATTTTATGTTCTAGTTCACCACGTCCGAGAAGTTTAACTTTTTCTCCTTCGCTAGCCAAACCGGAATTGATTAATTCTTCCAATGTAATCGTTTTGTTCAGCTTTCCGGCTTCAATAAACTCACTGATAGTGTGTACGTTAATTACACGAAATTCAGTGCGGTTTATGTTAGTGAAACCAAATTTAGGCAAACGTCGCTGAAGGGGCATTTGACCACCTTCGAACCAGGCACGTTGCTTGTGACCAGAACGAGATTTCTGTCCGTTATGTCCACGACCAGATTGCTCTCCACGTCCGGAACCTTGTCCACGTCCCACACGCTTGGTGTTTTTCTGATTTGGGATCGGTGCTTTTAAATTGCTTAAGTCCATCGTCAAATTCTTTAAATATTATCCTTCAAATACTTTGTTCAGAGAAATGTCTCTTCTCTGTGCAACTTCAACAGGATCAGTCAATTCTTTCAGAGCAGTAAAAGCTGCCTTCACCATATTATGGGGATTTGAAGAACCCTGAGATTTAGATAAAATATTGTGTACACCTGCAACGTCAAGCAGAGACTTAACGGCGCCACCTGCAATTACACCCGTACCTTCAGCGGCCGGACGTAACAACACTTTTCCGGCACCGGCTTTACCAACTATAGGATGGTAAATACTTTTCGTTTTGGTGAGAGGTACACGGATCAGGTTTTTCTTGGCATTATCAAAGCCTTTCTGGATAGCATCCGAAACTTCATTTGCTTTTCCAAGACCATGGCCACAAACACCATTACCGTCTCCAACTACTACAATTGCGTTGAAGCTGAAACGACGTCCACCTTTCACAACTTTGGCTACACGGTTAACGTGAACCAGTTTCTCTTCAAGGTTCAGGTTTGCAGCAGGTATAGATTGTTTTCTTCTTATTTTAGGCATTGTTTATCCCAATTCAATTAAAAGTCTAATCCACCATCGCGGGCGCCTTCAGCAGCAGCCTTCACGATGCCGTGATATTTATAACCGCTTCGGTCAAATACCACTTTATTAATTCCTTTGTCCTGAGCGAGTTTTGCAAGTTCAGATCCTGCTTCCTTTGCATTGTCAACACCGGTCTCAGCTTTTGAGGCTGCGAGTGTTACACCGTCAAGATCGTTAACCAATTGCAGGTAGGTGTACTTGTTACTTTTGAACACGCTCAATCTTGGACGCTCGGCTGTACCTTTTATGGTAGAACGGATACGTCTTCTGATCTTACTTCTTCGCTCTATTTTCTTTTGTTGTCTTTTATCCATTATTCAAACCTCTATTTAGCAGCTGATTTACCGGCCTTACGACGAACCTGCTCACCCAGATATCTGATTCCTTTACCTTTGTAAGGCTCAGGCTTTCTGAATGATCTGATTTTAGCAGAAATCTGACCTACCAATTCTTTGTCAACTCCGGAGATAACCAGGATGGGGTTTTTACCAGATTTGGTATCCACTTCCATATCAATTCCTTCCGGTGGTACAAAGAAAATCGGGTGAGAATAACCCAGGTTCAGCTCCAGTACGTCGCCATTCATAGCGGCACGGAAACCAACGCCAATGATTTCTAATTTTTTAGTGTAGCCTTCCGATACACCAACCACTGCATTATTCACCAGCGAACGAAACAGGCCATGGAGAGCGCGGTGCTCTTTCTGGTCAGTAGCTCTTTTAATCAGGAGCTCATTTTCATTCTTTTCAATCGTAATTTCCGGGTGAATTCGGAGTGTATTGGTTCCTTTTTCTCCTTTAAAAGTTGCGATGTTATCAGCGTTAATGCTGAACTCAACTTTATCAGAAATAGGTACCGGTAAATTTCCAATTCGAGACATAGTTCAAAAACTGTTTATTAATAAATGGTGCACAAAATCTCGCCGCCTACATTAAGCTTGCGAGCTTCTTTATCGGTCATTACACCTTTTGATGTTGAAAGAATCACAATACCCAGGCCGTTTTGAGCGCGTGGCACTTCATCGCCACCTTTATATACTCGTAAACCGGGCTTTGAAAGTCTTTTCATTTGTCGGATTACAGGGTGTCCGTATGAGTCATATTTCAGAAACAAACGGATAATACCTTGCTTACCGTCTTCAATATCAATGTATTTCGAGATATACCCTTTGTCGGCCAGGATTTTAGTCATGGCTCGCTTCAATTTAGAAGCGGGGATATCTACTCTGCGATGCCCGGCTTGTTGGGCATTCCTGATTCGTGTTAAATAATCTGCAATAGGATCAGTCATCGATTCCTTAGTTAAATTTACCAGCTTGCTTTTCTTACGCCAGGAATCTTACCTGCAAGGGCAAGTTCACGAAATTTGATCCGTGAGATTCCATATTTACCAACATAACCACGGCTTCTGCCCGTGATGCTGCATCGGTTGCGAACCCGGGTAGGGCTGGCATCGCGAGGCAGTTTTTGCAGGCCTTCATAGTCGCCTGCTTCTTTCAGCTTGCGGCGTTTTTCGGCGTACTTCTTTACAGTTTCTTTTCGTTTTTTATTGCGTGCTATCCAAGCTTTCTTAGCCATAATAGAATATCTCTTAGTTTCTCGTTTTAAATGGCATTCCAAAGTGCTTAAGCAGAGCATAAGCTTCTTCGTCTGTTTGAGCATCAGTAACAAAAGTAACGTCCATACCATGTACTTTTGAAACTTTATCGGTGTCTATTTCCGGGAAAATGGTATGCTCTTTGATACCGAGGGTATAGTTTCCACGGCCGTCAAAGCTTTTATCCGGAACTCCCTGGAAGTCACGTGTTCTTGGCAGAGCCAGGTTCACGAGGCGGTCCAGAAATTCGAACATAATGCGTTGGCGAAGGGTAACTTTACAGCCAATTGGCATCCCTTCACGAAGCTTAAAGTTCGAAATAGACTTTTTAGCTTTGGTTGTAACCGGCTGTTGTCCGGTTATCGCAGCTACGTTATCTACAACCGTATCCAAAACTTTTTTATCGGTTATAGCGTCACCTACGCCTACGTTAATTACGATTTTTTGAAGTTTGGGTATGGCCATTGGGTTTTCATACTCAAACTCTTCGCGCAACTTGTCGCGAATTTCATCTTTGTAAAGTGTATATAATCTTGCTTCAGCCATTGCTATCTATCTGCTTTATTTGTCCAGCATTTCGCCACTTGTTTTGGCGTAACGAACCCAGCGGCCATTGCCGTCTTCTTCAATTCGTTTACGTCCAACACGTGTGGGTTCGTCAGTAGTAGGGTCAATTACCATTACATTCGAAATGTGAATGGAACCCTCTTTCTTCAGACGTCCACCTTGTGGGTTGTCCTGGGTTGGCTTTTCATGATGGGTCTTCATATTGATTCCCTCTACGAGCACTCGCTCTTTTTTAGGGAATACCATCAATACACGGCCTCTTTTTCCTTTGTCGTTACCGGCGATTACTAAAACATCATCGCCTTTCTTAACGTGTAATTTCTTTTGTTTGTTGAACCTGCGTGGCATACTCTAATTCCTTTTTTAAAGTACTTCCGGTGCAAGCGACACGATTCTCATGAAGCTTTTTTCACGAAGCTCTCTGGCAACAGGGCCAAAAATACGTGTACCTACCGGTTCTTGATCTTTGTTAATGATAACCGCAGCATTTTCATCAAAACGGATGTAACTGCCATCCCTTCTGCGGTATTCTTTTCTTGTTCGTACAATAACGGCTTTTACAACGTCTCCTTTTTTGACGTTTCCACCTGGTATTGCTGTTTTCACAGATGCGGAGATCAAATCGCCTACTCGTGCATATCTGCGTCGGGAATCTCCCAGCACTTTAATACACATCAGCTTTCTGGCACCGCTGTTATCTGCTACGTTTAATGTCGTTTGAGTTTGAACCATCGCTAATTCCTAATGCTCTATTCGTTACTTAGCTTTTTCGACGATTTCTACCAATCGCCATGATTTACGCTTTGATAGTGGTCGTGTAGACATAATTTGCACGGTATCGCCTACATTGGCTTCGTTGTTTTCGTCGTGCGCCATATACTTCGTCGTTTTGGTAATATACTTTCCATAAATGGAATGTTTTACCTGACGATCTACTGCAACAGTGATACTTTTGTCCATGCTGTTGCTAACTACACGTCCTACTCGTTCTCGTCTTTGGGCTCTTTCTGTTTGTGCCATAGTTTAAATCCTTTGCTTATTCAGCACTACTTTTTTCATTAATAATGGTCTCCAATCTGGCAACCTCTCTTCGGTGATTTCGGAGTCGGGCCGGATTTTCAAGCTGTCCGGTTACTGACTTCGAAAAACGAAGGTTTTGTAGTACATCACGCTCATCTTTCAAGCGAGCTTGTAATTCAGTAAGTGTCAAATCTCTTAATTCGTGCGCTTTCATCTTATCCTCCCTGGTAGTCTCGTCGGACTACGAACTTGGTTTTGATAGGTAACTTATGCGCAGCACGTCGTAAAGCTTCTTTGGCGCGTTCTTCGTTTACACCGGCAATCTCAAAGAGAATACGTCCGGGTTTTACAACCGCTACCCAGTGATCCAAAGCACCTTTACCTTTACCCATACGGGTTTCAGCCGGTTTGCTTGTCATCGGACGATCCGGGAAAATACGGATGAACGTCTGCCCGTCACGTTGCAACGATCGTGCAATTGCGATACGGCAAGCTTCAATTTGGCGTGAAGTAATGAACTTCGGCTCAAGAGCTTTCAGTCCAAAATCACCAAAGTTAATAATGTGGCCACGTTGTGCGTTGCCTTTCAGCTTATCGCGATGAACACGGCGTCTCTGAACTCGTTTTGGTTCTAACATCGTTTCTTATTAACTGTTTTTATTAGATCGATTTCTGTTTCTGCTGCGTCGGCGACTTCTTCGTCCTCTGTCATCTCCGCCTTTACCTCGGCCTGAGTCAGAATCCTGACGCGATTGTGTTCCCGGCGTCAGATCAACATCACCAATAATTTCACCTTTGAAAATCCAAACGGTAACTCCGATAGAACCATAAATGGTGTTCGAAGTAGATGATGCGTAATCAATGTCGGCACGTAAAGTATGCAGAGGAATCTGCCCTTCTTTGTACTGCTCGGTTCGCGCCATTTCAGCACCACCAAGTCGACCGGCACAGCGAACTTTAATACCTTTGGCACCCATTCTCATTGCTGATGCAATAGCTGTTTTCATTGCTCTACGGAATGAAACACGAGCTTGCAGCTGCTGAGCAATATTCTGAGCAACCAAACTTGCATCCAGCTCAGGGCGTTTGATTTCACTTACGTTAATCTGTACTTCTTTACTGGTGATTTTCTTAAGCTCTTCACGAAGCAATTCAATTTGCTCACCGCCTTTACCTATGATAACACCGGGGCGACTTGTGCGGAGCGTTAACAGAATTCGCTTTGGGGTACGTTCAATAATAACATTTGATAGACCGCCATTACGAAGTCTTGTGTGCAAATACTCGCGAAGTTTTTCGTCTTCAACGATGAGAGCCGGTTGGTTCTCTTCAGAAAACCAGTTGGAATCCCATCCGCGAATAATGCCTAATCTAAAACCAGTTGGATTTGTTTTCTGTCCCAAGGTATTGTTCGTTTATTCGTTTACACTTTCTTGATCACGCTTGGCCACTTTTACTGTAATGTGGCATGAGCGTTTGTTAATGCGATGAGCTCTACCCATCGGTGCCGGCTGAATTCTTTTCAGCGTTACGCCTTCATCAACGTAAATTTCCTTTATTACAAGGTCTTCATTGTCAAAGCGCTCTTCCTGAAATTTGTCTCTCAAATTTGCAGCTGCCGACTTGATCACTTTAATCACATCTTCTGCAGATGCTTTTTTGGTGAATTCGAGTCTTTTAATCGCTTTGTCTACTTGTTCACCACGAACAGCATCCGCTACAAGGCGAACCTTGCGAGGAGCTCTCCTCAAATGCTTTTGTACTGCGCGTGCTTCTAAAACTGGAGTATCCATCTCTTAAATCCGATTAAATTATTTAGCTGCTTTTTTCACTGGATGGCCACGGAATGTTCGTGTTGGTGCAAATTCACCCAACTTATGGCCTACCATATTTTCAGTTATAAACACAGGGATAAATTGCTTACCGTTGTGGACTGCAAGAGTCAATCCCATAAAGTCAGGAGTGACCATTGAACTTCGTGACCAGGTTTTGATCACTTTCTTGCTTCCACTTTCATTGGCTTCATCGATTTTACGCTGAAGCTTGTAGTAAACAAAAGGCCCTTTTTTCAGTGAGCGTGGCATACGTTACTTAGTTATTTTTTCTTGGTTTTTCTTCTTCTTACGATGTACTTAGAAGACAACTTGTTTCTGTTTCTTGTCTTCTTACCCTTGGCGGATTGTCCCCATGGTGAACGCGGGTGTCCACCTGAAGCTTTTCCTTCACCACCACCCATTGGGTGATCAACAGGGTTCATAGCAACACCACGAGTTTGTGGTCTTCTGCCTTTCCATCTGCTTCTACCAGCTTTGGCAATTGTCGTATTCATATGATCCGGGTTGCTGGTGTTTCCTACGGTTGCGTAGCAACTGCCCAGGATCAATCGAACTTCTCCGGATGGAAGTTTCACACTTACATAACGGTCTTGCTTACCCAGCAGCTGTGCACTTGTACCGGCACTTCTGCAAAGAGTACCACCCTGTCCGGGCTTCAACTCAATATTGTGGATGAAAGTACCCGGAGGCATCTTCATCATTGGCAGCGCATTTCCTAAATCAGGAGCTGCATTATCGCCGGCTACAATAGTGTCTCCAACTTTCAATTTGTTAGGTGCAAGAATGTACCGTCGCTCACCATCGGCATAAGCTACAAGAGCAATTCGAGCTGATCGGTTTGGATCGTACTCAATAGTTTGAACTGTAGCTGGCACGTCATGTTTGTTACGCTTGAAATCGATGATACGATATCGGCGCTTGTGCCCTCCGCCTCTGTGGCGAGAAGTGATACGTCCGTGTCTGTTTCGTCCACCAGAAGAATGTTTTCCAGCTAATAAAGCCTTCAATGGCTTATCAGTTGTAATTTCGTCGAATACAGGAGCAATCCTGTGTCGAGTTCCCGGTGTAATTGGTTTTAATTTCTTAGTAGGCATTATTCTCTAATCCTTAAATTTCAGCAAAGAAATCAATTTCGCCTTCTTTGACCGTTACAATGGCTTTTTTCCAGACCTTAGTTCGGCCTCCCTGATAACCGCTTCGTGTATATCGTCCCTTCGGTTTCGAAGGCATAATAGCGGTGTTTACCTTAGCCACTTTTACTCCCGGATAAGTAGCTTCCACAGCTTGCTTGATCTCGGGTTTAGTTGCATTGGTAGCAACTTCAAAAGTATACTTTCCAGCTTCCTGAAGCCGACTTAACTTTTCTGTAATTACAGGTCGTTTGATAATACTCATGCTGCAGCCTCTTCAGTTTTTCCTTCAATACTGTTTTCAAGTTTGGCAACCGCGCTTTCCTGAATAACAATCACATCAGCATTCATAATTTGGTAGGTATTTGGCTTATAACCTTCCAGTACCTGAACGCCTGGGATGTTGCGGGCAGACTTGTAAACAATCATGTCTGTTTCGCTTGTCAATATCAGGGCTTTTTTGCCGGCAACTTCAAAAGCGGCCAACATGTCAGCTACCTGAGAAGTTTTCGGCTCATCAAATGAAAAATCCTGTACAACAATAATTCCTTCGTTAGCAGCTTTCAGCGACAATGCAGACTTACGCGCCAGTTGGCGAGTTTTCTTATTCATTTTGAAGCCGTAATCACGAGGCTTCGGTCCAAATACAGTACCACCTTTACGAAGCAGTGGAGACTTAATGTCGCCACGACGGGCATTACCCGTTCCTTTCTGGCGGTACATTTTCTTAGTACTACCTGTTACTTCGCTTCGCTCTTTTGTTTTTGCGGTGCCCTGACGCTTATTAGCCATGTGCCGACGAACATCTTCATAAAGAACTGTTTCGTTAGGCTCGATGGCAAAAATAGCATCACTGAGCTCAGCCTTCTTGCTGCTTTTCTTTCCGTCTATTTTATATATATCTAATTTCATGACTTAGTTGTTAACAGACGCTTTGTTATGAATTTCTACGTACCCGCCTTTTGGTCCAGGAATAGAACCTGTTACCAAAACAACATTCGAGTCTTCCAGAATTTTAGCAATGCTCAGATTCTTAATCTTCACGCGCTCGTTTCCGGACTGACCGGCCATCCGCATTCCTTTGAATACTTTAGATGGGTCAGATGCATTACCAATAGCACCGGGTGCTCTCAATCGATTATGCTGACCGTGAGTAGCATCACCAACACCACTGAAATTGTGACGTTTAATAACACCGGTAAATCCACGGCCTTTTGAGTTTGCAACTACATCAACGGTATCGCCTACAGCGAATACATCACTAATGTTCAGTTCGTCTCCAACATCAAGTCCTTCAGGGATAAAATCTCTGAATTCAACAACTTTATATTTGGTGGAAACGCCGGCTTTGTCAAAATGACCTTTCACGGCTTTGCTTACGTTTTTCTCTTTTTTATCAAAAGCAGCCAACTGAACAGCAGTATAGCCGTCTGTCTCTTCTGTTTTGATTTGGGTAATAGCACAAGGTTCAATTTCAATAACAGTAACAGGAATATTTCTGCCTATGTTATCAAACACGCTTGTCATCCCAACTTTTTTTCCTATCAAACCACTCATCGTGTTCGGGTCCTTTTCTAAACTTTAATTTCTACATCAACGCCGGAAGGTAATTCCAGCTTCATCAGCGCATCAACAGTTTGTGATCCGGTTGACAAAATATCGATCAGGCGCTTATGAGATCTGTACTCAAATTGCTCCCGTGACTTTTTATCAACAAACACGGACTTATTTACCGTGATGATGCTTTTACGGGTGGGTAGCGGGATGGGTCCCGAAACTACCGCACCAGTAGATTTCACAGTCTGAATAATTTTTTCAGCTGATTTGTCGATCAGGTTATGATCGTATGACTTCAATTTGATTCTGATTTTCTGTTGTGTTGCCACGATCAGATCCTTAGTCTAAGATTTTAGTTACAACTCCGGCGCCCACGGTACGTCCGCCTTCGCGAATCGCAAACCGCAGCCCTTCTTCCATCGCTACCGGCTGAATCAATCCTACATTCAGCTTCACGTTGTCTCCCGGCATTACCATCTCCACACCATCAGG
This sequence comes from Gracilimonas sediminicola, assembly GCF_024320785.1. Lineage (NCBI taxonomy): Bacteria > Pseudomonadati > Balneolota > Balneolia > Balneolales > Balneolaceae > Gracilimonas > Gracilimonas sediminicola. Next base: position 1,074,631 of record NZ_JANDBC010000001.1, read on the forward strand.
AAGCTCACAGGCTCCGGTTACGTCGGTGGTACGGAAGTAAAACTGTGGGCGGTAGCCTTTGAAAAATGGCGTGTGACGGCCACCTTCATCTTTACTGAGTACATATACCTCACACTCAAACTGCTTGTGAGGAGTGATCGAGCCGGGCTTACAAAGTACCATGCCTCGCTCAATCTGCTCTTTGTTAATTCCTCGCAGCAGAATACCGGCGTTGTCTCCGGCCTGCCCTTCATCGAGCATACGACGGAACATCTCAATACCGGTTACTACCGATTTCATCGGGTCTTCTACAATCCCTACAATCTCAATCTCGTCGTTTACTTTAATAACGCCACGCTCGATACGTCCGGTAGCTACCGTTCCACGACCGGTGATAGAGAAGATATCCTCTACCGGCATCAGGAAGGGCTTGTCTACATCACGCTCCGGCGTTGGGATGGTTTCATCCACAGCCTTCATCAGCTCTACAATGCTTTCTTCGTGCTCGGCTTCGCCGTTGAGGGCGCCCAAGGCTGATCCCTGAATTACCGGAATGTCGTCACCGTCAAATTCATAAGAAGACAGCAGCTCACGTACTTCCAGCTCTACCAGCTCCAGCAGCTCTTCGTCGTCTACCAGGTCTACCTTGTTCATAAATACAACAATCTGAGGTACACCTACCTGACGAGCCAGCAGAATGTGCTCGCGGGTCTGTGGCATCGGACCGTCGGTAGCGGCAACAACCAAAATTGCTCCGTCCATCTGAGCGGCACCCGTTACCATATTCTTGACATAGTCGGCGTGACCCGGACAGTCTACGTGGGCGTAGTGGCGGGCATCGGTTTCGTACTCCACGTGCGCGGTAGCAATGGTAATCCCACGCTCGCGCTCTTCCGGAGCATTATCGATGTCGGCAAACTGCTTGGCTACACCGCCGTACGTTTTCGCCATTACCGTAGTAATAGCTGCCGTCAAGGTTGTTTTACCATGATCTACGTGTCCAATTGTTCCCACGTTCACATGGGGCTTATTCCGTTCAAAGGTCTCTTTTGCCATGATACTATAGTTTAATCTTAGTGTTTAATTTCTTTTATGTTTGGCTCTCGATGATTTCCTGAGCAATAGCTTCAGGCACTTCAGTGTAATCGTGAAATTCCATCGAATATACCGCGCGGCCCTGAGTAGCAGACCTTAAGTCGGTAGAGTAACCGAACATTTCAGAAAGCGGTACATGAGCCTTAACGACTGAACCTTCATTGTTCGAGTCCATGCTCTGCATGATTCCACGACGACTGTTCAAGTCACCGATTACATCTCCCATATATTCTTCAGGAGTAATGATTTCTACTTTCATTACCGGCTCAAGGATTTTTGGCTTGGCCTTACGGGCTGAATTTCTGAAACCAAGTTTTGCACATAACTCAAAGCTCAACTGGTCAGAATCAACATCGTGGTAAGAACCGTCATACAAACGAACTCCGATGTTCTCAACAGAGTAGTTAGCCTGGATACCTGCAGATAACGCCTGCTGGAATCCTTTCATTACAGATGGGATAAATTCACGCGGAATATTACCACCTACAATTTCATTAATGAAAATAAATCCTTCTTCGCGGGTAATTCTGTCTTCATTACCATCGTAGTCTTCAAATTCGGCAATTGGCCCAATCTCGAAAGAGATATCAGCAAATTTACCACGACCACCTGTCTGCTTCTTGTAGATTTCGCGGTGATCCACTTTTTGTGAAATGGTTTCACGATAAGAAACCTGCGGAGCACCAACGTTAGCTTCTACTTTGAATTCTCGTCTCAGACGATCTACAATAATCTCGAGGTGAAGCTCACCCATTCCGGCAATAGTGGTCTGACCTGTTTCATGATCAGTTTTAACCTGGAAGGTAGGATCTTCTTCTGCCAGCTTCTGCAAGCCAGTAGAAAGCTTTTCACTGTCGGCCTTGGTTTTCGGCTCTACAGCCAGCTTAATTACAGGCTCAGGGAATGTAATTTGCTCCAAAATTACCGGATGATCTTCGTCACACAGAGTATCTCCGGTGTGCACTTCTTTAATTCCGATAATAGCAGCAATATCTCCTGCCTGAATGTAATCCAAATCTTTTTTGTCGTTAGCGTGCATTTCAAGCAATCGACCAACACGCTCACGATTTCCAGTTGAAGAGTTTAAAATGTACGAACCCTTTTCAAGCCGCCCGGAATATACACGAGCAAATGTCAACCTACCTACATAAGGATCAGTCATAATCTTGAAAGCAAGAGCTGAGAATGGCGCATTTACATCAGGAGCCTTCTTAACTTCTTCTTCAGTTTCAGGATCTATACCCTTAACTGGAGGAATATCCAACGGGTTAGGCATGAAATCCAAAACACGATCAAGCAACACCTGAACACCTTTGTTCTTAAGGGCAGTACCTAACATTACCGGTGTTACATCCTTGGAAATAGTTGCTTCACGAAGAGCTTCAATAATTTCTTCAGCACTAATCTCTTCTTCCATCAGGTACTTTTCCATCAGGGTATCATTATGATCAGCAACCGCCTCAAGCATAATACCTCGATACTCAGCAGCCTTCTCTTTCAGATCTTCCGGAATCTCAACAACCTCATACTTAGCACCAAGAGACTCATCATCCCAAATGATGGCGTTCATATTAATAAGATCAACAACGCCCTGAAAGTCAGCTTCAGCGCCAATTGGAATCTGAATTGGAATAGGATTCGCATTCAGCTTTTCATCAAGCTCGTCAATAACATTGTAGAAGTCAGCTCCTACTTTGTCCATCTTATTAACGAAAGCCATACAAGGAACTTCGTACTTATTAGCCTGACGCCAAACTGTTTCTGACTGAGGCTGAACAGCTCCCACAGAGTCAAGTACGAAAACCGCTCCATCCAACACACGCAAAGAACGCTCCACCTCTACGGTAAAGTCAACGTGACCCGGAGTATCAATAATGTTAATCCGGTGATCTTTCCAGATACAGTGAGTTGCAGCAGAAGTAATGGTAATACCTCTCTCCTGCTCCTGCTCCATCCAGTCCATAGTAGCAGCACCGTCATGCACCTCACCAATTCGGTGGCTACGACCAGTGTAAAACAAAATACGCTCAGTTACGGTTGTCTTACCGGCATCAATGTGAGCCATGATACCGATATTCCGCGTCCGGCGGATTTTATCTAAAATTTTTGGATCTGTTTTTTGCTTCGTCTCAGACATAATACTTATTAATCAATAATCTCTTTTAGAATCTAAAGTGAGCAAATGCTTTGTTAGCGTCTGCCATACGGTGCGTTTCATCTTTCTTACGGACAGCTCCGCCTTCATTATTTGACGCATCAATCAATTCTCTTGAAAGACGAATTGACATCGACTTATCATTTCTGGAACGCGCTGCTCTAATAAGCCATCTCATGCCAAGAGCTGTTCCTCTTTCCTGACGAACCTCTACAGGCACCTGGTAAGTGGCACCACCAACACGGCGTGACTTCACCTCAACCACCGGTGTTGAATTTTGCAGAGCGTTGCGGAATACATCGATCCCGGTTTCGCCTGTTTTCTCTTCAATAACTTCAAAAGCCTGATATACAATTTTGCGAGCAACATTCTTCTTACCGTCCCGCATCAGGTTGTTCACGAAACGAGTTACCAGCTTATCCTCAAAGATTGGATCCGCTTGCACATCTCGTTTTTCTGCTGTTTTTCTACGCATGCTCGATTAATCTTAATTTCTTAATGTTACCCTTTCGGCTTCTTAGTGCCATACAAACTACGGCTCTGAGTTCTTCCCTCAACGCCCGCAGTATCTAATGTTCCACGAATAATATGGTATCGAACACCAGGCAAATCTTTTACACGACCGCCACGGATCAATACAATACTGTGTTCCTGTAAGTTGTGACCTTCGCCCGGAATGTAAGCCGAAACTTCAATTCCGTTAGTCAAACGTACACGAGCTACTTTACGCAATGCCGAGTTCGGCTTTTTAGGCGTAGTTGTGTAAACGCGAGTACAAACACCACGCTTCTGCGGACAATTCTGTAGCGCAGGAGCAGTTGTTTTACTTACTTTGCTTTTTCTACCTTTTCGTATGAGTTGTTGTATTGTAGGCACTGTTCAATTATTTGGTTATTGCCATCGAATCGAGAGCTTGCAAATATAGGCAACGTTACCACATGAATGCAAAAAATTTATCCGAATTATTTCCTCTTTTTTCTGAAATACACCTTGATGCCCCATTATTTAAAAATCGAACCCCAAATTTCGATCTTTAGCATATTGATCGATATATAACTTTATATCAGTTGAAGCTAACCGACTTATCTAACCTGAGTACTAAAAGACTGGATGCTTTAAGCGCTGAAGGCATCCGCTCTGTAAAGGACTTACTTAACTTTTTTCCCCGCCGATACCTGGATCGAAGCAATACCCAGAAGATAAAACACCTGGCCGGTTCCGGAGAGGAAATAACCGTTGCCGGAAAGGTGACAGATATAAACATGGCCGGATACGGCAAGAAGAAACGCCTCGAAGTTACCATTAATGATGGATCGGGAGATGTAAAAGGAGTTTGGTTTCGGGGAGTCGGATACTTCCGGAAGTATTTTAAGGAAGGAGACTTCGTAGCTTTTTATGGAGCCGCCAAACGCTACGGCCGATCGATCTCCATTGCTCACCCCGAAGTTGATAAAATCTCTTCCGATGATGACCTCGATTCTTTTTCCCGCATCTTTCCCATCTATCCGGGAAGCAAAGCATTAAGCAAAGCCCGCATTACCAGTAAACTGGTTCAAAGCTGGATGGAGCAGATTTTGAACAAGGTAACTCCCGCCGAATTCTTGCCGGAATTACTTATCGCGGAAATGAAGTTCCCACAACGACCGGAAGCCTACCGGATGATTCACTTTCCGGAAACGCATAATGAACACAAGAATGCCTTGAACAGGTTTAAGTTTGAGGAACTCTTCTTGTTCGAACTGAGCATGGAGAAGATCAACTATACCGTAAAGGAACGGGCAAACGGTCACCTTTTTAATGAAACCGGCACTTACACTTCCCGCTATTTTAATGAACTGCTTCCGTTTGAGTTAACAGACGGGCAGAAATCTTCGCTCGCTGAAATTAAGAAGGATGTCCGCTCCGGCAAGCAAATGAACCGGCTGATTCAGGGAGATGTGGGAGCCGGCAAAACCATTGTTGCCATTGGCGCCATGCTGATGGCTTTGGACAACGGCTTCCAGGCTGCCTTCCTTGCCCCAACCGAAATCCTTGCTGAACAGCATTACCGCACACTCCGCGAGCACCTTAAAGAATTAGATGTCAACGTGCGCTTGCTCATCGGTTCACAAAAAAAAGCGTTACGAACCGATATCCTCACCGACATTGAGGGCGGAAATTGCAACATCGTTGTAGGAACACATGCCATCATTCAGGAGACGGTTCGCTTTCATAACCTGGGATTGGCGGTGATTGATGAGCAGCACCGGTTTGGGGTTAAGCAAAGATCGGATCTGCTTAATAAGGGAAGTCACCCACACATGCTGGTAATGAGTGCCACCCCCATCCCCCGCTCTCTTGCCATGACGGTGTATGCGGATTTGGATGTGTCGGTCATTAAAGATTTGCCGGCCGGGCGAAAACCTATCAAAACCGCCATTCGATCTCATAAAAAAAGAGATGATGTGTACAACTTTGTTCAACAGGAAGTAGCTGATGGCGGACAAGTGTATGTGGTATATCCTTTAGTGGAAGAATCCGAAGCCCTTGATTTGAAAGATGCTACGGCAGGGTTTGAAAAACTCAAATCCCAATTTCCAAATTCCAATGTTGGGCTTCTTCATGGCCGAATGAGCACAGAAGAAAAAGAGGCCGTAATGAAATCGTTCATTGAGAATAAGATACAGATTCTGGTTTCCACGACCGTAATCGAAGTTGGGGTGGACGTCCCGAATGCCTCAATTATGATTATCGAACATGCCGAACGTTTTGGTCTTTCACAGCTTCATCAGCTGCGCGGACGCATTGGCCGGGGGGAACGACAAAGCTATTGCATCCTGATGCCGGACGTGAAAGTGAGCAAAGCCGGAGCCTTTCGCCTGAAAACCATGGAAGAAACCAACGATGGCTTCCGCATTGCCGAAGCCGACCTCAAACTTCGCGGCCCCGGTGATTTTCTGGGCACCAAACAAAGTGGCCTCCCCGATTTCAAGTTTGCTGATATTGTAGAAGACCAGTTTCTACTCGTGCAGGCCAAAGAAAAAGCCAAAGAGCTGCTTACCGAAGACCCTCAGCTTCAATCTCCTGAAAACCAACCACTCGAAAAAGTCTTTGCCCCTTATTTTAAAGAGAAGGTGAAGTTCTATGGGATGGGGTGAGCTACCCGACTGTAATTCCCCTCTTTAACTGTGCCATTCTAAGGCTTAGATAAATCTCTTACTTAAATTGAACTCATTTTGAGCCTTATTTCTATTCTTCTCCGTATGTAAGACTGTCTATTAGTATTAACATAACTATGATGGTCAACGCTATGCATTTTTCGGGATTAAAATTATCAGTTCTCATTTCATTCATTTTTTCATTTCTAATTGTTCATATTGCCTCGGCACAGCATTGGCAGTCTGCTAACGGAAATATCACCTCGGCAGACTTAAATGAGGTACAGCTCGTAACCGATCAAATTGCCTATGCCATTGGAAATACCGGGACTATTTTAAAGTCCACAGACGGAGGTGCCACATGGACTGACGTCTCTTACGGTGACAGCCGCAATTACCAGGGGCTTTTCTTCTTTGATGCCGAATCCGGTTTTGTAGGCGGACCATTCACCACCGCAGGCGGCGGAAGTTCTGAAATGCTTGCCAAAACAGAAGACGGTGGACAAACATGGGATATTCGCTCCTCCTTCAACTTCAACAACTTTAACGATATTGAATTCCTGGATCCCCAAAACGGATGGGTTGCTTCTGCTGACGGAGAAATCCTTTTTACTTCGGACGGCGGAGAAAGCTGGAGCTCGGTAACCGCCGGAACTGAAGACCTGTTAGACTTCCACATTGTTAACGACACCACGTTCTGGGTGGCCGGTGAGTCAGGTTCACTCTACAAGTCAATTGATGCCGGGTCCACTTGGGAATCTGCCATTCAGATCGATACCGTATCCTACAGTGGTTTTCAGAACCTGAGCAGCTCGGACGACCTCTACAACATTGCGTTCACTGATGACCAAACCGGCTATGTGATCGGGGAAACATATAACAGCGGATTTGTGGGCTTCATCCTGAAAACGACTGACGGAGGTACTTCCTGGTCTGTCATTGACTATGAATTTGAACACCTCTTTTACGATATCGAACTGGGCAGCAATGGTGAAATCATCCTTGCCGGGGGAGTAAATAACTTTACCGAAACAACTCAAAATGCCATCCTTCACTCGTCTGATGACGGCGCAACCTGGGAGGTATTATCAGACGGCGCCGGCCCGGTTACCTGGTATGATATTGATGAATTTGAGGGGAACTGGCTGGCTGTTGGAGCCTCCGGAGCAACTACTGCATTCACCCTCGCTGATGATACTTTGAGTTCCGGAATCATCACCGGCTTCAACATTGCAGATGTATCCTTTGTTAATGAAAGTCACGGGGCCTTTGTAACTGAAGAGAGAGTTCATGGAAAAATATTTACAACAACTGATGGCGGTGCTACCTGGGAGAATAACCTAACCCTGGAAGGCAGAAAAGATTTCACGGCAGTGGCTTATGTGGACAATAACAACATCTGGGCCATTGGAGAGGATCACTTTACAGGAGGTTCTGTATGGTTGATTTATCATTCTTCCGATCAGGGTTCTACCTGGAATAAAGTTGAGCCCGGAGTTCCTGAAAATGAACAAAGAAGTAGCCTCGAAGACCTTCAGTTTATTGATGCACAAATCGGTTTTATCAAAGCGGAAGACAAGCTCCTTAAAACTACCGATGGTGGAAGTGCCTGGAACGCCATATCTGAACCCGATAATATTTCTTATTCCGACTTTGAAATGATTGCTTTTCAAAGTGAAGACAACGGATGGATGGCCGGACAGGAAACGATCGCTTCCACATCGGATGGAGGAGCAACCTGGAGCATACAGTATGAAGAAGATGGCTTTGCGCCGGAGATCACAGACATATATTTCTTTGACAGCTCTACCGGTTATGTAACCAAGGAGCGTGGAGACATGATGAAAACCACGGACGGCGGCGAAAACTGGACGGAGTTATCTACCCTTACCACTTTCGACCTGAATGATCTGCATTTTTTCTCGGAAGACAGTGGGCTTGTGGTTGGTGAAGGCGGTCGAATCCTTAAAACAGTAGATGGCGGAGCGAACTTTGAAACGGACTACAGCCTCACACAAAAAGACTTCCATGCTATAGAATTTGCAGGCAATGGTTCCGGTTGGATTGTAGGTGAAAAAGGAACCATCTACTCAACATCAAACAGAGGCGGTATTGCAACTTCAAACGAAGAACCTCTGACCGGCACAATTCCTGTCGATGTTCAGCTCCATCAAAATTATCCAAATCCGTTCAACCCAAGTACCAATATCCGATATCAGGTTCCATCAAACAGTACAGTCAGCCTGAAGGTGTACGATATGCTGGGGAGAGAAGTAGCCACTTTACTGAACACAAAAGCACAGCCTGCCGGAGAGTACGAGGTTACATTTAATGCCGGGAACTTATCTTCGGGGATGTATTTATACCGGCTGCAAGTAAACCAAACCGTAGTCACCAAAAAGCTGACACTGATTAAATAGCGATCAATTTTAAATGTTGGATGTTAAATGGTATCAAGCCCCATTTAACATTCAGCATTCAATATATAAAATTTTGACTAAGCTTTAGCGCTTGCCTTCTGCTTTTCCGCACGCTTGCGATCGTTATGATCGAGATACGTTTTTCGGATTCGAAGGGCTTTGGGGGTTACCTCGAGTAGTTCATCGTTGTCGATAAACTCAATGCATTGCTCCAGGCTAAGCTTTTTGGCCTGATTCAATTTCACAGAATCTGCAGTTTGAGTGGCACGGTGGTTGGTCAGGTTTTTCTTCTTGACTACATTCACCACCATATCGTCGCTGCGTTTGTTCACGCCAACAACCTGCCCCATATAAACCGGATCTCCGGGCTCTACAAAAAACTCACCTCGATCCTGAACACCTTCCAGCGCGTAACCGGTTACATCTCCTTGTTCAAGAGCAATCAGAGCTCCGCGATTTCGTCCCGGAATTTCACCGGCGTAAGGCTCATAGCCATCAAATTGCTGGTGCATGATTCCTGTCCCACGGGTTTCGGTCAGCATCTCTCCACGGAAGCCAATCAATCCACGGGAAGGTACACGAAATTGAATCCGGTTGTTTTCCCCTTCCTGGCTCATGGAAGTCATGATCCCTTTTCGTTTCTGCAGGTTATCAATCACACGATTGCTGTAGTCAGTCTGCACATCTACAACCACTTCCTCAACCGGTTCGTGAGTTACCCCGTCCACCTCTTTGAAAAGCACTTCCGGTCGGGATACAGAAAATTCGAATCCTTCACGGCGCATGGTTTCAATCAGGATGGCCATCTGTAATTCACCACGGCCGGAAACTTTATAAATATCCGGACTGTCGGTCGGCTCAACACGCATCGCCACATTTGTTCGTGTTTCACGGTACAGGCGGTCTTTCAACTGATTGGAGGTTACGTAATCGCCTTCTTTTCCGGCAAACGGAGAGTTGTTTACCCGGAAATACATGGCGATAGTGGGCTGATCCAAATCCACGTATTCGAGTGGAGTCATATCAGCGGTGTCCGTCAGCGTATCCCCGATGTTTACCTGCTCATATCCAGCCAATGCAATAATATCTCCGGCCACCGCTTTTTCTACCGGCTCGCGTTGAAGACCATTGAAAGTAAACAGCTTGGTTGCACGAGCTTTTTCTTTCACCTCGCCTTTGCCATTCATCAGGGCAACTTCCTGGTTTATTTTAATCGTGCCCTGCTCAACACGGCCAACCGCAATTCGCCCCACATAGTCGTTCCAGTCAATGCTGCTTACCAGCATCTTGAATTTAGAATCGGTGTCCTGCTCCGGTGCCGGTACATGCTCCACAATTTTGTTCATGAGCGGGGAAAGGTCCGTGCCTTCCTCCTCCAGCTCTTCCTTGGCAATACCGTCTTTGGCAATGGCATAAAGAACCGGGAAATCAAGCTGCTCGTTGGTGGCATCCAGCATTACAAAAAGATCAAAAATCTCATCCAGCACGGCATTGGGACGGGCATCCTTTCGGTCAATTTTATTAATAACCACAATCGGCTGATAGCCTAAACTCAGTGATTTTCTAAGAACAAATTTAGTTTGGGGAAGCGGGCCTTCGGCAGCATCCACCAGAAGAATTACACCATTTACCATTTTCAGAATTCGCTCCACTTCTCCGCCAAAGTCGGCGTGACCAGGGGTATCAACAATGTTAATTTTGGTGCCTTTCCAGTTTACTGCGGTGTTTTTGGAGCTAATGGTAATACCGCGCTCTTTCTCCAGGTCGCCGGAGTCCATCACCCGGTCCTCTACCTGCTGGTTCTCTCTGAATGTTCCGCTCTGTTTTAAAATTTGATCTACGAGCGTGGTTTTGCCATGATCTACGTGAGCGATGATGGCGATATTTCTTAAATCTTGTGACATTTTTGTATTTTTTTAAATGAAATTCTCTTCTTGATTAACCCTGTGTCTTCAGCAGTCTATTACCAGAAAAGTTGCAAGCCTTAAAGATACGGGTATTTTGGTCAAATCCTTATTATTAAATTAAGAATTGTTTTAGCTTTTCAGATTGATATGATAAATGTTTAGATAAGATGAATAATATTTACCAACAGTTTAAGTCAACATTTATAAAGCTTTCATTAATTGTATTGCTAAACACTCTCTCCTTCCCAAGTTTAGCCTTAGCACAATCAGTTTTTTCTTTAGATACATTAAAAGCTGGACAAGGTTTTATCCTGCATAGTGATTCTGCAAGAGGTTACGCAGGAAACAGTGTAACTGTGGGTGACATTAATGGAGATAACATTGATGACCTCATTGTTGTTGCATACGTTTTGGAAGTCGAAAAACGCGCCACTTATGTTGTGTTTGGAAGCGAATCAGGCTTCAATCTGAATGTGCAGTATTCTGAACTAGATGGAACCAATGGGTTCAAAATAAATGCTGCAGGTAGAGGTATAACTACTGGAGATATTAATGGAGATGGTATTGATGATATAATTGGCATATCTCCTTCATTCGTTCTATTTGGGAAAAGAGATAGCTTTGAAGCTGAGTTTAATTTGGAAGAATTAAATGGTGAAAATGGATTTACTCTAACCAATTTTTATACCAATATTTCTAGACCTACATCAGTTTCCTCAGGAGATGTAAATGGTGATGGAGTTAAAGATATTATCATTGGTTCACCTAACCCGTCAGATGAATTCACCGGTACATATGGCCAAGTGTTTATCATTTTTGGTAAAGATTCTGCTTTTGATTCTGAATTTAGCCGAAATAGCCTGGACGGTGAAAATGGATTCACAATAAAAGCACCTGAATATTATCTATGGGAGCATTTTGGGCAATTCGTTACCAACGGTGACATTAATGATGATCAAATTGATGATATCGTTATAGGTACAGATAAAACTTTTATACTATTTGGCCGTCAGTCAGGTTTTGAATCTGAGTTTCAGCTGCCTGCTTTAGATGGTGAAAATGGTTTTGTTTTCGGCTCTTCTAAAGCATACTCTTTATACATGGAGGATATAAACGGCGATTCCGTAGATGATTTAATTATCGGGGAACCTTGGATATCCGTAAACAATTTCTTCCTTTCAGGCAGAGTTTCCGTTATTTACGGCTCTGAAGGTGGTTTCCAAGAACTTATTACAATTGATGATATAGATGGTGAAAATGGGTTTTACATAAACGGATCAGACAGTAATGAGTTGCTAGGTATTGTATCTGCAGGAGATATCAATGATGATGGTAAAAAAGACCTTATTGTTTCAGCCGGTAGTACTTACATACTTTTCAATAATGACAAGCCAAAAGCAGAAAATATGTTATCTGATTTTGACCAAAATGAATTATTAGAGATTGTTGGATTTAGCCCAGGCTTTTCGATTGCTAGTGGAGATATTAACAATGATGGCGCTGATGACGTTATCATCGATACATTTGAAAATAAGGGTAACACATATGTTGTTTATGGTTCAGAACAATTAATTGATTCATCGATTAGAAATGCAAACCTACCCTCTGATTTTATTCTGAATAACAATTTTCCAAACCCTTTCAACCCTACTACAAAAATAACCTTTGAGTTACCAAGATCTGCAGAAACTCAGTTAACAGTTTATGATTCTGTTGGTAGAAAAGTCACCACCTTGGTTGATAAAAATCTCAATGCTGGAGCTCATTCTTATAACTTCAACGCTGAGTTTTTAACAAGTGGATTATATGTTTACAGTCTAAAAATCGACGGTGAAGTTGTTAGTACCAAGAAAATGACTTTGATTAAATAATAGATAGAAACATGTTTATTCCCTTTCTATGGCTCACCTTTGGTCTAATACTACTCATCAAAGGAGCCGACTGGCTTGTTGAAGGAGCCACCGTTCTGGCTAAAAAATTCAACGTCTCTGATCTGGCGATTGGTTTAACCATTGTGGCATTTGGTACTTCCGCTCCCGAGCTGGTGGTTAATGTGATGGGCAGCATCGAGGGGCATCACGAAATTGTATTCGCCAATGTAATCGGCAGCAACAACTTTAACCTACTGGTGATCCTGGGTATTTCCGGCCTGATCACCCCACTTGTTGTTCAATCAAGCACCGTATGGAAAGAAATACCGTTCTCCCTTTTTGCTGCGGTGTTACTGTTTTTTCTGGCAAACGACTTATGGCTTCCGGGTTCTTACACGGTATCCCGTTTTGATGGATTCATCTTCCTGGCTTTTTTTGTTGGCTTCTTGTTCTACGTGTATAAACAGCTCTCTTCTGATCCTTCTGAAATACAGACTGAAAACAAATCATATACTCAGTTAAAAATCTGGGGATTTATTATTGTCGGGTTAGCAGGATTAGTTCTAGGCGGACGATTAGTAGTGAATAACGCCATCCAAATTGCGACTGTTTTGGGAGTTAGCGAAAAGATTATTGGACTAACCATTATCGCCGCCGGCACCTCCCTCCCAGCTTGCCACTTCAATAGTAGCGGCTATGCGCAAGAATGTTGACATAGCCGTAGGCAATATTATCGGCTCCAATATCTTCAACATTTTTTTAATTCTCGGAATAAGTGCTGTTGTTAAACCAATTGAATACAATCCGTCCTTTAATTCAGAACTATACCTACTTGCGGGCGGAACCTTATTCTTGTTTATCAGGATGTTTACCGGTGAGAAGAGAAAGCTGGACAGGTGGGAGGCCGGCGTATTGCTCATCCTGTTTATCGCCTACACAATGTACCTCATTACCTCTCAGCTATAGATCACTTTAGCCCAACACCCTAATCGAATCTGGAACGGTTTTCAAAAACCGAATTGTTCTGAAGCCACAAATCAACAGTAACAATTATCCGACTATTCATCCCGATGCGAATTTATTCATTGTTCATCGCCCTGATTATGCTTTCATCCGGCGTGCTGTATGCTCAAACTTCGGGCACCATAACCGGTACCGTTAAAGACGCCAAAACCGGCGAACCTCTGATTGGAGCTACCATCATTCTGGAGGGCACCAATCTCGGAGCAGCTACAAATGTTGAGGGGCGCTACACCATTAATAACATACCTACCAAAACATATAACGTGAAAGCTTCTTTTGTAGGCTTTATTACGGAAACCAAATTCAATGTTGTGGTCCGCTCGGCCGGAAACATTGAACTGAATTTTGAACTGAAAGAGAATGTCAGTGAATTAGATGAAGTAACGGTAACCCCCAATCCTTTCGAGAAGCTGGAAACCACTCCCCTTTCTATTCAAAATTTGAGTCAGGAGGAAATCGCTGCTTATCCCGGGGGTAATAATGACATCGCGAAGGTTGTTCAATCCCTGCCCGGCGTTTCAGGTTCGGTAGGTGGCTTTCGGAATGATGTGATCATCCGCGGTGGTGCGCCGAATGAGAATGTGTATTTTCTGGACGGAGTGCCTATTCCAAATATCAATCACTTTTCAACACAGGGTAGCGCCGGCGGACCGGTGGGGTTGTTGAATGTTTCTTTCTTTGAAGGAGTCACATTAACCGCCAGCTCTTTTGGTGCCGAATATGATAACGTGCTTTCCGGAATCCTGCAGTTTAACCAGCGTAACGGAAACCCCAGAGAGTTCACCGGCAATTTGAGAATCAGTTCCAGTGAAGCTGCCCTTACTGCAGAAGGTCCGTTATTCAAAGGTGATCAGGACATAGCAAATACAACTTTCATCGCTTCTGTTCGCCGCTCGTACCTGCAGCTACTTTTTGATGTTATAGGTCTTCCCTTTCTGCCCGATTACTGGGATTTTCAGTACAAGCTGAACCATCAAGTTAACCGCGATAATACCATCTACTTAACCGGCGTGGGGGCTATTGACGACCTGGCGATTAATGATCTCGAAGATTTTGACCCTGAGCAGGAAGCCATTCAAAACCAAATTCCGGTCATACGCCAAAATAGTAATACCGCTGGCATTGGCTGGAAAAGGCAATTCAGCGATAATTCCGGGTTCATGGAAACCGTGTTAAGCAACAATACACTGGGTAACCGTTTTTACCGCTACGACGATAACGTGAATGAAACCGGGCTGTATCTCAAAAATGAATCCCGGGAAACCGAAACCCAGCTTCGATATCGCGTGACCAAATTCTTAGGTAACTGGACCGCTTCGGGGGGCTTCCTGCTTATCAATTCAGATTACTCCAACAACACCGAGGATCTTGTCAATAACCGGCAATTTGAAACCGACCTGAATTTCTTTCGCTATGGGTTGCATGGTCAGGTATCATCAAACATGCTGAATAACCGGGTTAAATTTTCTCTTGGCTTACGCGCCGATGGCAACACGTTTACCGACACCGGCAATGAACTTTACCGCACCTTAAGCCCCCGCGCCTCTGTTTCCTATACATTTTCTGAAAACCGGGACTGGACCGTGAACGCCTCGGTTGGCCGCTACTACAAAATCCTGCCTTACACCACCCTCGGATTTCAAGGCAATGACGGATCTTTCGCCAACAAATCAGCTGATTACATCCAAAGCGATCATGCTGTATTAGGGTTAGAATACCTCATCAATCAATCTTCCCGAATCTCTCTGGAAGGCTTTTTTAAAAAGTATGATGACTATCCCACCTCAACTACCGACAGCGTTTCGCTGGCTAACAAAGGCGGGGGATTTGAAGTTTTCGGCAGCGAGCCGGTTATCAGTGAGGGGAAAGGCAGAACCTATGGGGTGGAATTACTATTTCAGCAAAAGTTCACCGGAAATTTTTACGCCGTAACGGCATTCACCTTTTATAAAAGTGAATTCACCAACTTACTGGGCAATGATTATGATCCGGCCGTCTGGGATAATGGAGTTTTAATTTCACTGTTGGGTGGCTATAAATTCGGAAACAACTGGGAGGTCAGCGGTCGCTATCGGTTCCTGGGAAAAGCCTCGTATGCCCCGGTTGATCAACAAGCTACGCTGGATAACTACCCTGCTGTAATTAAAGACTTCAATGAATTGGGAACCGTTCGGTTAGACCCTTTCAGTCAGCTTGATGTGCGTATTGACAAGAAATGGAGCTTTCAAAAATTAAGTCTCGATCTGTTTGTAGAAATTCAGAATGTACTGGCTTCGGCAAATCCCTCTGAACCGAGATATGGCCTTGACAGAAACGAACAGGGAGAAGTGATTATGCCTAGGCAGTTGATAAGGGTGGATACTTCATCCGAAGGAGCGGTGCTGCCTTCAATTGGGATAGTGCTCAATTTTTAAAAAAGAAAAGGGAGTCGTTAAACTCCCTTTTTTACTTATTAGCTTTGGTGCTGAGCTTTAGTCAAGGAAAGTTACTTTCCCAGTTTCTAAGTCATAGAATGCACCGGCGATTACCACATCCCCGTTTCTTTCCAGCTCGGCAATCATGGGGCTGTCTTCTCTCATCTGCTCAATGGTATGGTTAACGTTGTTCTTTACAACTTCCGTTACGTAGTCATCATTATCTGTTGACTGTTCACCATCGTAATCAGCGGTCATTTCAACAGCCGGCTTAATCTTGCTCAGCATGGCCGTGATGTTCCCCATTTGCACATCATCGATAGCTGCTTTTACTGCACCACAGCTCTTGTGGCCCATCACTACGATTACCTTTGAACCGGCAACGGCCGTTCCGTATTCGGTGCTTCCAAGAATATCTTCATTCACGAAGTTACCGGCTACACGGGCCACAAAAATATCCCCCACACCTTTATCAAATACCTGCTCTACCGGTACGCGGCTGTCGATGCAGGAAATGACCACGGCTTCTGGATATTGTCCGTCGGTTGTAGCTTTCACCTGTGCCTGGTAATCACGAGGAGTCAGGTTATTGTTTACAAACCGTTCGTTTCCTTCTTTTAGGTTTTGGAGAATTTGTTCGGGCGACAAACTTGCTTGCTTATCGCTGGTTAATACTTCCTTATTCAACGTTTTTTCCTGGTTCATTTGTGGATTTGTATTGTTTTTGTTTGTGCATCCGATGATTAAAAATACAGCAGAAACTACTGCTATTGCAATTAATGATAATTTCTTCATGGTCATTGGTTTTGTTTTGATAGATAGAATAGAATAATGTCACCGAAGGATCATAAACTCTTACCCTTCAACTTCGCACTCTTAAAAAGGCGTCAGTGGTTACACGTTGTACCTTTTCTACACAGAAATGCTCTTCCTATGGAAAAATCACGAAGCGGTGACTAAATTTTGTGGACTACTTAGACCATGTCTGGCGGGGGGATAAGAACCGGTGGGGTGTATAGTTTAATCAATGATATAAACTCACCGGTAAGATGCCTGTCATTGTAAATGTACGTTGTAGCAATATCCTCATGCTCAATTTCATCTTCAGCCCCGGGTTCTTCAACAACATCCGGCATAGGGATAGCCGATGCCGTTGTAGAAACAGCCGCAGGGTTTGACGGAATCAACCAGTCAAACTCGTGCATCATCGAAAATGCAAAGAATAGCACAGTCGATAGCACCACCTGTAATATGTAGGGCTTTATGAGCTTCATGGGATTTAATTTGCTGTAAGAACTCAGGGTCTGAATCCAGAGTTCCCATAAAGTTCCAAGATTTTAGTAGGTTAATCAATCCTGAAAAACACAAATTATCATAAACACGAATGGACCTAAAAATCAACAACCACCTTTTTCTCATCTGCGGAGCGTCCAGCGGTTTTGGACGAGCCGTAGCCGAACGGTTAGTACAGGAAGAGGCCAAAGTTATTGCCGTTGCCCGGCGGGAAGAGAAACTCAAGGAACTAAAAGATGACTACCCGGAACAGGTTCAGGTTTTTGCCGGCGACCTGACCGACAATCAAATCCTGACCGAGCTGGAGGCTTTGATGAAAGGCCGGAACCTGAGTGGCGTTCTTATAAACGCCGGAGGGCCGCCCGCACTTTCAGCGCTCGAAACTTCCATGGATCAATGGGATGATGCATACCAAAATGTACTGCGATGGAAAGTAGATCTCACCAAACGGTTGGTTCCCATCTTCCAAAAACAGAATTACGGGCGTATTCTTTTTGTGGAAAGTCAGTCCATCAAGCAACCCATCCCTTCTTTGGTATTAAGCAATTCGTTGAGGGCCGCCGTTGCCGGTTTTGCAAAAACGCTTTCTCTGGAAATAGCTAATCAGGGTATTACTGTGAACCTGCTCGCGCCGGGGTCTCATGAAACGCCAGCCATTGAGAGAGTAATCCAGAAAAGAGCGGAAGAGTCCGGCAAAACATTGGACGAGGTAAAAGCAGACATGGAGGCAAGCATTCCGGTGGGCAGAATGGGAACCGGTGAGGAATTTGCATCGCTGGCTGCATGGCTGCTGTCTCCACATTCCGGATATGTTACCGGCCAAACCATCAGCCACGATGGGGGTAATATTAAAGGATTGTTTGGGTAAGCTGCTCAAAATAACTCACGCTGTTTTTTTAAGGTCATACTGAGCGATTAAGTATTATTTTTCTAAGACAGTTGAGCTCATTACGCTTTCGACCTCTTCTGTCTTCTCCTTACTAAGGAGAAGGACGCGTTGATAAAACTTAGCATCATGAACAAATACCTCAGCCATTATAAAATTAGAAAAAGTCTCTCCTTGAGAAGGAGTCTTGATTCTGGGGAGCCCGGATCACAAGCACGGTAATCCTATAATCAAGCTAATCAAGGTTCCTTAGTTTTTGAGCCTTGATTTACAGAATTGAAAGATTGCCTTGATTAAATCTAATCAGAATGCAACTTTGGTCATTGGAGCTTGAAATTCACTCCTTCCAACCCCTCTAATTCAACACCGTAAAGTAAGCCACGGCTTTGGGTTGAAAGCTTCGGAGGCGCAGCTCAAATTGTTCGGCTGTCTGTTGGATATCAGGAGTTACGAAGCCGGTAGAGTCTTCCAGGATTTTCGCATATGGAACGTACACCTCGTACGGCCTTATTTTCTCTACCTCCGCATACTGCTCGATGGGCACATCAAACCTGATGGTAACAGATGACGGATTATAGTTTACATTCTGTCCACGTGGCAACCCTCTGGTACGTATATACACAGTGGTTTCACCTTCGGTAAACTCTGATACATCTGCATTGTAGGTAATCTCATTCTCGGAAAGCTCTACCACACCAATTGCATCTTCAAGGGGCAGCGTAACTGAAATATCTTCCCGAATGCCTTCCAACCTCAGCGTATCCTGAACTTCCCATTCCGTAATATCTTCGATGCGTGATTGTGCCCCGGTAACGGTGATACTATCCGGACTGTACGTGGGCTCTCCAACTAATCCAAAACGGGGTTGAAAATTAAGGTCCGTGTTTATTTTTACCGGGACTCTCTTGGATATCTTCGGTTCCATATTCACCGACAACAGCAGGGGCTGAACCTTGGCCACATCTATTTCCTGCAGGTAACTCAAGCGCTGGCGAACCTGATCAAACAGGTTTATCTCACTTTCTTCGATGTTTATGACCACCGTAGGCGGATCATTATATAAGTTCAGCAGTTGCCAGCCATCACCTGAAACGCTCACCTGCACAAACTCGGGCAGGTCTTCCGTCAGGGCCATGTTTTCAGGCACATTTCCCGGTTCAACCGGAATGTTGATGGTGATGTTAAAGCTCCCACCCAAATTCACAATAAACCACAGCGAAATTGCCATGATGTAGGCTCCCACAAACACAACCACCTTTTCCCGCCTGATGAAACGCATTTCCGTTTCTTCGGTACCGGGCTTGGTGCCGGGCTTCAAAAAAGCCTTGAGCCGTCTAATAAATTCATTGTCTGTAATGTCAGCCATAGCCGAATATAGATGCAGGATTAAGGTTAATCAACTAACTGCGCACAATGATGTCGCCTATGACATCGCCTTTTACTTTAGCATTCAATTTTTTGGCGATGCTGAACCGGTTTCCGTGAATTTCATGCCGCCACGATGGATGTTTGACTCGCATCACCAATTTATTCCCTTCAAAGTGAAGATCTTCCACCTCCGAGGCCATTCGTTTGCCAACTATATCCTCAAAAGCCGATAAAATCATGCCCTGCTTAAGCTTCTTTTTCTGTGGAAATTTTTCCAGAAACTCTTCAAGAACGGACCCTAATGATTTTGGCGTATCAAATCTCATCTATCTAATCACCTCGTTTATTTCACCGGCTTCTACTTTATACAACCGGTTGTTTGTTCCATCAAAGGTAACATAATCTTCGAAAGGAACCGGATTGGCGGAAGTTATGAATATTTGACCTTTATGTTGTTGAAGGGCATCGAGTAAAATTTCTGTTTTACGGGGATCGAGGTCGCCGAATACATCGTCCAGCATCAGGATGGGCAAGTCGTCAAGTTCATCAGAATAATAGTGCAGCTGAGCCAGCTTCAGTGAAAGCGCAAAAAGCCGGTGCTGACCCTGCGATCCGTACCGGCGAAGCTCGAAATCATCCAGGTAAAAAACAATCTCATCACGGTGCGGACCAATGGTGGTGATCTCCCGTTCAATTTCTTTGGGTTGAGCCGATTCCAACTGCTCATAATATTCTTTCTCGATGGCTTCCACATCTCCTGACGGGGAACAAAATGTCTGGTACTCAAGGTTTGTCGTAAGGTCCATACCGGATATCATCGCGTAGTCTTTTTCCAGGTAAGCCTTCAGGTTTTCAAGCACTTCATAGCGTTTGGCAACAATACGGGCTCCTGCTTCCACCAGCTGAACATTCCATGGCTCCAGGTAAGCCTCCAGCACCGAAACCGGACCGCGGTATTCCTGCAACAACGAATTGCGTTGTTTCCGAACCCGCCGGTATTCAATCAGGTCACGAAGATATGCAGGTGAAATCTGACTGATAAATGCGTCGATGAAACTGCGGCGTTCTGTAGGTCCTTCCAGCGTCAACTTTTTGTCATCGGGAGTCAGAGTAACAACCGGGACCATGCCAATTAAATCTGACAGGCGCTCGAGTGGTGAGTCATTCACGAAAATCTTTTTCCCATCTCCGCGGGAATAGGAGCAGGAAACATCAAACTCCGAACGAATTTGTCCTTCAAAGTGGCCTTTAATCATGAAGTAACTTTCATCCTGGTTGACCACATACATATCGGTATTGGACACAAAACTTCGCGACATACACAGGTAATGGATGGCGTCAATCAGGCTGGTTTTTCCTGATCCATTTGGGCCGGTAATAACATTGAGATGAGGCGCCCAATCCACCTTGGTTTCCAGGTGATTCCGAAAATTAAGAAGTTCCGTGTGAGTGTTTCGCATACGTTACATGGTACGCATTCTGATGGTTTTACGCAGATTCATTTCACACAAAAAAGAGCCGCCTTTGGTAAGAAAGAACGGCTCTGAAAAAGCTACTATGTATTCAGTAAGAGCGATCTCAAAGCCATTCCTTACAAATTAATTTGTTTTCTCTGCTTTCGGAAAGCTGAAACCGATGCACCAACCCCTGCAGAGGCAAATAAAATCCCAAACAGTCCTACAAAAATGGAAATGGCCCAATTGAAAATACCTTTATCAATAATGGCATTGTTTGGGTTATCCGGGGCATGAAGCACTTCTACCACTTCACCCCTGCTGTATGAGGGTGGATTGCTGCCGGTATCGTGCCGGAAAGTGATGGCATCAAAAGAACCGTTCGGGGAATACTCCACGATAGGATAATATGTGTAGCCGTCATCACTCCGGCTTTCATGAAAATCAATCACGGTACCGGATGCAGGTATGGCTTCCTGTAAAAAATGATAGCGTTCTACTCCTAAATAAACTCCCAATGCCAGCACTCCCAAACCCACAAAGGTAAATACCGGTCCTACGATTTTGGTAGCCTTAGCTTGCTTTGTCTGTACTTCCTGAATTTTAGCAGGCTCTCTGATGATATTCTTTGTAGCGTCTTGGGTGTCTTTATTTGCGTTTTTTACTACTTCCTTCAGTTCATCCAGCGAGTCGATTCCTTTAGACTTTAGCATTCTTCGAAAAGAAAAAGCAATCAGCATAAAGGTTCCTAAAGAGTACAGGATATTCCATACCGAGAAGTTGAAAATGGAAAAGAAGACAACACAAAAAATACCTCCAAAAACCATCAGGAAAAGCCCGGCATAATAGGGCATGTTGGACTTTAAACGGGGAGTTTTACCTGCCACGTAGATAACATCTACTTCCTGCCCTATTTGATATGAAGGATTGCTGCTCCCATATCTTCCGGTAAATTCACCAAAATAACTTTGCACCACCGGGTTATAGATAGTGCTTCCTTTGGAACCGGAGGAGGTTTTAAACCCGATTATTTTTCCCCTGGTTTCTGCTGCAATCCGCACATAGCTGATGTGGTCATAAATCAAATACAACCCCAGCCCGAATACAAAACTTCCGATGATGAAGAATAAAATTTCCATGCCCCACATTTAACAAAACTGCATAAAAAAAGCCATCACTAATGTGACGGCTTTCTTTGTGTTAAGTACCTGGTTTCTTAGAGTCCAAAGGCATCATGCCCCAGGAAAATGGCTGAGTCGCCCAGCTGCTCTTCAATACGAATCAGCTGATTGTATTTTGCAATTCGGTCGGTACGGCTCATGGAACCAGTCTTAATCTGGCCGGCATTGGTAGCCACAGCAAGATCCGCGATGGTCACGTCTTCCGTTTCACCAGAACGGTGAGAAATTACGGCGGTGTAGCCATTCTTGTGAGCCATCTCAATGGCATCCAGGGTTTCGGTAATTGTACCAATCTGGTTTACTTTGATGAGAATGGAATTTGCAATGCCTCGTTCAATTCCGGTTGCCAAACGCTCAGTATTGGTCACAAACAAGTCATCACCAACAAGCTGTACTTTATCACCTACCGCTTCCGTAAGCTTTTTCCAGGCATCCCAGTCGTTTTCAGCCAGTCCGTCTTCAATAGAGATAATCGGGTATTTTTCTACCCACTCACTCCAGAACTCAACCATAGCATCGGTATCTTTTTTGGAACCGTCACTCCATTTGAATTCATACAAACCGGACTTGGTGTTATAAAACTCAGAGGCAGCCGGGTCGAGAGCAATCAGAACATCTTCTTCCGGAGTATAACCGGCTTTCTCGATGGCTTTCAGAATTACTTCAACCGCTTCTTCATTGGATTTCAGGTTTGGAGCAAAACCACCTTCATCCCCTACAGCGGTACTGTATCCTTTTTCAGACAGCACTTTTTTCAGGTTATGGAATACTTCAGCTCCAATTTGAAGGGCATTACTGAACGACTGAGCTCCTGCCGGCATAATCATAAACTCCTGCAGGTCCACGCTGTTATCCGCGTGGGAGCCTCCGTTAATGATATTCATCATCGGCAGCGGCATTACTTTGGCATTCACTCCGCCAACATATCTCCAAAGCGGCATTCCCAATTCTTCAGCCGCAGCTTTAGCCGTTGCCATAGACACACCGAGGATGGCGTTTGCTCCAAGCTTGGCTTTATTCGGGGTTCCGTCCAGCTCCAGCAGCAAGTCGTCTAAATCAATCTGCCCAAAAACAGAAAGGCCGCGAAATTCTTCAGCTATGATCGTATTTACGTTATCAACCGCCTTTAAAACACTTTTACCCAAATAGTAATCCTTGTCTCCATCGCGTAATTCAACGGCTTCATGTTCGCCCGTTGATGCGCCTGAAGGAACGGCAGCCCGACCAACGGTACCCGTATCCAAAGTTACATCTACCTCTACGGTTGGGTTACCCCGCGAATCGATCACCTGTCTTGCATGAACGTCTTCAATAAAACTCATTTCAATTTCTCCGATTAATAGTTAGTGAGATTATGCTTTAAAGGTACTACGATTTAACATGTACTTAAAGCCATTTCACATGAAGTTTCGTAACTTTGTTGAAGATTATATTAACTCTAAACCATTTTTTGCTTTGTCCCCACATCCCTGGATTATTCTTTTTGATATTGACGGTACTCTTCTCTCAGTAAACGGCAGCTATAACCGAACCCACCTCCGCAGAATTCTGGATGAACTCGGGATTGACTATCCGGATATGGAAAACGATTCATTTTCTGGGAGAACGGATCACGATATTTTCACTTCTTTCTTAGTGAATCATGATTTTGATGAAGAATTATACCAGCAATACAAATCACTCTATCTCGATTATTTGCAGAATGTGCTGCTCAAGAAAAAGGAAATGGTAACACGGCTTCCGCATATCGATGAAGCACTGGAGTATTTTTTTGACGGGGATTTTATCTGTGGACTTTTGACGGGCAACTACCCACAGGCTGCTCAAATTAAATTGCAGGCTGCTGATATTAAACGGGATTTTTCTTTTGGCGCCTTCGGTGAGTTGGAAAAAGACAGAAATAAACTGCCTCGTATTGCAATGGATCAGTTTCATAAACTTTACGATACCAAACCTGATCCATCTCGTTTTATAATTCTGGGTGATACCCCACGGGATGTTGAATGCGCTAATAAAGCCGGCATGAAGTGTGTAGCAGTAACGACCGGAAATTACAGCAGAGATGAACTTTCAGAACACCGGCCTGATTTAATCATTGACAACCTGGCCAATCCCGATCAGTGGTTCGGGAAGGTAGCCGCAGCTGATTAAGCTACCACATCCAGCCAAAAATAAAGGTGATCTGCGCGGTGCCGAAGTATTTTCGGGGATCGTTGGCTTTTTCCAGTGGAGCCTGACCTACGCTACCATCGCCCAAAAGAACCGGAACCGCATTTATATCTGAAAAACCACATGGGTTAACCGGCTGCTGATTGATCCTGCTTAAATCGGGCTGGCAAGGCTCCAGCACCTGTATTCCATCCGAGAAGTAATTCATCGTATAACCAAACTGTACACTCGACAGGTTGGCAAACTTCTCTCCGAAATCAACACCTATCACAAATTCCCCGCCAAAGCCCCAATGGGTTTCTGAATCACCCCAGCCGGAAAATACATCGTTCACTCTTTCTGACCGGCCATAAATTCCGGTATCATTTTCACGAAAACCATTTTCGGTTACATCATTAAAATAGGCATAAGAAACGGCGAAAGTAGGTCCGGCACTCAGCGAGCTATACACTCTGAAATTGTCGGAAATTTCATCGGCAAAAAATCTTTTCTTCAACCCTATATATAAAGGAACAGCCATCACCCGCTGATACTTCTCCGGAACGGTTTTAAATCCAAAAGTATAGTCAATGAATGTTTGCTCGGTAGGATCTTTGAGGCCTGTCATTTTCAATGTAATCAAGGCTTCGGTATAGGAATTCAACCCAAAACGAAACTGCCCGCCGGCGCCTACACCGAAATCATTTAGCGAAAAATTAAAGCCAAAACCTGTTCGGTATCCTTCATCATATAAGTTCCTCGGAACTTCCTTTTCCTGCACTTCCGGCTCACCAAATTGTGCAAAAGCATGATTTCCAACCCAAAAAAGAGAAAAGAGAAGCGTAAAAAAGATCAATTTTTTCATCAAAAAAGTGGGTTTATGAATGTTTTGAGTGCATTGTCAGTTTTGTAAACGAAAATTTGTCCTTTTTCTTATTGCCTTAAAGCAATAACCTGTTATTTTCAGCACAAATTTCGATATACACACAACATTCCTTTAAAATAATTAATTCAAGCTACAAAGCATGAATTCACACACAACTTATTTTGTATTTGGGCCAACTGCAACGCTTCGCAGAATGTCTTCTAAATTATTCAAAGAACATCCGCCCAAATTTTTGTACGAATACTCACCCGAAGAATCTTCAGAAACGATTTATGTAGCTGTTTATGAAGAGTATGAAAAACAAATCAACTCCAGTGTTACCCTTACCTGCATTGTGGAAAGTTTGGGCAAGCACAACAAAATTGTTCTGAAGAAAACCGGCGGACGTATGGGCTTCCGCGGAAGCTCACTCTCTGAAGAGCGAAATGTAGAGTCTAATGTAATCGACTTTATTTTGGATTTCTCCAAGCGCCATGGTTTAACCCTTCAGGAAGAACAGCCGCCAAAGCAAGCCGAGGAAGAATAGTCCATGCCTAAGGCACCCTCCGAATGGACGGTTCTTAGCATGCTGGAGTGGGCTACTGAGTTTTTCGAAGAAAGAAATGTCAAGTCTCCTCGAATGAGCATTGAGTGGCTCCTTGCCGATGTGCTTTCTGTAAAACGGCTGGATCTTTACTTGATTTACGATCGTCCGCTTACTGCTGAAGAACTGGATGTGCTACGTCCATTGGTTAAACGACGAGCTACGCACGAGCCCCTACAATATATCACCGGCCATACCGACTTTTATAATGTTCGCATATTCGTGGAACCCGGGGTTCTAATCCCCAGGCAGGAAACTGAAGAGTTGGTGGCCTGGATTCTGGAACTTTACCCAAAAGGTGAAACATTCTCGGTACTGGATGTTGGGACCGGCTCCGGCTGTATTCCTGTAGCATTGAAAAAAGCCAGGCCGGAATGGGATCTTTTTGCCACTGACATTTCAGACAAAGCATTATCGGTTGCCAAAAATAATGCCTCGCAAAGCGAAGTCGATATCAGCTTTGCGCGAGATGATATTTTTAATCCACAAGCTTTTTCGGATCGCACATTTGATCTCATTATTTCGAACCCCCCTTATATCCTGCACAGCGAAAAATCTACTCTCGACAAAGAGGTAAAAGATTATGAACCTGAAGAGGCCTTATTTTGTGAATCTACAGTTCAAATGTACGGGGCATTGGAGCAGCTGAGTTCGGGGGCATTATCTGCCGATGGAACCGTTTTTTTAGAGCTTCATGAGGATAATAGCGGGGAAGTACTGGATCTGTTTGAGCAGGCAAATTGGTCTGCTGAATTGAAAAATGACTACGGTCAAAAAACCCGTTTTTTAAAAGCAAAAAAAGCTTGATTTAAAGTTCAATTTTATACTTGTTTTCGAGCGGCCTCACATCAACATGTAAATGTGGAAAACTTGTGGAAAAATAATTAAAAATAACTTTTCGGCTTTGTGATTAAGGTTAATTCAGTGTTACGGCATTGTTAACCGCTGTCAAGAAGAACTTTAGAATTTTTTATAGAATCAGCTAAGTAACTGCCACACATGTGATTACTTATTATTTTACAATGTGGATAACTTTTCGAAAATAGGTGCTCTGCCGTTTGACAAGTGCCCGATAAATTGCCATTTTCTCAGCAGAACAAAATCAGCACATACACATCTTCCTGTGGATAACTGGTTTTGGTTTGATCTGACAATATTAAGTACACCTGTAAGGGGGATTAGGGAAATTGCACGAGCTTTCGGTTGAATCGGCATGGGATAAATGCCTGGATATTATTAAGGACAACATCAGCTATCAGAAGTATAAATCCTGGTTTGAGCCGATTAAGCCGGTGTCTCTGAAAGACAATACGCTCACCGTTCAGGTGCCCAGTCAGTTTTGGTACGAATGGCTGGAAGAGCACTACTATAATATGCTACGCTCTACCCTCGCAAAAGTACTCGGCCCGGAAGGTAAATTAGAGTACTCCATTGTTATGGAAAAGTCGGACCAGTTTGAGCACAACCGCTCGGTCCGAATGCCACAACGCCCTATGGGTCCGGTGCAACCTCAGGAATCAAATGGCTATCCAGAGTATCACGCTGATCGCATCGAAAATCCTTTTGTGATTCCGGGCATCCGAAAAACAAAAATCGATTCCAACCTCAATAACAATTACGTATTTGAACGCTTTATTGAAGGCGACTGTAACCGGCTTGCACGCTCAGCAGCCATGGCCATTGCTGACAACCCTGGCAGCAATTCTTTTAACCCGTTTTTTGTCTATGGGCCTACCGGTTTAGGAAAAACGCATTTGGTGCAGAGCATTGGTAATAAGATTAAGGAGAAGTTCGGAGAAGAGAAGTCCGTCCTTTATATATCTTCGGAAGCTTTCACTAACGAGTTTGTACACGCCATCCGGAATAACCGCGCCAGCGAGTTCTCCATGTTCTACCGAAATATTGACGTATTAATGGTGGATGACATTCAGTTTTTCAGCGGAAAGGAAAAAACTCAAGAGGAGTTCTTCCACATTTTTAACGCTCTTCATCAGGATGGAAAACAGATCATTTTAAGCAGTGACCGCGCTCCTAAAGATGTACCTGATATTGAAGAACGCCTGATTTCCCGCTTTAGCTGGGGATTGAGTGCCGACCTGAAGATGCCGGAATACGAAACCCGTTATGCTATTCTTGAGCGCAAGGCAAACGATAACGGCATCGAGATTGACCCGCAGATTATTGAGTTCATCGCTCATAACTTCAAATCAAACGTTCGGGATTTGGAAGGAGCCATTATCAAACTCCTCGCCCACGCTTCCCTGCAGAATATTGATGACATCGATCTTGCCATGGCCAAGCGCGTGCTTAAAGACATGGTAAAAGAGTCGAACACACAGATTTCTATTGAATCAATTCAGAACTATGTGTGTGATTATTTCGGAATAGACACCAACAAAGTGCGTGAGAAAACCCGGAAGCAAGAAATCGTGGAAGCGCGACAGATTGCGATGTATTTATCCAAGAAGTTTACGAAGTCCAGCTTAAAGACTATCGGGCTTCACTTTGGGGGTCGTGATCACTCTACGGTTATCCATGCAATCTCTACAGTGGAAGAACGGATTTCGACCAGTGCCAAACACAAGCGCATGGTAGAAGAACTACATCAGCGTATTGAAGTAGCCAGCCTGTAATTTATGGATACCCTCACCATCAAAGGGATGAAGTTCAGAGCATTTCACGGAGTGCATGAACACGAAAAAGAAGAGGGCAATGATTTTGAAGTGGATGTAATTTTTGAAGCTGATCTTTCAACGGCCGGTAAATCTGACCGGCTTTCTGATGCCATCGACTACACCAAAGTCCACCGAATTTGTGCTTATGTTATGAGTGGTGAATCGGTTGACCTGATCGAGCACTTATGTTTTCAAATAGGAACAGCCATTGCAGAACAATTCCCTGCACATTCCCGGTTTGAGGTTAGCGTTCGCAAACTTTCCCCTCCTCTTTCCTCCACAACCGAATTCACCCAAGCGAGGATGTCATGGCCCAGGTAGTTATTGCGCTGGGTTCAAATCTTCACCATCCTCATCGTCAGCTTCAAAAGGCCGCCTCTTTTCTGGAATCACTTTCTGAGAATGGCATTCTGACTTCCGTGATTTATAAGTCGGAACCCGTTGGTCCTTCTGAGAATGATTTTTTAAACGGAGTGATTGTCATCCAAACCGAACTGCCTCCTGAACAATTATTCATCGAACTAAAAGCTCAGGAGAAGAAACAGGGACGGCCTTCCCGCTATCCCAAGTGGACAGCGCGCACCATCGATTTGGATATAATTGCCTATGATAACTTGGTCGTTGAAACAGATACCCTTATCATTCCCCATCAGGAATATACCCGGCGTTTGTTTGTTCTATTGCCTTTAAAAGACATTTTTCCAGATTGGAAAGACCCCGTTTCCGCTCAGCACGTGGATACCTTGATAGAACAGGCCCCGGATCTCGAAATTGTTAGAACAACCTTGAACTGGTAGCTGATGTCCAATTCTTATGATTTTATTGCCATTGAAGGCGTAATTGGAGCCGGAAAAACTTCGCTCGCGACCTTATTGGCTGAGCGAAGAAACGCCCGATTGGTACTGGAGGAATTTGAAGACAACCCCTTCCTCCCAAAATTTTATGAAGACCGTGAGCGTTATGCCTTCCAGACACAGCTGGCTTTTTTGGCAAGTCGTTTTAAGCAGCAGCAGAATATGATGAGCCAGGATCTGTTCCATCAGTTCACTATCTCTGATTACATTTTTGATAAGGACCGCATTTTTGCCCGGCTTAACCTCGATCAGGATGAACTAGCCCTGTACGACAACATCTTTAATATAATGACGGGAATTGCAGCCCAGCCCGACCTCATTATCTTCATTCAGTCTTCGGTTGACCGGCTCCTGGAGAATATTGAGAGTCGCGGGCGTGATTATGAGCGGAACATCACTCCTGAATACCTGAAAGAGCTAAATGACGCGTACAACCATTTTTTCCATCATTATAACCGGGCTCCCTTAATTGTTCTGAATGCTTCGGAGATAGATTTTGTCAATAATAAAGAGCATCTGGATTACATCGAAGAACAGATTTTTGAAAAGCCGGTTCATACCAATACACACATTCATATTGCACCCTGAGCACCATGCTTAAGTTTATATTTTTTAGCATTGTATTTTTCCTTTTGGTGAGATATATCAATCGATTGTTCTTACCTTCCAACAAGCGCCAGCAAAACTTCAACCCGTTAAGTGGCGGAGCACGAAACCGGCGAAATCGCTTTGATGAAATTGAAGAAGCCGAATACGAAGATCTTTCAAATAAAGACAATTAAACAAACTCCATGAATTTCGAAGAGAAACTGAATAAAGGATTTGAATTATTAAGGGAAAAAGACATCGATTACGCCCTTGATGTGGCAAGAGAATTACAAAAAGAACAACCGGATGCTCACGAGGCCTGGTACCTTGAAGCTCTGGTTATGCAACAGCTGAACCAGTGGAGCCACAGCATCGAAGCCATTGAAAAGGCACTGGAGCTGGACGATGATAACGCCGCCTATTACAACCTTCGTGGAAATGTTCGCATGCAGCTCGAGAAACTGGATGGAGCTGAAAAAGATTTTGATAAAGCTATTGAACTGAGCGATACCTCAGCGGCTCACCGCAACAAAGTGATGTTGATGCTGATGACCGACCGCGGACAGGAAGCCATACCTTACCTGATCGAGCGCATCAAAAAAGACCCCAAAGATGCCGAGAACTGGATTCTGATGGGTGATATGATCAATAAAGGCGGCCAAACCGACAAAGCGCGCACTTATTATGAGCAAGCGCTGAAGATTGATCCCGAGAATGAGTATGCCAAACGCCAGCTTGAAGAAGAGGGCTGAAATTTGAATAATGAAAATGAATACTCAACATTCAATATTGGATGTTGAAGTTCATTGTCTTGATCCTGACGGGCTGCGCCGGAGCAAATTAAAGAGTATAAAACTTTAGGCAAAAGTGAATCGTCTTATGATTGCATAATAACCATTCGCCTAGCCTGAAGTGTAGTTCTGAACGGATGTACACTCAGCAAAAACCCATTCATTAAATTGGATGGGTTTTTTTGTGGGAATGCATTGAATTTTGAAAGCTAAAAGTGCTATCTTTGTCGCCCTTCATTTACTACCAATGCTCACGTGGCGGAACTGGTAGACGCGTGCGCTTGAGGGGCGTATGGCCTAACGGCCGTGGAGGTTCGATTCCTCTCGTGAGCACATTTCAAAAAGCCTGTTTCTTTAATAAAGAGACAGGCTTTGTTATTTCTGTAATAATAGTTTGATTGTACTCACTTCCGAACCTGAGACCAATCGGACGAAGTAAACACCACTGGCATATTGTGAGGCATTCCACTGCATCACATGGCTCCCGGCAGCCTGATAACCTGAGAATATCGTCCCCACTTTCTGCCCGGTAATGGTAAATACCGATATCTCGATGCGCTGAGGTGATTTAACGCGATACTGAATGCTTGCCGTTGGATTAAAGGGATTGGGGTAAGATCCAATTAATTCCGTTTTGTCAGGTAAAGTCCCATGCTTATCATCTTCTGAAGAAGTGACAATTCCGCCAAATTCTACATCATCCCAATAATATACTTCACCGGTTCCGGATACATTAAAATTGAAGAAGATGGAAAGCTTATCAAAATAGGTATTGGGATTAAATGGATTCGTACCCTCGGCAACCGTACTGAAGTCAAATTCAAGCGTCTCCCACCCATTTACTTTGGTTGTTAAGGCTTCGGTTTCAGCAGTAAGGGTAGGGTCGTTATGGTCTTCTACCTTTAAACGTACCGGAATTCCCGAAGAAGGAGAATACAAACGTACATTCATCTTAGTGTTTTCAGCTGTAAATGGAATTCTGGATTTGAAACCCAGGTCGGTACCTACCGTTGTTCCCGCCCAGCTCTCTGAACCAGCCGTCTTGGTTGTTTTACCTACTGTATTTTCTGAATCTTCGGGATCCGGCACGATTTCAGTATCGTTACCTCCAAAATCGGTGACTTCATAATCCACCGTTTCACTTTGAAAGGTAACCGGAAGATCAATCTGAGACTTCGCTTCAGGATCATAAAAGTGAACAATATCATCAAATAAGAAGGTAAAGTTGGCCGATCCGTCTCCGATGGTTCCAAAATCGAACATGAATACCAGTGCATCATAATCTCCGCTTTCAGCATCAGGATAGTTCCACACCAGAGTTTCCCATTCATTGGCTTTGGTTGTATGTACTATGTTATCCGGTTCAGCTCCATTCGGACCTTCAATCTTTAACAGTACCGGAACATCAGCTCTGGGCGAAAAAACTTTCATTGAAAAAGAATTATTGGACGTAAAGTCGAGCTTTTCTTCTAAAATCAGCTTACTTCCGGCCCATGGTAACCCTTCCCCTTTTATAAGCCTTGCCACCTTTTCGCTGGTATTGATGCCGGAAGGCTCCGGATTGCTCACCACATTTCCAATCCCTCCATCAAAATCAATAAAGTTATAAGGACCTTCTTCAAAATCGACCGGCAGGCTTAGCGGTGGATAAGATGGTTCAGGTAAGCTAAACTTAACGGTATAAACAGACCGGGTAAATTCATCAGCACCTGTAACCAAAATAGTTGTAGTGCCCGGTATTTGTTCTGCAGGTGTAATTTCTATAATCGCGTTGGTATCAGTTGGTAAAGCTGTTACCTCTGGAACTATGGTCGTTCCGGAATCAAGCTGAACCGTATAAGAAGTGGTAGCCGGAGAAAAACCAGTAATCAAATCTCCGTCTACTTTTAACTCTGAAAGGGTTACATCAGGGCTGGGAGCACCTTCACCAAACATCACATCGTCCCAATAGTAAACTTTCCCCGTTCCTTCGGTTCCAAAATTGAAGAAGATAGACAGCATATCAAAATTTGTATCGGGATTATAGGGGTTGGTACCCGGGGCTACGTTACTGAAATCAAAAACCAGCTTTTGCCAACCCTGAATAGTTGTAACCGCCTCTGTTTCTACCGTAAGGGTATTATCAGTATGATCTTCGGCTTTAAGGCGAACCGGAATTCCTGAAGATGGAGCATAAACCAGCATGCTCATCTTGGTATTCTCTTCCGTAAACGGAATTACTGTAGCCAGCCCGTCCGATGTACTCATCGTTGTTCCCGCCCAGGTTGCTGAACCTGCCGGCTTCGTTGTGACAGCAACTGTATTTGCAGTATCGGTCGGACTTTGTCCTAAAACGGTAGAAGCATCTCCAAAATCAAGGAGAGTATAATCTACGCTATCTTCTTCAAAGGTTATGGGAAGATCTATTTGGGATTTTGTCTGTGCCTGAAGAGTGGAAAATGTAAAGCTTATAACTATTATCAGGATACTTTGAAGGCAGGATTTCATGAGGTTCTATTTGATGAGTAGTGACTAATCCTGCTTTAAAGCCGGGATTAAATACCAAACTGCACTTTAAAATGGTCAATTGCTATCATTTATTCATACAATCCCGCCAGTTCCCATTTGGCGATGATCTCCCGGATCAGATTTCCAATTCGCTGATTGACACGCTTGAAATACTCCTCAGCCTGATCTTGATTGAAAGTCGGGAAGCCCTGTCCTTCTTCATATAAACCAATAGAGGATGGAAATGGGTAGGCTGTCCATGTACTACCACTCGGATATGGAGTCGTCATTTCTTCCCCGGAATATCGGTCGGGGTGGATATGATCCGGCACAATGGCCTGAACGTAACCGGTTTCATTGTTTCCGGCATGCCCGCCATTTTCACCGAAAACCGCAAAGGTATCTTCCGAAGCCACACTCCACCAGTTAATAACCAGAATACGGACTCGTAGTCTTTGGGAAAGTTCTCCTGCTACACTTTGAAGAATGGCTGTTTGAGGTCCGCCATGTCCGTTCAGTATAATGATGTTCTTGAATTTATTATTTGCCATCCCATGAATAATATCACCTAAAAACCCCTTGTACGACTCCTCACTTATAGCAAATGTTCCGGGATATCCGGCCATGCTTCCTGTCACTCCATAATTGAGAGTCGGTGCAATCATAGCATTAACACCTTCTGCTATTGCCTTTGCCATTGCTTCCGGTGCCAGGTTATCCGAGCCATTGGGAATTACTCCATGGGGTTCCAGCGTCCCAACCGGCAACAATACTGTTTCAATTTTATCCGGAACAAACTCAGCAAACTCCATCCAGTTAATCAGGTTCATCTCCCGAGTAGTGGGTTCGTCCTGAGCATGTAAAAATGACGACGATAACATAATAAGGCCGGTCAGTACGAGTATATACTTTTTCATTCCTTTGGGAGTTAATAGGAATTCCAATCTGATTTCTGAATGAACGCGTATTTTATGATGAATGCAACGAATTTGATCTGAATCCGGGAAACGAAGTATTGCAGAGTATTTGTTTTGACCTCGTAATAGAATCAAGATTAATGTTGTCTAATCCAAGAACCACAAAGAAGAAAAGGTTGTTATGGTGAAATCATTTTTTATAACAGGACTACTATTTAGTCTGTCAACATTATCATTATCAGCTCAGGATATGGATATGAATAAAGAGAAAAATTTAGAGAAAGCTACTTTTGGCGCAGGATGTTTTTGGTGTGTGGAAGCTATTTATGAATTGGTAGAAGGAATTGAGCATGTGGAGTCGGGTTATTCCGGCGGACATGTGGAGAATCCCTCCTATAAAGAAGTGACAACCGGGACGACCGGTCATGCCGAAGTGGCCCGAATCCATTTTGATCCGGATGTGATTTCTTATGAGGAATTACTGGAAGTGCTTTGGCACACACATAACCCAACTACCCTAAACCGGCAGGGAAATGACGTAGGACCACAATACCGTTCGGTGATATTCTATCACAATGAAAAGCAGAAAGAAATTGCTGAGAAATCATTAAAGAAAACCGATGAATCTAACCTTTGGGAAGATCCGATCGTAACCAAAATTCAACCGCTTGAAAACTATTATGTGGCCGAAAACTACCATCAGAATTATTTCGAGAACAATCCCAATGCCGGGTACTGCTCGTTTGTAATTGCTCCGAAGGTGAAGAAATTCAAAAAAGAATTCAGCTATTTGTTAAAGGATGGAGAGAAAGTGAATTAACTTTCTACTCAGTTAATTTTAAGTCCCGCGCTTTAGTAAGGTGCGGGACTTTTTTTATAGCTGTTCTACATGTATTATAGGGCGCTGTAATATTTTTAACTAACTGACGCATGAAGTATTTAACCCTCTTATTACCCGCTTTACTATTCTTTTCTCCTGTTTTAGGTCAGGAACCCGACACCACCATGACCTTTGAGGAATACGATCCTGAATCTACCCTCGTGGTTCCGGGCGAGGAAATCACGAAGGCAAAATATCCTTTTGTTGATATCCACAGCCATTTATGGAGAATGGCAACCATGGACCTGAAGGAAACCGCCCGTGAGATGGACAGCCTGAATATGAAGGTGCTGGTAAACCTGAGCGGTCGTTCCGGCGAAACCCTAAAAGCCATGGTTGATGCTGCCGAGAAACAGGCCCCCGGCCGTTTCATTGTTTTTGCCAATATCGATTTTGACGGCATTGATGAACCCGGCTGGACGGATCGAGCCGTAGCCCAGTTAGAACAAGATTATCGAAATGGAGCCCGTGGCGTTAAAATTTTCAAGAATTTGGGCCTTACCGTGCTGGATTCAAAAGGAAACCGCATTCATACCGATGATCCGAGAATAGATCCTGTTTGGGCTAAAGCCGGAGAACTTGGCATGCCCGTACTCATTCACACCGGAGAGCCCGCCGTATTCTGGGAGCCTATTGATGAACACAACGAACGCTGGCTGGAAATGAAGCAATTCCCGAGACGCCATCGGGGCGATTCCACCCGCTACCCAAGCTGGGAAGTGGTGATGAAGGAGCAATGGAATGTGTTTCGCAAGCATCCTGAAACTACATTTATAAATGCCCATTTTGGATGGATGGCCAATGACCTTGAACGACTTGGCAAACACCTCAATGAGTTCCCGAATGTATATACCGAAACGGCAGCCATTATTGCAGAGCTTGGCAGGCAACCTCGTTTTGCCAAAGAGTTTTTCATTAAGTACCAGGATCGCCTGTTATTCGGGAAAGACACCTATCGCCCCCACGAGTATCACACCTACTTCAGAGTACTGGAAAGTGATGATGAGTATTTCGATTATTTCCGTCGGCGCCATGCTTTTTGGCAAATGTATGGATTGGATTTGCCGGATGAAGTGTTACAAAAAGTGTATTACAAAAACGCTCTGAAGATCATCCCTGATATTGATGACTCTTTATTTGAGACTAATTAACCAAAAACTAAAACCAAGGATCCATGAAGAAACTAATACAACTTTCTTTTTTAATGGTATTAACCGCTTTTTTTGTAGCGGAAACAGCGGTAGCACAGGAACGTGGAAACAACAGCGCGCGTCCAAGTCCTAACGCTTCTGTAAGTCAAACGATTGGTACTACCGAAGTAACTGTAACCTACGGACGACCTGCTATCAAGGGACGCACCTATTTTGAAGAAGATGCCGATTTAGCCCCTTCTGGCCGTGTGTGGAGAACGGGTGCTAACGAATCAGCTGCCATCACTTTCTCTGACGATGTAATGGTAGGCGGTGAGAAAGTTGAAGCCGGCACCTATTCCCTATACTCCATGCCAAATGGCGATGAGTGGACTATTATTCTGAATAATAAACTGTCGTGGGGAACCCAATACGATATGGGCGAAGATTATGTCCGTGTTCCGGCAGCAGTGGTAAACAACGATGCGCCTATGATGGAATGGTTTGCTATCTATTTTGATACCCTTTCACAAAATAAGGCTCACCTGAATTTACACTGGGGAACCACCAAAGTTGCTGTTCCGATAACTATCGGCGACATGTAGCCTCAAAGAAAGAACAACAAAAAAGCCCCGCACAAGTATTTTGTGCGGGGCTTTTTTATGAAATCGAATTTCATAAATAAAAAAATGGGCAAGCGACCTATATCACGCCGCTACGACCAGATTACCGCTGCTGCGTTCCCGCCCTGACGGAGTTCAAAGGGAGCTGGCTGTATAGGACTTGCCCAAGGCTTCTAAGATAAGGCTTATTCGGCTCCAGTATCAAGATGAATTTGAAGAAAATTATGCACCCTCAATAGTGAGCAACCAAAGAATTCTGTTGTGAATGATGTCAGCTTTAGGTAAATGAGAAGACAATATTCACATTTAACGGAGGTGCATTATGTTAGAGGAAATCCAAAGTGTATTAGTAGAATCGTATAACACTTTTTTCAATGAATTAGCTTCTTTTTTACCCAGCCTGATTGGCGCAATTCTAATCCTGATCTTAGGTTGGATTATTGCCAAATTAGTACAAACAGCAGCAGTAAAACTTCTGAAGTTAATTCGATTAGATGTTGTAACAGAAAAAGCGAAGATCGATAAGTTTCTGAAGGACGGTGGCAGTAAGAAATCGGCCATAGATATTCTCGGCAGTATTATTTACTGGCTTATCATGTTGATCGTAATTTTGGCGGGATTAAATACGCTGGGACTTAGCGTAGCTTCCGAGTTGTTTAACCAAATTATTCTCTACATTCCTAATGTTATAGTAGCTGTTCTTGCGCTAATATTCGGAGTATTCCTGGCAGGTTTTATCGCACAAGTCGTGAGTACTTATTTGAGTAATATCGGCGTGAAACAGGCTAACATGGTCGGAGCTATTGCAAAATATGCCATTATCTTATTTGTTGTTTCTCTTTCGCTTACACAATTAAGTATTGGGGAGCAGTTGGTTACTAATGCCTTCCTGCTTCTGTTTGGAGCTGCTTGCCTGGCGTTAGGCCTTGCCTTTGGCTTAGGCGGTAAAGAATGGGCAGCCGGAGTGATAGAAAAATTAGCCAGTCAGGCTGAAAATACTCCACCTCATGAATAAGTAAATTCGTATTTTGGATGAGCCTCCCACTTAACCTTGGGAGGCTTTTTTATTATGTTTGAAATCCATTATGACTGAATTATCCTTTTTCGTACTCCCCATACTTATTTTTTGTGCCCGCATCGCTGACGTTTCTCTTGGAACCTTGCGTATAACCATGGTTTCGCGGGGTTATAAATGGCAATCAGCCCTTCTCGGTTTTTTTGAAGTGCTGATCTGGGTGATTGTAGTTGCACAGCTTCTCAAAAATCTCAACCACTGGGTAAATTATGTAGCCTACGCTGCCGGATTCTCAGCCGGTACGTTCATCGGATTGTACATTGAAGACAAAATGAAAGTGGGTACCGTCTTAATCCGAATAATCACGCTGGATAAGTCGGATGAGTTAATAGAAGCCTTAAAAGAGGCTGGAGTTGCGATTACCAGCGTGGATGCAAAGGGCGGGTTTAATGACGTAAAAGTTATTTTTACCGTATTAAAGAGGAAAAAGCTCAACAAGGTATATGATATTGTGAAGGATATTGACCCGGAAGCGTTCTTCTCTACCGAAGATGTAAAGTATTCAAACAAGCATCACGATCATCTGGTTAATCCGAACGACCGGAGCCCCATCGACCGCCTGTTAAGAGTAAGGAAAGGTTTATAGAAGCAGGTGAAATTATTCCCCGTTGAGTGTAACCACCAGCTTCCTGGCCCCACCATGGTTCCGGTGCTCGCATAAATAAACCCCTTGCCAGGTTCCGAGATTAAAACGGCCATTTGTGATTGGAATAGAAACAGATGAACCAAGCAAAGAGCTTTTGATATGCGAAGTCATGTCATCGGTGCCTTCCAGTGTGTGCTCGTACAGGGAAGTGTCTTCTGGAACAGCACGGTTGAAATGGGATTCGAAATCTCTGCGGACGGATGGATCGGCATTTTCATTGATGGTAAGTGCGGCACTGGTGTGTTGAATGAAGATGTGCGCCAACCCGGTTTGGATATCTTTTATTTCCGGGATTTCTCTGAGAATTTCATCCGTGACGATGTGGTAGCCTCTTGGCTTAGGCGAAAGTTTAATTTCTTTCTGTTTCCACATTTTTCGTTAATTCGTTATTGGTGTATTCGCTAATCGTTTTTCGAACCTGCTCAATTAACGAATAACAATTGACCTTACTAAGCTTCTTCCGCTTCCATTTTATCTTCGAAGGGAGCTATAACTTCATCTACTTCCCGGGTTCCTTCAAAATAATCGAGCACCTGAAGCAGCACTTCATCTACCAGGATGTCCGGGCAGGAAGCTCCGGAAGTGAGTGCAATTTTTAAAGGTTCTTTACCGGAAGGCAACCATTGGCTGGTCTCCCTCATTTCTTTATCCCACTGGTTGAAGTGTTTGATGGTATCCGGTGAAAGCTCGCCTTTATCCCGGACATGGTAAGTGGGGAATTGATGTTCTAAAATCTCAACCAGATGCATAGTGTTGGATGAATTATATCCCCCAACCACAATTGCCAAATCGGCATCGGTTTCAGCAAGGGCTAAAGTTGCCGATTGATTTTCATTGGTTGCATAACAAAGTGTATCGGATGTATCTGC
Organism: Gracilimonas sediminicola; assembly: GCF_024320785.1. Taxonomy (NCBI): domain Bacteria; kingdom Pseudomonadati; phylum Balneolota; class Balneolia; order Balneolales; family Balneolaceae; genus Gracilimonas; species Gracilimonas sediminicola. The sequence continues at coordinate 1,113,966 of NZ_JANDBC010000001.1, forward strand.
AAAATGATCAAGGATATCAGCTTCGCCGTATCGTTTGATGGCGGCTTCCCTGAGAATCTCCATCACTCTTTGGGTTTCGGTAGCCAGCATCGTGGTTTGGTTAATCACCCCAAAACGGATCATGTCTTCCAGTGGATTGAATCCGGGTGTTGATTTATGACCAAAGTACTTCTCAAAGTCAGATAAGGGTCGGTCTTCTGTTAAAATATCTGCCAGGATTTGTGCCTCCTCTGGATTCAAAACCACAACTACTTCAGAGTGATCTGCACTGTGAGAGAAGGTAGCCCGTGTTTCTTCATGCTGATGCTTTCCGTGCACCACAAGGCTATAGTCTTTCTTACCAAGCTGTTTTCCCCGCTTCCATACTTTTTCCACAAACGGACAGGTTGTATTGTATTGATACGGGTCGATTCCCACCTCTTTCAACTGCTCCTGAATCTCGATGGTAGTCCCAAAGGCGGGCACAATTACAATATCTTCTGCACTAAGTGAAGAAATCGGAATGCGTTCAGAACCATCTGTATCAAATAAAAACTTTACTCCCTTCTTCAGCAAGTCCTCATTCACCGTTGGGTTGTGAATCATCTCACTGAGCAGGTAAATATTCTTATCCGGATTCTCGGCCACCGTTCGGTAAGCAATATCAATGGCATTTTCCACGCCGTAGCAGAATCCAAAAAAACGGGGGATATAAAACTGAACCGGACCGAAATCGAGCATAGTCGGTTCGAGATCCTTTTTCATCGGATCCATAATTTTTGTCGCCTCTTTCACCTTCCGGATGATCGGCGACTGATACATTTCCGGGATGTCAAATTTTTTACGTGCCACTTACTATTTCTGTAATTTTTTTAATGATCTGTTCGAACTTGGCTTTGCTCAACGAACCTGCTTTGTATAAGATTAAGTTCTTTGAGCAAGTAAAAAGCTTTTCAGGCCTGACATTGCTAACAACTTTCAGTGAACCTTCGTTGAAATCAGCCTCTTTAATTTCAACAGCAAAATCATTCTTAATGGTTTTGCTTGTTATCTGAGCTAACAATAAGTCTTCACCAAAATTTCTTATAACAAGAGCAGGTCTTCTTTTTGACTGTGAAAGGTCTGAAAATGGAAAAGGCACTACCACTACATCACCTCTTACAAATGTTTCCATGCCTCATCTTCTTCAGGTTTGGCCCAATCCTTTTTCAGTGAAGGCTCACTAACCAACGAGATATTCAGCTGTTCTTTCTCCTTTTCGAGAAGGAATTGCACAAAATCGAGTACTTCCTGAATTTTATGATCAGGTATTTTCTCGATTTCTCTCTTAAGTAATTCTTTATTACTCATTGGTATATACTTTATTTGAAAACACTGATAAAATACGAATTATTTTATCAACCATGTTGATAGAGCGTTTCGCAGAGCCTATTATCATCGATAATCAACGACTAACTAATTCCCGATAATCTTCTCCACTTCTTTTCTATCCTTCGGTACATCCGTCAGGTTTTCATATCCGTCGTCAGTTACCACAATGTTATCCTCAATTCTGATGCCACCAAACTCAAACATCTTGGTCAGTTTCTCAGCATTCAGGAATTGGGATTGATTGTCATCTTCCATAGCCGGTATCAATAGTGCAGGCACGAAATAACAACCCGGTTCAATGGTAATTACCATTCCCGGCTGCAGGTCTCTGCGGGCCCGCAGGTATTTAATACCCGGGCGATCAATACGATCAACTCCCTTCGGATAGCCTCCCACATCATGCGTATCCAAACCGAGGAAGTGACCCAGCCCATGCGGAAAGAAAAGAGCGAAAATATCGTTTTCCATGATATCATCTATTGCGCCTTTCACCAATTCTGCATCTTTCAACCCCTCCATAATCGTACGGGCAGCGTGCATATGCATGTCTTCCATTTTTATACCCGGCTCAATTTTTTCTATAGATGTATTCAAGGCAGCAAGAACGGCATCATAAACCCCGGCCTGTACATCCGTAAACTTCCCGTTGGCAGGATACGTCCTTGTAATATCTGATGCATAGCCTTCGTACTCATGTCCGGCATCCAGCAGAAACAAATCACCATCTTTAATCTGGCTGTTATTTTCTACATAGTGAAGGATCGCACTATTTTTTCCACCGGCAAATATTCCATTGTATGCATCTTGCTGCAGGCCGTTTTCATATTGGATTTTTGTGAACAACGCCTTCAGCTCATATTCATACATCCCGGGCTTAATGGCTTTCATTACTTCGGTATGAGCCAGGTTATTCACTGCCGCAGCCTTACGCATGTAGTCCAGCTCTTCGTCTGTTTTCAAAACACGGCAGTAAGTGAGGGCATCATGCAGCGCCTCCACATCAGCTTCAAAACCCCGATCCAGATCCTCAATCAGTTCCGCATCGGCCTCATTCAGGCAGTACACCTTCTCCGGTTTAATTTTATTCAGCACCGTCAGAATTTCATTGGCGTAATGCAGGTAATCCGGCCCGTACTGCTCCTGATAAGTTTCCAGCGATTTCACATATCCATGCCACACCGCGTATTGCGCATCTCTTTTTGGTACAAACAGATGATACTCTTCAGTTTTCAGATCGAGTATGAGCGCACATTCCGGCTCGTTTACACCTGTCAAATACCAAAAATTAGACTCCTGCCGGAAAGGGTATTCGTAATCGGTCTCATTCCGGTACAGGATATCGGATCCCTGTATAAATACCACTCCGTTCTGGCCTTCATCAAATAGTGAAAATAGTTTTTCGCGGTGCTTCTGATGCATCATTGCTGTATAAATTTGATTGATTGTAAGGATGTCAAGAATACCAAAATGCGAGACTAATATCGACTCGCCGGGTCAGGAATATCGGCTCAATACTTCATGAAATCCGTCGGACAAATCCCCGATCTTTTTACCAAAACCAAATTTCATTTCTTCTGCCAGATTCAGCTTGTGAACTCCTTTCCCTGAATGAACCTCCGCTGCCCGGTTTTCATTCTCTGCAAGCGCATTTAAAGATACGGTACAGAAAGCTGTATTTGCTCCATTCACGTTCAGCACCGTATTCAAACGGGTCTCACCATTTAGATTAGCCGATAAACACAGTCCCACCTTCCGGTTCTCTTTAAACCCAAAAATGCGGTAGTAATGTGCCAGAGCAAACTCGGGAGGGAAATCATCAAAACCCAGATATTTTACGGGTTGATGGGGCTCCTTATACAACTGCATGCATGATTCCAGAGCAAATGATGCAGCTTCTTGATTCAGTTTCTCACCAATGAAACCGCGTTCTGTCCAGTATGCTAAATCCCGGGAAACTTTTTTTGTGGAATGGAATAACTCGGGGAGATCCGGTAAGAATTTCACTTCTTCCCCCTCAACTTCAAACCAGTAATCCAGGGTTCCGTTACTGACAAGCAAGTAAGGAGCACCGACTTTTTGGTTATACCTCGCAACTTGTATCGCCGCCTTCTCATCCAGTTTAATATCCGGAGCCTTGCATTCAACCAGCAGTAACGGCTTGAAATCACTGTCATAACAAATAATATCGGTGCGGGAAGAGGATTTGTCGCCGGGAAGTTTTACCGGGCTCTCAAAGGAAATGCGGGAAGACGATACTCCTGCTTCTAAAATCAGATAGTCCACCAATGCCAAGCGAATTTGCTCCTCCGGACGAATGACAAACGTCTTTTTCAGAATGGGATTCCAGAGCCTTTTTTCTCCATCTCTGAACCTGAATTGAGGAAAGTGTGAGAGTGCTTTGCTTAACAATAGTGAGGATTCGGGTTAAAAAAATCACAAAGAACCTACTAATAATTAGAATAGCTTTCAGCACTCAGCTATCAATTCTATTCACTTTACTGATAGCTGAAGTCTGAAAGCTAAAAGCTGACTTACGCCTTGGCTTCTTCTTTGTCTCCATGCAGGCTTCGTTTAATGAAGAACTGCTGGATAATGGAAAGCACGTTGAATATGAGGTAGTATAAACTCAGTCCCGCCGCAAAGTTGTTGAAGATAAATAACAACATTACCGGGAAAATGTACTGAAGCATCTTCATCTGTCCGGCCATCGGGCTGCTTCCGCCACCGCCGCTCATACCGCCGGTAAGTTTACTCTGAACCACCATAGCGGCCGTCATCAGAAGTACAAAACCGGCAATTTGTTCTCCCAGAAACGGGATACTGAATGGCAGGCTCAGGATATAATCGGGAGCCGAAAGGTCGGTTGCCCATAGAAATTCTTCCTGTCGGATTAAGATCGAGTTCTGGAAATAACGCCAAAGCGTAATCAGGATTGGAAACTGAAGCAGGTTAGGCAAACATCCGCCGAGCGGATTCACCTTGTTCTTCCGGTACAGATCCATCGTCGCTTTTTGCTGCTTCTGCGGATTGTCTTTGTACTTCTCCTGTATCTCTTTCATCTGGGGCTGCAGCTCACCCATGGCCGCCATACTCTTGTAACTCTTATAGGTTAGCGGAGAGAGAACCAGCTTAACCAGGGCGGCAAACACAATAATGATGACTCCAAAATTGGAAATAAACCCTGACAGAAATTCAAAGAACGGAATCACCAGCCACTTCACAAAAGGATCGGAGAACCAGCGCAGCCAGCTCCACCCGATATCCACCATATCGTACGCATGATCATCCACTTTTACGATTTCACGGTATTTCATCGGACCCACATACAGCTGAAATGAAGTTGCGCCCTGTTCATCCAGGTCGGTACGGATTGATGAACGGTACCGGTGCTCTGTATTTTGATTGTCTGCCGCGCCGGTTACCTCTCCAATCAGCATAGCTGCATCGGTGGGCGACATCGGCTTAATAAGCTGCGTAAAAAATTTCGTTTTGGTAGCCGCCCAGTCAATGTTTCCATTGATGGTGGTTTCTTCACGTCCGGCTTCGTCCAGCTTAAATTGCTCCAGCTCACCTCCGGCGTATACATAGGCTGAGGTTGCGAGTGCATCCTGCGTATGGTCTTTCTCAGTGAAGCGAAGGGGTGATGTCCACCCAAAGTCGATGCTTCTTCCCACCACATAATCCTGAAGACCTACAAACTGTACATCAACGTCAATCTCATAGTTATTGCCGTTGAGCAAATAGGTGAGAATAACTTCACGCCCATCCTGAAGCTCCAGTTCATAGCGAATTTCCCGCTGCTCGCCGGAAGCAATAGCCATGCTTGAGCCGGGAGTAACCTGCTCGAATAAAATATTCTGGGTTTCTACGTTGTAATTTTCAGTAGATAAAAATCCGATATTGTAAGCAGAATGTGCCGTATCTGCTATTAACTGAACCGGTCGTCCATCCCAGGTATCGTAATCATTAAGGATAAATGAATTAGGTCCTGCCCCGCGATTGGTAAAGGTCACGGTGTACAGCGGAGTAGTGACCTCGATTTCCGTTTCTTCGGTTACCAGGCTGCTGGCAAATAACCCTCGTACTTCCGGTGCATCATCCTGCTCCTGGCTTATGGATTGCTCCCGGGGTTGTGTTTGCTGCTGTTGTTCGTCATCAGCGACCGCTGTGCGGTCTAAAGAGTCTTGTCGGTTTTGTTCAATCTGGGCAAGACTGTCTTGCACGGCCTGCTCTCTTCGCTGGTTTGCCAGTTCTTCTTCGGATGGCATTGTGAAATAAAACCATCCCAGCATGAGTAGAAAAATTAAGACAAATCCGGTTGCGGTATTCTTATCCAAAAGTACAGATGTTTAAATAGGTGAAGGTTTGGAAGTCAGTGTTGAGCGTAACTGCTTGAGTAAGTCGGTGACGCTACGCTCGGCCATATCAAAAGTCAGATTAGCATGTTTTGCCATGAAAACGTAGTGGAGTCCCATTTCTGTTATTTCCGGCAATTCGGTAATGATATGTTGGTTAAGTCGGTAAGCTTCGCGTAGCAGTCGCTTGGTGCGAATACGTTTAACTGCGTTACCGATTTTTTTTGGAGCGATGAAGCCAACAAGAACATTCTTATCGGCATTGGGGTACGTGCGGTATCGAAGGTTTACTTCTTTGGAAGTAAGAAGAGAGGAGCTTGAAAACAGCTCCTCAAAATTTCGCCTGCCACGTAAAATATGAGATTTAGATAAAGTAAATCTGCGATCAGGAGAATCCGTATGGTTACTTGGCTCCTTTTCTCTCATCGCTAACGGTTAGCTTATGACGGCCTTTCTTGCGACGGTTTTTCAATGTCTTACGTCCATTTTTGGTAGACATGCGTTCGCGGAAACCGTGCTTGTTCTTTCGCTTCTTGTTACTTGGTTGGTACGTGCGTTTCATGAATTAGGATATTTTGCATTCAATTTCTTATCCGAAAAAGGCTTTAAATATAAAGAGAATCTCAGAAAAATCAGAACTATTATTTACTGTTTAAATACCTTGCAGGGAACAACGGCCTTGCAATAAGCTTTAGATGGATAGACGTGTTCTTACTTGAATTCTTTTTGTCGCCATAAGTAATTAACTTAATTCTAATTACAACTTAATAGAAATTCCAAAATGATAACCCTAAAGAAAACACTCCCTCTATTCTTTATCATTTTTTTAATCTGGGGGGAAACATGTCCGGCTCAGAATACCTCTTCAATAGACGAACTTCTGCTGGAAGCCGGACGTCGTTTTGATAACTCAGAGGAAAGCGAAGCCCTGAATATTTATCTCGAAGTTCTAAAACAGGAGACCCAAAACCTCGAAGCTCTTTGGCACACCAGCCTTATTTATGCCCGTGTGGGTTACCGTTACGATTCTGAGGAAGAGATGATGGAGAATTACCAAAAGGCGCTAACTTATGCAGAGAAAACGCTTGAGCTCTATCCTGACGAGGGCTATGCTCATTTTGTATATGCTGTTGCCAACGGACGTATTTCTGATCTTTCCGATTCGCAAACCCGCATCAGGAAATCTCATGTTGTAAAGAAACATGCTCAAAAGGCGGTTGAACTGCTTCCCAATTACGCTCCTGCCTGGCACCTGCTGGGGCTCTGGCACAGTAAAATAGCCAATGTGGGTTCGGCCCGGCAATTTGCTGCCGGTTTGTTTTCTGACGGACTGCCGGAGGGAGCTTCCAACCAAAAGGCGGTGGAGTACATGCAGAAAGCGATTCGCTTGCAACCGGAGCAAACCCTGCGCTATAAACTGGATTTAGCCCGCCATTATGAACGAGCCGGAGAAAACAACAAAGCCATTCAAATCCTGAAAGAAGTCGTTCAAATCACCCCAAAGAATGACATTGATCGGTGGAATTTAGAACGGGCCCGAGATTTATTAAAAAAACTTTCGTAGCATCTTCAAAATAATAGCCCTCTCCATTAATGTTCAAAAATCTATTCGCTCTTACCGTTTTATCAGTCTTTATTTATTCTTGTGGACCAAGAGTGATTATTGAATATCAAGGCTCTTCGCCTATTTCCCGGCCTTCCTCATCGGTAACATCAGAAGCTCAAGACTCTTCCAAAGAATCACCTCAGAATGTGATCGTACTTTCAGTTCCTGTTCTTGAAGGAGGAAACAGCGCATTGAGAAATAAAATTGAGTATCCAGGTGAGGCTATTGAAAACAATATTGAGGGAATTGTAAGTATTCTGTTCACCATAAATGAAGATGGCAGCACTTCAAATTTCGAAGTACTTCAGGAAATTGGATACGGATGTGAAGAAGCGGTTATTAAAGCCATTCAAAATTCTAAATTTGAACCGGGACAACTTAGACAACAAAGAAATGCCCGCTACACATGGCTGGTAAGTGTAGAGTTTAAATTATAGCCTGCTTTAAACTGTCAGCTGTATCTGAAACTAAAGCTTTCCTAATGGGCTGACTCACATCTTATTCCTTATATTTATTTTCAATGTGCCGATAATTGCCCGCATACATTCCAAAAACAATTCTATGAAAAAACTCTTTTCTGCTGCTCTGCTTTTTATGGTCATTTTAAGCACCTCAGCTTTCGCGCAAGTTAAAATCAATGAAATTGTTGCTTCCAACGCATCTTCTCATGCTGACCAAAACGGGGACAATGATGATTGGGTTGAACTCTACAATTCCGGTTCTGTTTCCGTTAACCTTGCGGGAATGTATGTCTCTGATGACCCAACACAGCTCGACAAATGGCAGATTCCATCCGGACAAAGTGCCGTCACCACCATTTCTCCGGGAGAGTTTCTGATCCTTTGGTTTGATAAGGAAACCGAACAAGGCGCCCTGCATGTGGACATGAAATTAAGCGCCGATGGTGAATCTGTGATCCTCTCCGAGTCTGATGGAGAAACCCTTATCGACTCCGTTTCTTTTGGAGCGCAATCGACAGATATAGCCTGGGGAAGAACGCCTGACGGTAGCGGGACTTTCAAGTTCCTGAACCCTACACCTGAAGCAAGTAATGACGGCAGTCAAATTTCCGAACAAGCCAAGAAACCGGTTTTTTCTTTGGAATCTGGGTTCTATTCAGGCTCAGAAGTCATCGGCATTTCATCTGCTACTGAAAATGCGGAAATCCGATACGAAATTGGCGGATCGGCTCCCACACCCAACTCACCACTATATGAAAACCCTATAACCGTTGATTCATCTTCCGTGATTCGAGCCATAGCTTTTGCGCCGAGCTTTGCAGCAAGTGATATTGCGACCAACAGCTATTTCTTTGAAGACCCGCACACCATCCCGCTTGTTTCATTTGTGATGGAACCCGACAGTCTCTTCGATTATGACAAAGGAATGTATGTAATCGGAGATTCCTCAGAAGCCGGTGATGACTATCCGTGGTTTGGAGCCAACTTTTGGGAAGAATGGGAGTACCCGGTGCATATTGAATATATGAAGCCCGGTGGGTCGGTCGAATTTGAATTTGATGCAGGGGCCAGTATCGGTGGCAACTTCAGCCGGGCTTTCCCTAAAAAATCATTCATCATCAATAACAATCCCGATTACGGGATCGATGAGCTGGAGTATGAGCTTTTCCCCGAAAATGATTACAACACTTACGATGGATTTGGTCTGCGGGCCGGAGCCGAAGAACGATCTCGCTTGCTCAATGAAATGATGTACACCATCAACAAACAATGGGGCCACAAAAACGCCATGCAGGCTTACAAACCGGTGGTATTATACATCAACGGCAAGTACTGGGGTATTTATAATTTACAGGAGCGCAAAAACGATGATTTCGTCGAATCCCGCTATGGATATGATGACATCGACATGATTAAGGATTATGATGAAGTGAAAGATGGCACCTATGATGCCTACCAGGAGCTGCTGGATATTTTTCAGGATGAATCTCTGACGGAAACTGAATTTTTCACCTTGGCGGATTCACTCATCGATTTGGAAAGCTTTACCGACCACTGGATTTACCAGGTGTACAGTTCTCACGGCGATCCCAACAACTTACGATATTGGAGACCTCAGACTGTGGATGGAAAATGGCATTTTATTTCCCATGATTTTGACTGGTGGAGAAACCTGGACAATGAGCCCGGCACTTACATCCCGGTTTTTACTCAGTATTTGAAGAAAGATCCGGCAGGATTCTGGCTCATTGGCCGGATGATACAAAACCCAACCTACCGGGAAATCTTCCTGAATCGCCTTGCTGATATGCTTAATACCGCCTTTAAGCCTGATTATATGATCAGCTTAATCGATTCCATAGACACCGCCATCAACCCGGAAATACCGCGGGATATTGAACGCTGGGATGAAGGCTGGTATGACAACAGCGGTCCTACCGATTACAGCATGGAGTATTTTTATTATGGATTGGAAGAAGAGGATTACGGCCTTACGGTTCCTTATGTGCTCGATTACCCGGACTTCATTTATGCTGAAATTCAGGATACCCTGCAAACCGACACGGTACGGGTGCACCTTGCTCAGACTTCTGAAGGCAGCATACAACTCAATTCCATCACTCCGGATTTATCCAGTCAGGATTGGTCGGGAATTTATTTCGAAGGTACTTCCATCACCTTAGAGGTTATGCCGGAGCCCGGACTGGAACTGGAGCACTGGCTGGTTGATGGCGAGCAAGCCGGTCAGAACAACGTACTGACTGTTGAGCTTGGCACAACGCCCATAGAAATCGAAGCAGCCTTCCAGCCGGTTTTACAAGATGAAATCGTAATCAACGAGATTAATTACAACCCCAGTGATGACTTTGATGCCGGTGACTGGATTGAACTGTACAACTATTCTGAAACCACCATCGACCTTTCAGGTTGGGTGTATAAGGATGAAGACGACGAGCACGAATTTGTAATACCAAACGGCACTTCTATTGCCTCAGGAGGTTATTTAGTGATCACCAATGATACGGCTGCTTTCAAACAGCTGCACCCAAATGCTGAATTCGTAAAAGGAGAAGCCGATTTCGGATTGAGCGGTTCAGGAGATCAGGTTCGGATTTTTAACCCGAATAATTCTTTAATCGACTTTGTGGAGTATAACGATGAAGAACCATGGTCATTAGAAGCTGACGGAAATGGAGCAACGCTGGCTTTAAAAGATTATGAGCTTGACAACTCATTGGCCGAAAGCTGGATGGCATCTGAAGAAACAGGCGGCACCCCTTCTGCTTCTAACGATGGAGTCATTAACAGCAGTGAAGAAGATGGGAATGCACCTAAAGCTTTTGCTTTACATCAAAATTATCCAAACCCGTTTAACCCAACCACTCGAATTTCTTTCTCATTGGCCAAGGCATCACCGGTGGAGATAAGCGTGTATAACATGCTTGGGCAGGAAGTTCATAAATTTGTAAAAGAGCCCATGAAAAGCGGGGAGCACACCCTCACTTTTGATGCCCGCAACCTGCCGAGTGGTGTTTATATTTACCGGTTAACGGCAGGGAATTTCACCGAAACCAAGAAAATGATTTTATTGAAATAACTCACAAAAAAAGAAAGAGCGGACAGGCTGTCCGCTCTACGTTTTAGATTGAATAAGTCTGGCAGATCTTAAACTCTACTCCGGTTTCCAGTCCTTCATGCCGTCCCGGATCACTTCTGCAAGTCTGGAAACAGGCACCCGATCCTGACTCATATCATCGCGGTAACGGATGGTCACGGTATCTTCACCTTCTGATTCCACGCCGTCAAAATCTACGGTCACGCAGAATGGGGTTCCGGCTTCATCCTGTCGGCGATAGCGTTTCCCAATGGATCCTGACTCATCATAAAGCACCGAGAATTCCTCACGAAGATCTTCTTCAATCTTGTGCGCCAGATCCTGAAGCTTATCTTTCTTGATCAGCGGGAAAATACCCACCTGTGTTGGAGCAATGGTCGGATTAAGTTTGAGCACCGTTCGGGAATCGCCATCTACCTCTTCCTCACGATAGGCATCACAAAGCACCATCAGCGTCAATCGATCCAGCCCAACGGAAGTCTCAATCACATAAGGAACAAAACGCTCCTGGTTTTTCTGATCGTAGTAATCCAGCTTCTTCCCGGAGTGCTCGGCGTGCTGAGTTAAATCAAAATCCGTTCGGTTGTGAATACCTTCCACTTCCTGCCAGCCGATGGGGTATTTATACTGAATATCAGCAGCAGCCCGCGCATAGTGAGCAAGTTTATCTTCAGGATGCGGAGCCGTCCTCAGGTTTTCTTCCCGAATTCCCATTTTCTTATGCCACTCCAGTCGCTTTTCCAGCCACTTCTCATATTCCTCTTCATCGGTGCCCGGTTTCACGAAGTATTGCATTTCCATCTGCTCAAATTCACGCATACGGAAAACAAACTGTCGGGCCACAACCTCATTCCGGAACGCCTTCCCGGTTTGGGCAATACCAAACGGAATAGTGGTTCTGGAGGTATCCATTACGTTCTTATAGTTCACAAAAATACCCTGTGCCGTCTCCGGGCGAAGATAAACACCATCTTCTTCGGTTGAAGTGGAACCAAACTGCGTTTTAAACATCAGGTTGAACTGGCGCACTTCGGTCCAGTCAAAAGCCCCGGACTCTGGGGCCCGAATCTCGTTCTCCATGATGATTTCGTGCAGATCTTCCGTCAGGCTTTTTCGGGAACCGCAGGTATCCAGCTTTTCCTGGATAGCATTTGCTTCTTCGTGCTTATCATCTTTTCGCAGCTTCTCGATGTGCTGCTCAATCAACATATCAGCACGGTAACGTTTTTTGGACTGCTTGTCGTCGATCATCGGATCGTTAAATCCGCCAACATGGCCACTGGCTTCCCATACTTTGGGATGCATAAAAATAGCTGCATCCACTCCCACGATATTGTCGTGGCGGCGTGTCATCTCTTTCCACCAGGCATTACGGATATTTCTTTTGAGTTCTACACCGAGGGGTCCGTAATCATACACGGCACTAAGTCCGCCATAAATTTCCGATGATTGGAAGATGAAACCACGGGCTTTTGCCAGTGATACAATTTTATCGAGGTTGTCCAGATTCGACATGTGGGTGTTTTTGCAATTCAAAAATCTTGTGAGCGCCAAAGATAAGCATATGATCATCGAATGTGGAATATTGAACCGGGAATTTTGAACGGTTCCTTCTCTGTAATGGATTATTTATGTTTGAGGCGTTCACACAATCATCGAATTAAACCTATTCATGTCCAATAAAGACGAACCGAAACTGCCCAAGCTTCCGAGAAAGTCAAAAAAGCAGAAAGAGCGAGCGGAAGAAATTCTCCAGGAATTATACGTTCACTACCCAAATCCACACTGTGAGTTAAATCACCGGAATCCCTTTGAGCTGCTGATTGCCACCATCCTGAGTGCCCAGTGCACGGATGTTCGGGTCAATAAAACCACGCCGGCTTTGTTTGAAACCTACCCCACTCCGGAGCTTATGAAAGACGCCCCGCTTGAAGAATTGGAAGAACTGGTTCGTTCAACCGGTTTTTACCGGAACAAGGCAAAGTCCCTTAAAGAAACCTCGCAGATTTTAGTGGACGAGTTTGACGGTGAAGTTCCCCAAAACATGAAAGATCTACTGAAGCTAAGAGGGGCGGCGAGAAAAACAGCCAATGTAGTATTGGGAAATGCTTTTAATATCAATGCCGGTGTGGTGGTTGATACGCACGTGAAGCGAATCTCAAACCGGTTTGGCCTCACCAAAGAGAAAAAGAACACCAACAAAATTGAGAAAGATTTGATGGCTCTATTTCCGCGGGAGAACTGGACCGACCTTTCGCACCTGATGATCCACCACGGACGTAATGCATGTAAAGCCCGGATTTCGGAAGCACCGGATCACCCTCTGTGCAAAAAGTACGGCGTGAATTGTAAGTGCCGGAAGATGCGGACGGAAGAACATTGAACAAGTAACATCCAACAATGAGCGCAGAAGTATTTTCTTTCTATGGCAGATAAAATTTTTGATTCCTTCACCGATCCCATTCCACCGCTCAGGTATGAAATTCAGATCATCCCTGTAAAACAGAATGGCGAGACGTTCCTGTATTTTCAAGATCAGCTCGGGTACGCGCAGTCAGATTTTGCCGTTCCTTATTCTGCCCAGTCTCTGTTTTCACTGTTTGATGGCAGCCGGAGCGTGGAAGATATCCTTGAGTTCAGTGACGATCAGATCACCCGGGAACAGGTACTGGAATATGTTCAGTTTTTGGATGAAAAAGCCTTGTTGCATTCTCCTCATTTTAAAGAACACGCCAGGGAAACGGAAAGAACCTACGAGGAGTCTGAAGTTCATCCATCCAACACCTATGGAATCTCCTATCCGGAAGACCCGGAAGAACTGAAGCACTTTCTGAATGAAGCCTTTGAGAAACTCCCCACTTTTGAACCTGTTGATTCTGCAAAAGCCCTTTATGCTCCTCATATTGATTACCGCGTTGGCCTGAACAGCTATGTAAAAGCTTTCTCGGCCATCAAAAACCTGAAACCCAAACGGGTGGTAGTTATAGCTACTTCCCATTACTCCGGGCTTCATCCTGAGCTGTATGAAGAGTATCCGTTCGTGATTTCAAATAAGGATTTTGAGTTGGTAAACGGCACGGTAGAAGCAGACCGGATGGCCATTCGGAAGATCGCGGATCAAGTCCGCGATGACGAGTTAGATTTTGGCATCACCTTCCACGACAGGGCGCACCGCATTGAACACAGCATTGAGCTTCATCTGCTTTTATTAAATCACTTATGGGATCATGATTTTAAAATTATCCCGATAGTTGTGGGCAGCCTGGAAGAGCTGTTCTACAAAGCGGATGGATTTCAGGGGAAACAGGTAGAGAAATTTTCCGGGTTGCTGAATGGACTTTTTGGAGATGATGAAGATACCTTCTTTTGTATCAGTGGCGATTTAGCCCACATCGGCAAAAAATTCGGAGATGATAAACCGGCTAAAGAGTTGTTTGAAGAAATCCGCTCTTTTGATGAAGATTTCCTCGATTTTGGGGCTGAAGGAAATCCGGATAAAATTCTTGAGCTGATGAGCCAGAAATATGATCCCTATCGAACCTGTGGCTACCCTCCTTTGTTTTCTTTTCTGAAAGCATTCCCAAACCTATCCGGCGAAATCCTCACCTATGATATCTGGGATGAGGAAGAACGGGAAAGTGGTGTGAGTTTTGGGTCTATTCTGTATTATTAATTCAAAATGAAAAATTTAAAATTCAAAATTGGTCTCAGCCAATTTTGAATTTTTCATTATTCTTTTATCTCCATTTTCTCAGCAAAATAGTGGCAGAAGTCGCGCATATCGCCGGTAATCCGCTCATCATTTGTAGCTCGTTCTAAGGTATCAGCCATGGTAACCAGGGTTTGGTGGAAGAAAATTTTCATTTCATCCACCGTCATCTCTTTGGTCCACAAATCCAATTTTAATGTATCTTTGTTATGCGCATCCCAAAGTGACAAAAGCATAGCCCGGCACTGTGCCTTGTCTTTTCCCTTAAGGTCGGATGCATTCCAAATGATATCAGTAGGTACATTATCTTTATCCAGTTCAACGGTAATGTTGATTTCTTTCTTCTGCATGATTTCGGTCTTTTTAAATTCATCCCAAAACTAAGGGTTTCTGTATTTATTAACTCACTTCAATTTTGGGGGGAAATTTTAAATGTTGAATGCTAAATGTTAAATGGGTCAAATCCCATTTAGCATTACTTGAAGCCCTGAAGGACTTCGCTTGTGTGCGGGAATGCAATTAGGGAGATGTCATTGCGAGGAATCTCAAAAAGCGAATCCAAGTTTGGGATGAATAACGACGCGGCAATCTCCTGGACACAATATCCCAAACTCTTCAGGGAGATCGCTGCGTCGAAAAAGTTCGGGTTCTGAATATGAGTTATGATGCTCCTCGCGATGACAGTCCTGAATAGATAATTGGGAAAGGATTAATTTCATTCTGAACACAATTAATCCATATTTTCAGCCTCGCTGCATTTTTTCTTAACTCATGACATTCATCATACTTTGTTAGCACTCGAAAACATCACTTTACATCTGGGTGACCGCGAGCTTCTGGACGGCGTTAGTACGTTCATCAATCCCGGTGAACGCATTGGACTTGTAGGGCCTAATGGCGCCGGTAAGTCAACACTGCTCAAAATTATTATGGGTATTCAGGAGTGCGATGAAGGCAGTGTGGCCCTATCTAATGAAGAAAGCCTGGGTTACCTCCCACAGGATGGGGTGGATCCGGATTTTACGCTGACCGTAATTGAGGAAGTGGAATCTGCTTTTGCTGAATTATTTGAGCTGGAAATGAAAGTTAAAACGGTTCAGGAAAAGCTGGCCGAGGTTGATCATGACAGCAAAGAATATGAGCAGCTTATGGAGCGATACGGCAAGCTGCAAACTGAGCTGGAGTCTTCCGGTCTGTATGGTCTCCGCGCCGAAGTCGAAAAAGTACTTATGGGACTTGGTTTCAGCGAAGAAGACTTTCACCGCAGTACATCTGAATTCAGCGGGGGCTGGCTGATGCGTATTGCCCTGGCTAAGTTGCTCCTTAAGAGACCAACCTATTTGTTATTGGATGAGCCCACCAACCACCTGGACATTGAGTCGTTACAGTGGATGGAGAACTTTCTGAATTCCTATGAAGGCGCAGTTGTGGTGGTTTCTCACGACAAGGCTTTCTTGGACACCATCACCAACCGTACACTGGCATTACGTAGTGGTGAGATCAGCGACTATGCCGGCAACTATTCATTCTATGAAAAAAAGTGGGAAGAGGAAAAAGAGCTCCTGCTGAATGCCAAGAAGAATCAGGAAAAGAAAATCCAGCAGACCCAGGAATTTATAGACCGATTCCGATATAAAGCTTCGAAAGCCAGTCAGGTGCAAAGCCGGGTGAAGCAGCTTGAGAAAATGGATCGCATTGAACTGGAAGAGGAACAGAGTAAAGTTTCCTTCCGGTTTCCGGAACCTCCCCGAAGCGGACAAGTGGTTATCAAGCTCGAAAATCTTCACAAAAGTTATGATGATACTCAGGTCTTTGAAGGCATTGATTATGAAATTGAACGCGGCGATAAAATTGCGGTGGTTGGACCAAACGGTGCCGGGAAATCAACATTAATCCGGATTCTTGCTGGAATGGAACCCCACCAAAAAGGAGAACGGATTGAAGGGCATAACGTGACGGTAAACTATTTTGCCCAGCACCAGGCCGATGAGCTAAACCCTAAAAAGGATGCTTTAGAAACCCTGAAAGAAGCCGGATCCGATGCTAAAGAAAGTCGGCTGCGGACCATACTTGGCTGTTTTCTATTTCAGGGAGATGATGTTTTTAAAAAAGTGAAGGTTTTATCCGGTGGTGAGAAAAGCCGGCTGGCACTAGCCAAGATGCTGCTCTCCCCTGCCAACCTCTTGATTTTTGATGAGCCGACCAACCACCTGGATATGAGCAGCAAGAATATCCTGCAACAGGCCATTCAACAGTATGAAGGAACCGTGGTTATTGTATCGCACGACAGGGATTTTCTTGATCCCATCGTTGATAAAGTGCTGGATGTTCAGCCGGGGTACATCAAAACGTATTTGGGGAACGTGTCTTACTATCTCACCCGAAAAAGAGAAGAGGCGGAGGCAGAATCAGAGAAACCTTCACCCCAAAAAGAAACCAAAGAAGACAACCAGCTTTCCCGAAAAGAGCAGCGCCGTATTGAAGCTGAACGCCGGAATGAACTCAATCGCCAAACCAAGCCCATCCGCAAGAAAGTGGAGGCACTGGAGAAAGAGATTGAGGAAAAGGAACTTAGAAAGGCGGAGATTGAAGAAGAGATGACCAAGCCGGACTTCTATGACGATGCCGAAAACGTAAAGAAATTCTCATTAGAATATGACCAACTCAAAGCCGACCTTACAGACCATTATTCGAAGTGGGAAGAATATCAGAGCCGCATTGAAGCAATCGAAGCTGAAATGACGGTTGACAGTTGAAGATTATGGGTAAACAAATCTACATAGCAGGAACTTTGTTATTGATGACAGCAATAATCGGTTGCTCATCTTCTGAGAATGTGGTTTCTGTGGCTGATGAAATGGTTCAGGCAGAAGCAAAGCCTGATGAGCGTATTTCATTGAACATCAACGAGGCCGTCTATTTTGATTTTTCCAAATACGACACAACCTGGACCGGTGAACTGACCGTTTACACGCTGAATGCCGAGGGAGAGAAAGTGGTACAATCGGAATATGTTTCGGCTAACGACAGCTCCTGGAGCGACTTTGATCTGTTTGTTGATTTCCTGAAGCTCTACCAAATTCAGCCTCAAAACGAGATCGAAGGCTGGGTACCTGATTCCGGACAGCTGCCCCGCCGGGTGTACAGCTTCGAAGTTTTTGACGGTGACACCACCCGCTCCTACTCCTATCAGGACCCGGAAAAAGACATCCGGGATTACTGGCAGGTACAGAATCTCCTAACCTTCGTGACTTTCATTCAAAACGACCTTCAATGGGTTGAGAAAGAACCTTAACCGACAGGCAATCTCCTTAACACTCAAAAGCTTTTAAACTTAACCCTTCCAGGGTTAAACCCCTTTGCCTGAGTCAGGATCATTGCCGTAACCCTGGAAGGGTTATTTGGTTATTCAGGCAACGCCAGTTATCCAATATTAATCGAACTCAGGTTTATAGGTTACAACCCATCAGTTTTCAAAACCGTAGATTTCCGGCAGGTTAAACATGTCCCGGAAAGCAAACCAATACCCTGAATAAGATTTGGCAGGAAATAAGCGCCCGCCTGCATTCGGGCCGGAAACGGCTTCACCGAACACATTCCACTTAGTGCCGCTCTGGTCCATCATTACCACGGGAAGCTCGCCCTGCACGGGTTCAAATTCCAGCACTTCGCCATTCAGCTCGGCTTGATAGGCAATAACAAAACTCAGTTTTGTACTCCCAACAATCACAAATTTCTCTCCCTCAAATTCATCATGAATAGTTGTTATATCCTCGCCAAAAGCGCTGTATTCATACACCCGCACATTTGAGTCCTGATCTAAGCTGTCTTCGGTAAAAATGCCATGCACCCTGTCTTTGGCATCCAACCGCGTATCGGTTCTGTTCACGGTTGGGAAAAGAATCACCCCATCCATGTCTTCATATGTGCTGCCATAAGCGTATTTTTTGTAGTCTCTGCTGTAGCCGGTATTGGTATTTAAAACCCTTGATTCTGGAAACATCGACTTCCAGGTTTCCCAGGTCGTATCCAACACATTCAACGGATCAACGGTTGCGCCAAGATGTTCTCCGTGGATAGCCCTCAGTCTCATTTGTGACCATAACGAACCTGTTTTCCGATCATAGGCTATCAGATTGTTTCTGTAAATAAGTCCGGATGTGCCAAAATCGGGGCCTTCTTTGGGGCTCCATGCAATTCCGGTTGCCGTGAGTGGACAAAACGTAATCGTAACCTGACTTTCATCGTTCACAACCTCATGCCAGTCCAATATTTGGTAGGGATAGGCAGTAGGTTCTCCATCCTTTATCAACCCGATTACGCGCCGGTTATCCGGGATGAATGTGACTTCCGATGCAACCGAAAATTTCGGCTCTTCAATAGGGGGAATGCCGTCCTTCCCCGGGCCTCCATCAATGATTTCATGTTCAGCTACCAGCCACTCGCTTTCGGTTTGAAAACCAGATCGCGAATCCTCATCACTACTCACAGTTGTTTGATCGCAGGAGAGGACGGCGCATGACAAAACCAGCAATAACACCTTGCCTGCATTGCCAAAAGTAAATAAGACCGGAGCTTTCATAGCGGAAATTGCCTGTGAAGAACGTTAATTAGAATTTTTTGACGCTTTCAGAAGCTAATCTCTTACTTCAACCCATGCTTTGGGTTTGAACACTGAATATTCAACATTCAATATTCAATGTTGAAGTTATCCTGCGCAGGGAGGAATCCGGTTGCTTTAATAAATCTTACATTTATCAATCATCTGGAGCGAGAGTAAATACCCAACTTTGATTCAGCTAATGCTGCCATCTAATACTCACCTATTCAAAATTTATAATTTTTCATTTTTAATTCCGCAAAGCGGATTACTTAGCAAAAATCTGATCTTTATTTTGAAAGGCTTTGAATTCCAATGCATTTCCCGATGGGTCGAGAAAAAACATAGTGGCCTGCTCGCCCGGCTCACCTTTGAAACGGATGTAGGGCTCTATCACAAATTCGATATCCGCCGCTTTTAGCTTGTCAGCAAGCTCTTGCCACTCGTCCATTTCCAGAATCACCCCAAAGTGACGAACCGGAACTCCGTGTCCATCTACCGCATTCATCGCGGATTGCTTGGCTTCATCAGGACTTAGGTGAGCCACCACCTGATGTCCCCACATGTTGAAGTCGATCCAGCCGTCTGAGCTGCGGCCGGTTTCACATCCCAGCAGATCATGGTAGAACTTATAGGATTCTTCAAGATCTTTAACCGGAAATGCGAGATGGAAAGGATGCGTTGTGTTACTCATAATGTTGATTATCTTAAAAATTACACGCCAATAATACTACACTCATGAAATCAAAGAAAATAGAATTTACCGGCAGTCTCGGGGATACACTTTCTGCCAAACTTGACCTCCCCGATAAGGAACAAAAAGGCACGGTCTTGTTTGCGCACTGCTTCACCTGCTCCAAGAACCTGAGAGTAATGAGTAATATCACCTCTATACTCGCCGAATTGGGGTTTGCCACTTTCCGGTTTGATTTTACCGGGCTCGGCGAAAGCGACGGGGACTTTGCTAACACCAATTTCTCGTCCAATGTAGATGATTTGGTAGCTGCCTATAAATATTTAGAAGCTGAAGGTAATGCACCCACGATTTTAGCCGGACATTCACTGGGTGGAGCTGCTGTTTTGCAAGCGGCTCATCACATGGATTCTGTGAAAGCCGTAGCAACTATTGCAGCTCCGGCTCACCCTGCCCATGTTCGTGAAAATTTCAGTATGCACCTTGATGAGATTGAGGAAAAAGGAGAGGCTGAAGTTACCCTTGCCGGGCGGAAATTCACCATTAAGAAACAATTTCTGGATGACCTGAAAGAAGCCCGGATGTCGGATTTCATCAAAAAACTGGACCGGGCTTTGATGATCTTCCACTCGCCCCTCGACAATACGGTAGGCATCGATAATGCCTCTATGATTTTTAATGCCGCAAAACATCCCAAAAGTTTTGTATCCTTGGACGAGGCCGGTCACCTGCTTTCCGACGATAAAGACAGCAAATATGTGGGTAGGGTATTGGCCACTTGGGCTGAAAAATACATCTAACGTTAGTACAAAATTATGAGCGAATCGATTGATGCCCTTCAGTTGAACCTGAACAGTGGCGGACTGCACATCATGAATGTGTCGCTGGCGATCATCATGTTTGGGGTAGCTCTGGAACTGACCGTTGAGGACTTCAAGAAAGTAGCCAAGAATCCAAAAGGCACTGTTATCGGTCTTTGCTCTCAGTTTTTTTTACTCCCTGCACTTACTTTCCTGTTGGTTGTTTTGATGGAGCCACACCCCAGTTTTGCATTGGGAATGATGATGGTTGCCGCTTGCCCGGGAGGAAATATATCCAACTTCTTCTCTCTTTTAGCGAAAGGTAATGCGGCCTTATCAGTAAGCATGACAGCCTTTGCCACCTTGCTTTCCATTTTCATGACCCCCTTTAATTTTGCTTTCTGGGCCAGTTTATACGGCCCCACAAACGCCATCCTTACTGAAATTCACCTCGACCTCTTTGAAGTATTTCGAATTATCATCCTGATTCTCGGGATACCGCTTATCCTGGGGATGACCCTGCGGCACTTCAAAGACGCCTTCTCCCAAAAAATATCCCCGTTTATTAAGAACTTCGGAATTATCTTTTTTGCCGGTTTTGTGATTGTGGCCTTCAGCATGAACTTCGAGCACTTTACGAGTTACGTACATCTGGTTATCGCCCTGGTATTTTTTCACAATGCGGTTGCCCTGATGAGCGGTTACGGATTGGGGTATATCTTCAAGCTTCCGAAACCGGATCGTAAGTCCATTGCCATTGAAACCGGAATTCAAAATTCGGGCTTGGGTTTATTGCTGATTTTCAATTTCTTTGACGGGCTCGGCGGTATGGCTTTAGTGGCTGCATGGTGGGGCATTTGGCATATTATTGCCGGTCTCAGTATCGGATGGTACTGGTCAATAGGAAAATCAACTTTACAACGCGTCTTTACTAATGCGTAAAAAAAATTATTTGTGGTACCAGTTTTGGCGACATACTGTAGTAGGAAATGGATTACGCTTTTTTTATTCCACCGTTAAAACTTCCGGCAAGGAGCACCTCCCCAAAGACAAACCCATTCTCTATGTGCCTAATCATCAGAATTCATTCATGGATGCTCTGCATGTGGCAACTACCACCAAACCTGTAATTTACTTTCTTACCAGGGCGCAGGCCTTCAAACCGGATATTATCGGTAAGTTTTTGTGGTCCATCAATATGATGCCTGTTTACCGGGTGCGTGATGGATTGAAGTCGGTGCAAAAGAACAACGAGATTTTTGAGAAATGCATCCAATACCTCAAAAATAAAGATACCGTTCTGGTTTTTGCTGAAGCCAATCATAACCTGAAGCGAAGAATCAGGCCACTAAGTAAAGGATTTACCCGTATTGCTTTTGGTGCCGAAGAGAAACACAACTGGGAGCTGGATTTACAGATTGTTCCGGTTGGGGTGAATTACAGTGAACACCGTACCGGGGGAAATGCCGTACAAGTAAACTATGGGAAACCCATTCCGGTGAGCAACTTCAGGTCTCTGCTTGAAAAAGACGAAAAGGAAGCTGTAGAAACTATGAAGGAGCAGGTTTCAGATGCCATGAAGGAACTTGTGTTTCATGTGGAGGACTTAAATGAATATCCCGTACATAAGATTTTGTGGGATGACCTGGAGCCCGATAACTTCAAAATTATTGATCCTGAAATTGCAAATCCAAGAATCCGAAAAACCCACGAGCACATCACTCCTGAACTTATAGAAAAAGCGAAGGAACTGACTAATATAGCCGATAAACACGATGTGGATCTTAATGAATTAGCCTGTGGAAAACAGTTTGGATTTAAAGATTTCGTCCTCGTTCCGTTTTATCTGTTCAGCCTGTTGAACAATATCATCCCTTACCAACCCATTCGTTATTTGATCAGGAATGTAATCAGAGACAATGCTTTTGATTCATCCATAAAATTTCTGAGCAGCTTATTTTTACTGCCGATGTTTTATGTACTGGTTTCTCTGATTTTACTTTTTACCGGAGTTGATGGATATTTCATACTTGGATATCTGGCATTAAGTGTACTTACTGCCACATTATTTATTAGGGCTAAGCAGCTTTTCAGTCCGCGTTCCGGCCGTAAATTGAGAAAGAAAAAGCCCGGTTTATATGATAAGCTACAATCTCACCTTCAATCATTTAAACAGCTTCGGGAGTCTATCCTGAATGAATGAAGCTCTTGGATTTGATGTTTAATCAGCAAATCTGAAAACAATCAAACATTCTATATGAAGCTCTTTTCTGTTATTTCTGCCTTCTTGCTAATGGTAACCGGATGCACAAAAAACATCGAAACGGAATCCACATCTACGCAGGCTCATTCCAAGTTAGTCGCTACGGTAATGCAGGTGGGGGAAAGTGATGTTAGCGGATCGGTAACGTTTTCTGAAGCCGAAAATGGAGTACAGGTCCGAGGTAGTTTCGAAGGACTTGAGCCCGGAAATCATGGTTTTCACATTCATGAGTACGGAGACTGTACAGCTGATGATGGAACCAGCGCCGGAGGACATTTTAACCCGACCGAAAACCAGCACGGAGCTCCCTCTGATGCTGCAAGACACATGGGCGACCTCGGAAACATTGAAGCCAATGAAAACGGCGAGGCTACCGTAGATTACACAGACCAAACCGTAACGCTGGATCAGATATTAGGACGAGGCATCATCATACATGCAGGAGAGGATGATCTCGAGTCTCAACCCACAGGAGCTGCCGGAAGTCGCGTTGCTTGTGGTGTGATAGGAGTTGCTCAGAAGTAGGTAGGAACTTAGTTCTTCCAGTCTTCAAAAAGATTTTCGAGCTCTTCGGAGGAAGCCAATGTCAGCGCAGATTTTGCAAATTGCTCAAACTCTGCTTTGGTTTTGGAGTGAAGGAGTTCACTGATTTCGGGTATCGACTCAGGCACCATGCTCAACTCCTGAATGCCCATACCGATAAGGCAGGCTGCGCCGATTTCATCACCGGCCAATTCGCCACATACGCTCACGTCAATGCCGGCTTTTTCCGCTCCCTTAACCGTGTTACTGATCAAGTGCAGCACAGAGGGGTGGTAATGCTGAAATAGGTTGCAGATGCGCTCATTTCCGCGATCCACCGCCATCGTATATTGTGTGAGGTCGTTAGTACCCATGCTTAAAAAATCCACTTCTTTGGCAAAGTGATAAGCAGAAAGGGCAACACTCGGTACTTCCACCATCAACCCAAGCGGAATCGATTCACCTAACTCCACACCCTCCGTTTTCAGTTCTGTTATAACGGATTCAAGTTCATCCTTAATCTCAGCCACTTCATCGATCACAGATACCATGGGCACCAAAATCCGAATTCGCCCCGGATAATCAGCAGCAGTTCTAACAATTGCGTTAAGCTGATTATGCAGCAGTTCTTTTTCGTCCAGCAGCAGGCGTATGCCTCTCCATCCTAAAAACGGGTTCGCCTCTTTCACCGTCCGGCTGCTGGTTTTATCTCCGCCAATGTCGAACAACCGAATCGTAACCGACCCGGTGGATCCTTCTAACACAGCCGAATAAAAAGCTCGTTGTTCTTCCATGCTTTTTCTTAACCGGTGGCCAAATAACAGGCTCTCCGTTCTCAGCAACCCAATACCCTGCGCGCCGTGTTCTTTTATCTTGGGAAGCTCGGCCTCGAATTCAATATTAGCTGTAATTTTCAGGGAAACGCCATCGGCCGTCTCAAAACTGTCGGGGCGCTTTTTCTTTTTCCTAGCAGCTTCTTCAGCTTTTTTACGATATCTGGATATGGTTTTACGCGACGGGTTTAAAATCAACGTTCCCTCAGCGGCATCCAGAACTAACATCTTATCATTAAGCACTTCCTTGGTCGCTTTTTCGGCACTTACAATACAGGGAATTCCGAGCGACTTGGCGATAATAGCAGCATGAGAGGTTACCCCACCTTTCTCCATAACCAAGCCAATGGCACCGTCTTCATAATAAGAAACCAGGTCGGTTGGGCTGATTTCACGCGCCACGATAAGTGACCCTTTCTTTACCGATTTCTTTTTCTTTTGATCACAAACCAGATCGATAAACCGGTCACGAATGTCCTCAAGATCCACAATGCGCTGTCGAAACAATTCGGATCCACTTTCTTTCAGTCGTTCAATAAACTGGCAGTAGGTTTGATAGATGGCGAAATCAACACTAAGGAGCTTTTCTTCTATGATTTCAAAAACGCTCCTCTCAATTTCGGCATCCAGAATAATTTGCTTCTGCGTATCAATTATTTCTACAGAGCCGGCATCATTCAGTTCATCGGCCATCAGCTGAAGCTCGGCAATAAGGCTCTCTTTTGCTTTCAAAAATCGATTTTTATGCTTCTTTACCGCCGATTTATTAATCGATGTCGGGGCAACCGTCTTGGATTCGGAGCTCAATAAAACAGCTTTACCGATAGCCACACCGGAGCCAACACTTCGGCCTTTTAATGTAATTTCATCGGTGTTTGTGGCTTCCATAGTATATGTATCAGACTGTTATTCGTCTTCCATTCCAAATTTATTCTCTACCAGATCTACAATGGCTTCCATGGCCTCTTCTTCATCCGGCCCTTCAACCTCCAGCTCTAATTCTGCACCGGATTCAGCAGCCAGCGTCATAACTCCCAATATACTTTTCCCATTAACCCGATATCCATAGCTGTGTATGAAAAAATCGGACTTAAATTTACTGGCAAGTTTAACCAGCTGCGCCGATGGACGTGCGTGTAAACCTGCTGAATTTATTATGGTTACTTTCTTTTTGATCATGGAGATAAAATAGTTGCTTAAAATGGAAATAAAATCTGCAAGATGCCAAGTTTGAACCTAAAATATAGAACCTTCATTCTCAAAACAGCCCCTATTTATAACAAATTTAAAAACCGATTAATCTTTCACCCAATGTTTCTTAAATTCAGCCAAAACAAATAAACCATATATATGTCTGTAACTGAAAAAGATGTTCGATACATGGCCGACCTGGCCCGACTCCAACTTTCCGGGGAAGAAGTAAAATCCTTTGCTCAGGATATGAATAAAATTCTGGATTATATGGATCGCCTGGATGAACTGGATACCTCTGATGTTGAGCCGCTGGAGCATGTGATTGACCTGGATAGCCGCCTTCGAAAAGACAAAGCCGAAGCTCCTCTTTCGCATGATGACGCACTCAAAAACGCTCCCGATGCCGACAGCGACTACTTCCGTGTTCCTAAAGTGATTGAATAACCCCTCTTTTATGACAGACCCCAAAAACCCCTCCCAACAGGATTTCTTTGCCAAGCTTCCGGAGAGTCGCCAGCATATTATTGCGCTGGTCATTCTGTTCCTGATTCCATTTGTGCTGTTCACAGCTACAACTATAGGTGGCAAAGAATTTAAAAGACACGACATTACCCAGTGGAGAGCCGGTGCGGAGTCTGTAATTGAATACCGCGAAACCTATGATAAGGAGCCGCTATGGGTCAACAACATGTTTGGCGGCATGCCTTCTTTTGTAGTATCTACTAAAGATGCGGTGCCTTATTTAGATCGTATTGCAAGTTTATTTTCTAATATTTACCCGGCTTTTCAGTACTGGGTGCTCCTTTCCGGCACCTATTTCCTTTTAGTGATGATGGGCTTCAGGACTTTGACGTCTTTATTTGGCAGCCTGATGTACGGCTTAACCACCTATTTCCCAATTATTATTGTAGCGGGACATACTTCTAAATTTGAAGCCCTGGCCTTTGCTCCCTGGATGATTGCCGGCTATTGGCTGCTTACACGAAAGGAAAAGAAACTACCGGGTCTCCTTCTTTTCTCAGTTGCGGTTACACTTGAGCTACGGTCTGCCCATCCTCAAGTAACATATTACTTTGCTTATCTGTTAGGATCACTTTGGGTTTTCGATACATGGAAGGCTTACAAGGAAAATCAGCTAAAAGAATGGGGGATTACAACCTTGTTCCTGGTTGTGGGCGGTGTTGTAGGGTTACTGGGCCATGCCCAAAAATTACTCGCACTTCAAGAATATGCCGAATACAGTATTCGCGGAGGCTCAGCCCTTGATAATTCAACCGGCCTCACCTCCAGCTATGCCTTTGCCTGGTCGCAGGGAATTCGGGAAACCTGGACACTGATCATGCCCAATATTTTTGGCGGGGCCTCACCGGAATACTGGGGACCCAAATCTGTTACTTCCGGTCCTCACTATTTTGGGGCACTCAGTTTGCCGTTCGTAATTCTTGCATTAACGAAGCGGCGCAGTAAAACCATGTATGCCTTTTTTGCTGCCGGGACGCTCGGCATCCTTTTCTCATGGGGCGGAAATTTCAGATTGCTGAATGAGTTTGCTTTCGACTACATCCCCTATTTCGACAAGTTCAGAGCACCGGAAACCTGGCTGACTTTAGTTGCCTTTTGCTATTCGGTAGTGGCCGTGTATGGGCTCGAATGGTTTGCGGATTTTGTGAGCTCCAAGAAGAATGAATTCAAAAAGCTATATGTGCCGCTCGGTATAACAGGAGGGGTTTTAGTTGTGCTCTTTATTATGGTGAGTTCAATGGATTTCACTCGCCCGGGCGAAGTCTCAAATATTGCCAATCAAATTGCACGGCAGAACCAGGTAAGTGTAGATAACCCCCAGGTTCAGCGACGAGCTCAGAGTTATGTAAACACCCAGCTTGTTCCCGAACGGGAAGAAAAAGCCAACAGCGACTTGCTGAGGCTGGCCATTATTTTGGTTGTAGCTACGGGCCTATTGTACCTGACAACCTCAGGCAAAATTCCTGTAAGCGTCAGTCTGATGGGCTTCACCATCATTCTTGCCGTTGACATGATGAGTGTTGATAAACGCTACATCCCCGAAAATACAATTGTAGCCGGAAATGTAAGTCCGGAGAAAACCCTAGAATCCCAGCGCCGTGATATCGACACCTTTATAGAAGAGCGGGTATCGGCAAATACCGAATATCCATACCGGGTTCTACCCATTCTGGACAATCCATACAGCAATGCCACGCCCGCATACTTCTACCCAATGATTGGTGGGTACACCGGAGCCAAGCTGAGTGTGATTCAGGATGTGATGTACGGTCAGGGACCTCTGAACCTTCAGAATCAGAACTTCAACCCACAGCTGCTCGACCTCTTCAATGTAAAGTATGTCACCTATGTCCAGGGGTTGCCTTTTGATGGTTACCAACCTGTTTTTGAAAGCCAGAATGGTGTGGTTTACGAGAATCAAAACGTACTGCCCAAAGCATTTTTTGTGGATTCCGTTATTACGGTCCAGGATCCAAACACAACCTTCGAATACTTGATGCCGGGTCAAATCGATTTCTCTGAAACGGCCATTGTGGAAACCTCGGAAGCGCTCACTTCTTCGCAAGACACAACATCTGAGGTAGAAGTCACAACCTATACCGGTCCGGAGATGACGATAGATATATCAAGATCAGCACCCGGTTTTCTTGTACTCAGTGAGGTTTATTATCCCGCAGGCTGGACGGCTACATTAAATGGAGAAGAAATTCCAATTTATAAAACGAATTATTTCCTTCGCGGAATGGATATTCCGGCAGGAAATCACACGCTGGAGTTAAACTTCATTCCCCGCTCCTACGAAATCGGTGTTATGCTTGCCTGGATTTCTGTAATCATACAGGCACTGATAGCAGCTTTTTGGATATTCACATGGTTCAAAGCCCGCAATTCAAGTGGCTCGTAAAAAAATCCTTATCGTATCTTACTATTGGTATCCATTCGCAGATGTAGGTACCTACAGGATTTCTCGTTTTGCTAAGTATTTGGCGAAATCAGGTTGGGACATTGTAGTTCTCACCTCAAAAAAAGCTGCGGCCGGAATGAAAGGAGAGCCGGATGATCCTGTACTTGAGAACATCAAAGTTTACCGGGCAAACATAATTGAACCCGTGAGTCTTTTGAAGGGTAAAAAGGGGGGAAGTGCTAAAACCAGCAACCCATCTATTTTTTATCAAAAAGATGCCGGTTTAATTTCCCGCTTAGCTGTATGGGCTCGGCTAAATCTTATGATTCCGGATGCCAAGTTTACCTGGAAATGGTTTGCTGTACCCCTTGGCAAAAAAGTGATTGAACAGGAAAAGCCGGATGTGATTTTATCAACATCTCCCCCTCCAACTACCAGCCTTATTGCCAGGAAACTGGCTGAGTGGAGCGGACTTCCCTGGCATGCTGATTTCCGGGACCCATGGACTAATATCTATTACTATGATGACAATCCACCAAGTGCATGGGCTCAAAAAAGGAATAAAAAACTGGAGGCTTCTGTCCTAAAAAAAGCTGACCGGTTAACCGTAGTTAATCATGGGTTCTTTCCAAGCTACCATCTTGAGGATAAGCTGACTAAAATCCCCAATGGCTTTGATCCGGATCATGTTCTGAATAAAAAAGAAGTACCTCAAAAAAATGATTCCGTTTTTCATATACGGTACTTCGGGAGTATGAAAGTCAACCAATACCCTAAAGCCTTCATTAAGGCTTTGCAAACCCTGTCCGATGAGCGCCCGGGAATAGCCGAAAATATCCATTTTGATTTCTATGGGAATATTGACCCGGATATTAAAGAGGACATTAAGTCAGCTTCCGATATCATCGAAACAAGTTTTACACGATACATCCCCCATGATGAGATGATGAAGAAAGTGAACTCGTCTGATTTACTTTTGCTTCTTATAGGAAGAACCAAGAACAGTAAGTTTGGTCTATCAACAAAAGTATTTGAGTATATGACTTCAGGGAAACCCGTCTTGGGTATTGGCCCCGTTGATGGCGCTGCAGCAGAATTAGTTGCCGATACTAATATCGGGAAGTTCTTTTCTCATGAAGATCACAAAGGTGTTATCAACTTTATTCTGCAGACTTACGAAGCCAAACAAAAAGGCGAAACGCTTTTTGAACCTTCTGAAAAGGCCATACAACAGTATAACTTTAGTTATCTTACCAACAAGCTTGAGAACATTTTGGATGAATTAATTGCCTGAGCTATGCCGGAAGATTTCAAAAAATTGAACGAAAAACGAACCGGAAAGTATCATAAACCGGCTGAAGAGGAATCTTTCCTTGAAGGGTTAAATAATACCCTCGAAGAAAAGGAAAAAAAAGAGTACATAAACACGGACATTAACCATCCTCTGATTTTTGTAATCGGGCTTCCCCGCTCCGGCACTACCTTGGTGACTCAGACTTTGGCACACGGACTTGATGTTTCTTATATCAATAACATTGCTGCACGCTTTTGGTCGGCTCCCCTTCATGGGTTAAAACTGTCCGATTCTTTACTTGACGGAAAAGATAGCCCTCGCTTCCAATCCGATTATGCAACCACCCATAAGCTTAACGACATCCACGAGTTTGGATACTTCTGGAGAAAATGGCTAAAGAAAGACAGTTTTGAGCATATGATTAATGCTCAGGATTATGAGTCAGAAATAGATTGGAATGGGTTAAAAAAAGTGCTGGGCAATTTAACTTCCTTCAGAAATAAAGCATTTATTTTTAAAAACATCTTTGGGGCTTTTCACATTTCAAAGCTTAACCAGGTTTTGGGAAAAACGCTTTGGATATATATTGAAAGAGATATTTTAGATGTTGCTGTATCAAACCTGAATGCCCGAAAGAAATTTTATAATGATCCAAATACTTGGTGGAGTACGGTTCCCCCTGAGTATCCCAAGCTGAAGAGCCTGGATACCTTTCCACAAATTGCCGGTCAGCTACATTACCTGAAAAAGTTTTACCGAAGTGAGATGAATAACCTTATTGCTGAGGGAAAGGGACTTCATATTACTTATGACGAACTATGTAAGAACCCTTCTTCTTTTCTAAAAGTAGTGCAAGATAGAGTTGAGGATCTGTATGATTACAAGATCTCACTGAATCATGAGCTTCCAGCTTCTTTCTCTCCTAATAAGCACGATGATGATAAGGACCTGAAAAAAGAATTTGAAAAGCATTTAACTGAATTTCATAAAAATGACCCAATCCCAGAACTCAGCTAAAGTAGTTGGAATCCATCAACCAAACTTTTTACCGTGGCTCGGCTTTTTTGATAAAATTGCTAAATCGGATGTGTTTGTTCTGATTGATAATGTGCAATTTGTGAAAGGCCACATCTGTAACCGCAATAAAATAAAGAACAATCAATCCGAAGCCGTTTGGATTACAGTTCCGGTAAGTAATAAAAAAGGTACGGATGTAAACTTCAATGAGCTGCCCATTGCGTATGAACAAAATTGGGGAACCAGCATCATAAATCAAATCAGGGGAAGTTATGGAGGGGCCCCCTATTTTGACCGGTATATGGAAAAGCTATCCCATTATTTTACTGAAAAAGAATACCATTCATTGGGTGATTTAAACATAGCGCTGATTAAGTTTTGTTGTGATGAGTTGGCAATCACCACTGAACTTATTACTGCCTCACAAATCGATGAAGAATTTGGGACGAATAATGATCTAAATATTGGTATATGTGAGTATTTTGAGGCAGATACCTACTTGTCTGGTCAGGGAGCAAAAAAATATAATGACGAAGAACAGTTCGAAAAAGCAGGCATTCAACTAAAGTATCAGCAATTTGACCACCCGGAGTATAAACAACTTTTTAAGGGCTTTATTCCAAATCTGTCGGTTATTGACCTTCTTTTAAATGAAGGACCGGATGCCGGAAGATTTTTTGAACACCGTTAGATCTTATAACGAACTACTTCAAAAGCTTCGGCAAAGTCTTCTTTCACCTGCACGCCCCTGACTCTGGCCAGTCCTTCGATAAAGTCGCGTGTGAAGTAATTTCGCTTTTTTATCAGCTGAGATTCGTACACCGACATCATCTCCCATTTTTTGTCCATATGCGCTTTGCTTAAGGTAACAAAAGCCTGGGTGGAGAAGTCAACATGGTTCCAGGGCAGCTCATATCCCCAGATACTGCACTCTTTAAAAGCACGCAACCCTTCGTTAAATACCACCTGATGATCCTGATGTACGTCATTACCGGATGGCAGCAACACCAAATCGGGTTGAATCTCATTTCTGAGCCGCACCATTTCTTCCAATACTTCCTGCCTGAAATAGGAAAGTTTTCTAACCTCATATTCATAAATAAAATACTGGTCTTCAGGTACTCCAAGGATATCCATGGATGCTATAAACTCTTTCCTCAGGATATCCGGATCAGAGCCTTCCGGAACCGATGCCCGGGCGGTCGAAAAAGCGGCTACATAAATTTCAATTCCCTCTTCATGAAATCTGGCAAGCGTACCCCCGCATCCTAACTCGGCATCATCTGTATGAGGAGCCAAAACCAATACTTTTTTAATTCCGGTAAATGACATTTTCTAAGACTTTTGGATGTTTGACATTAAGGATACTGAATTTAAGTATGAATTATTACCAAGATTTAGGCAGGTTTTCTTACAAAGAAAAAAGAGTTACTGTATCTTACCCAGCGATTTAAATCTAAAAAATACAGCTCGTGAAAACCATATTAACAGTTGTTGGTGCAAGGCCTCAATTTATCAAAGCAGCAGTAGTTTCAAAAGCTTTGGCTGAAAAAGGGATTAAAGAAGAAATCGTCCATACCGGTCAACATTACGACCATGAAATGAGTAGCATATTCTGGGAAGAGCTCGACCTTCCGGCTCCAACCGTAAACCTTGAAGTAGGGTCCGGACATCATGGTGCACAAACCGGGATTATGCTTCAAAAAATTGAACAATATATTCTTGAGTCCGACCAAGCTCCTGAAGCCCTTCTTGTTTATGGTGATACGAACTCTACTTTAGCAGGAGCATTAGTGGCTTCAAAACTGCATATCCCTGTGATTCACATCGAGGCAGGTTTGCGAAGCTTTAATCGTGAAATGCCTGAGGAAACAAACCGGGTTTTAACCGACCACATGTCAACACTTTTATTTTGCTCATCTAAAGAGGGGGTTACACAGTTAGCTAAGGAAGGCATTAAGAAAAATGTTTTTGATGTTGGAGATGTTATGTATGATGCATTGCTTACTTTTTCCAAAATAGCTGAGGAGAAAGTGAATTTTTCAGATATCATCCCATATGCCCCTAATAATTTCTACCTGGCCACCGTGCACCGTCCGGCAAACACTGACTCTGAAAATAACCTACGCTCCATTCTGCAAGCATTTTCTGAACTTAAAGCACCAGTAGTTTGGCCGGTTCACCCCCGAAATAAAAAGAAATTAAGCATGATTCAGGTACCTGAAAACCTGCATTTGATCGAGCCTGTTTCCTATTTCAAAATGATGACTTTATTGAAGAACTGCACGAAGGTGATTACGGATTCCGGTGGACTCCAAAAAGAAGCTTACTGGATGAAGAAGCCATGCATTACCATCCGGGAGGAAACGGAATGGACAGAGACTTTGGATGGATACTGGAACCAAATTACAGGAGCTAACACAGACAAAATACTCTCCGCTATAGATACAAACCCAACCTCCGACTGGAAACCATTATATGGAACGGGAGAAGCAGCTAAAAAAATTGCCGCCCATATTAAAGATTACTTCAGCTAATTTGAGGCCAGGCTTTTATAATAACTGAGCAGAGGCTCTACTGTGGCCTCCCAGTTAAACTCTTTTTCAACAGCCCGCCTTCCGTTTTCAGCCAATATTTTGGCTTCATCAGGATTCGACAATAAGTAATTGATTTGTTTAGCCAGATCCCGGTCATTTTCAGATTCGAAAATTTTCCCGGCATCGTGCTCGGTGACCATACGCTCAAGTGAGGTACAGTTGGAAGATATAACGGGTAACTCCTCTGACATATAGTAACCCAGCTTATGTGGAATAGATGCATCGGTTTGAACGGACCGAACATGAGGAATCAACCCAACCGTTGCACTTTTCACATAGCTTCGGATATTTGACTGGTCTTGCCACCCTTCGAATATTACAAAATCCCTTAATGCATGTTCATCGGTTAAAGCTTCAAGCTCAGAACGATTTCGTCCGTCCCCAACTAAGAGTAGCAGAGCGTCAGGGTGCTCATCTTTAACAAACTTCATAGCACGGACAGCTGTTTCCAACCCCCGGTGCAGATCAAACCCGCCGGAATACAGCAAAATCTTTCTGTTCTCATACTTTGTGATAATATCTTGCTTGATTGGAAATTCCCGAAATGCCTGGATATTAGGGGTATTGGGAATTACAAGGACTTTATGCTCGCCAAATCCCATCCCTGTATATCGGTCTTTCATTTCAGCTATAACTGAAATGATACGATCCGATTTTTTAAGCCACTTCTTTTCAAGCTTCTTCCACCTCTCTAAAGAAATTAACCACTTGCCCGGGGGGCGTGTACTCCAGGCATACTGCGATAAGGCTTCCACATAATTCTCATGCAGATCCGCAACTAATGGGACTTTAAACTTGTCCTTAATCATGATCCCTGCTTTCACCAGATATAAATCATGGGCGTGAACAGCGTCAAAAGGTTTCCTTGCATAAGCTTTTTTTGCATACCGATAGAACAGGTGGGAGTATATATCAAAAAAGCCGACAGCACCCCGCAGTTTTTTTATGATTTTGTTCGATAATTTAAAACGATGAACCCTAACCCCATTCACCATTTCAATTTCAGGTCTGTCGTCCTCTGCAAGCGAAAGAACTGTAACCTCTAAACCATTCTTAACAAGTGATTCCGCTTCATTCTCAACTCTCTGATCCGGAGGATAGGCATGATCCAATAACATTAGTATATGCATATTACAGTGATAAAAATTTCTTAAACAAGGTTAGTTTTTCCGGTTCAATCAATTCGTGATTATGCCATAAAAGTACAAACTCCCCTCCGAGCCGGTTTAATTGATTATGGTAAAACACAATCTTTTGACCGGCCTCCTTTACAGTGTGTCCCATATACTTATTAGCCAATAAACTGGCTTCCATTACAATGAGAGGATGCAGTTTAATAGCCAATGATTTTTTTGATTCCCAATCGAATGCTCTGAAAGGAAATGCCACACCAGCCCTGTATCCTGTCCTGTCTGCATAGCCAAGAGTATAATCATGTTTAATACCGGTTTTTTGTAAAATACGAGGCGTATGCCTCCAATCCCACCGTAAATAATGCTTTCTGCTGGTTTCTACAGGAGTATTAATTCCAAGTGATTTACATACCTTTTGAAGTTTTTGAACTTCTTTTCGTAGCAGATCAGGATTATGCCTGGTTTTGTAGGAAGGGTGCAATCCAATTTCATGTCCTGCCGTGTGTACTTGCTTTAAAATATCGGATATAGCAGGGTGTTCGATATCGTAGATCGCATCATATTCACTTTTCGGCTTACCCGATATAAAGAAGAATGTACTTTTTAAATCATGTTTTTCCAGTAACCGGACAATCTCATTAAAATTATTGTAGGGGTCTACTCGATAGTTTCCATCTTTTACTTTTTTGTACAGCTGATATCTCTTTTTTGCCTTTTTGGGCTTTTTTCGCACCAGCACATCACCAGCCAGCCTTTTTATTAATCGGATTTTGGAATAATTGAGGTATTCAAATGGCTGATCTACATCATGAGAAATATGTTTTAAATAAGCAGGTAATTTCTTTCCCGGCTTTAATTCTTCATCTCCAAATAGGTGCCCGGCCAATACTGTAAACCACTCCTGAATAATGGGACGATCAATCAGGTTTTTTTTAGCTATGAATGAAGTAGAACCAATTCGGCGCTGATGTGTATCCTTTTCTGCAAAATGAATATCAGCATATCCGCTCATTAGAAAAAAAGCCATTCCGATAACATCAACGGGTAACGTTCTTATACCGGAGTCATTAGTCCTTTGCTTATTGGCAAACCATCCGGGTAGTTTGTCAAGAGATGCATTGTCATAACCCGTTTGATAGGCTTCTACTTCGGGTAATAATTTATG
This sequence comes from Gracilimonas sediminicola, assembly GCF_024320785.1. Lineage (NCBI taxonomy): Bacteria > Pseudomonadati > Balneolota > Balneolia > Balneolales > Balneolaceae > Gracilimonas > Gracilimonas sediminicola. Next base: position 1,149,600 of record NZ_JANDBC010000001.1, read on the forward strand.
ATCCTTTTTATAAATCTGATCAAAGAAAACGTCTGGTATAAGGATCTGTTTTTCTTCAAAAGTAATAGAATAGCCGTCTGCTTCATCCAGTATTTCCAGCGCATAGTCCAGTTTCAGAAAATCCCTTATCATTACATCAAAAACGAACTGCTTTTCTGAAATGCAATCAGGGCTTGAAGTTATCTTAACAATATGATCCGTCATTCCTTAATTCTCTTTAGCAGCTTCTTTCCATAATAAAAGGGAGCAAACCTCTTACTGACTGCCTGGATATTATGAAAGTAAACTTGCTTAGCTCCAAAAGAACTAAAATATCGCTCGATAGATTTAATGCTTGAGCCTTCAAAATCAAAAGCATTTTCTCTGTTGTTTGCTTCTTTTATGCCGTTCCAGAGCACCAAAGATACTGCACCGGGAATTTCAGAATCTGGGTCAAATCCCCCCGCCAGATAGTATGTTGCATCATCATCATGAATAAACAGTTGAGCAGCATGGAGTTTTCCTTCAGAATCTTTGGCCCCGAAGATACTTGCCCTTTCTCTCGCAGACGCTTGCTTAACCAATTCTGTAATTAACTCTTTTGAATACGATGGTTTTAAACCTTGCCGGTCAAAAGTTTTGACAACCATATCATATAACTCTCCTGCTTTGATGTTTTTGCTCACTTCAAGCTCTTCTTCGGCCCGGCGAATATCTCTTCTGACAGAGCTTTTCAATCTCTTCCAGGTTTTGTCGGTATCAAATGGATACTCGAACCTGAATGTAGTTAACGAGTGCTGGGTAAACCCATTCCAAATAAAGGGCAGATAATTGACTATGTCTTCGCTTAGGTTATATGTCAGTTTATCAAAGTGAGGAAGGTTCTCGATAAGCTTTTCGAGCATGGACCGTTCCGTACTGTGAACCGTTTCAGTTTTAGGGCTTGTTTGCTTTATCCACGGCCCTAATTTCTGTGTCAAAACAGGCATCTGTACGAATGTAAAGCCTTTCTCTTTTCTTTTCACTACCGGCCAGCGCGCATAAATTTCCCCGCCTTTCTCAATACGAATATCTTCCCACTGGTTAGGTGCTACAATATCTAACCACCAGGGTTGCATAAATATATTTCCGGGCAACTCATGAGGAGTCATTTCAGTCATTCCAGATTTTTTCTAATTCTTCTGCCAATTCATCTTCTGGTACTTTAGAATATGGAAAAGATAAAGGTATAAGCTCATCTAATTTTTGAACATAATCATTTAGATGAAACTGTTGGGCAACCTTTTTAACCAATTCCCGGGGATTTTCACAAATGTCTTTATATGATATATTCATGAACGATGCCCCAACTGCTGCTAAGTCTCTTTGAATGATAGATTCTATTTCATTGATTTGCCAAACCACTTTTTCAGTTTCAGGAAGTTTGTTTTTTTCAATCCATCCCGGCGGTTTAACACTCCACCACTGTTCTGATCTAATTCCATTTGAACCTCGTGCTTTTATAATCGAATAAGCGGTTGCCACCTTATCTCTTGTTATCCACAAAAAGATAGAATTAGGGAAAAGCTTAGCTAATGCCTTAATTCTCAGAGAATGGACTGTATTCTTAGAAACAAAAAGCCTGTTCGGATAGCCGATCGCTTGTATCATCTTTTTGAATTCTTTAGCATCTTTTTCCTCTAAATCATCAGCATCTGTGTATGGATGCTCTTTTGGAAAGTACTGGTAAAAAAGCGGACCTCCTTCATGAGGGCCGTTGGCTGATTGGGTATATCCATATGCTGATTCAAAGGAGGGGGGAATCAATTTTTTGGAATAAATCAAACGTTCTGCCATCCTCGTTATTAATGCTATCCTATATCTTTTTACAACCCGGTTGCTAAGGTAAGAAGTCTTAAAAGCTGTGCAAAAAAGTTGATAAGCTAATGTAGTCCCCGACCTCGGCACCCCGATGATCCAAATCGGCTTTGCATCATGGTTATAGTTCAATGATTTTCTGAAATATCTTTCAAGCGGCTTCAGTGCCAAACTTTGTAAGGATATAAAAAATTGACTGAGCTTCATCGGTTTAACTTAATGAGGCAGCAAAAAAATGATGGTTTCTATATCTGTATGAATGGTCTATAGTATACCCGATATCTGAAAATATCTGTTTAATACTATCAGTTGTTATATGGTTAATACCTAATTCCCAGTGATGATTTTTTGTATGTATGTAATTGCGCTTTCGCCCAATATGAATAGTTTTTCTACCTAACTTTGGTAAATAATACTCTGCAAAAAAGTAAGTTTTATGCGCATGAGGAATACTAAAAAAAAGCTTATCCACTTTATTCTCAGCCAACTCTTTCCAAACTTTTTTGGCGCTTTCAAATGGAATATGTTCAAATATTTCGAAGGCTAAATACACGTCAGCCTCCGGCAATTCGTCCTCGATAATATTAGCCTGAATATCAGGATTCTTATTCTCATCAATATCCAGAGTGGTTACCTGGTATCCTTTTCTTCGCAAATAGCTGGATGTTAATCCGCTTCCCACTCCAATCTCTATAATTTTAGCATCTTTTGACAAGCCGCTTTTGTTTAATATCAGGTTGAGCTGATGCCAGTAAAGTGTCCAGTGCCCTCTGTTTTCAAGCTTATAAATCCATTCATGGGAAAATGTAATTTCAGAAGAATTTTTCATTAACTTTATTAATCAGGATTTCAGAATGGATTTATTATCGGTAGCTTCACACCACTAAAATAGAAAAACACAGATAAAATAAAGCCTTAATTAATCTGTATATAATTAATCAGTTTAAGTCAGTTTGGGAATAATAATAAAACAAAGCTTACGCAATGCAATAATATCCTATATCGGGATTATTATAGGCTTTGTCACCACCATTCAGCTTTATCCGCATATTCTTGAGGCTGACCAATTCGGGCTTACCAGGATTTTAATTGCCATTTCTACTATAAGTGTTCAAATCATCACTTTTGGTATTCCAAATTCTGTAATAAAGTTTTTCCCAGCACTCTCAAAAAAAACAGATAACCCGTCAGGAATATTTTGGGCCTTTTTAATTCCGCCTGCCATCGGGTTTTTAGCCTACTCATTAATCCTCATCTTTTTCAGAGATTTTGTTATCAGCTTTTATGACTCGGGATCAGGCTTGCTCGAAGAATACTACCTGTACATCATTCCACTCGTATTATTCACGGTATCCTTCAGTGTTTTAAATTCCTTCGTAAAGGCCCAATTCAACACTGTTTTTGCCTCTTTTTTGCAAGACATTTTCCTTAGAGTGATGATGATCCTCGATTTAGTTCTATTCTATTTCGATTTCATTACGTTTGATACTTTTATGCTGATATTTATTGGGAGCTATGCGTTGCTCTACCTGCTTCTTTTTGGCTATGCATTAAAGGAAAAGCTACTGAATTTTAAGCCGGTGCTGCAAATATTTGACAAAGACACCAGGGAAAAGATACGCAGTTACAGTTTTTACTCCTTTTTTAGTGGTTTAACCATGTTGTTGATTGGCAATATTGACCTGATCATGGTTGGTACCTTTAATGGCCTTGAGCAAACAGGAATTTACGCTATCGCACTCTATGTTGGTTCGGTTATTACAGTACCAAAAAAATCAATTACTAAGATTTCATTTCCTGTAATCGCAGCAGCTTTTCAAAGGAATGATATACAGAATGTAAAAGAGGTATATAAACAAACCTCGCTAAACCAATTCCTGACGGGTCTTATCATTTATATAGGCGTAATCGCCAATATTGATAATTTATACGAGATGCTACCCAAAGAGTATGTAGATGGCAGCATTGTTATCATCATAATAGGCTTGGGTAATCTTCTGGAAATGGTAACCGGTGCCAATGGACAAATAATAATCGCCTCAAAATACTTTCGGTTCGATTTTTACTCATCCTGGATACTCGTAATTCTCGCCATTACACTCAATGCTGTTTTGATTCCGATGTTTGGATTACAAGGCGCTGCATTAGCCACGGCTGCTTCCATTTTTACCTATAATATTATTAAGGTGATTTTTGTCTGGGTGAAATTCAAAATGCAACCATTTACATGGAATTTATTGGGATTGCTTGCAACAGGAATAGCCATTCTCCTCCTCTCCTATTTAGTGCCTCAATTCGAAAACATATATGTTGATATTGCCATCAGGTCCATATGTATGGCGGCTGTCTATTTTGCCGCTGTTTGGATTTTCAAGCTTTCTGATGAAGTGAATAACTTCATATCAGAGCAACTAAAGAGAGTGCTTAAGAACTGATTTGACTCTCCTTCAGCTCAAAGCAATTCACCTTTGGGAACCTTATCTTTAGTGCCAATTAGCACAAGTAATTATCATCTGATTTAACCCATGCCCAAACCCAAATACACTACCCACCTTGGAATGGTGGACATCCTTCCTGACGAATCCCCTAAATGGAGAGCTCTCGAACAGATTATTCACGAGGAAGCCGCTAAATTTAATTTCGAAGAAATTCGCACTCCCATCATGGAGCAAACCGAGTTGATTGTGCGGGGCGTGGGACAATTGACGGATATTGTATCTAAAGAGATTTTTGCTTTCGAAAAGGGGGACAGTCATTATGTGTTGCGGCCTGAGCTGACCGCTCCCGTGGTACGTGCATTTGTGGAACATCATATGCAGCAGCGTGGCGGTTCTCAGAAGCTTTACTACATCGGACCGATGTTCCGGGCAGAGAAACCTCAGAAAGGGCGGCAAAGACAATTTCATCAGTTTGGGCTGGAGATACTGGGCAGCGACGATCCTATCGCTGATGTTGAGTGCATCGCTTTTATGATGCGTATCTATCAGCGTATCGGCATTAAGAATTTTGACCTGAAGCTCAATTCTGTGGGTGACCCGGAAAGCCGGGAAGCATACAAAGAGGCTTTGCGGGCATATCTTAAACCAAATCTGGATGAGATGAGCGAGCTATCTCAAAAACGATTTGAGAAAAACCCGATGCGAATACTCGACTCTAAGGAAGAGGAGGATCAGCCGTTCATCGAACAAGCTCCGGTGATACAGGATTACCTGAATGAGGAATCAAAAGAGCATTTTGAAAAGGTTAAAAGCTACCTGGACGACCTCGGCATTGCCTATTCCCTCGATCCACATCTTGTCCGCGGCATGGATTACTATACCCGAACTGCTTTTGAGTTAACCAGCTCGGATCTGGGTTCCCAGGATGCTTTAGCCGGCGGTGGTCGTTACGACCTGCTGGTTGAAGAGGTTGGCGGCCCTTCTACCCCTGCTGTTGGGTTTGCCGCCGGCATGGAGCGGCTGATGATTGCCTGCGAAGAACTGGGTATTGAGCTTGCCGAGGAGAAGTCTGTAGATGTTTATTTCGTAACACTTGGTGATGCTGCACGAAAATGGGCACTCACCCATCTTCCCAAAACCAGGGAAGCCGGACTTTCAGCCACCATGGATTACATGAGTCGTTCCATGAAAGCGCAGATGAAAGATGCGAATCGTGAAAATGCCCTTTATACCCTTATTATTGGGGATAATGAATTGAATGAAGGCAAGTTCACCCTCCGCAATATGAAAGAAAGCGAAGAAATGCCCCTCAGTTTTGATGAGATCATTGAAAAGTTGACAAAGAAACTGCTCTAAGATTCGTTTTACTTAAGCAGTTTTTTCAACTCTTTGATGTCTTCAATCTCTCCGATAATGGAAAGCTCATCTCCTTCCTGAAGTACGGTGATACCATGCGGGATTTTGATCTGGTCTTTCCTTCGGATAATGGTAATCAGGCTTTGTCCCGGCAACGACACATCTTTAATCATTTTCCCGATAAACTCATCAGTTTTATCCTCCGGATTCAGGATGAGTCGGATAAAGCGCTCGTCACGCAGCAGAATTTCTTTCAGTTCTGCTTCATTTTCTGCATTCACCCACCGGTCAAGGAAGTTCTTTGTGCCTACCATTTCAGCAACATGAGCCAGAATTCTCAAATGCTGACCGGAATTTTCATCAGAGCTGATAAAGAATAACAGGCAGTTTAGTTTTTCTGCCCCTGCTTTTTTGGAGTCCAGATTCTTAAGTTTATCTACTTCCAGCCCTTCCTTCACCCGTACCAACACCATCTCCGGCTCCACCTTTTCTTTCATCCGGGCATGATTAAGAGCCACCCCTTTAGCAATAGGGATAATTCGGTCTTCTTCCAACTGAGAAAGCATGTCGTACAGTTCATTGGGGTTTTTACCCAGTTGTTCGGCAAATTCCTCACTGGTAGCCGTCAGAATTTCATCGTAACTGGTGGATCCTGAGAACTCCAGTACCCTGGCCCTTGAGATCATTTCTTCATAAGGGTCTTCCTGGCGAAGGCCTTTTTCTCTCAAAATAGTTCTCATTTCGTGCTCCAACCCCTGATCTTTATTTTCCCCCAACCGGGCATGAACATGGAAAATAGCACCTTGACGATCTACCTTGTCAGCTGCATAATACTTGAACCAGATTACACCAAACACACTCACTACAAGAGTAAATAGAATGGAAAGCCCACCCATTTCAAAAATCAGGATAATCGACAATATGATCCCGGCAATCTGAATCCATGGGTAGAAAGGTGAATTGAAACCAGGGTCGTATTCCTCAATTTTACTTTCCCGCATCACAATAACGGCAAGATTCAGCAGGCCAAATAACAACAACTGAAATGCACTGGCTAACTTGGCCACTTCTGCCACATTAAAAGCAACAAGGAAGAAAATCATCATCAACACGGTTGCTACTACCGACCATAGAGGCGTTCCAAGCTTACTTAGTTTGGCGAAACGTTCATTAATCAGCTTATCCCGTGCCATCGCCATTGGGTAGCGAGAAGCCGACATAATACCCGCGTTACCTGTTGAGGCAAAAGCAGCAACTGCTGCAATCACTACCAAAATCAGTCCGGTGGGTTCCGGCAGCCAGTCTAAAAATACTTCTCCTGCAGTAGCTACCGGTGTTAAATCCTCACGGAACGCTTCCGGTTCAAGCAGCGCTACCATGATATAAACGCCAATCACATATACAAAAACCGCCGTTGCTATCGCAAGGAACATCCCCAGGGGAATATTCCGGTCCGGGTTTTTCACCTCTTCGGCTATACTGGCTACTTTGGTAAGTCCCGCATAAGAAACAAAAACCATTCCCACCGTGGCAAAGAAGCCATAATATCCATCAATAAAGAAAGGAGTGAATTGCTCCCTGGTAATCTTAACGATATCCATATTAAACACAGCAAACACACCCTGAATAATATAGAACGCCATTATGGAAACCAATGCAGCAACCAGAACTTTTTGCAAGAATGTAGTCTCTTTGGCTCCCACTACATTTAAAATCCCGAAAACAATTGTCAGGATGATCGCTACAGGAACTATAGGCACTTCATAAAAGATGGAGATGTAGGCTCCCATCCCGATTAAGGCAAACGCACTTTTTAGCACCAGTGCAAGCCACGAACCATAGCCCCCTATGGTGCCAATCATAGGTCCGAGACTTCTATCAATGATGTAGTAGGTTCCCCCGGCTCTGGGCATGGCAGTAGCCAATTCAGCCACACTAAACATGGTGGGCAATACAATCAACCCGGAAACAAAATAAGCGAGAAATACGGATGGGCCTGTTTCTGCAGCAGCCAGACCCGGCAATAGAAAAAACCCCGAGCTAAACATAGCCCCTGTTGCAATCGCATATACGTCTGAGAGGCCTAATTCTTTAGCTAATTTTTCGTGCTTCATATATTAATAGAGTAAGTACAGTTTTTTTATAGCGTTTATTTAATGACGTGTTACTTAAAATCCCGATGTCTTCAGGTTTATTCTAAAACCTCTTTCCCGTTAGTATTCGGATCAGCCTGATTATGATATGACTTCCAAATTCGAGCGCCCATTCTGATTCCATATCCTATCAACATTAAACCGATAAGTCCCTGAATTTTTATGCTTAGTACCGGGTGTAAGTTTAAGATCTCAATGATAGCGAATTCTAAAAGCGTAGCAATACCTAAGATGGCGATCAGCCAAATGAATTCTTTCAGAATCTTGGATCTTTTGCTCATAGTTTTGAATTTATATCCGTCTGTATAATAATACAACCATACTAAAATTCCATGCCGTTCCACAAGTTTTGAAAAGCTTTGCCTTCCGTTTCAGTGGTGATTTGGATTTCTCCAACTTTGCCTGACTTTCTTTATCTTTTGGGTTCTGAACTTTTATGTATTCAAATCTATTGCAACAAACCGTAGTCACATGCTGATACGGTTTTTTTATTATGGCAGAACACATTCTTATAGGAATTGCGAGTATTTTCGTTTTTGGTGTCGGCGCCCAATGGCTGGGATGGCGGCTAAAACTTCCTGCCATTTTGCTTCTATTAATTTCCGGTATTTTGGCCGGCCCTGTTTTTGGCTTGGTGAACCCGGATCAGTTAATGGGAGACCTGCTCACCCCTTTCATATCCGTTTCGGTAGCTATTATCCTTTTTGAGGGAGGACTGAGCCTTCGCTTTTCGGAGCTTAAGAATGTAGGCGGGGTGATTGGCAACCTAGTTAGTATCGGGGCTTTACTTACCTGGGTGCTCACTTCCGTTTTTGGCTACTACCTGTTTGGCTTTGGCTGGGAGCTCGCGGTTTTGCTTGGGGCTATTTTAGTGGTAACCGGACCCACGGTGATTATCCCTCTGCTTCGGCAAGTCCGCCCGGCAGGTCAGGTAGGTTCTATACTTAAGTGGGAAGGTATTGTAATTGACCCCATTGGAGCCATGCTTGCCGTTCTGGTTTTTGAAGTAATTTTGGCCAGTGGATTTTCAGAGGCTACTTCCCTTGCCGTGATGAGTATTTTCAAGACTATCTTTTTTGGCTCCTTACTTGGGCTTGGAGGTGCTGCTTTAATTTATTTCCCGCTTAAGAAGCATTTATTACCTGATTATCTCCAGAATCCAATCAGTTTGATGGTGGTTGTACTGGTTTTTACGATTTCAAACTTTGTGCAACACGAGTCGGGTTTATGGGCAACCACGTTGATGGGAGTCGTGCTGGCTAACCAGAAGTCGGCCCGTATTCATCACATCATTGAGTTCAAAGAGAATATACGGCTGCTGTTGCTTTCTGCCCTGTTTATCCTGCTTGCAGCAAGAGTAGAACTTTCAAGTCTGCTGGATAGTCTTAGCCTGAACATGCTCGCTTTCTTGGGGGCTTTGATTTTCATCATTCGTCCGGCCGCTGTGTACCTGTCAACCATGTTCTCATCCCTCAACTGGAAAGAAAAATTATTCCTTTGCTGGATGGCACCGCGCGGGGTAGTTGCAGCCTCCATTTCTTCCATCTTTGCCATATCGCTGATGCAGAATGGGTATCCGGAAGCAAATCAACTGGTTTCCATTGTCTTCATTATCATAATCAGCACCGTAGCTATTTACGGGCTTTCGGCCTCTTGGGTGGCGCGTAAGTTAGGCGTCGCTAAGCCGGTTCCCCGGGGCTTTTTGATTATCGGAGCACATGAGTGGGCCATCGATATTGCGGAGGCCATACAGGACAAAGGAATTAAAGTAATGGTAGCTGACTCAAACTGGAAGAACATCAGCAATGCTAAATCACGAGGATTGGACACCTATTACGGTAATGTACTTTCTGAATTTGCGCTGGATTACATCAACCTTGATGGATTGGGTAAACTTTTGTCTTTCACCCCTAATGATGAGGTCAATGCATTAACGGCGCTTCGATTCGCTGAAGTTTTTGGACGTTCGCATGTATATCAGCTTTCACCAAACTCTAAAAGAGGCAATGAGCAGAACGATGTAACTACCCACCTCACCGGGCGAACGCTCTTTGATAAAGACATGAACTTTGATCATATAACCGACCTTTATGAAGAGGGAAAAATCGTAAAATCTACCTTGCTGACGGAAACCTTCACCTTCCAGAACTTCAAAGAAACCTATGGGGATGAGGCTGTTGCTTTATTCCTGGCTACAAAAGACGGAACTGTTCAACCTTTTGTGATAGACAACCCTCCGGTGCCACAAGATGGCGACACACTGATTTCTTTGGCAAATCCAGAAGCTGACTTGGACAAGAAGCCCGCCAAAACAACTGAAGAAGAACAAGCTGAATCAAATTAAACTCACTTATGTATCCTAACAATGTGATTTCTGCGCTGCAGGAATTTAAAACCCCCTACTTTTTCTACGATCTTGATGTGCTTCGAAATACTCTTGAACAAGTTAAGAAACACGCCATTTCAAAGGGATTTCATGTCCATTTTGCGCTAAAGGCGAATAACCAAACACGCATCCTTAAAGTAATTAAAGAAGCAGGCCTGGGGGCCGACTGTGTAAGCGGCGGAGAAGTACAGCGGGCTATAGATTCCGGTTTTTCTCCGGATGAAATTGCCTTTGCCGGAGTTGGCAAGAGTGATGAAGAAATCGAGCTTGGATTGAAACACGACATTTTTTGCTTTAACTGTGAATCTACCCAGGAACTGGATGTGCTGAATGAACTGGCCGGTCAGCACGGGAACAAGGCACGGGTGGCCTTGCGGCTCAACCCCAATGTGGAAGCCGACACTCATAAATACATCACCACCGGGTTGAATGAAAATAAATTCGGAATTAATGAGTCGGATCTGGATACCGTTCTGGACAAATTTCCGGACCTGGAAAACCTGGAGCTGATTGGCATTCACTTTCACATCGGTTCACAAATAGAAAAATTTACTCCTTTTGAGGAGCTGTGCTCCAAAGCCAATGCATTGAACAGCTACATTGAAGACAAAGGTTTTAAGCTGACCGTGATTAATGTGGGCGGTGGATTTGGCATCAATTATGATCACCCCAACGACCATTCTGTACCTGACTTTGAGCGTTTCTTCGGTCTGTTTGAAGAAAACATCAAGCTTAAAAACCATCAGAGCTTACACTTCGAATTGGGGCGTTCAGTAGCCGGACAGTGCGGAAGTCTGATCACGCGGGTTCTCTATACAAAAGAAGGAAAGGCCAAGAACTTTGCCATCGTTGATGCGGGGATGACAGAACTTATTCGCCCGGCTCTTTACCAGGCCAAACACCGCATTGATGTACTCACCAGCGATAAAGGTGAAAAAACCTATGATGTGGTCGGCCCTATTTGCGAAAGCTCCGATACTTTTCGTAAGGATGTTTCTATACCGGAAGTGCAGCGCGGGGATTTAATTGCCATACGCAGTGCCGGTGCTTATGGAGAAGTGATGCGAAGTGCCTATAACCTTCGGGAGGCAAACCCTTCTGTATACTCAGATGATTTAAATACCTAAAAACTTCTGCAGCTTTAGCTTCAATGCCGCCTGATCATTTCCCGTTAGCTCCGCAATCTTTTTGATGGCAAGCGTTTTATCTATTGTAGCGAACTTCATTCTTGTCATGGATGGTTTTGGCAGCCCACTTTCTTCCCATTCCTGAATAATATAGTCACCTATTTTTGACCTGGCTTTAAGATTGCTCGTAACAAACATCACCACTAAATCGGGACCTGAGTTATATTCATTTGGAGAAATAACAAGAGCCGGCCTCTTCTTTGTTGCGTTTAGGTTCGTGAATGGAAATGGAAGAAGTACGATATCCCATCTTCTAAAGGTCATTATACACCTCATCTTCGTCATTGTCCCATTCAGAAAATGAGGGTTCGCTGACTTTCATGATCTGCGCTATATCGCCCTCTTCTTCTAATCGCTTCATGGCATCATCAACATATTCATCAATGAGTTCGCTTACTAATCCGCTCATGGATTTTCCTTCCAGTGAAGCAATGGCTTTTAGCTTTTTTCTTTTCTCATCCGGAATTCGAATACTCATTACACTCATGGCTTCCCCTTTTTGTAGTATAACCTACATGAAGGTAGTTTATTTTCTGAATTAACCCAACTTCCCCGCTATATAACCGGTAGTCCATGCAGCCTGAAAGTTGAAACCGCCTGTTACGCCATCGATATCCAGCACTTCACCTGCAAAATAAAGATCCGGTGATTTTCGGCTCTCCATGGTTTTCATATCTACATCCGTCAAACTTATACCACCACAGGTTACAAACTCTTCCTTAAAAGTAGTTTTCCCTTTAACCTGATACACATCGTTAGTGAGCAAGTGTACCAACCGGTTGATGTTCTTTTTGCCCATGTTTTGCCAGATCATATCATCACCTAAATTAAGTTTGCCCAGCAGGAATTCCCAAAGCCTGCCCGGCAGCTCAAATGGATTTACATTTGAAATTTTCTTTTTGGGGTGATTGTCTTCGACTTCTTTCAAAATACTCCGCACTTCCTGCTCCGGCCTTTCCCCTGTCCAGTTGACCAGGATCTTGAACTCGTAGTCCATTTCGTGGAAATCTCGTGCTCCAAAAGCCGATAACTTCAGGACAGCCGGCCCGCTCATCCCCCAATGCGTAATGAGTAATGGACCGCTGCTGCTCAGGTTAGAACCCATAATTTTTATAGCAACCGGCTCCGCCACAACCCCCATTAACTCCTTAATCGGTTCATCCGGCATGTTAAAGGTAAACAGAGAAGGAACCGGCTCTTCGATGTCATGGCCCAGTTCACGCAGCCAATCAAACCCTTTGGATCGAGGACTGCCTCCGGTTGCCACAATTACTTTATCAGCTGATGTTCGGCCACCTCGATGAAATCCCAACTCATATCCATTTTCGGTTTTACTGATGCTCTTAATATTCGACTTGGTTTTGATTCCTATTCCTAACTTTTGCGTTTCCTCCATCAGGCAATTAATGATGGTTTGGGAATCGTCGGTGACCGGAAACATGCGGCCGTCCGATTCAGTTTTAAGCTCAACACCCCGGTTTTCGAACCATTCCACCGTGTTGGTTGGGGACCACATCCCGAAGGCTTTTTTAAGTGGCCGCTCTCCTCTCGGATAAAACTTCACCAATTCCCGAATATCAAAACAATGGTGGGTTACATTACATCTTCCGCCTCCGGAAATTCGCACCTTGGCGAGCAGTTTATCCGTTTTTTCATAAATAGTAACTTTAGCTTCAGGATGATGGCGCTTTGCGGAAATGGCACTGAAAAAGCCGGCCGCTCCCCCGCCTATAACCGCAACTTGTAGATTCTCTTCACTCATGCCACAAAGATACCGTTTCTTCACACGAGTATCTTATCTGCCTCAAAATCTCTAAAACACCAATTAATTGAACACGGATAAAGGGGATAGGGCAGATGATCGCAGAAAAGTAGTTCAATTATTTCATATTACTTCTGCGAAAATCCGCAAGATCTTCCTCATCCGTGTTCTATTCGGAACTTTATTTTAGCAACCTTCTCTCATTTCCTGCTTTAGAGATTTTGTGGCAAACACCCGGAACATAATTCCGGATTTGACATGGAATAGGCTGGGAATCCTCTTATTTTTACCCCCTCATTTACAACAAGCCTATTTATGCAGATTAACGTACTTAAATTTGGCGGCACTTCCATGGCCGACCACAAAACCTGGAAACAGGTATTAGAGATCATCAACAAATATGAATTTCCGGTGGTAGTTGTTTCCGCCACTGCGCGAACAACCCGGCGGTTGGTAGAAGCCGGTGAACTTGCCGCCCGTGGAAAGTTGAAAGAAGCACTGGAGATTTCTGATAGCATAAAAGAGCGGCATAATCAGATTGTTGAAGATTTCCTGAAAGAGAATCCTCACGAGAAAAATAAGCTGATCAAAGACAGCTGCCGGAAGAACACGGAAGCTAAAATCAGCAAGCTGAATAAACTGCTTACCTATACGGAGCGGCAGAGCACCCTTTCACCGCAAATGAAAGATGCGATTGCCGGGATGGGTGAACAAATTTCATCGTACCTGCTGGCTCAATGTGGACTTGCCCTAAATATGATGACGCAACATATCGAGGCTCGAAAAATCATCAAAACAGACGCTGAGTATGGAAAGGCCAATCCCAACCTGTTGGAAATAAATCAGCGTTGTGGTTCGCTGGAAACTGTTCTTGAAAACGGATTTATCCCCATCATCGGTGGTTTTTATGGCGAATCGCCAAAGAAAACCATTACCACTCTCGGGTTTGAGGGATCGGACTACACCGCCAGCCTGATTGGAGGCGCGGTTAATGCCGAAACCATCGAAATCTGGACCGATGTGAGTGGGATTTACACCAGCGATCCCCGGTTCATACCGGAAGCAAAACCCCTGGACGAAATGAGCTATTTTGATGCCACGGAAATGGCCTATTTTGGAGCAAAAGTACTACACCCATCTACTTTAAAACCGGCGCAGGAGCGGAACATCCCCGTGTTTGTGAAAAACATGTTTGAACCTGAAGCCGCCGGGACTAAGATCATTCGAGAATCTCATCACGAGCTGGATGTGCTGGCTATGTCGTTTAAGCGAGATATAGCTACACTTACCATCAGCGCATATGAAACGGTAATGGGCTACTCTTTTCTCACTAAAGTCTTTTCTGTTTTGGAAAAGCACCGGCTGGCCGTTGATGCCGTTAATACCACCGAAGCTTCTGTTACCATCGCCCTTTCCGACTCTGCTTTACTGGATACTCTGTCCAAAGAGTTTATAGAAGTTGGGAATGTAAGCCTGACAAAAGACAAGGGCCTGTTAACCCTGATTGGATGCTCTGTAAATTCTGCCCAAAAGCTGACTGAACATATTTTTGGCGCGCTTGGAGACATTCCCCTTGACCTGATTTCATTCAGCAAGGAAAAACGAATTCTCAACCTGGTTCTAAATAATGAAGAGCTGATCGAGGTTGCTAAGCGAATACATAAAAAGCTGTTCTAAGCTTTCTCGCTCTGTTGTTTTAGCTTTTCCGGAAGAACGATACCGAGACGTTTAGCCCGTTCTCTCCATTTTTGGCGAGCCAGCTTCTGCATGTCTTCGATGGCATCAATCTCATCTACTATTTCCATACCCAGCAAGGTTTCTACCACATCCTCCATGGTCACCACACCCGACAGCCCACCATACTCGTCAACCACCACTGCAATGTGTTCCTGCTTCTCGAGAAGGCGTTCAAAAAGGGTTTTCAGGGAAATGGTTTCCGGCACAATCAGCACCTCCCGTTTTATTTCTTTCAGCTTTTTATCCCCGTTCTCTTCCGAAAGATTATAATACAGATCGTTCTTCAACACATAGCCGGTGATGTCCTCATCATCTTCCCCAAAAACAGGCATCCGGGATACTCGCAGCTCGTCTTTTTTATCCAGAATTTCTTTAATGGTTTGATCTTCCTGAAATTTCACCACTACTATACGCGGCGTCATAATATCCTTGACTCGCAGCGACCGAAACCGAATCAGGTTTTTAAAGATATTCGATTCACCTTCTTCAAAAACGCCTTCTTCAAATCCTACGTCCGCCATTGCGCTAAATTCTTCGCGACTTACCGTGGGTTGTTTTTCTTCACTGGAAAGTATTTTTGTGATTCCCTGTGACAGCAACACCAAGGGGTAAGTAATATAGATGAGTACATTAGTAACACGTGCTGCAAAACCGGACAACTTTTTCCAGTAGGTAGCCCCAAGGGTTTTGGGGATGATTTCAGAGAACACCAAAATCAGGAGGGTGAGTATAGCCGAGGTAATACTAACGTAGGCGTTCCCAAATACCACCTGTGCCTGGGCTCCTACTCCGGCAGCACCCACGGTGTGCGCTATGGTGTTAAGGCTTAATATCGCAGAAAGCGGGCGATCGATATCCTGCTTTAAATCGCGCAGTATCTTTCCACTTTTGGCATCTTCCCGCTCCAGCACGGCCACAAATGATGGCGTAATGGAAAGTAGTACGGCTTCCAGAATGGAGCACAAAAAGGAGACTCCAATAGCCAGTATCAAATAAAAAATCAGTAATCCCATGCGTAAAGTATAATTAAATCAGGCTTTGATTGAGAAGTGTTGTTATTAGTATTCTTGCTTACAGTTTTCCCGGAGCATCGTTAGTACATGCTGGAAATCTTTAGGTAACTCTGAATCAAAACTTACCATTTCGCCGGTTGCAGGATGTTCAAATCCCAGGGTTTTGGCATGAAGAGCTTGCCGGCCAAGTCCGGTGATCAGATTATGAAACATGGATTTTCGGGAACCGGTATTTGGCCCGTACCGAACTGAGGTTCCGCCATAGGTCGGATCCCCAAATACATGATGACCTAAATGCGCAAAGTGCACCCTGATTTGATGTGTACGTCCTGTTTCCAGCTTCACTTCAACCAGGCTCAGGTAGTCAAAATATTCAAGTACTTTGTAATGGGTAACGGCTGATTTGCCCTGTCCTTCCGGCTTCACGGTCATCAGCTTCCGGTCGCGTTTGGATCGGCCAATATCACCTTCGATGGTGCCTTCTTCTTCCGGGGTTCCCCAGACGATAGCCCAGTAGGTTCGTTCCACATCTTTCTCCTGAAACAAACCGCTGAGTTTAGCCAACGTCTCATCGTTCTTGGCAACAACCAACAATCCACTGGTGTCTTTATCCAGTCGATGAACGATGCCCGGACGCAGGTTCTCATCCTCATCATCACCGGCCAGCTCATCCACATGATACATCAGGCCGTTGACCATAGTACCCGACCAGTTTCCATATGCGGGGTGCACCACCATTCCGGCTTCTTTGTTCACGATGATAATCTCATCATCCTCATAAACAATATTAAGATCCATTTTCTCAGGCTTGGCTTCCGGAGGAGGGGGCTGTGGCAGCTCGATGAAAATTTCATCTCCGGGCTGCATGATGTACGAGGGTTTTTCCTTATTCCCATTCACTTCCACATAGCCATCTTTGATAGCTTCCTGTACTTTTGTCCGTGAAGCATTTTCCACAAAGGAGGTAATATATTTATCCAGACGGATATCAGTATGCTGACCGTCCGGGACGGTGTGTTCGTATATTGTACTCTGTCGGTCTTTGCCTGCTTTCTTTTCCATAGCCAAAAGGTAAGCACTTTTAAGCTTTGTTTTATCCGGGAAGATTTTTTGTAAGGAATTGGCTTGGTATCGCTCTAACTCATTGGTAATTCAAAATGAAAAATTTAAAATTTAAAATATGAGTGCCGTAAAAGAGAATGTAATTCAAACTAAGAGCTTCCAGTTCTCACTACAAATTATCGAGTTGTTTCGGAAGTTACAGGCTGAACGAGAGTATATTATATCTAAACAGTTAATCAGATCCGGAACCAGTATTGGGGCTAATGTAGAAGAAGCTATTGCAGGACAGTCGAAAAAGGATTTTTTATCAAAATTATCTATTTCTTTAAAAGAAGCTCGCGAAACTCATTATTGGCTGAGGTTATTAAAAGAAAGTGAACTAACTAATCTTAATGTCGATGCTTATCTTGATGCCTCTTTTGAATTAATCAGTATCTTGTCCGCAATCGTGAAAACAACGAGACAAAAGCTTCAATAATTTTTCATTTTGAATTTTAAATTTTGAATTCCATATGATTAAATCACTATACATAAAAGATTTTGCGCTCATTGATGAGTTGGAGGTCGATTTTGAGGAAGGGCTGAATATTTTGACCGGACAGACGGGTGCCGGGAAGTCGATTATTATTGGAGCATTGAATATGATTCTGGGTGAACGGGCCGACACCGATGTGATCCGCCAGGGAAAAGACAAAGCCATTTCAGAAGCAACTATTCGTGTTGGTGAAGATGCTGATTTAAAAGCCCTGCTTGAAGAAAACGAGGTTGAATTCAGTGAATACCTCATACTGCGCCGTGAAATTCGGAATACAGGAAGCCGTGCTTTTATTAATGATACTCCGGTTAACATAAGCGTACTGAAAGCAGCTGGAGATTTACTGGTCGATTTACACGGACAGCACGATCATCAACTTCTGCTCAAAGAAGAAAATCATCAGGGAGTAATTGATGGTTTTGGTGAAGTGGAGCCCATTCTTAAAGAGTACAAGGCTGAGTACAAGAAAATGACCGAGCTGCAAAAAGAGCTACGGTCACTTCAAAAAAGAGAAAACGAGCTTCAGGAAAAAACAGAACTGTACCGGTTCCAGGTTCAGGAACTGGAAGAAGCACGGCTTGGGGAAATAGACCTGGAACAGCTGGAGTCGGAGATGAATCTGCTGGATAATGCAGAAGTGCTTGATCAGAAGGCAGCTGCTATATCCGAGATGGCAGATGCTGATGACGGCAACATCGTACAGCTGTTGAATTTTCTGAAGCTGAACCTGGAAGACCTTGCCCGCATTGAACCGGAATTCGAGAACTACCTGAAAGAAATAAATGCAGCCCGTGTAAGTGTAAATGAAGCCATTGCTTTTGCTGAACGGTACCGCAACAGTATTGAGTTCAACCCAAAGAGACTGGAAGAGCTCCGCCGGCGACAGTCGGAACTGAACCGCCTTCAGAAAAAATATCAGCGGGATTTACCGCAGCTCATCAGCTACCTGCATGAAATTCAGCGTGAGCTTTCCATTGCTGATAACTTCGACCTTGAAATCGAGAAGCTTGAAAATCAAATTCAAATGCAGGCGAAGGAGCTAAAAGACAAGGCCGTTCTGCTCCACCAAACCCGGCTTAAGATTGGAGAAGAGCTTGCTGTTCAGATTCAGCAGGAGCTGGCCAAAGTGGGAATTCCTCATTCCAAACTGGATGTACGGGTAGATTGGCTGTTATCCGACAATGGCTGGATTGAGGTGGAAGGCAAACAGATAGAGTGTAACGAAACCGGCTGCGATGATGTTCGCATGTTCATATCCACTAATAAAGGCGAGGAACCTAAGCCACTGGCCAAAATTGCTTCGGGCGGCGAGATCAGTCGGGTAATGCTGGCGTTGAAGTCTATTCTGGCAAAAGAGCAAAGCCTGCCGGTTATGATATTTGATGAAATTGATACCGGAATCAGCGGGGAGATCTCTGAAAAAGTGGGAGCTTCCATGCGTAAGTTATCGGAGCACTGCCAGATTATTGCGATCACGCACCAGCCTCAAATTGCAAGTCAGGCCCACAAACACTACAAAGTAGCTAAAGCTGAAGAGGGCGAACGAACCGTTTCGAAAATCATTCCGCTTTCAGATGAAGAGCATATCCATGAAATAGCCAGCTTAATGAGCGGTTCCCAAATTTCAGAATCGGCCCTTAACAGCGCCCGTGAACTTATAGAGAAGAATACCTTTAAAAATTGACAGGAGGTTTTAGGGGCAAGGTATTAGGTGTTAGGTTTTAGCCGATTCTAAAACCTAACACCTTGAAATTAACACCTATTTGATTAGCGTCATTTTCTCGGAACCCAGCAGATATCGTTCGTTAGCGGTGATGGCCACAAGTTGATAAAAGTAGATCCCCGATGGCTGATTGCCAAAACTCACCGGAACCGAGGTCTCACCCGCTGAAGCATTTCCTGCAATCTCCTCAACCAAAGCACCATGAGCTGTATATATTTTCAGCTGATATGAAACCGCTTCGGGTACACGAAAGGTAATATTTGTGGTCGGATTAAATGGATTTGGATAATTTCCTTTTAGCTCGAAACCCTCCGGTAATTCGGCAATTACTTCATTTGACGTTGGAACTTCGTTGGCTCCTTCGTCAATCCATTGCCTTATAAGACTGATTTGCTCATCACTCAGTGCACCACCCTGGGGCATTCGTGAGCCAAACTGAGGATTCGGTTCAATTTTATCTACTAAAGGACTACCATTTGCATTTCCCGGCAATACATGTTTACCGTCATAACGGCTAGCCGGACTTGTACTGGCAATCACGGCATCATAAGAGCTGGAATTAAAGCTGTTTTGCCCTGAACTATGGCAACTGTTACAACTGGCGTTGAAAATCGGTTGTATCTCGTCCTCATAATCAACCTGCGCATATACGTCCATGCCGGTAATACCTAAACATAGAAAAACAGAAAGTATAAATCGTTTCATAAGCACCTCTCAAATTGGGTTTGTGAACTAAGGTTATAAAAATTCGTTTAATATCAAACTATTAATTTGACAAGACTAACTTTTTAATTAGTCATAAAAACGAACACCTCATTTCTCTTTTAAGACAAGCTACGATGGATAAGTTCCGCCGGATGGTAAGATTTAATATTTACCCCGTCTTTAATTTGATGACGGCAAGAGAAGCCCGGGGCACAAACTAAAGGATCTTTTTGCTTTTGCAGAGTCGGGAATAAAACCAACCCACCAATTTCCTGAGATACATCATAATGATCCTTTTCATACCCAAAACTGCCAGCCATCCCACAGCAACCTGTCTCCAGTACATCCACAGTAAAGCCGACAGCCGATAAAGCTTCAACAGTTGGGTCATTTCCGACAAGAGCTTTTGCGTGGCAATGCCCGTGAAGGGTTACGGTTTGGTTCTGGGCTTTTGGAGACAATCGCGACTTATTCCGAGCCACAAACTCCTCAAAGAGGTGTGATTGACCGGCCAGTTTTTCAGCCAGGGGTAGTTGTTCATCCGAACAAAGCTCCAGGAATTCATCCCGAACGGTCAATATTTCAGAAGGCTCCAGTCCTACCACCGGTATGCCGGCTTCCACATATTCTGTAAACTCTTCCAGTACTTCCCCGCAAATGGATTTAGCTTCATCAAGAAAACCTTTGGATAGCTGCGGGCGGCCGGTTTCCATCGCTTTCGGGATAAGCACCTCATATCCCATATGCTCCAACACGCTCACAGCTGACTTACCAATTTCAGGATCATTGTAATTTGTGAATACATCCACAAACAGCACTACTTTCTCGTCACTTTTCACTGCTCCATTCCGGCGATGCTTTTTAAACCACCCCCGAAACGTTTGATTGGCGAATTTGGGGAGGTCACGCCGGGAATCAATCCCGAATACTCCTTCCAACACTTTTTTGCCTATTGCTGAACCCGCCACTTTATTGGCAATTTTTGGGGTGATAGAAGCCAGTGGAAAAACCTTGGCAGCATCCGCAAAGAAGCGCTCTTTCAATGTTGATCCATTTTTTTGATGCCAGCCGTTCATGAACTCGGTCTTCATTTTGGCCATATCCACATTGGCAGGGCACTCACTTTTGCACGCCTTGCAGCTCAGGCATAAATCCAGAGCTTCCTTCAGTTCCTCTGATTCATATCCCGCAGGATTTTCTCCCGCAAAAACCTGTCGAAATACATTTGCCCTTCCCCGGGTTGAATCTTTTTCGTCTTTGGTTGCCTGATAGGAAGGACACATCGTTCCGCCACTCTCGGCCAGCTTGCGGCATACACCGGCACCATTACAAAGCTCCATGGCGCTGCCGAAATCACCTTCTTTACGCCAGGAAAGTACCGTTTCCGGCTCGGGTTTTTGGTAGGAAGGCGAGAACCGCAAATCCTGATCAATAGGTTTGGGCTTTACGATTTTACCGGGATTAAAAATGTACTCCGGGTCCCAGATTTCTTTTACCTGCCTGAGAACCGGCAGCATTTCTCTGCCCAAAATCTTTTCGATATATGGAGCTCTCACTCGTCCGTCTCCATGTTCTCCAGATAAAGAACCATTGTATTTCTTCACCAGGTCGGCTATTTCATCTGCCATGGTTTTCATGGTATTCAGCCCGGTTTCGGTAGTGATATCAATTTGGGGGCGTAAATGCAATTCCCCAACCGAAGCATGCGCATAGAACACGCACTTTGTGTTATGCTTATCCAAAATGGTCCGAAATTCTTTTACGTATTCCGGCAAATCCTGAACACGAACGGCGGTGTCTTCACAAAATGACGGAGAACGTCCATCTGATCCCAGGCCCATCAACAACCCAAGGCCGGCCCTTCTCAGCTCCCATACCCTTTTCATTTTATCTTCTTCCGGAATGATTGGATAGGCATATCCCAAAGATTTTTCACTCAGCTTAGCCGAAACTTGCTCAGCCTTCTTTTGGAGCTCCTCAGGATCATTACCTTCAAACTGAGTGATGAGGATATAGTTGGGTTCACCCTCCAAAAAGAACCTGTTCTTGCGCTGTTCAATATTGCCTTTGGTGGCATTCAAAATGATATGATCTACCAGTTCGACAGCTGCCGGATCAAAATTTACAATCTCAACGGCCGCACGCATCGCCTCTTCCAGCGTTTCGAACTGTGGAACGACCACAAGCTTGTGCTGATCCAATGTACTCAGGTTCAGTCTGGCAGAAACCGTCATAGCCAGGGTCCCCTCACTTCCACAAAGTAATTCACAGAGGTTGAATTTTCGGCCGTTGGGATCAAACGGCTGCATCTCACAAAGTTTATCCAGAGCGTAACCGGTGTTTCGGCGAATGATTTCCGGATGGGGATAACTGTTTTGAATCAGCTCACGGTTTCGCTCTATCAGCCTGAGCATAGAACGGTAAATATGCCCTTCTAAGTTTTCGAGTTTCTTTTTCTCCTCGAGCTCTTCGGATGTCAGCGGTTTAAAAATAGCCGTCGAGCCGTCACTCAATACAGCTTCAATTTCGAGAGTATGCTCGCGCGTGGTTTTGTACTTGATGGAATAGGAACCCGAGGAGTTGTTTCCAATCATCCCGCCAATCATACAGCGGTTGGTTGTAGCTGTGTCGGGCCCGAAAAGAAGTTGATGTTTCGCCGCTTCCCGGTTTAGCGTATCGCGGATAACACCCGGCTGTACATGAGCTATATGTTGCTCGCCATCAAGCGTAAGAATTTGATTCATATAGCGAGATACGTCCATGATGACACCGCCACCGGTAGTCTGCCCGGCCAGGCTGGTTCCCGCACTTCTGGCTGTAATTGTGAACTTATCTTCGTTGGCTTTTTTTACCAATCGCCGGATATCCTCGCCGGATTTGGGAAAAGAAACTCCTTCCGGAAATTCCTGATACATGGAAGCATCCTGTGCATACAGCTGGCGGGTAAGGTTGTCGCGTTGAATCAAAAAAACTCCTGCTTTGTTAGGGCAGAAGTTTGAGGTTAATTCAGGATAATATCAATACTAACTTCAGTAAACTTTAATGATCTCTCCTGTCCGGATTCCCTCTACGCTTTTCACATAAGCATTAACCACTTTATCCATTGTAACCGGATTATGTCCGGGAAAATAACTCCCTAATTCAGCTGCCGAATCTTCCACTAAGCCCGGACTAACAACGTTCAATCTGACTCCCCTTTTCATTTCGGCGGCTGCTGATATACCAAATGAGTTAACAGCTCCATTTACCAATCCCAAGCCAACGGACCCTTTGATAGGATCTTCTGAAAGAATTCCAGTTGTTAGCGTAAAAGAACCATTGTCATTTATATACTCCCTACCTGCTAACACCACGTTTACCTGTCCCATCATTTTACTTTTGATGCCTACATAAAAATCCTCTTCTTCCAACTCAGAAAACGGTTTCATGGTAGCACTTCCTGCAGCAACTATTACGGCGTCAACTTTGCCAACCCGTTTATACATTTTCTCAATCGACTCATAGGAAGTCATATCCATCTGGATATCTCCAGAGCTTGAACCCACTTTTATAATTTCATGCCTTTTTTCTAATTCTGCCGTCACCTTGGCCCCAATAGTTCCGGTTGCTCCAACTATTACAATCTTCATATCTATTCCTCTGTTTTGATTTCACACAAAACTACTTCCGTTCTGGGCAAACCTCTAATTGATAGGGTTTATGAATGCCATAGGAATCTAATCGGTATATATAGGCTTTAACCATTCTTTTAAATCCGGGACAGTATCTTGGGGGGCTTTCAATTACAACTAATTTTCAGTTATCCACCTTGAAATTTCTTCAAGAAATCCGTCAACAAATTGTTTATCCAGCATCGGATACTCTGAAACATCACCAGTGTTTGCTGCCTGGAAAAGGTGGTTGGCACCGGCGAGCCTCGTGGTACTAAGTGAGTAGTAAATTAAAATTTCCAAGATTTCAAATTCACACAGCGGTCAGGCTGATTGCTGGAAGGTGAAGTTAGCTTCCACCCTTTTAACGATTTCATCACCTATGGCAAGACCGGCTGTAGCGGCCGGACTCGGAGCATTAAGCACATGAATTTGGCGATCAACTACTTCAAAGTAGAAGTCGTCCAGGATTTCTCCGTTCGGTTGAAGTGCCATAGCCCGGATTCCTGCCGGGGATACTTTAAGGTGTTCTTCCCGTACGTCCGGGATTAATTTTTGCAGTCCTTTTACAAAGGCCTTCTTGGAAAAAGACCGTTTGTATTCATCCAGTCCCATTCGCCAGTGTTCTTTGGCCATTTTCCAGAAGCCGGGGAAGTTGAAGGTTTCGGTTGTTTCCTTCAGGTTGAAGGAAAGCTTTTTATACCCTTCCCTCTTAAAGGCGAAAACCGCATTGGGCCCGCATTCAATTCCCCCAAGAGCCATTCGCGTAAAGTGCACCCCCAGAAACGGGAACTCAGGGTTTGGAAGCGGGTAAATCAAATCATTTACAAGATATTCGGCTTCGGGTTTGAGCTCGTAATACTCTCCCTTAAACGGCACAATTTTAACCGGGGAATGAATGCCTGCGAAGCGAGCCACATGGTCAGAATACAGCCCTGCACAATTGATTAAGAACCGGGTGCTGATTTTGTCTCCACCAGCTTCGATTACAACTTCATCCCCTTTATTCGAAATGTTCGAAACGGCACTATTGAACCTGACTTCGCCATTTCCTTCTTCCAAAAGCCCCATCAGCTTGCGGCACATGCCGGCGTAATCTACAATACCGGAGCACGGCACATGGATAGCTGCAACTCCCTGAACATAGGGCTCCAGCTCGTTCAGTCGGTCTGCATCAATAAGCTCGATGCCTTCGATTTCATTCTGAAGTCCGCGCTCATAAATCTCTTTAAGTTTGGGTACTTCACTCTCATCAGCAGCAACAATTACCTTGCCGCATATTTCTATGGCCACGCCATGCTTTTTGCAGAAGTCAACCAGCTGATGACGACCATCCACGCAGTTCTTAGCTTTATAACTGCCGGGCTTGTAGTAAATACCCGAATGGATAACCCCGGAGTTTTTTCCTGTTTGGTGAGCCGCTACTTTATTCTCTTTCTCTACAACGAGAATACGCGCTTCAGGATATTTCAGGGATAATTTATAAGCCGTGGAGAGCCCTACAATTCCGGCTCCAACAATAGTAAAATCGTACATCATAGAGCCAAAGATAAAGTTTATACATAAAAAAAGAGCCCTCAAATTTTTGAGGGCTCTTTAAGCCTTAAATCAACCACTTTTGAACTTAAAGTTCAGATTGTGGCCGTGCTATGTATTCGTAAATCTGACCTCCATCCAATGGCAGATCATCCAGACGATCATATCTTATGGCATCTATCCAGCGATGGCCGCCTTCAAACCATAGTGAGTATCGTCGCTCAAACAGAATTTGATCGATGATATCAGACTGGTTGGCACTTAAGAAGTCACCCAGTCCCCAGGTGTTTCGAACTACGTTGATAGCGTCAACGGCATCAACTAAGTCGGTTCCCGAGTTGCGTTGTGCGAGTGCTTCTGCGTAAATCAGAATCAGCTCCTCATTTCTGAAGAACGGAAATGAATCTCCGGTTCCTGAAAAACGATTATCCTGGTAAGGTGACCCCAAACCCTGAAGGGTTAAGGTATCATTTCTGACAAAGATTTTATTGTCGATGCGCATATCACCTGCTTCTGCATCATCAACCAGTGATGGATGTGCCATTGGCAACTGAACAGAAGTTGTGTTTGGCACGTAATAGAATGGGTTGAAAATGTCTGGTGGATCACCATAAACATGGTACCCGCCTTTATTCATTACATCTGCACCTGTAGCTAACTCAAAGAAAGGAGCAGCATCTTCAACAGCTGTTACTGCTGCATCCCAATCTTCCGCATAAATTGCTGCTCTGGCTGCAATAGCACGGTTCAGGTTCACAAAATCAGCCGGTGTATTGAATTCATCAAAACCATCCGTCAGTACAAAGGCAAAGCTTGAGCCTGCTGCATTCAGATCAGTTTGAGCTTCATCCAGAAGATTTCTGATTTCCTGCAGAGCTGCGTCATAATCCAGGAAAGGACCTAAGTCGCCCACATTGTCTACATCAATGCGTATACCGTTGGTGTATTGAACATTGAGGGGAATCAGGTAACTGTAAGCCTGCAGCGTTTTAGCTACTCCCAAATATCCATTGCGCTCCTGATCGGTAATCGCATTGGAATTATTGGCAGACTGAATCAGAACATTACCCTGTCTTATAGCCTGATACGGAGTCGTGTATGTTCCGCCTGAGCCAAAGAACGTTGGATCTTCTTCTGCGTTAGCATCAGCACCTACGCCTACCCACTGATTAACAAATCGGGGATCTGAGGCAAAGAGCGGATAAATTTCGCGCCCAAAGGTACTCATGATGTTATTCGCCCCGGTGGTTGCCCGGTGGCGTTCTGTTAATCCGGTTACAAGGTTTTGAAGCTGTGCTTTGGAAGCATCAGACAAAACCCCTTCAATAGATGGATTATTAGGATCGCTTATTTCATTCGGGTCCAGGAAATCACAGGCCGAAATCCCTGCTGAAAGCAGTACGATTAACAATAGTTTGTTTAAATATTTCATTGTGTTCATTCCTATAAATTAAAAGTCAATATTTACGTGGAACATCACCTGTCTGGAAGTAGGGAAAGGAGTTACTTCCACAGAGTTGTTGATGGCCTGAGTACCAAATACGGAGGTTTCCGGATCATAACTTGGGTAATCAGAAAACAGCAATACGTTATTTGCTGATGCACCAATCTTAATATTGCTCACGCTGTTACCAAAAATATTAGTAAGCGTTTCGGTAGGCACGGTGTAGTACAATCCAATCTCACGTAGTTTCACATAAGACGCATCATATACATATGCTCCGGAACCGCCATTAATTACACGATCAGCTCCTTTTGGAAGGGTTGATCCCTCTACGCTGTCGTTCCAGTCAGGAGATGTACCTCCCGCATCGGTAAGCAGCTGGGAGAGGTTGATATTGTCTCCGCCGCTTTTCCAGTGCCACAGGAAGCTGAAATCGAAGTTTTTATAAATGTTGAATTCATTTGAGAATGACATTTCGAAATCAGGCTGTCCGTCACCGTAAACAGTATACAATGAAGGATCACTAACTGCAGGAAGACCTACAATAGTAGATGGTGAGAATCCTTCCTGAATCAGGTAGTTACTCAAACTGGTTCCGAAACCACCGGTTGTATATCCATCAATAGACAGATCTGTGATTTCTGACTCATTTTTCCAGAAAAGTACTGTTGAGAACCAATTCAGGTTTGGATTGCGAACCGGGTTCAGGTTCAGCGTAAATTCCATTCCTTTGTTTACCAGGTCAGCTGCATTAGTTGCAATCACAGAAATACCGGAAGATGTTGGTACCTGCTCATCCAAAATCAGATCCGCTACTTTTTTGTTGTAATAAGTAGCTTCAAGAGAAATTCGGTTATCAAGCATGGCTACATCAACACCAAACTCAAGCTCCTGGGCGCTTTCAGGCTTCAGGTTGGGGTCAATACTACGCCCACCAACTGAAGTGGCTAATAACCCGCCGATGTTTCCTGAGTTCAGAGAACTGTAGGTTACACCAAAGTTGGGAAGACCACCCGTCTCGCCATAAGCTATACGCGGCTTCAACTGGTTAAGGAAGTCGCCTTCAATGATGTCGAAGTTCAGCAGGTTAACCGCTAAAGATGCCTTCGGATAGAAGTAGTATTCATCCTGATCAGCATTCAATGAGGAACGGTCAAAACGACCACCAACGGTAGCAATGATTTTGTCATCCCAGTTAATCTCTTCCTGTCCAAACCAGCTAAGGTCAACAACCTCAACTTCTGTTTGGTTGATTACCGACTGGATAGTAGCATTTGCGATACCGGTTTGTCCGGCAACCAGACCCTGGCCTCGAACTACATTACGTTCCTGGAACTGATCGAATCGGGAAAAACCGAGCTGAGTGTTCAACTGGATATTCGAAGATACCGTTGTTGCATAGCTTAACACAGCCTGCACATTGGAGTTGAAGTTATCTTCGATGGTGTGAACCACATCTCCTGGGTTGGCATTACTCTGCTGATTTTGCAGGTAAGTAGGCATCCAAACCATACTCTTAAAGGTCAAGTAGTCAACACCACCGTCCACGGAAAGAGAAAGAATATTTGAACCGCTCTTAAACAGGTCAGCATTTACCTGAAGTCCCTGAATCAACCGTTGTACCGTTTGGTCATTCACCGCATTGTTAACGATCGACAACATATTATCACTAAAGTATGGGTTGTTAGGATAATCGCCCTGATCGTTCGGGAATAACTGTGCATACGTTGGGGTGTAGGAAAGCGCATAACCAATGGAACCACCCGTACCGTTCTGGTTTCCGGTGAAACCACGCTGGTTTTCGCTAAATGTATAACTGGTGCGACTCGCTACCCTCAGGTTCTCGCTGATGCGGTGATCGAGATTCAATCGAATGGAGTTTCTGTCGAAACCGGTGTTTTCGATGATCCCGTCTTCGCTTCGGGTTGTACCTGTAATGTAAAAGCTGGTAGCACTGTTACCGCCTGACACACCCACATTTGTTTGGGTAATCAAGCCTGTGTTTCCATATAACTCTTCTTCATAATCATAAATACGACCGGCATTAGCTGCGGCATTATATGCAGCAATTTCAGCAGCAGTATTACCACCAAAAATGGAGGTATAGGTCGTAATTTTATCGGGATTCCATTCAGCAACACCTACAAGGTTAAGGGCACTGTTAAATCCAACATCCTGAGAAACTGAAACCTGAGTATCTCCGGCCTGCCCTTTTTTGGTGGTGATAATGATCACACCAGCATTCGCCCGCTGGCCGTAAATAGCCGCAGCAGAAGGCCCCTTAAGCACCTCGATACTTTCCACGTCTTCCGGGTTAATATCAGAAAGGCGGTTAGCTGAGTTATCTTCCTGGGTACTGTTGGCACCTGTTGTCAGATATCGGGAGTTAGAAATGGCATCGTTGTTCACGTACACACCATCAATAATATAGAGTGGCTGAGAAGAACCGGCTCCCAGTGTACTTACTCCACGCATCTGTACGTTAATACCACCGCCCGGTGCTCCACTTTGTGAACGAATAGATACCCCCGGAATCTTCCCTTTAAAGGCTCCATCCAGTGTTTGAGGTTGTGTTCGTTCAACTAAATCTGCAGCATCTACCTTGGTAATGGCATTCGCAAGGTTCTCTCTTTTGATCGAACTTGCCAAACCTGTTACTACCAATTCTTCAAGGTTCGCAACATCCGAACGCATTTCAACATCAAGCGTTACTTCCTCTCCGTTGGAACCTGATACATCAAGGTTCTGGGTTACATACCCAATAGATGAGAACCGTAAGCTGGTTTCGCCTGCCGGTAACTCAAGGGAATACCGACCATTAATATTGGTTGAAGTACCTGTATTGGTGTTGGCATCAAAAATAGTAACACCGACCAATGCTTCTCCGGTTGAGGCATCTGTTACCGTACCGGATACTGTATACTGTGCTATTGCAACCTGTGCACAAAAAAATGTGACAGCAAGAACAGCCAGAAATCTTACATAGTAGCTATTTCTCATAGTGTTCTGGTTTTTATTTATGTTTTATTTAATGACCACAATAAGGAAACGTAAAGCTATTTCCTGTAGATCATGTCCTTTGGCTAATTTTATTAATAATACCTGAAGTGTGTTAGACCTCACTTCCGAAGCAACTAAAATAACATAATTAAAATTAATTGCACCTCCATTTCACTTTTTGTTCAATAAAAAAAACGCTTACGCATACTCATTTAAGTTTTAAACACCTTGCCAGCCTCACCTGATTAAAAATCATTGCCCATGTTATTATAACTCAACTGTGGCCTTAATAATATGTGCCTGTTTCAAAGTGCTGCTTCGGTTCAATATTTAAAGAACTAAATCGTATCTTGTATTGTTGATGCCAAAAATCAAAAACATATATATGAAATCTACCTTTTTACCTGCTCTGCTTATTGTAATTTTAACGATTTTATCCTGCACCGATTCAACCCGACAAAATCCCCGCGACCTGTCAGAAGCAAATCAAAAGATTGATGAAGCTATCTGGAATGCCAGCTTCCAGGATCTTGAAGGCAACGAAGTAACAGTAGCAGACCTTAAAGGAAAAGTAGTTCTTATTGATTTTTGGGAGACCTGGTGCGGCCCCTGTCTGCAGGTTTTTCCGGCAATGGATTCCCTTCAGAATGAATACCCCGACGACTTTGTTGTGGTTGCCGTAAACCTGAACGATTCAGATACTCTTGAAGACGTCCAGAATTTCAAAGAGAACAATGATTATGATTTCAAATATGTGCTGGACGTCAACAATGTTGGAGATGAAGTCATAACCCTGGGTATCCCCTTTAAAGTATTTGTTGACCCGCAGGGATATTTGATAAAAGCTGAACTCGGATTAAGCGGCAGCGACTATCAGGACACAAAAGAAATTATAGAACAGAACAAAACATCATAAATAACATGCCACAAGTTAAAGAAGAAGAAAAGTTAGCCTATAAAGTTAAAGACATTTCGCAGGCTCGTTATGGCCGGCAGGAAATTGAACTGGCCGAGGCAGAAATGCCCGGACTCATGGCCATCCGTGAAGAATATAAAGATGAGCAGCCACTGAAAGGTGCCCGTATTGCAGGCTGCCTTCACATGACCATCCAAACCGCCGTGCTGATTGAAACACTGATTGAGCTTGGCGCTGAAGTCACCTGGTCATCTTGTAATATCTATTCCACTCAGGATCACGCAGCTGCAGCCATTGCTGAAGCCGGAATTCCGGTTTATGCCTGGAAAGGAATGACCGAGGAAGAATTTGACTGGTGTATTGAACAAACCATCTTTTTCCCGGACGGCCAGCCATTGAATATGATTTTAGATGATGGCGGTGACCTCACCAATATGGTGCTGGATAAATATCCGGAACTGGTGGATGGTATTAACGGGATTTCTGAAGAAACAACAACCGGTGTGCTTCGCCTGATTGAGCGGGAACGCAATGGCACCCTGCCTATCCCGGCTATTAATGTAAACGACTCGGTTACCAAGTCGAAGTTTGATAACAAGTACGGTTGTAAAGAATCAGCTGCCGATGCCATCCGACGTGCCACTGATGTGATGATGGCCGGAAAGGTAGCTGTTGTTGCCGGTTACGGTGATGTCGGAAAAGGAACCGCTGCCTCTCTTCAAGGCGCCGGAGCCCGGGTTATTGTAACAGAGATTGACCCTATTTGTGCGCTACAGGCCGCAATGGACGGTTTTGAAGTGAAGAAGATGGACGATGCCGTTGAAGAAGGCGACATCTTCGTTACTGCAACCGGTAACAAAGACATCATCAAAGACCGCCACTTCCTGAATATGAAAGACAAAGCCATTGTAGGAAACATCGGTCACTTTGATAATGAGATTGATGTTGCCTGGCTGAAGAAAAACGCCGAGGAAGAAAACATCAAACCACAGGTAGATGTGTTTACGGTGAATGAAACCGGTCGGCAGGTTATTCTGCTATCGCAGGGTCGCCTGATGAACCTTGGAAATGCAACGGGTCACCCATCCTTTGTGATGAGTAACAGTTTCACCAACCAAACTCTGGCACAGATTGCCCTCTGGAATCGTCCGGAAGAATTTGAGGTTGGCGTTCATGTGCTGCCAAAATCACTGGATGAGAAAGTAGCCCGACTGCACTTGTCCAAAATTGGCGTAGAACTTGAAGCACTGACGGAAGAGCAAGCCGAATACATCGGTGTTCCTATTAAAGGACCTTATAAGTCAGATCAGTATCGTTATTAAAAACGACCCAATTTGACAGAAACTAAAAGCCCGCATTATTCAGTTAATGCGGGCTTTTTTGTTTAGTCTTCTTTTCCTTTTTCGTGGAAGTATTCAGCGGCTTCGTCAAGTGTGCGGAAATGGTTAAACACCTTCACAAGCTGAGTTACCATCAAAAGACTTTCAATTTTCTTGTCGGCCTGGCAGATTACCAACTCGCCGCCGGCATTTTTCATGGTGGTGAGTCCGCCTATCAAAATCCCCAACCCGGAGGAGTTAATAAACTTCACCTTCCCCAAGTCCACAATAATTTCTTTCTTATCCTTCTCAATCAGTTCATGAAGCTTTTCCCGAAATTGTTCCGCATCGGGTCCGCCCATCAAATTCCCCTTAAAAGTAATTACCACACAATTGTACCGTTCCGAAATATCGTATTTCATAATCTTGATGCTTGGTTTGAAATGAAACTAAACAAAGCAAAAAGTGGCATAAAAATCCACTTATCAATATTAATCTTCCGGTTTTGATATCAGAAATTTTCTATTAGCTTATTCAAGCTACTGTTTTGGGTGCAAATAATCGGAAGTGTTTGTTCGTGGTTATAACCAATATCGTTCTTTAGCAATGGGTATTTTTTGGGGACCATAAATGTGTTGTCGTCCCCTTAACCATCAGCGGTGATTATAATCGGAGGCAATATGGGGAAAGAGGTTACTTCAGAGTTGTTACAGCAACGGGAGGCTGAATTAGCTGTAATCAACAATGTTCAAAAAGCTCTTCTTGAACAAAAAGATATGCAACACATCTATGAGATGGTTGGGGAGCATATCAGAGACTTGTTTGATGCACAGGTTGCAGTTATCTCAACTTTTAATTTGGAGACCGGAACCGAACATTTTCATTATGCTTTTGAAGATGGAGAACGCCATGATCTCAAACCCCGTCCTATCGATAAACTCCGCCAGCGGTTAATAGATACTCAGGAGTTGATTTGCATCAATGAAAATGCAGATGATGTTTGGACTGAATTGACGGGTGAAGAACCTTCAGTAGCTCCCGGAACAAAACTGACCAAATCTGCTCTGTGGGTACCTATGGTTTCCGGTAAAACCACCTTTGGGTATTTAAGCCTTCAGAATGTTGACCGTGAGCATGCCTTCAGTGATGATGACATCCAATTATTAAGTACTCTTGCAAACAGTCTGGGAATTGCCCTGGAAAGTGCCCGGCTCTTTAATGAAACCGAGCAGCGAAATGCCGAGCTGGCGGTAATCAACAGTGTACAGCAGGGACTTGTAGCCGAAATGGACCTGCAAGGAATTTATGACTTGGTTGGAGATAAAATCCGTGACCTTTTTGATTCTCAGGTTACCGTTATCGCTGAATTTGATACCGATAGTAAACTGGAGCACTTCCATTATGTGTTCGAAGATGGAAAGCGGTTCTACCCTGATTCCCGGAAATATGATGGTGTAAGAGAAGCTCTCATTTCTACAAAAGAACTGATTCACATTAATGAAAATGCCTCTGAACGCATCAAAGAATACGGAGCCAGCGGGGAGGCCGCACCCGGCACTAAGTTTCCCAAATCTATGGTGTATGTACCTTTGATTTTAGGTGACGCCGTCCGTGGTTATGTGAGTTTACAAAATCTGGATCGGGAATTTGCCTTCAACGATTCGGATGTTCGCCTGCTAAGCACCCTGGCCAACAGCATGAGTGTAGCCCTGGAAAACGCCCGGCTCTTCAACGAAACCGAACAACGTAATGCTGAGCTGGCAGTTATCAACAGCGTGCAGCAGGGCCTTGTAGCTGAAATGGATATGCAGGGCATTTATGATTTGGTGGGCGAAAAAGTTCGGGTGTTGTTTGATGCCCAGGGCGTTATCATCGGCACCTTTAATCATGAAACCGAACAAGAACATTTCCAATACGCCTTTGAGAATGGGGAACGTGTTGAACCGGCTCCCCGCCCGTATGATAAGATTCGCAGACGACTGATTAGCACTCAGAAGTTGATCCATATTGCCGAAAATGCCAAGGAAGCGTACACCACTATCACCGGGGAAGCTCCCAGAGCTGTTCCGGGTACAACATTCCCTAAGTCCATGCTCTATGTACCGCTTAAAGTCGGTAATAGCGTCCGGGGTTATGTTAGCCTTCAAAATATCGACAAAGAACACGCATTCAGTGAATCGGATGTACGTCTGCTAAGTACCCTTGCCAACAGCATGAGTGTGGCTCTGGAAAACGCCCGCCTCTTCAACGAAACCGAGCAACGAAATGCAGAATTAGCTGTAATTAACAGCGTGCAACAGGGCTTAGTTGCGGAAATGGATATGCAGGGCATTTACGATTTGGTAGGCAATCGAATACACGAACTCTTTGATGCTCAGGTTACCGGTATCGTAACTTTTAATCATGAGGCTAAAACAGAAGATTGGAAATATGCTTTTGAGGATGGGGCCCGAATGTACCCGAAGGTCAGGGCATATGACAAGATCAGAGAGAAGATTATTAAAGAGAAAACCATTCTGAATATCGAAGAAAATGCCGCTGAAATTCTCTCGGAAATAAAAGGTGAGATCATAAAGCCGGTGCCGGGTACCCGACTGGCTAAATCAGCACTATATGTTCCTATGATTGTATCGGACGAAGTTCGGGGATACCTCACTTTGCAAAACAACGACCGGGAACATGCATTCAGCGATTCGGATGTACGGCTGCTAAGTACCCTTGCCAACAGTATGAGTGTAGCCCTGGAAAATGCACGTCTTTTTAACGAAACCGAACAGCGAAATGCAGAGCTTGCCGTTATAAATAGTGTACAACAGGGCCTTGTGGCTGAAATGGACATGCAAGGTATCTATGATTTAGTGGGTTCCCGAATTAGAGATCTTTTTGATGCCCAGGTAACCGGTGTGGTTACTTTTAATCACGAAGTGAAGAAAGAACTATTTAAGTATGTATTTGAAGACGGGGAAAGGCTTTACCCAAAATCAAGATTATACGACAGGCTTAGAGCTAAAATTA
Source organism: Gracilimonas sediminicola (assembly GCF_024320785.1). Taxonomy (NCBI): domain Bacteria; kingdom Pseudomonadati; phylum Balneolota; class Balneolia; order Balneolales; family Balneolaceae; genus Gracilimonas; species Gracilimonas sediminicola. Next base: position 1,184,373 of record NZ_JANDBC010000001.1, read on the forward strand.
TTGAAGATAAATCGACGCTGCTGATTAATGAGAATGCAGCAGCTGAAATGGCAAGGATAAATAAGAAACCATTCAAGCCTGTACCCGGAACAAGATTGGCAAAGTCTGCAGTATATGTACCAATGATTGTGGGTGATACCGTTCGCGGGTATGTGACCCTTCAAAACCTGGACCGGGAGAATGCTTTCTCTTCTTCCGACGTAAGTTTACTTACCACCCTGGTTAACAGTATGACGGTGGCCCTCGAAAATGCCCGCCTTTTTAATGAAACCAACCGCCTGCTGGCTGAAACCGAACAGCGTAATGCCGAGCTGGCCGTAATCAACAGTGTGCAGGAAGGTCTGGTGCGGGAAATGGACATGCAGGCCATTTACAGCCTGGTTGGCAACCGTATCTGCGAGGTTCTGAATACCCAAACAATGCTCATCCGTACTTTCGACCATGACAAAGAAATTGAGACCTGGGAGTACGCCGTTGAAAATGGGGAACGTCTTTATCTTGAACCACGGCCATTTATCTGGGCAAATAAACACCTCATCAAAACCAAAGAAGCATTACTTATTAATGAAGATTATGTAGAAACGGCCAAAAAATACGGAGACACCGATCATGGTGTTAGTAAGGGATTGCCTCCCAAGGCAGCCATCTTTGTACCAATGATCGTGGGCGATAAAGTAATGGGCTCCATCAGTCTTCAGAATGTAGAAAAGGAGCACGCGTTTACGGAATCAGATGTTCGGCTGCTTACCACCCTCACCAACAGTATGAGTGTAGCGCTTGAAAATGCCCGATTGTTTAACGAAACCACCCGGCTATTGGGGGAAACCGAGCAGCGAGCCGCCGAACTTCAAACCGTGAACAGTATCAGTAAGGCGATTGTATCGCAGTTGGAAGTGGATGCACTTTTTAAACTGGTTGGGGAAAAGATGCGGGAAACTTTTAAAGCAGATATTGTTTACCTGGCTATTCACGATAAGAAATCAGACCTGCTTCATTTTCCATATTACTATGGAGATAAATCAGAATCGCGGCCTTTTGGGAATGGAATCACCGAAAAAATCATCACCAGTAAAGAGCCACTGCTGGTGAACCACGACCTCGATGAAACTTATGATAAAATTAAGGCTGAGAAGAAAGGGGAAATGGTGGAGTCTTACCTTGGAGTTCCCATCCTGGCCGGTAAAAAATCACTGGGGGTAATCAGCGTTCAAAGTAAGGAACAGGAAAACCGATTCAGTGAAACTGACCTTCGTTTGCTCTCCACTATTGCAGCCAACGTGGGTATTGCCATTCAAAATGCTGAGGCCTATCAAAAACTGCAGTCGGCATTAAATGAACTGCGAGCGGCCCAGGAGCAATTGGTTCAGCAGGAAAAACTGGCTTCGCTTGGGCAACTCACCGCCGGTATCGCTCATGAAATCAAAAACCCGCTGAATTTTGTGAATAATTTTTCGGAGTTAAGTGTGGAGTTGATTGAAGAGACGAAGGAGGAGCTGTCAGCTCTCAGTGATCAGCTTTCAGCTGAGGATAAAGGGCGTATTCTGGGGGCTCATGAAATACTGAAAGACATTGACATGAATCTCCGTAAAATTCACGAACATGGCTCACGGGCCGACTCCATCGTTAAATCCATGCTGGAACACAGCCGTGGAGGTTCCGGAAAGATGGAGCCTACCGATTTGAATGCATTGGTCAAAGAATTTGTAAACCTCTCCTTCCACGGTATGAGGGCAAGCAAGAATCCCATAAATGTAGCTATGGATTTTGAGTTGGATGATTCGGTCGGAGAAGTACCGTTGATTGCCGAAGATTTCAGCCGGGTGATCGTGAACCTGTGCAACAATGCCTTTGATGCGATGAGGGAGAAATTAAACTCCAATGACCAAGCACCAAATTCCAAAGATTACAGGGCAAAACTTATCGTACGAACTTCTTTAGAAAATGGAAGGATTTTGCTTCAGATTGAAGACAACGGGCCGGGAATTCCGGAGGAGATGAAAAGTAAGATTATGCAGCCGTTTTTTACAACCAAGAAAGGAACCGAAGGCACCGGTTTAGGACTGAGTATTACCAATGATGTCATCAAAGCGCATGGCGGGGAATTAGACTTATCTACCATTCCTGGTAACGGAACTACTTTCTCGATTAAAATTCCACAAGCTTAATCACCAATGGATAAGCAGAAAGAGATAGCGTTAAATGAGGCTTATGACAAACTCATGGCCATCAGTACCAATCAAATTCCCGTTGATGGACTTGAAGAACTTGTCGATCCGGAAATCATGGGTTATGGGACCACTGTTGATGAAGAAGTACACGACCTTGAGGGGTACATTCAGCTTATTAAAGCTCAGGAAGAACAGGCCCGTGCTGCCGGCCTCCATTTTAATTTTGACCGCACCCTCGTTCATAAAAGAATCTCGGCAGAAGGTGATATCGCTGTATTCGTAGAACACATTATTGCCACTGTACAGTCAGATCAAATTGAGAATCAGTTTACATTCCGCTTTAGCGCAGTTATGGAGTTTAAACAAGGAAGTTGGAAACTCATTCATTGGCATGGTTCCATACCTGGTGATACTGAAAACGATACCTGGCATGTTGAGGAGTGGGAACGGGAAAAAGAAAGGCTTGAGAAATTAGTAGCTGAGCAAACCACCGATCTTCTCCAAAAAAACAAAGAATTGGAGATTGAAGCAGCTTCTGAACGGATGCGTGCTGTAGCTATGGGGATGCAAAAACCTGATGACATCATGCTGGTTATTTCAACGCTCCGTAAATGCCTGGCTGATTTACAAGTTGATAGTCTCGCTGTGGTAATTCTTATCGACAATGAAGATGGTACGATGACACAATGGGATATAACTGAGATTGAAAAAGGCGAGCTAAAACTATTTCAGATTCACATGGACCTAAAATTGGTGCCTACCATAGCCGGTTATTATGAGAATGCGGAAAAACAATCTTTTGTGATATATGAGATCACGGGTGAAAAGTTAAATAAGTTGGCACAGGAGCTGCAAATAATTGACAAACAAAATGGACAAATTTTTCAACAAGCAATTAAGGATGGGGTCATTTCTAAGTTTTTTCCTGTCGTAAAAAAATTCTCCCATGGGTTTTTGGAAATTGATTTCAATAAAAAGCCTCCGCAAGAGATAGAGACAATTGCTACAAAAATGGGCAATGCATTCGAACAGTCCTATATCCGATTCCTTGACCTTCAAAAAGCCGAACAACAGACCTACGAATCTAAAGTGGAAGCCAGTCTGGAACGGGTTAGGGGCATAGCGGCTGCCATGAATCATAGTGACGACCTGAGGCAGATTGCAGAGGCTATGTTCAAAGAAATGGAGATGCTTAAGATTAATCCCCTTCGATATGGCTTAGGTATGATTAACGGTGAAACCAAAGAAGCCGAAATTTGGGCATCTAATGTTGATGACGGAAGTTACCTGGATATGCTGGGAACCCTTTCCCTCACCTGGCACCCTATGCTCCAAAAAGTATTGGATGCCTGGGAAGCACAGCATCAAGAAGTGATCTACGAGCTGAAAGGCAAAGAGCTTAGTGACTATTACCAAAAGGTAGGTCCCATTAACCCCAACATCCCCAACCTTGAAGAACTTCAGGACCCGGATACTGACATTGAACAGTTTGCAAGTTTCTTTCCCTTTAAGTCAGGGGCATTATATGCATTCACTAATGGTGAGCCGGGCGAAGATGGTAAATCAATTTTAAAACGATTCGCCAATGTTTTTGAGCAAGCTCACATTCGTTACGATGACCTTCAAATAGCAGAAAAACAAGCACGACTCATCCGCGAAGAACGTGACCGCCTGGAAATTGCCCTGAAGGAATTAGAGGCTACCCAAGACCAGCTTGTTCAGCAGGAAAAACTGGCTTCCCTTGGACAACTCACCGCCGGCATTGCCCACGAAATCAAAAACCCGCTGAATTTCGTGAATAATTTTTCGGAGCTGAGTGTGGAGTTGATAGACGAAGCAAGAGAGGAGATCAAGGAGATTAATTCAAAATTTAACATTCAAAATTTAGAATTATCAGATCTCCTTGACGACATCGAAACTAATCTCCGAAAAATTCATGAACACGGTACGCGGGCTGATTCTATCGTAAAATCGATGCTGGAGCACAGCCGGGGCGGTTCGGGAAAAATGGAGCCTACGGATTTGAATGGGTTAGTGAAGGAATTTGTGAACCTCTCTTTCCACGGCATGCGGGCCGGAAAGAATCCCATTAATGTAGATATGGAGTTTGACTTGGATGATTCGATTGGAGATGTACCTCTTATAGCTGAAGATTTTAGCCGGGTGATCATCAATTTGTGTAATAATGCTTTTGATGCGATGAGGGAAAAATTAAATTCCAATGATCAAGCACCAAATTCCAAAGATTACAAGCCAAAGCTGACAGTTAGGACCTACAAGAAGAATCAAGCAACTTTCATAGAAATTGAGGATAATGGTCCGGGTATTTCACCAGATATAAAGGAAAAGATTCTTCAGCCTTTTTTCACGACAAAGAAGGGCACCGAAGGTACGGGGTTGGGGTTAAGCATTACCAACGACATTATTAAAGCACACGGTGGTTTTTTAGAAGTTTCCACTAACCAACATGAGGGTACATGTCTCACCATTAAATTATCCCCGGGGGGATAAACGATGAGCAAAAAAAACATACTATCTTTTAAAACCGGCATTATTTGCCTGACTGCTTTTGCAGGGCTGACAACTTCTGTTCACGCTCAAACCGAACAGGAAATAAAACCCACGCTTTTACAAAGTGAAGCTCCTTCCCTGCGCTTTGAGCATACCGGGCTCAGCGATGGAATGAATCAGGCCAGTGCAAATACCATCATGCAGGATAGTAAGGGGTTTCTGTGGATTGCTACCCAGGGAGGCCTCCATCGGTACGATGGTTATGAATTTAAAGTGTACAAGCAAACCCCTTTCGATACCACTTCCCTTTCTGAGAACTGGGTTTGGGGGATGGATGAATCAGCAAACGGGGATATTTGGGTTACAACAGAAGGCGGTGGATTAAACAAACTGAATCAGGCTACAGGAAAATTCACGAAGTATGTTCACGATCCGAATGACTCTACCAGTATTTCCAGCGACCGTGCTTTTATGCCTTTTGAAGACAGCCGGGGCAACCTGTGGGTAGGCACTTTTGGAAGTGGGTTAAATAGAATGCCCCCCGGGCAAGACGGAAAGTTTATTCGGTATGAGCACGACCACGATGACCCAACAACCATTACAAGCCATGCCGTTTATTGGATGAAAGAGGATTCTGAGGGTTTTCTGTGGGCTGGAGGCAATAACGGTATTTCAAGAATAAATTTAGATACCTATGAAATCACCCGCTTTTTGTTTGATATAGATGGCCGTGAGTTTTATGGAGCCCCTCAGAATGTTTTGGATCAATATCTCTCACCCGATATACCCGGCGCTTTGTGGCTGGCAACCGGGAACGGGCTGGTATTTCTGGATAGCAAAACCGGTGACTTTGAGCGATATCTGATTGAACCCAATGAAGGAGAGAACGTCAACCCGCTTAACTTTCTTCATCAGGTTGTGCCTGATCCAGAGAATCCAAATGTATTATGGGTGGCCGGCCCTGGAACAGGTGTTGCCCGCTTCGACATCGTTGACCGTGAATTCACTTCTTATCGTAACAATCAGCGAGACCCAAATAGCCTCAGCGATAATTTTGCTACATCGATGTATGCCGACCGTTCCGGCACCATCTGGGTGGGTACAGCAACAAGAGGTCTTTCCGCCTTTAATCCCGGCGCGGTAAATTTTACTCACCTGAAGAATAACCCTGATGATGACCAAACCATCTCCCCGGGTATTGTATGGGGTGTTTTTGAAGATAGCGAAGGAACTTTGTGGGTAGGGACAGATATCGGGTCTGCGGGTGATATCCTCACTGAATTCGACATCAACACCGGACAAGTCTCTCATTATACTTCTAACCCTGATGATACCACATCATTAATATTTGGATCCATACGGGTATTCCATGAAGATGCTAACGGTCGTTTTTGGATAGGCACCAGCGGTGGACTGAGTTTATTCGATCGCACAACTAAAAAATCTACTTATTTCCGCCACCCGCGGATTGATGGGAACCAGGGGCGAAACAGCCTTTTTGCGATCGTACCAACCGCAACTGATGAGGACGTATTCTGGATTGGCAGCATTGGCGGGCTCGACCGCTTTAATTCAATCACCGGAGAGTATGAGCATATCCCCCTTCCTCAGGAAGAATTAAAAACCGATTTCGGTCCTCCCGTTTTGAGTTTACATATAGCTGAAGACAGCATGTTGTGGGCAGGTACTACTTTAGGTTTACTCCAAATTACTCCCGATGGAATTGCAACTGTAGCTTCTACCTATAAACCTACCGATTCGACAACCATCAACAACAGTCAAATACAAAGCATAACCCAGCTGAATAATGATCCGGGTACACTTTGGCTGGCTACCTCAAACGGTGGGCTGAACCGCTTTGATATACAAACCGGCAAGGCCACACATTTTACCGAGGAACAAGGTCTTTCCAATAATTCGCTATATGGCTTGTTGGTGGATAATAACAACACCCTTTGGATGAGCTCCAATAAAGGCATCTCCAATTTTGACCCCGCCACTGAGACGTTTAGAAATTACGGGCTCGATGACGGGCTTATGGCACTGGAATACTCCCAAAACGGATATTTTAAGGGAAATAATGGGGTTATGTATTTTGGCAGTGGCGAAGGTGTTACGGCTTTTGTTCCGGAACAGCTTCATGTAAATGAAATCCCACCTCAGGTAGTACTTTCCGATTTTAAAGTATTCAACAAACCCGTAGTGCCCGGACCTGATTCTCCGCTCAAGGATGCACTCAGTAATACTCAAAAAATTACTCTTCCCTATCACCAAAATGAAGTAACCTTTGACTATGTAGCCCTGCATTATGCCAACCCCAAAATGAATACCTACTCTTATCAACTGGAGGGATTTGACCCGGACTGGATTGATGCCGGCAACAAACGTTCAGCAACCTACACCAATCTCCCCGAAGGGGAATTCACTTTTAAAGTGAAAGCAGCGAATGCGGATGGAGTCTGGAATCATGAAGGAGCCTCAATTGGATTAACCATTTTACCTCCGTGGTACAGAACCTGGTGGGCCTACTCTTTAGGACTTGGAATGCTGGGCTTCATGGTTTTTGGGGTTGACCGTTTTCAGCGCAGCCGTATTTCTAAAAAGGAACAAGAACGACAGGCACTTCGTGAAGCTGAGCTCCGGGCCGAGGCTGAAAACAAGCGCCGGTCCGATACCGAGCAGCTGAGCCAGATCGGACGGGCCATTACATCCACTCTTTCGGTAAACAAAATCATTGATACCGTTTACGAGAATGTGAACGCCCTGATGGATGCTTCCATTTTTGGGGTCGGAATTTATAATGAAGAAAGAAACCGACTCGAGTTCCCGGCTACCAAGGAAAAGGGAAAGATGTTATCTCCTTTTGTAAACAACCTGGACGAAGAAGACCGCCTGGCGGTTTTCTGCTTCAAGAACAAAGAGGAAATTATTGTCGGGGATTACGCCAACGAGCATACCAAGTATGTTAAAACCTATCAGGCGCCTATTGAAGGGGAAGAGTCGAAGTCTATACTCTACCTGCCGCTGGTTCAGCAAGACCGGGTGATCGGCGTTATCACCACTCAAAGCTTCAAGAAAGATGCATACACCGCTTATCATGTGAACCTGTTGAGAAACCTGGCCACTTATGCTGCCATTGCCCTCGACAATGCTTCAGCCTATCGAAAACTGAATGCAACCTTGAGTGAGTTAAAAGACATGCAGCAACAGCTCATCCAGCAGGAAAAACTGGCTTCACTTGGACAGCTTACCGCCGGTATTGCCCATGAGATTAAGAATCCGCTGAATTTCGTGAATAACTTTTCTGACTTGAATGTGGAACTGCTGGAGGAAGCTCGTGAGCTGGCCGGTGATAATACCGACTTAAAGGATCTTTTAGCCGATATTGAAGCAAACCTCAATAAAATTCATGAGCACGGACAAAGGGCCGATTCTATCGTGAAATCGATGTTACAGCACTCGCGTGGAGGCAGCGGCAGAAAAGAACCGACTCAGATAAATACGGTAGTCAGAGAGTATGTGAACCTGACTTTCCACGGTATGAGAGCCGGCAAAGAGCCCATCAATTCTGACATCATATTTGACCTGGATGAAAGTATAGATCCAATTCCATTGATAGCCGAAGACTTCAGTCGCGTAATCGTAAACCTGTGCAACAATGCTTTTGATGCGATGCGGGAAAAGCTGAAGTCCAAAGACCAAGCACCAAATTCTAAAGAATACAAAGCCAAGCTTACGGTGAGGACTTCATCAGAAAGTGGAAACGTTTTACTTCAAATTGAAGATAACGGGCCGGGAATACCGGACGACATGAGAGACAAAATTATGCAGCCTTTCTTCACTACAAAGAAAGGAACGGAAGGTACCGGACTCGGACTCAGCATTACCAATGATATCATCAAAGCACACGGTGGCACCATTCAGGTAGATTCTGAAAAAGGAAAGGGCACAATATTTACGATCACCTTAAACAAATAGAATAATGAGCGAACCCATGAAATTTTTAGTGGTGGATGATGAAAAAGACGTTGAAATGCTGTTTCGTCAAAAATTCAGAAAAGAAATACGGAGCAATGCCCTGGAACTGGAATTTGCCTTTTCCGGCGATGAAGCCATCGAGATTTTGAGAAGTAATCACCCCCCCGAGGTTGTGTATATATTCTCTGATATCAACATGCCGGGGATGTCGGGACTGGAGCTTCTGGAAAAGGTGAAAACTGATTTCCCGCAAATAAAGGTAAGCATGATATCTGCCTATGGCGACCAGCATAATTACGACAAAGCCATGGAATCGGGCGCAAAAGCATTTTTTACCAAGCCCATCGATTTTGAAGAACTCAGAGAAGAAATCAACCAATTGATTCACCAATAGACAACTAATTTAACCGAGGGTTATGGAAAAGCATAGAATATTAGTGGTTGATGATGAACCGGATCTGCAGATGTTGATCTTGCAACGGTTCCGCAAACAAATAAAAGAGGACGAATACGAATTTTTCTTTGCCGAAAACGGAGAAGAAGCCCTCGATATGCTAAGCGAATCGCATAACATTTCCCTGGTTTTATCTGATATCAATATGCCCCGGATGGACGGGCTCACCTTTCTGACGGAGACGCAGAAACTCGAAAACCCCATGTTCAAAACCGTGATAGTTTCCGCCTATGGAGATATGGATAACATCCGCACCGCGATGAACCGGGGTGCTTTTGATTTTGTAACCAAGCCCATCGACTTCACCGACCTGAATGCCACCATCGAAAAAACGCTGAAAGAAATACAACTCATTCAGGATGGCATTCAACACAAAAAAACGCTGGAAGCCGTACAAACCGACCTGGAAACAGCGGCCCGTATTCAGCAGAAGATGCTGCCCCAGGAGTTCCCACCTTTCCCCGACCGCTCAGAGTTCAGCATTTACGCCGAGATGTATACCGCCAAACAGGTAGGTGGTGATTTTTATGATTTCTTTATGCTGGATGAACACCACCTGGGCTTTGTATGTGCCGATGTTTCCGGCAAAGGAGTTCCGGCCTCTTTATATATGGCGGTCTCCCGGACAACCATCAAAGCCATTGCCTCACAGATTCAGGACCCTGCCCTTTGTCTGTCAACAGTTAATACCATGCTGATTCCGGAAAGTGATCTCACCACTTTTGTTACCGCTTTTTATGGGGTGATGGATGTTCGAACCGGCAAGGTGCAATATTGCAACGGCGGGCATAACCTGCCTTACATCGTCCGAAATGACGGAACGGTTGAAGAAGTTGAAACCACGGAAGGAATTCTGCTTGGTAAAATTGAACCCTTCAATTTTGAGACGAAAGAATTTACACTCGAACCGGGTGAAAAAATCCTCCTCTTCACCGATGGCGTCACCGAGGCAACAGCTGTAGATGGCTCCATGTATGAAGAACCCCGTCTGGAAGCCTTTCTGGAAAAGCATAGCAAAGATAACATCAATAAACTGGTGCGCAGCCTGATAGTGGATGTGCTGAAGTTTATGGGCAAAGCCGATCAGTCGGATGATATCACGGTTCTTTCCGTTGGGTATAATGGATAGAAGTATTTTTGTTTGTACATAAAAAAGGCTCCGACGCTGAGCATCGGAGCCAGATTTAGAAGCACTAAGCTGTTGCTTATCTAACTATCAGTTCTCCAGGCTTAAGCCTGCATCCAGTGCTTTTTCAACTCGTGCCTTCACTTCACGCAAATGTGCTTCGGTGTATGCATCAAAGCTGTATGGCGGAGTGAGGCGACGGGTGATTCGGTTATTAAGATCCGACAGTTGTGCCCGGGCTACCGAACGTGCATCAGCCGGCATATCGGATGGAGCATCTGTCACAATCTCAATCATCAGATCCAGATACGCACGCTGTACATCACGGCGGTTACTGCTGATGTTTGATCCCGGAGCTGCCCATACTTCACTCCAAACGGCGTTGGTGATGGTTCCCATCAGTTCGGGAATGGTGATAGTGTTTTCTTCCCCAAACTTAACTTCGGTATCGCGGATTCGGGCCAGGCGTGTTCCATCAAGCAGCGCTTCCAACAGGCTTGATTGCACTCCTAACAAATATTGATGTAGCGGGTAGTCGATACGACCGCCATAGGTGTTTGAGTTACCCCAATGGCTCCATCGATCAGCTCCAAATTGCTGATATACTTCCTGAGGAAGTTCAAACGCATCTTCAGCTAAGGCATACTCGATAATCATATCAAGTGCTTCCTGCTGTTTTTCCCGTGGAATTTGCACAAACGGCATCCGCGCATCAGGATCTCCAACATGGTCTCTGTACTGGTATTGACCACCAATATATTTCACCGTCGGGCCCAATGCTCTCACATACTGGAAGAAGTACGTGTTGAACAAATCGGTTGCCTCGTAATAAGGCATGTTATCTGCCAGTGCAATCTCCGGGACTTCCGGAATAAGGTCTCTCAGCAGGGCTGCACGTCCTTTACCCCAGGCAAGTGGATCGGCACCAAGGTCGTAAACGTTTACCAGCGGGTCGATAGCTCCTGAACCACGGGCATCTTCATCGGTACCGTAGGCGTGACCCGGCTGAGCTGCCATTCGGGCAATCTCCGCTGCCTTCTCATCATCCGGCGTGTATCCGTAACTGATTACCCAGCGGTCGTAGGAACCCACACTGGTATTATAATAATGGCCGTCATTGTCTTCTCCCTGGGGAGACAGGTTCACCGTTGGATATTCCATTGCAGAGCTAAAAATTCCATTTTCAGCAGTCCACTCAGTATCATATAGTTTATCAAGCGGAGTATCTACCGAAGAACGGAAATTGTGGCGAAGGCCAAGCGTATGCCCCACTTCGTGCATGGTTACCCATCGCAGTGCCTGATCGGTGAATTCTTTCGGAACCGGATCGTTGGAAGCAATTTGTCCTCTGGCTACCAGCAGTCCTTTTACCATATCAAGCTGCATGGCCATTTCCGTGTAAAACGACTTCATCTCTGAACGGCTCGACATCGCCACTTCTTCAGCACTCACATTGTAAATTTCATCAATGGCTGCTCTCGGTTCTACCATTTCGCGGTATTCTTCTTTATCTCCCAGAATCATGTTGGCTTCGAAAAGAATATCCGCATCCAGAATTTCTCCGGTTCTTGGGTCAACTACAGAAGGGCCAATGGCTCCATAACCGGGCTGGTCCGACACATTCCATCTCAGGGTTGCATAGCGGATGTCTTCCGGCTCAACACCTTCGGGCAGCATTTCGGCCTGAACGGCATCTCTGAATCCGGCGGCTTCAAATGCCTTTGACCATTCTTCCACCCCTTCCATCATGGTTTCCCTATAGGCTTCAGGTACGGTATGGTCAATATAGTAGGTGATGGGCTCAACAGGATCGCAAAGTCCGTCAGCTCCGGGGGCTCCGTCACATTCCAGTCTCCATTTGTTCACATATCGCTTGAAGAAAGTATCATCGTCATCGTCGGTAAAGTCCTTATGAACCGTCATGAAAAAACCGGTACGGTCATCGGCCATACGCGGACTCATGGGCTCTTCAGGAAGTTCCGCCATCGTATAATGAATGGATACCGGGATATAGCGGCTATCGGCTACGGTTCGCGGACCTCTCAGTTCGCTGTTATTAAATGTAAGCTGAGCGGTCACATTTGTATTCATCGGAAATGACTTAACCGCTTTCAGGTAGCTTCTCGATTTATCAAAAGAAGCACGTCCCGGCTGCCCCGGTCGTGAAGAAACCACAAAGCTCACCCGTTGTCCAATATTGGAAAGGTCGCCCACAAACCAGTCATACACATTTACCAGCATTACACCGTCATCGTTGGTAGTTTCAACCTTGGCGGTTTCCAGAATTGAATTCCCATATCCCAATTCTACCGATACTGCTTCCGGTGTACCTTCTTCAGCCACATAACGGTGTGGTTTTTGAACAAGCATCAACTTTCCTTCCTGCTTTTCAAGTCGTACAAGTAACCCCTCAAACACGCTCAGCATGGTTCCGCCGTATAGTCCGGAGGAACCAATACCTTGCTCAATTTCAAAATTCATGAGAAAGTCATTGTTAAGCTGTTCTTCGGTAACAGCCAGATACAGAGCATCATCTGTTTTATACAGATCAAAGAAACCCTCAATATGTTCGGCATCTTTGGTCAGTTCCGTGAATTTGTCTTCTTCTTTTTTGTCCTTGTCTCCTTTTTGAGCATTCGCCCAAGCCGGAACCAGGATAATCAAGCTTAAGAACAGTAGTATTTTCTTCATAGTGTAGCGTCCTGTTGGTTTAAAATTGGTAGTTAGAGTTAGACAATCCCCAACCTTTAAGCAACCCCTCTAACAAAGTTTCATAAAAAAGACGAAAAGCCACTTTAAATTGTTCTATCTGAATTATAGAAATTTGGCTGAAATACCTTTTTAAAACTAAACGCGATTTTTATTTAACGCGATGCCGTGAACGACTCGCTTGCATACCCGAAAACATTCCGCCTCCACAACCAACCCATCCTACAGCAATCATCTATTCCGGTAAACAAGCGAAGGGGTTCAGCCCTTCGTAAACAATACAATGCCATCATCAACCCTCGTACATACTGCAAAACTCTTCGCCCCAGACAACCAACCTACCCTATAACAACCATCTATTCCGGTAAACAAGCGAAGGGGTTCAGCCCTTCGCATCCTAAATCATAACTACATTACAAAGCAATTATTCATCAAAAAATCGGTATTTGGCTTTTGCTCTGCAGGTTGTACTTTTGGGATACAAAACACGGGGACAATTTCACCAATTAATTAGGCTAAAGCACATTTGGGGTACTCATGAAGACGTCACTATTATTTGGACTGGTCATACTTTTCTTTTCATCGACACACATCACAGCACAAGACGCATCACTCACCTGGGAAGAATACCGACAGCAACGGCAGCAGCAGCTCGAACAAATTCAGGCAGCCCAGGACTCGGCTCTCCACCAAAGCATCGCCGACTATGAAGCCTATGTATTTCAGCATGAAATGGATTTTAACCGATTCCGGGATGATATGTTACGGCAGTGGGGAGACTTTAAAGAGCGGACCAAGATCAACTGGATTGAGTATCAAAATGGAGGTAAAGTCCGATGGGACGTAGACTTCGAAGACGGTGAAGGCACCATCGAAGTGCTGGCTGATGAAAACGACACCGAAGACAGCCTGCTTATTGCCATCGAGAATGCCGTTCTGGATTTGATTAGCAGTAAGGGCACCGAAACGGAACTGCCCGATGAAACCGAAAAAGAGGTGATGCAAGAGCCTATTTTAGCCGATCAGATTGATATCCCTGAAGACATGGACTCCCTGCAATACGCTAAAGAGGTAGCTGAACAAACGGAGATTAAAGAAGTGGAAGCCGAAGATGGAACCACCAGAAAGATTGCCGTTTTAAACCTGCAGCTTGTGCCTGATCACCTCCGCACCCGGGCCGAAAAATTCAGAAAGGAAGTGGAAACTTACTCTGATAAGTATGAAATAGATCCTACCCTGGTGCTTGCCATTATTCATACCGAGTCGTTTTTCAATCCCATGGCAAAATCTCATGCCAATGCCCTGGGGTTAATGCAAATTGTACCCCGCACCGCCGGCCGGGATGTATATCGGGTGTTAAATGGAAAAGACGCTATCCCCTCAGCTGAATATTTATTTAATCCCGACCAAAATGTGCATTTCGGCTCTACCTATATCGACATTTTGATGAACCGGTATATGCGGGGAATTGAAGACCGGACAGTACATGAGTACCTGGTAATTTGCGCTTATAACACCGGCGCCGGAAATGTGGCAAGAGCCTATATCAATTCCACCAACTTCAATAATGCCCGGGATACCATAAACGGGATGAGCGCACAGGAAAATTACGATTACCTGCTGGCGAACCTGCCCTGGGACGAAACCAAAAATTACCTGAAAAAGGTAACTGAGCGCCGGTCCCAATACAAGGAGTGGTTGGCATCGGATGACTAAAAGAGGCCAAGTAAAGCGGAATTTATTTCTGCTTTTGAGGCTTTTTTCCTCCGTTTATTTATTCTGAGGCTGCAATTCTTCGAAACAAATCTCGGAATTCAGTAAATCTGATATCAGGGACCTCATTCGTTCCTGAATGTAAAATTCGGCCTCAGGGTACTCTTTGAGGATAATTTCAAGCTGGATTAAAATATGTCGGGATGCATTGTTCATAGTATTCTCTCGGTGTTAAGGGTTAGCATCAAACCTTCTCTGCCTTTATTATTTCAACAATCGTACCAAATAATTCCTCTGTTAGTTGCTAATCATACCCCTCCAACCTCAAAAACTTATTCTTCATTCTGAAGCATAAAATAATTGCCCTGCAGTTATGATCTTCTTATCTTTGATGCTCTCGAATTTTTTGCGCACGTAGCTCAGCTGGATAGAGCGTCTGGCTACGGACCAGAAGGTCAGGGGTTCGAATCCTCTCGTGCGTACATTAATTTTTAAAGCCGCCTTTGTTCGAAAGGTGGCTTTTTTTATATCTCCCCTTCGCGCACAAAAATCCACTTCCCTTTCTTCCTAATTCTGTTTTCAAATTCGGCTACTTCTAAACAATCGCACTTAGCAAGCTCACAGAGGGTTATTTTGAACTCAAAATTAATTTCCCAAAAAAGTGTAAGGAATGGCTTTGAGATCGCTCTTACTTAATGGTCAAGAGGGCCAATTTGGGTTAAGTCGTGGGTACAAATGCAACCATCCTTATCTGCTTTAGATGAGGATGGTTTTTTTATTGGTCCAAACCCCGGATTTCGGGAGTTATTATCTGCTGAGGCATTGCTCTAAACACTCTTGTGGTTTAACACAGAAAGCAGTTAGTTCAAATTCAGAAATTATTCACAAGGGGAAAATGCTGGTCATGAAAAAGTTTCAAAAACTTTTCCAACTTAATGCTGTAAATATTGCCTTCATTTATCTGGTGACAGGTATATTGTGGATTCTTTTCTCAGACCAGTTGCTAGCCTTCATTATTACCGATATTGAGGAAATGGCGCGTTATAGCACCTTTAAAGGCATACTATACGTAATTGTTACAGCTATTTTACTCTATCTTCTTGTTGATTTTAGCAACAAACGCATCAAATCTGCTACAAAAAGTGTGGATGAAGCTTTGGATTCAGTGAAAATCGCAACCTGGAGTATCAACCTTGAAACGAACAGAAATATTACCTCCAGATACCACTACAAACTATTTGGACTTAAAGAGAGACCAAAGAAATGGAACGTTCAGGATTTCTACGACTCCATCCATCCTGATGACAAAGATCGTGTAGAACAGGCTTTTATTGAAGCGATTGAAACTAAAACCCCTTACAAAGCAGAGTACCGTATCATTTGGCCGGACGGTACGGTGCGGTGGATGAAAAGCATGGGTAATGTTCAGGAAAATGATCAGGGAGAAACAACCTCGATATCCGGCATTATACAGGACATTACGGAACAGGTGGACCTTGAAGAAAAAAATAAGCGCAGACAAGAGCTGTTTGAGCGTATTTTCGAACAAATTCCGGTGATGATAGATATTTACGATCCGGAGGTGAATCAAATCAGGGTAAATAAAGCTTTTGAGGAAACCCTGGGATGGACTAATGAAGAAATCAGTGAAATTGACTTGCTGGCGGCCTGCTATCCTGATCCTGAATTAAAGAAAAAGGCCCTCAAGGTGATGGCTGAAGCAGACGGTGAATGGCATACTTTTGAGGTGCTTGATAAAGCCGGGAATACCCGCATCCAGGAATGGTCAAATATTAAACTCTCGGATGATACCACCATTGGAATCGGGCTGGATGTGACGGATATCAAACAAAAAGAACAAAAATTAGAGTTGGTCAACCGGCGGTTCAGAAGAGCAGAAAAAATTGGTAAGATTGGGCACATCGAACGGGATTTAAAAACCGGAGAAATCACTATATCTCAAAACGTATATAATTTAGCCGGTTTAGAGAAGAGCAGTGAACCTCTGGATTTTGAAGGAATTTTAAACCTCATCCACCCAGAAGATTTTGATCGATTTTTAGAAGTTCGTGAGGAAGCCAATATAAAAGGGCACTTAAATGATGTTTTTAGAATTGTTAAGCACGGTACTAATCAAACCATCTACATTCATTTGGTAAGTGAGATCTACTTCGACTCGGATGGAAACCCTGATTTTGTTGCTTCGGTTGTACAGGACGTTACCCAGGTTAAGGAGTACGAAAGGTATATTGAAGAGCAGAAAGAACTTTTTGAGAATACGATTGAAAACCTGCCTATTGGAGTAGCCGTAAATCACATCGATTCCGGGAAGGTTTCTTTAATGAACCAAAGGTTCTCCAAAATCTATGGCTGGCCCAAAAACGTCATCACCGATTTAGATACTTTTTTTGAGAAAGCCTATCAGGATGAAGAATACCGCAACCGCATAAAAGAAATGGTGCTGGAGGACATTGGCTCCAAAAAACCTGAGCGGATGCAATGGAAAGGAATCAAAATTACAACTCAGACTGGGGAGGAACGAATCATCAACGCTAAAAACATCCCGGTTTATGATCAAAACCTGATGATTTCTACGGTGGTGGATGTAACAGCACAAGTGGAAGCAGAGAAGAGGTTGGCAGAATCTGAACACAATTACCGGCTGCTTTTTCAGAAAAGCCCCCAGCCCATGTTAATTTTTAATCCGGACGACCTATCCATCATTGAGGTGAATGAATCTGCTGTGCGGCATTACGGTTATTCACGGGAAGAATTTTATACCAAAACGATATTAGATATCCGTCCTGATGAGGATAAAGAAGAAGCAAAGCAGGTTATTAAGAACGACCGCGAGACCACTATGTCTGAGCCTTTTGAATCCCGGCATATCAAAAAGAATGGTGAAATCATCAATGTGCGTGTTACCGGTTCATCAATTACCTATTTCGGTAAAAACTACCGCCTGGTGCTGGTGAATGATATCACCGAGCAGAAGCAAGCGGAGGAGATGGTGCTGGCCTCACTTGTAGAAGGCGAAAATAAAGAGCGGGCTCGTATTGCTCAGGAACTTCATGACGGACTTGGCCAATACCTTGCAGCGGCCAATATGAACCTGGATTCCGTGCAAGGTCAAATTTCTAAACTGGATGAACGCAAACAGGATCAGTTTAATAAAGGGTTGAATTTACTGAAGCATGCGGTTTCAGAAACGGCCCAGATTTCCCGCAACCTGATGCCTCGTGTAGTTGATGATTACGGGCTGGCTTTAGCCATCGAGGCCCTCGTTGATAATTACAGTACCACCAACGATTTGGACATCAGCTACTACCAAAACATCAGGGATCTCGAATTGCCCAGAGAAGTACAATTTAATCTCTATCGCATTGCACAGGAGGCACTTTCTAATGCGGTAAAATACTCTAAGGCTTCACAGATTAATGTTCAGCTCATTAAAGATGAGCTTGATTTGATCCTTACGATTGATGATAATGGCATTGGCTTTGATACATCTGATCCGGACTTTACACCGGGATTGGGGTTACAAACTATTAAAACGAGAACAGGGGCGCTTGGCGGCCACTTTGAATTCGATTCAAAACCCGGCAAGGGGACATTAATCAGCGCAATCGTTCCTATCAACAAACATACAAATGCCCAATAAATGGCTAACATTAAGATTGCAATAGTCGATGACCATCAGATTGTAAGGGATGGTATAAAAATACTGATAGAAGACGAGCCCGGCTTTGAAATCTCTTTTGAAGCTGAAAACGGGGAACAGGCAACCAACCTTTCTCTGGAACACAAGCCGGACCTGATTGTTATGGATATCACCATGCCCAAAATGAATGGCATTGAAGCGACCGAGCAGATCAAGAAAGAACAGCCGGATGTTAAAGTACTGGCTTTAACTATGCTGAGTGAAGATCAGCACATTAAGAAAATGATTAAGGCCGGAGCTTCCGGGTATATCCTGAAGAGTTCCGGTAAAGAGGAGCTCATCAAAGCCATTAATACCATTATGGACGGCAAACATTACTTCAGTGATGACGCCACCCAGGCTATCCTTCAGGAACTGGTTCAACCTACGGTCTCCAAAAACCGGGAACCTGATGAGATTAATATTACCGAAAGGGAGCTGGAGGTCTTAAAGCTGATCGTTAACGAATTTACCAACCAGGAAATCGCCGACCAGCTGTATGTGAGCGTGCGTACCGTGGATGCTCACCGCCGAAATCTGCTACAGAAAACCGGGGCAAAAAATACGGCCGGACTTGTGAAATACGCTATAAAAAACAAGCTTTTCGATAACAACAATAACGGATGAACGCCGGCTTAACTTTTACCCCCACCCCTTCTTTTTGAATATCATTCGCATGTCTCTTTTATTGCTTAGGTAAAAACACCTATAGTGAATATAGGTGTTAACACCGATTTTTTAAGCCGTTTTATAGAGTACTTTAGCATTAGTTAAGTAAAATATATCATCCACTTACACTGTGCTGCAAGTAACCTTCATAGCCAAAATCAATCAAACCAACGATATTGTATCTGAAATTTTACGATCATCGTTAGACGCTTCTGTTGATTTTATTTCTCCGGAAACTGACTATTCGGATCAGTTGCCTCTGCTTATCAAAAAGCACAGCGTTATTATTTACGACCTCAATACTTCTCATGGCTGTGGTAATGCCCCGGATAATATTAAGGACATAAAAACCGGCTCACCCGATATTCCCATTTTAGTATTGGACCATCATGACGATAAGAAGTTTGTTCAACCTTTAATGGATGCAGGAGCATCCGGGGTTATCTCTCATACCCCAACCGAACCTAAACTCGTGGAAGCTGTAAATGAGCTTCTAAACGGGAATACATTTTTTGAATATCCTGAATAATTATTCTGCTGCTACCCTCCTGTTCAGTTAATGCACAGTAGGTCTTTTAGCCTAATTTCAAAATTAGGTCTTTCACGTCATTCAAAAAGTGTAAAAGTTGGATAGTTTATTTCTCAGATAAAACAAACCAGAAGCGTGCAAACTACCTGGCAAATCAATGAGAGATAAAGAGAAACTTGTTAGCAATTTATGAGCACTGATCATATACATACAATAGTAGAACTGGACCGCTTAAGCGCGGCCATTCTCAATTCATTGAATGCCCATATTGCTTTAATCAATAGCGAAGGCATTATCACAGCATTCAACACCCAATGGAAGATTTACCGGGAAGAATGCGAAGAGAACTGGAGCCATCCCGGGTTGAATGAGAATATACTTTCGGTGCTTCAGCACCCCCTTGCTGCAGGTAACGAGTCTGCCCTTCGGCTTTTACTTGGCATCAAAGATGTGCTATGCGAAGAAAGAGAAAGTTTTACGATGAAATACCAGGTTTCGCAAGAGGCTTCCCAAAAAACCTTTTCTGTTACCGTAAACCCCCTGGGAACCGACGAGGGTGCCATCCTGATTTACGAGGATATCAGCGCTCAAATTCAAAGCCAAACCTACCTGAAGGAAACCCGGGAGAAGTTTGAGAAACACTTCCAAAACAGCCTCTATGGAATTTTGGTTGCCGATGAATCCAATACGGTGATCGAAGCCAACAACATTGCATGTAAATTACTGGAAGTAAGTGAGAACAACCTGATTTTCACAGACATCAGCAATTATCTGAATGTGAACATGAGCGTTGCCGACATTCAGAAAAGAATTAACCGGAAAGGCAATTATATAGGAGACTATGAAATCAAGACAGCAAAAGGCAACGTTATTCCTATTGAGCTGTCCGTCACGTTATTCCGAAATGAGAGCGGAAAACCGGTAACAAGCTGGGCGTTCAAAGATATTTCCCAAAAGCGAAATACCCAGCAGGCGCTTAAAACATCTGAGCTACTGTACAAGCTGCAGTTTAATAATACCCTGGAAGGAACAATCATAGGTAAGCCGGACGGCCTCATTCTGGAGGTTAACCCGGCTGCCTGTGATATGCTGGGGTATGAACCCGGCGAGCTGGAAGGAAATTACCGGGACATTATTTTTGATATGGATAATCCTGTTAATATTCAGGCTGTTGCAAACCGCAGAGAGAACGGCTCTTTTACAGGCGAGGTTGAATTCACCCATAAAGATGGCCACAAGATTCCGGTAGAAGTAAGCTCTGTTATATTTGAGGCTGAAGACGGAGAAGAGAAGACCATTATCAACATCAAGGATATTTCTTCCCGTATAGCCATCCAAAAGCAATTGCTGGATGAGAAAGAGTTTACCGAATCTGCCATCTCCAGCCTGCCTACGGCATTCTTTGTGTTTAACCTTAAGGGTGAATTAATCCGGTGGAATAATATGCTGGAGCAGGATCTGGGATATACAAACGAGGAAATTGCCAGCACAAATGTAATGAAACTGGTACACCCCGACGACCGATCTTTGCTTTTTAATATTCTTGAAGACAAGCTCGTAGGCAAAAAAATCAGCGTGGAAGCCCGTTGTATTACTAAAGATGGCGAGGCCGTACATTATTTGCTGAGAGGAACCAGCTTTGAGCAGAATGGCGAACGTTTTATTGTTGGAGGAGGCCTGAACCGCAACAACATCATCGAAATTGAAAATGAGAGACAGCAGGTAAAGAAAGAGCTCCAGCGAACCAGGCATTTTAATGATCTTGCCGTTGATGGGGCAAACCTTGGACTCTGGGAGGTTGACCTTGACTCTGACAACGCCTACTACAACGAACGATGGTACACCATGTTGGGCTACGATAAGGATGACGTTGAATTTACTAAATCCTTCTTTTACTCTCTTGTGCATCACGAAGACCGGCATATTCCCGATACCGAGCTATCAAGATATATTGAGTCGGGTGACAGCTATGAAGCTGAGTTCCGTCTAAAAACAACGGATGGTTCCTACCGTTGGATTTTAGCTATTGGAAAGTTTGTTGACTGGAATGAATATGGAGAGCCTACCAAACTGGCCGGTTCTCATATGGATATTACCGAACGAAAATTGGTAGAAGTTGAAAGTAAGAGAAACCAGAAGCTGCTGAATCAATTATTCTTCAATTCCCCTATTGGGATAGTGTTGGTAGATGCTGATGGAAACGTCCAAAATATCAACCAGAGCTTCAGCAAAATCTTTGGGTACTCCGATTCGGAAATCATTGGGAAGAACCTCGACCAGACTATTGTACCTCAAGCAATGGACGAGCAGGGAGAAACTCTTTCCCGGCTAAGCTTTACCGGAGACAGCTTCCAGACGGAAACTATTCGAATCAGTAAAGATGGTAAAGAAGTACCTGTTCTTGTAGGGGGCGTACCGGTAGAACTGGATGGGGATGTGATTGCCATTTATGGAATGTATGTGGACATCACCGAACGCAAAGCACTTGAGAACCAGATTGTGGAGCTGCTGGAAACCGAGCAAAAAGCCCGTGCCCAAATGCAGGACATGTTTGAGGAATCACCTTCTGCCATCGCTATGCTGGAAGGGAAGGATCATATCTACAACTTTGTAAACCAAAAGTACAAAGAGTTGGTCGGGAAGCAAGATCTGGTAGGTTTATCAGTAAAAGAAGCCCTTCCTGAGATGGATGAACAAGGCTTCACGGATCTGCTGGATACATGTTATAATGAGGATAAATCGCTCTACTTTAACGAGAAGGAAGTGTACTTCAACAATGGAAAAAATGGGGCTTCAAAAAGTCACTTCCTGAACTTTGTGTACAAGCCTATACACAATGAAGATGGTGAAGTGTATGGCATTTTTGTAGAAGCCATTGACGTGACTGAGCAAGTGCAAGCCCGAAATATTATTGAAGAATCACTGGTTGAGAAAGAAACACTGCTTGGGGAAGTGCACCACAGGGTTAAAAATAACCTGGCCATTATTTCAGGTCTGTTAGAGCTGGAGATTCTGGATAATAACGACCAGAAAATTTCCAAGCACCTGCATTCCACCCAATCCAGAATTACAACCATCGCCAAAATTCATGAGCTGCTGTATCAGAATGAAAGCCTGACCCATGTAAGTTTCAGAAGATTTATAGAAACGGTTGTTAAAGATGGTGCTGAGGTGACAGACAACAATGCCTATAAACTGATCACCAGCTTTGAGTTAGATGAAGTTGAGCTAAATGTGAACCAGGCCATTCCTGCCGGTATGCTGCTTAACGAGGTGCTTGATTACTTAGATCAAATCAGATGCAATTCGGGCATCCAAAACAGCCAACTTGCCCTGAGAATGAAGGGTTCGGACGAGTGTGTAAAAATTGACTTGATTGACCCATCCGGTCAATTACTTCCTGCGTATGGATTAGACCACCCAAACACTAATCTTCGCAAAGAGCTCATAGATGTTTTATCGAGTCAAATCAATGGCTCCATCATATTAGAAAACGAAACTGAAAGCATCTTATCGATTCATTTTGCTAAGAGAGAATTAAGAGGCCCTCACAGCGCCTTAAAAAATTAGACGAGCTTATTACAATGCCTGAATTACCCCAAGATCAAAATACTGCTGAAATTCCGATTCCGGATAATGAGTCTGAGAGGCAGCAAGCCGTAGAAAGGTATAATATTCTGGACACGCTCCCGGAAGAGGAATTCGATTCTCTTGTGGAGCTTGCAGCCATTGTAACGGAAAGCTCTATGTCTCAGATGAATATTCTGGATCATAACCGGCAGTGGACCAAAGCAGCTCACGGACTCGAGTCTGGCACAAATTGTGACCGCTCTGAAGCCGTATGCGCACACACCATTCTTGCTGATGGCAGCATGGAAATCACTGACCTCTCTAAGGATGACCGCTTTAAAGATGCCTCTTTTGTTGAACATGATCCTCATCACAGATTTTACAGCGGATACCCGTTAAAAACAAAAGATGGCTTTAATATTGGGGCGCTTTGTGTGCTCGACTCAGAACCAAAAGAATTGTCAGATACCCAAAGAAAAGCCTTAAGAACTATTGCCGGTGAAATTGTTTCACGGCTTGAAATCAGACGAACACAAAGAGAACTCGAAAGATTAAACCGGGAAAAAGATCATTTTCTTCGGGTGGTTAATCATGATATCAAAAGTCCGCTTAGCGGCATCGTCAGTTCTGCCCATTATCTGCAGAATGTTTGGGATGGAGATCGCGATGAATTGGAAAGTATGCTTTCCATGATTGAAATTAGTGGCAGAAAGCTGGTCACCTACACCAGTGAGTTAGTCTCCAACTCTCTGGAAGAAGGAGATTCCCGGTTGATAGTGGATGAAGTTCAGATTGATGAACTCATCAAAGACCTGATTCTCATTTATACTCCACTCGCTAAAACCAAGCAAGTAGACATTACAACGAATTTCAATATTTCAGACTCATTTAAGCTCGATAACGAAAAGTTTAAGCTGATTGTCAGCAACCTGATTTCTAATGCTTTGAAGTTTAGTTCAACCGGAGACACCATAACAGTAAAAGCTGAAATTGTAGATACCGAAGAAAACCGAATTCTTCATTGCTCTGTATCTGATACCGGCATTGGCATTCCGGAGCAATATATGGATGGGTTGTTTACCAAAAATGAGAAACACCGGCGCTCGGGTACGCAGGGAGAAATCAGCACCGGATTAGGCCTTCCGCTTGTAAAACAATTTGTAGAATTACATGATGGCGGAGTGAAAGTTGAAACCGAAGAGGGCGTTGGCTCTACTTTCTATATCACCATCCCTGAAAAACAATAACTTTTTATTCATTTTCATTTGTACCCCGAAAAACCAGGGGCTGCGTTCCGGAAGGAAGGCAGCCCTTTTTTTATAAAAATATTCTTTCCTGCACTCCCTCCCCTATTGCTTAATGGCAAAAAAGGTGCGAATATAATGGTAATGTTCAGAGTGCTCATCTGCCTGAACATGGGTTAGGGATTTGCCAAAACGGGCAAAAGAACATAACCACAATCATTTGTTTGGAGGCCGAAATCATGGCTAACAAAGAACAAAAACCTGCTCCTAAATCTGCCCCCAAAACAGCTGCCAAAAAGCAGGCTCCGCAAGCTAAAAAAGCAACCAAGAAGTAATTCTTGATAAGCTTTTTGAATTAACTGTAGATTTAAAAAAAGCCGCTTCTGATTTCAGGGGCGGCTTTTAATTTTTAGAAAGGTTCTGCAAATCACACTCTTCCATTTTTCGGCGCAGGTAGGTTTCGTCAAAGCCGGAAGGGGTAAGGTCGCAGGCAACCTGGTAATATGATTTGGCCAGTCCGAACTTCCCAAGCCTCACATTCATTTCCGCTTTTGCCGCCCAAAAGAAATACTCTTTCTCTTGAGTAATTGAACCCTGAAGCTTTTCTAACTTTTTTAATCCAAGCTCTGCTCCACGTAAATAGCTTAAGGCTACTATGTAATTCAGCTCAATAATCGGTGAAGGCTCCATGTTGATGAGCCTTTCGTAACAAGTTGAAATCAATTTCCAATCTGTTTCCTCAAAACTTGGTGCCTGAATGTGAACGGAGGCAATAGTTGATTCTAAATGGTACCGGCTCAACTCTTTACTTTCGCGAGATCGTTTTAGATGATTAAAACCTTTGTTTATTAACTCCCGGCTCCACTTGGCCCTGTCCTGATCTTTTAAATCTAAAATGACTGATTGGTGGTCTGAACGCGCCGAAAACCGGGCAGACTGAAAATACATTAAAGCCAGCAGCGCATGTACCCGCCCGGAATCATCATAAGTAAGAGAGGTCATGAGGTGAGCTAAACGCAAAGCTGTAAAGCATAAATCGACATTGATCAGTTTATTGGCGTAGCTGGTTTTATACCCTTCATTAAATAACAGGTAAATTGCTTTCAGTACCGTATCCACTCTTTGCAGGGCTTCTTGCGGGCTTAGCTCCGGGAGTTCAACATAGTGGTTCTTGATTTCTTTCCGGGCTCGGTACAAAGCTTTCTTTACCGCTTCCGGTTTCATGAGCAGTGCGCTGCCTATTTCGGCATAGCTGAACCCACCCAGTATTTTCAAGATCAGCATCAGTTGTTCACGCTCTTTTATCTCGGGATAGCAGCAGGTAAATAACATATTCAACTGGCTGTCTTTTATCTCCTGATGTTGAAACAAATTTTCAATAGCCGACTCATCCCCGCCAACTTCAAGCCAAGCAGGCGCCTTTTTCCTAATCAACTGCTCTCTTTTTATCACATTGATCGCTTTATTCTTTGCAACTTGCATAAGCCAGGCTGAAGGCTTTTCCGGCACTCCTTTCATTGGCCAGTTCTTCATTGCCGTGATAAAGGTTTCCTGTACAATGTCTTCGGCTAATTCAGCATTGCCAAAGCCAAAAAGGCGAATTAAAATAGCCGTCATTTTTCCGGCTTCCTCCCTGAAAAGATGATCGACTATGGCTTTTGTACTATGTGAACTTCTGTCCATCAGAATTAAGTTGGCATCACTTCCCGCACTTCTATTCTTCCTCCAAGTTCCAAAACAGGGCAACCTTTAGCCAGCTCAACTGCTTCTTCCATTGTGTTCGCATTTAAAATATAAAAGCCTCCTATGAGTTCTTTTGACTCAATAAAAGGCCCATCTGTAACAACCTTATCACCACCAGTGATTGATCTTGAATCGGGTTGTAATGCTTCGCCGGAATCAAATTGATCTCCAAGCTCCCCGATCCATTTCATATGCATCTCAATTTCTTTCTGCATGTCCTCCGCAGACATATCTTCGTAGGCATCTTTTTGGTCAAATAGTAAAAGCATGTATTTTTTCATCGTTCTGTCGTAAATGGGTCAATGTTCACCCTTATGACAAATAGCATTCCCATTTGGGGACATTTAATTTTGAAGAGCGGTACCCGTTATATACTTCCCGGAGAATCAAACAGTTTTTAGCAGCAAAAAACTACCTAAGGCTGTTCTAAATTATTTCTCAATAAACTGAAACAGCTTCTGCTCAAGGTCAGCCGGGTTAAAAGGTTTGGTCACAAAGTCGTTCATGCCCGAAGCATACACTTTCTCTCGTACTTCTTTAAGTGCGGCAGCTGTGAGGGCAATGATAGGCGTATTTCGCTTGTACGGATCATCCAGTTTTCGAATATGCTCGGAGGCTTCGTACCCATCCATGGTTGGCATCTGGAGGTCCATCAGCACCACATCGTAATTATGTTCTTTAATGGCTTCTACAGCTTCTTTGCCATTATCTACAACCGTCATATCCACATTCCAGCGCTCGAGAAACCTCAACATTACCTTTTGGTTCACCAGGTTATCTTCAGCAAGCAGAACACGGAGGCCTCTTAAACTTTCGGCATTATCTTCACTTTTGGTTATTGCCTTGGCTTCGTCTGTTGAGGATCCTTTTTCAAAAGTTAACTCTACGAAGAAAGTGCTTCCTTCTCCTTCATCGCTTTCAACGGAAATAGTACCACCCTGAAGCTCTGTAAGTTGTTTACTGATGGTAAGCCCAAGCCCCGTACCGCCAAACAAGCGTTTTGTATTTTGGCTGGCCTGTGTAAAGCTTTCAAAAATGGTATTTACTCGATCTTCTTCAATACCAATACCCGTATCTGAAATGGTAAACTGTAGTCGTACTGAGTCATCATCACCAACCTGAAGAGCATTTACTGATAACCTCACTTCTCCCTCTTCAGTAAACTTCAGCGCATTACTTACCAGGTTATTCAGGATCTGTGTGAGTCGCGCCGGATCGCCCACTAATATATTGGGGATCCCTTCCCCTATCTCTGTGTTAAGCTCAATGCCTTTATTTTTGGCCGTTATTTTGAAGCTCTCTACAATGACATTTACAAGTTTATTCAGCTCAAATTCAATGTTTTCGAATTCAATTTTTCCGGCTTCAATTTTAGAGAAATCAAGTACGTCATCAATCAGCGAAAGCAGGGTTTTCCCGGAAAAGTCCAGAATATTGATCGGTTCAATTTGATCTTCGCGCGGACTGTCTTGCTTCAGCAGGTGAGTCATCCCCAAAATAGCATTCATCGGGGTTCTGATCTCGTGACTCATGGTAGCCAAAAATTCCGATTTGGCTTTTGTGCTTTTTGCGAGTTGCTCGGTGGCCACTTCAAGCTGCTCAATATAGGTTTCCAGCTTTTCCTGTTTCAGGCTCAACTCCTGATTCAATTCCTGCTCTTTTTGTAATAGCTCCAGCGTCTGGTGTTCGGCGTCTTCTTTAAACTGCGAAAAGGTATTAAAAATTAACCAGGTAGTTACGAAAGAGCCCGTCAAAACACTCCATCTCACCAGCGAGAAGCTGCTTTCAGAAATACTGATTCTCTCGAAGATGATATAATCCAGGATGAAGTACGAAAGGATTGACAACAGAATACCCATATTGCGCAGGTGCACCTGGGTATTATCAAAAAGAAGGATGGAAAGCCCCATGGCGGGTATAAAAAATGCCTGAATCATGGCATCGCCGCCAAATACGGAACTGAGAATGATAATACCGACATCGGCATAAGCAATGAGCAGAATCTTAGCGGCTTTCACAAATCCCTGCCTGGCCAGCAGAGGGATTAATAAAAAGGCGATGGCTTCAGACAGAAAAAACCACGTCAGGGATACAGATTCGTTGATTTGAAAGGCAATGAGGAAGAGAATGGAAACGCCGGCTAAAAAGAAAGAAACCGAATTCAGGACGGTCATACCCGCCTTTTTGCCAACAACCTCGTTTTCCGACCTCAGGTCTTTACCCAGAGCGATATCAGAAATGCCGGTGAGAGAAAATTTTGAGCTCATATTCATTGCTTATCCCCGTTAGAGGGGGAAATTAAATGATTTATTATGAGCCTTACAATTAGATTACGATAACGTTTTCTGAGATTTAAAGGCCATGGCATAAATCTTCATCTGTTTTACCATAGAAGCAAGTCCGTTTGCCCGCGTTGGCGAAAGGTGCTGAGCCATCCCGATTTTATCTATGAACTCGGGTTTTTTATTGATGATAACTTCCGGCTCCCGACCAGAATAGAAGCGAACCATCAGCGAAACAAGCCCTTTGGTGATCGCTGCATCACTGTCTGCCTTAAATATCACTTCCCCATCTTTCATTTCTGCGGTAAGCCAAACCTGACTCTGACAGCCTTTTACCAAGTTCTCTTCAACCCGGGCTTCCTCCGGCAGTGGATCCAGTTTGTCGCCCAGCTTAATGATATACTTATACCGCTCGGGCCAATCCTGCAGTAATTCAAACTCTTTGATAATTCGTTCTTCTGTCGCCTGAATATCCATTTTTATTTTCAATATACGGGTTAACCTGCTCTACATAAAGAAAAAGCCCGCACGCTGGCGGGCTTTCAATATCAATTTTTCTGAAACTTATTTTTCTACTTCCAGCTCTATCATTGCTACGCTTTTAACGCTTTCAACCGTTTCCTTGTCTTTACCAAAATCAGGCTTAAAAGATTGTATTACGGACACGTAGTTGTCATCGGAAGTTTTATACTTACAGCTGATGCTGGATGAAGTACCGTTAAATGCTTTCTCCAGAGCTTTTTCAGCTTCTTCCAGGTCGTCGGCGTGGATTACGTTCTCAATACCATCATCAAGAATAAGCTCAGGATTGAGGCCGGTGATATTTGTAAAGTTTTCCGATACAAACTTACAACCTGTTTTGCCGTCACTTCCTGCTACAAACCGGAGGGTGAATTCATCTTTCTTGCCGACAATATTCTCCAGGCTGCTTTTTTTCTTTTTAAGCGTTTCGATAATGCGATTTCTGAGTGAAATATTATCGAAGTGAACCCGAATAACGGTTTCATCATTACTTACAAAGTAATTGATAGTTCCTTCCAGCTTCACGGTTTCGCCATCTTTCTGGATAAACTCCCAGGGATATTCTTTGTCTTCAATCTGTTTGGCATCAAAGTCACCAAACAAGGATTTCATTTCATCCTGGTCCTCGTCCACAACAAGGTCCCAGATTTTCACAGTTTTGAGTTCATCGGCATCATAACCCAGTAAACTCTTAAAGGAATTATTGGATGAAATGATATTGCCCTGAACATCCAGGTCAATAAACGTTTTCTTAGACTCTTCTACCAGATTGTCAAAATCCAGGTTAGCATCAAATATCAGCTTGCTCGATTCTTTTCTATCGGTGATATCTCGCTGGTAAGAAACCCAGTGCGTAATTTCACCCTTGCTGTTTGTAAGTGGATGAATATCCCACTGGTTGATGAACTCGGAACCATCTTTCCGGTAATTCACGGTATGCCCAAAAAATGCCTGCCCTTCTATCAATCTTTCTTTTAGCCTGTCGAGCACATGGCGGTCAGTCTTTTCGCCCTGCAGAATTCTTGGTGTTTTGCCGAGCACTTCTTCTTTAGTGTAGCCGGTCATACGGGTAAAACCTTCATTTACATATACAATTTTTGGCCCCGGCTTTTCTAAATCTAAATCGGTGATGAGTATTGAATCGTAATCGTGTTTTATGGCTTGTTCAACCAGTGAAAGCTGTTTTTTTGTGTTCTGGTATCGCTGAAAAAGTTCTCCAAACAACTCTTCAAGTTTTGAGAATGATGCCTCATCCTTACAACACTTTTTAATTTGTTCTATCACTTCCGGGTCTAACTTCTGATCCATCTTACTACTTTAGGTTTTACATTTTTGACGTACTGATGCCTAATTTTACCACAATAAAACTCTTACTAAATCAACATCATTCCAATTATTTTAGAAATTTTTCCCTATTAATACTATCTTTTTAGTATGTGCAATTTCAAGCTATCGCTATACCTGTTATTAATAATCATATTAACCTGTAGCTGCTCTGTATTCAAAAAAACACCCACCATACCCAAGCCTGATATGGTTAAAGTTGAAGGCGGGACTTTTTTAATGGGAGATATCATCGACAGCACAAATACCGATGCCCTTCCAATTCATAAAGTAAGCCTGGATGACTACTACATCGGTAAGTATGAAGTTACATTTGCTCAATACGATGCCTTTGCCAGAGCAACAGATAGGGAACTTCCCCCGGATGAACATTACGGGCGTGGAGATCGCGCCGTTGTTCGTGTAGACTGGCATGATGCCCTCGCTTATTGTAATTATTTTGGCTGGCGGCTACCCACTGAAACCGAATGGGAATATGCGGCAAGAGCCGAGGGAAAAGCAACCCTTTTTGCGGGAACCAACAATCCGGATTCTTTATCGAACTATGCCATTACCGAACAAGATGACCTCTCATTTTCCTTCAGGGTAGGAACCAAAAAGCCAAACAAACTGGGCATTTATGATATGAGTGGAAATGTTTCGGAATGGATCGGCAAGTATTACCAATTCTATGAGCGCCCGGAAGAAATGCATGATCTTGAAAATAGTATGGTGCGAATAATCCGCGGCGGAAGTTTTAATTCCTGGGTGAATACCGCTAAGGTGTACTGGCGGGTAGGCGTTTTGAGTGATGCTCAATTTTATGAGGTGGGATTTCGGTGTGCCGTATCAAAAGATGAGCTCAATACGCAGCGGTTTTTGAATGGGTTTTTTCACTTCAAACCGGCAAAGCCTTAAAATAAAAAGGGGGCCGAAGCCCCCTTTTTCTCACTCACTCATCGAAGTAGCAACTTAGCTATGGTGCTGAGCTGCATGTTCGTTGTACCCTCGTAGATCTTACCGATCTTAGAATCACGGTAATATTTCTCTACGGGATATTCTTTCACATATCCATATCCCCCAAATAAGTCAACTGCTTGCGAACTCACACGTTCAGCAACTTCTGAGGAATAAAATTTTGCCATGGCGGCTTCTTTCAAAAAGTTCTGACCATTCATTTTCATTCGGGCTGCATTGTAAACCAATAAACGAGCGGTTTCAATATCTGTTGCCATACGGGCCAGCTGAAACTGAATACCCTGGAATTCAGAAATTGCCTTCCCGAACTGCTTACGTTCCTGCACGTAAGCCAGAGCCGCATCAAAAGCACCCTGGGCAATACCAATCATCTGGGCTCCGATACCAATTCGGCCTTCATTCAAGGTTTCGATGGCTACTTTGTATCCTTTTCCAACTTCACCCAGTACATTTTCTTTAGGTACACGGCAGTCTTCCAATAAAATCTCACAGGTGGAGCTCGCACGAATTCCCAGTTTATTCTCTTTCTTGGAAATTGAGAACCCTTCCATTCCGCGTTCAACTACAAATGCTGTAATTCCTTTATATCCGGCTTCGGGATTCACATTCGCCATCACCAAAAAGATGTCTGCCTCGTTGGCATTGGTGATCCACAACTTAGAACCGTTCAGCACAAAATCATCACCGTCTTCTTTCGCGGTGGTTTTAAGGGCAAAAGCATCGCTGCCCGATCCGGCTTCCGATAAACAGTAAGCACCTACTTTTTCGGTGGCTAAGAGAGGTAAATATTTTTCTTTGAGATAGTCGGAGGCGAAGTTTACAAAAGCGTTATTCACCAGGGTATTCTGAACATCCATAAAAACGCCTGCCGATGCATCAACACGAGATATCTGCTCGATAGCTACGACCGACATCATAAAGGTTCCGCCGCCTCCGCTGTAACGTTCAGGAATGTCAATTCCCATCAAGCCCATTTCAAAAAATTCTTTTACCAGATCGGGGTCGAGTTTGGCATTTTCATCCATTTCTTCGACCAGGGGTTTGATGGAAGCTTCAGCAAAATCAGCTGCCGCTTCTTTAAGCATTTGCTCATCTTCTGTGAGCTGTGTTAGAGGTGGAATTAGTTGCTCGGTTTGTTCCATCTATAAAACTGTGTGAGTAGGTTTTGAGTGAAAGTGAAGCAGAATATACAAATTGTAAGCGCTTTTTTACTAATTAAAACCGTATTTTTTGCATCCGGTTAGTAAAGAACTCTCGACCTCTTTATTTTCCTTATAATTACAAAACTTCAAAAACTTTTTAGTCACTCTTGGAAAATTCAGACTTCAAAAAAGCCCTTCATTTTGATGAGTTTCCGGCCATTTCTACCGAGAAATGGGAAGCCGTAATTGAGAAAGACCTTAAAGGAAAAGATTATAAAGATGTGCTTCGTTGGAAATCCGGCGAAGGGGTCAATCCTCTTCCATTTTACCGGGAAGAAAACGTACGTGATCTTTCTCTTTCACCTGAGGCCGTTGCAGCCCGCGGCTCTTGGAATGTTATGGAGCCCGTTGAAGGTTCTTCGATAGCGGAAGCAAATAAAGAAGCCCTGCATGCACTCGAGAATGGAGCTTCCGGATTATATTTCTGTCCGGCCAAAAACTACCTGCAATCCCGCAGCGATCTGGAGAACTTGTTAAAGGATATTCAAATCGAACTTATCGCACTGAGATTTGGCAGTGCAATTTCTTCTCCTGAGGTATCTGTTTGGCTAAAGGAAATATGTAATGAACGGAAACTCAATACAGAAGAATTATCGGCAGGCTTTAATTTCGACCCGATGGCGAATGGAGCTTTAACCGGAAAGCTGGCATCAAAAGCTGAGATTGAGAACACGGTTAATGCCTTTGATGAATCATTTTCATTTTGTGCCATCGATAGTTCAGTTTTTGCGAACGCTGGTGCGACTATTATTCAGCAGTTGGCCTTTTCTCTGGCAGCGGGTAATGAATATCTCGGGCTTGACTCAAAGCTGGCTGGCAACATGCATTTTAATTTTGCTACCGGCCCCAATTATTTCCTTGAGATCGCAAAGTTCAGAGCTTTTAAACGAACGTGGAGCCAGGTGTTAGGCGAATATGGAGTGGACAATAATCGATCCTCCATCCATGCTGAAACCAATTTTTGGAATAAATCCCAATCGGATGCCCACAACAATATGCTTCGCACCACAACCGAAGCCATGTCGGCAGCAATCGGGGGTTGCGATACCATCACGGTTCATCGCTATGATGAGCACTTTTCCGATGACTCCGGCTTTGCCTCCCGTATTGCCCGGAATATCCAGCTTATCCTTCAGGAAGAGGCTTACCTGGATAAAGTGGCCGATCCCGGTGCCGGCTCCTATTATATAGAAGTGCTTACCGATAGCATAGCCCAAAAAAGCTGGGAGTTATTCCAGGATATTGAAGCCAAAGGTGGCTTTTACGAGGCGCTTAAATCACGATACATACAAGAGTTGGTAGCTGCTTCACAAAAAGAGAAAATTGAAGCTTACCAACAAAAAGAGAAAGTTTTGGTAGGGGTGAATAAATATAAGCCCGACGAAAAGATTCAAAATTTAGAATTTAGAATTCAAAATTTTGCTGGCTTTGACCAAGATATGAATGAATGTATTACGATCGACAAAATATCGCTCTTGAATATTGAAGCTGAACTTAAAAACGGGGAAGGATAATGAAGAAGGATTTCTCCAACATAGATTTTAAAGCAAACGGTAATTTAGAGCATAAGTCCCCAAAGAAAGACGCATGGGAAACTCCTGAACAAATTCCGGTGAAGCCGCGGTTTTCTGTAGAGGATATCGAGAAGCTCGAGCATCTCAATTATGCAGCCGGAATTCCGCCTTATCTGCGCGGCCCTTATTCTACCATGTATGCTGTTCGTCCGTGGACCATCCGTCAGTACGCCGGGTTTTCAACCGCGGAAGAATCCAACGCTTTTTATCGCCGCAACCTGGAAGCCGGACAGAAAGGTTTGTCTGTGGCTTTTGACCTTGCCACCCACCGCGGGTATGACTCCGACCACCCCCGTGTTTCCGGTGATGTAGGAAAAGCCGGGGTAGCCATCGACTCGGTGGAGGACATGAAGATTCTTTTTGATCAGATTCCGCTTGATAAGATGTCGGTTTCAATGACCATGAACGGGGCTGTTATACCTGTGATGGCATTCTATATTGTAGCAGCTGAAGAACAAGGCGTGAAGCCCGAAAAACTTGCAGGAACCATTCAAAATGATATCCTGAAAGAGTTCATGGTTCGGAATACCTATATCTATCCGCCGGAACCGTCGATGAAAATTATCGGGGATATCTTTGAATATACTTCTAAAAATATGCCTCGCTTCAATTCCATTTCTATCAGTGGTTACCATATGCAGGAGGCGGGGGCTACCTGCGACATTGAGCTCGCTTATACCCTGGCCGATGGCCTTGAATACCTCCGAACCGGAATAGAAGCCGGAATGGATATTGATGATTTTGCCCCGAGAATCTCTTTTTTCTGGGCCATTGGCATGAACCACTTTATGGAGATTGCCAAGATGCGGGCAGCGCGTTTATTATGGGCTAAAATTGTAAAGTCCTTCAACCCGAAAAACCCTAAATCGCTGTCTCTGCGAACGCATTGCCAAACTTCAGGCTGGAGCCTGACCGAGCAGGATCCGTTTAATAACGTAGCGCGCACCACGGTTGAGGCCATGGCAGCGGCACTTGGGCATACACAGTCGCTTCATACAAACGCACTGGATGAAGCTATTGCCCTGCCTACTGATTTCTCTGCCCGTATTGCCCGAAACACCCAGCTCTTTCTACAGGAAGAAACCGGCATCACCAAAGCGGTGGATCCCTGGGCCGGCTCTTATTATGTGGAATACCTGACTGACAAAATTGCACGGCGGGCTTGGACGCTGATTGGTGAAGTTGAGGATTTAGGCGGAATGGCCAAAGCAATTGAAACGGGAATCCCTAAGATGCGGATTGAAGAAGCCGCTGCAAGGAAGCAAGCCCGCATCGATTCCGGCAAGGATACCATTGTAGGCGTCAATAAATTCCAGACCGATGAGAAATCGGAAATTGACGTACTGGAAGTGGATAACGTGAAAGTGCGCAAATCCCAGATTGAGCGCATCAACAAGATGAAGCAAGAGCGCGATGAAAAAGCTGTAGAAGCTGCGCTGAATAAACTGACCGAATGCGCGGAATCGGGTGACGGAAATTTATTAGCTTTAGCCGTTGACGCTGCCCGAGAACGAGCTACTCTTGGCGAAATTTCAGATGCCATGGAGAAAGCATTCGGGCGTTATAAGGCAACCATTAAATCTATTTCCGGCGTGTACTCCTCAGAACTCAAAAATAACGATCAGTTTAAAGCAGCACTGAACCTGGCGGATAAATTTGCTGAAATGGATGGCCGGCGTCCGCGAATCATGGTCGCTAAAATGGGGCAGGACGGACACGATCGCGGGGCGAAAGTTATTTCAACCAGCTTTGCTGATTTAGGATTTGATGTGGATATCGGGCCTCTTTTCCAGACACCGAAAGAAGCCGCCCGACAAGCCGTGGAAAATGACGTTCACATCCTTGGGGTTTCCAGCCTGGCAGGAGGACATAAAACATTGGTTCCACAGGTCATCGAAGAACTCAACAAGCAAGGGCGCGAAGATATCATTGTTATAGCCGGCGGTGTGATTCCCCAGCAGGATTATGATTTCCTTTATGATGCCGGAGTTACGGCCGTATTCGGTCCCGGAACGGTTATCCCAAAAGCCGCCAAACAAATTCTGGAAGTGCTGATTGAGAATTATTCATCCTCATGAAATTAACTGCAATTTTTTTGTTTAGACCTTCACCCCTAATAACTTTTCCAAAGTTGTTAGGCGACTTTTTCCAGCTAATTCCCCTCTATAACTTTGGAAAAGTTAGGGGAGGGTGGTGTTTTGAGTAGACAACTTCCACCCGCTGCTGAATTTATTGAAGGTATTTTAGACGGCGACCGAATGTTGCTCAGCCGTGCTATTACTTTAATTGAAAGCACCAAACAGGAACATCAGGAACTGGCGCAGGAAATCATCGAAGGATGTCTTCCACATTCCGGAGATTCTGTTCGAATTGGTATCACCGGTGTTCCCGGGGTTGGGAAAAGCACCTTTATTGAATCTTTTGGCAATTATGTAATTGATGAACAGGAACGGAACTTAGCCGTTCTTGCTGTTGATCCCTCCAGCTCCAAAACGCGGGGCAGTATCCTTGGCGATAAAACACGCATGGAGACGCTATCAAATCACCCGAATGCCTACATCCGCCCCACCCCCACTTCCGGCTCCCTGGGGGGCGTAGCGAGAAGCACACGGGAAACCATCACCCTTTGTGAGGCGGCAGGCTTTGACACCATCCTAATTGAAACCGTAGGTGTGGGACAGTCAGAAACGGCTGTTCATTCTATGGTTGATTTCTTTTTATTGTTGATGCTTGCCGGTGCCGGAGACGAACTTCAGGGTATCAAACGGGGTATCATGGAAATGGCCGACTCCATCGTTATCAACAAAGCCGACTCTGGTAATGAAGATGCCGCCAAAAGAGCCTTGGCTGAATATAAAAACGCCCTGCACCTCTTCCCGCCTACTGAATCCGGCTGGATTCCCAAAGTAACAACCTGTTCTGCATTTCATAACAAAGGCATTCCCGAGGTTTGGGAAATTGTGGATGAGTATGTGCGCCACACCAAAGCTAAAGGATACTTTGAGCAGCAGCGGAAAGAACAAGCCAACTACTGGCTAAATGAAAGCATCCATCAGGAACTGCACCAGGCATTTTATGGAGATGCTGATCTCAAATCAAAACTGGAAGCCTACCGACAGCAGGTCCAGGAAGGAAAAATATCTTCCTACAAAGCCGCCAAAGATTTGATGAAAGAGTTTTTGGAAAGATAGTTAGTTCGTGATTCGTGTAATCGTTATTCGGTTACTATCCCCATTCACAATCAACGATTAACGGCTAACGATTACCATTTCCCGAATAACGAAATCAACTAAGCTTCATGTCGGCCTGGGCAGAACTGAAGGCAACGTCTTCATCAAACTTCTGGCTGCCGAAGGTTTCTTCCATTTCAGCTCGCAATTTCTGAATGGTAAGTCCACTGGTAAGTGCTCCGTTGCGGGCAATGGAAATTCGGCCTGTTTCTTCCGATACCACAATTACGAATACATTATTCGACTCACTTATCCCTACTGCAGCGCGGTGTCGTGTACCGAATGATGAAGAGATGTTCGGGTTTTGGGAAATAGGCAAATAACAGCTTGCCGCTACAATCCTGTTTCCCCGTATGACAACAGCCCCGTCATGAAGCGGGGTTTCCTTTTGGAATATGGTTGTGAGGAGTTCACTTCGGATTTCAGAGTCGATATTTACACCGGCATCTACTAAATCTTGCAGCGAAGAAGTCCGGGCAAATACAATAAGTGCCCCGGTTTTATTTTTCGACATTTCCTTCACGGCGTCGATAATTTCATCGATGGTACGATCGGAATTGGATGTGGAGAAAAAGCGATCCAGACTGGTATTGGTTCCCAGCCGGTACAGCAGCTTCCGGATTTCAGGCTGAAAAAGAATGATGAGCGCGATAATACCGACGTCCAGAATCTGGCTCAGAATGGAATTGATAGTGGTAAAGCCCAAAAGCCCAATCACCACATTAATAATCACCACAAACAAAATTCCCAGAGCCGCCTGAATAGCAAACGTACCCTTCACCCACCGGTACAGATATACCAGTACGAGCGCAATAATGAGCGTCTCGGCAAAATCTTTTAAGCCGAATTCAAGGAAACCAATGGGAAACAAGGCCGCCGGATTTGGTTATTGTTGGGATTGAACTGCGTTGAATATACGAATTGAATCGGAAGCTTCCTTCACATCATGCACACGTAGTATATTTGCTCCTTTTATGAGTGCGTGGTAGTGCAGGGCAACGGTCCCGGTTATGCGATCGTCTGTAGGCCGGTCGTCTAATATTTTACCGATCATGGACTTGCGTGAAGCTCCGACTAATACAGGGAAACCAAATTTTTTGAATTTGTCAAGGTGGGCGATCAATTTAAGGTTGTGCTCCAGCGTTTTTCCGAAGCCGATTCCCGGATCTAAAATAAGATGATGGACTCCCCTCTTTTTTGCTTCTGCAGCTTGCTGCTCGAAAAATGCCATCACATCTTCAACCACATCGTTGTAGGCCGGGTTTTTCTGCATCGTCTTGGGATCACCCTGCGAGTGCATTAAAACATATGCGGCATTATGTTCAGCACAAAGGTCGGCAAGGCGGGGATCTTTTTGCAGCCCGCTTACATCGTTGACAATTTTAGCACCTGCCTGAAGTGCTTTTTTAGCTACCTCATACTTAGTGGTATCGATTGAAAATATGGCATCGCTGAAAACCGGGATGGCTTTTTCAAGTAGTGGAATAACCCGGTCTATCTCTTCACTTTCGGAAACGGGCTCGGCTCCCGGCCGGGTTGATTCCCCTCCAACATCTATAATCTGCGCCCCGTTTTTAAGCATAAGGTGAATGCGGTCCATGGCCCGGCTGTGGTTCAGATACTTACCTCCATCACTGAAAGAGTCGGGCGTAGCATTGATGATCCCCATTATTTTAGGGGATGAAGATGCGCTTAAAATGAAGGTATCGTCAGGCAATAAAGAGTGATTCTTGGGAATCGTTAGAGGCTGGGTGACTCAGGGAAAACTCCGGTTACTTACCAGGTTTCTACAAGCTGATCAAGCTTATCTTCTTTGGTGGCCCAATCGTCAGCATCGGGCAGTGCATCCTGAGTTTCATTGATGATGCGATCTTCCCAGGCTTCGGATAGTCTTTCATTCAGGTCGATGTAATCTTCCCATTTTTCAGGTACTTCATCATCGGGGTAAATAGCTTCTACCGGACATTCAGATACGCATGCATCACAATCAATACATTCCATCGGGTCGATAACCAGGAAGTTTGGGCCTTCGCGGAAAGCATCAACCGGACATACGGCTGCGCAGTTAGTGTATTTACATTGAATGCATGGTTCAGTAACAACGTATGGCATATTTTTAAAACTCTGTTAGGTTGTGAAAGACTGAGTATTTCAGCAAGGGAATATCCCCTCACTTTTAGACAGATGCAATCTTAATAAAGCCCTTGAACCTGTTTTTTTGGTGAAAAAGTTTCCAATTTCACTTTAAAAGTACCGATACACTGTCCAGGCTTCCATCGTTTTGTGCCGGAGTGATCTCCAAAAGATGCGCCATCAAAGAGTACAGGTGCACGTTCTTAAAAGGCTTTGCTGTATATCCTTTTCTAAAATCAGGGCCATTGGCTACAAACAGAGCGTGCATTTCTTTTGCCTGATTGTCAAAGCCATGGTTTCCTCCTGATGGATAATTCTCACGTTCCTCAAAAAACTCCCTGGTTGTGATGGTATAGCCAACATCGGCAACCAGCAAGAGTTCCGGTACCCTGCGGTGATTCTTCAGGTGATAGCGTTCAGGGATATCTTCCTTTTTATACACTTTAAAATGCTCTTCATTGGCTTTTAATGCCAAATATACTTCGTTCAATTTTCCTGCCTTTGCATTCGCCATCATGGCAGGACTGTAAGAAATAACCTCCAGATTATCCGGGTTTATCATCTCATTAAGTATCACTACCCGATCACGGGAAATCTCTGCCATGCCGTGGTCCGATACAATCATCAGGTTCGTTTTGCCGGACAGTTCTTTTTGGTTTATAGATTCCACCAGATAACCCACTAAATTATCCGCCCGCTCAATAGCTTCAACCACTTCCGGGGAATTGGGCCCGAAACGATGACCACGAGCATCCACAAAACTGAAATAGAGCGTGGCAAAATCGACTTCCTTCTCATTGCCGTAAGAGAGCCATTTTACAACCGTGTCGATACGGGCCGAATCCGGCATGCTTTCATTATATCGTTTCCAGTGGGTGGGGCGCATATCCTGTATGGGAGTTTCTGAACCTACCCAGAACATGGTTCCTGATTTTTTGCCTGCTTTTTCAACCGTATTCCAGATCGGCTCTCCCTCGTACCAATCGGGGTTTTCTACCGCATCCCGGTTCGAAATAGTAAATCGAGCATCCATCTCAGGATCGTACATATTGTTGGCAATAAAGCCGTTGTTCTCCGGATGCAGACCAGTAGCCATTGCATAATAATTCGGAAATGTTTTTGACGGAAAAATCGGAATCAGGCCTTCACTAAGTACACCGGTTTCCACCAGTTTATCAAAATTTGGGGTATCGGTTTTAGAAAGGTAGTCATGCCGAAAGCCGTCGAAGGAAACAAGCAGGACTTTTGTATCCCTTGATTTCTCTTCTTCGATGCACCCCATTAAGGACATCGATATCAGTGCGCAAACAAGTATTTTTTTCATGATGATGTACAATAAAAAAGCAGCCTGTCAAAAGACAGGCTGCTTTCAAAATTTAACGTAAAATTGATGATACGTTTGTGTTGTTAGAAGTTGATTCTAACTCCAAAGTTGTATCGTCGGGGTAGCCCAAAGAATACTTCCGCGTCATCAGCATCGTGATCACCGTCATATCCGTTGAATCTACTGTTATCCGTAGCATCCTGAATGTAGGTGTTGTCAAACAGATTGAACAGATTCAGGAATAATGAACTCCCTTCAAATACACCCGGAAGAGCGTAATTCAAGTGAGCATTGAACACCGTGTAGTTTGGCACTTGCCATGTCTGTGCACGATCACTTGGGTCGTCTCTGTCAAGCGGATCAAAATCTGACCAGTGACGCATGAAAGTAGTTCCTACCAGAGTAATATCCAGATTCTGCATTGGCTCTACGGTAAGTGTGTAAGCAAACTGTGTTTGCGGTGCGTTACCTACTTTCAGTCCTTCCACAAAAAGGCTTACGGTATCCTGTACAGAAGGGTTATTCTGATCAGGGGTGTAAAGCGCAGTTACATCATTCTTGTACTCCCACAAGTTGTGAGAAGCAGCCACATCAA
This sequence comes from Gracilimonas sediminicola, assembly GCF_024320785.1. Classification (NCBI taxonomy): domain Bacteria; kingdom Pseudomonadati; phylum Balneolota; class Balneolia; order Balneolales; family Balneolaceae; genus Gracilimonas; species Gracilimonas sediminicola. The sequence continues at coordinate 1,225,650 of NZ_JANDBC010000001.1, forward strand.
GTCGGGCCCATTCAGCCAGTTTAGCTGATGTTTCAAGCTCAACCCCGGTGTGCATTTGATCCAGACCGGTGATGTTGATCAAGCCTTCGGTTCCATCCTGAAAGTTGATTCCCCTTGTGAAAGAACGGTCGCGACGATCGGTCAGGTAGTAGTTCAGGTTAAAGCCAAATCGTCCGCTTGGGTCTCTGTAACGAGTACCTGCTTCGTAGAAGTAGAACTTCTCGTTTTCAGGATCTTCGTTGATCGCACCGGTTCCGTCGTTAATAACGTTGTCAAAAATCGGCACTTTAGAGATCGCGCCAACATTCAGGTAAAGGTCCAGATCATCATTCAACCCATAAAGAACGCCTGCTTTCGCCTGGTATCCAACAAGATTATCACTTTCACGCTCTGTTTCCTGCAATCCGGCTTTGTTAGGATCATCCAGGAAGTAGTTTAAGTGAGAATATTTAACAGTTGAGATCCCAACCGTAGCATAGGTACTGAATTTATCTTTGGAGTACTCTCCCTGCAGGTATCCGCCTAACCAGTCTACCGTGTTGTCAAAGTTGTAAGCAACTTTATCGCCCAGTCGTGTTTCACGGTTCGGGTCCAGATCGTTGGAGTTGTCGATGTAATAACGGCCGCCGAGAAGGTCGCGCACTTCACGATAGTGCTCAATTTCAGCTGTTCTCCAGTCTAAACCGGCCTGTAGTTCAAGCTCATCGCTAGCCTGGTAAGTAAGTTTCAAAATGTCACCTATAGTCCACTGGTTGTTTCGGCTGTTTCTAATAATACCATTTGCAACAGCATCTCCACTTCCATCCAGGTTGGCCAGGTTATCAGCGATAGTCGCATTCCAGTCAACAATTCGCTGAGCGTGGCTGTAATCATACTCGATATCTCCAAGCGTTCCTGTTCCTCCACCTTTACCACCGGAGTAGTACAATACATTAGTTAGTGTAAGCTTATCAGTCAGCTCACTATACCAGTTTAAGTTAACCTGTGGCTTATGAAAGAAGTTTTCTCGCTCATTCAGGAAGTTTTTAGAATATCGACTTTGGATGCTTGGGTTTATCCAACCGTCTCCTACATACTGATTTCCATCGTAGCTGTTGGATACTCCGGAAACATTAGAGTTAAACAAACGTCCTTTTTCCCAAAATACATCAGCAGCAGCAGGATCATAACTATCCAGACCCAGCGCATAACTTCGGTCGTAGGTTGCAATATTTTGAGCGTACAGGTTTTGGCCGTGACGCTGAGGGGCTCCCAGCGCAAACAGGTCGAGCCTGTTATCGTCATTAACTTGGTAAGAGGCAGCTAAGTGATAAGCCCATGAGTCGGTCCATGTTCCGTCAACAATACCTTCGCCTTCTTTTCTCACACCTACAGCACTGATGGCGAACTTGTCGTTGATCAGGCCGGAGTTCAGCATCAGGGTAGTTTTGTTGAAGGCTCCACTACCGTTCTCAAACTTCACCATACCGCCGGCTTCGTTGTTGCTTGGGTCAGTAATAATGTTCAGGGTACCACCCACAGATGGCACTGCAAGGTTTACATTAGAAATACCGCGCTGAACCTGAATGGATCGGGCAGCATCACCTACGCCATCCCAGTTAGACCAGTACACCCAGCCATTTTCCATATCATTTACAGGAACACCGTTAATCATTACAGCCACATTTCTCTGGCTGAATCCACGAACGTTAATACGGGCATCACCTGCACCGCCACCTGAGTTGGTTGAGTAAACCGAAGGTGTAACGTTTAACACTTCAGGAAGGTCACGAGAACCCAACTGAACTCTGATTTCTTCCTGACTTACATCAGAGAAAGCAACCGGAGTGGTTTGGTCGGAACGAGATGCAAAAACTTCAAGTGAAGTCAAAGACTCACTGGTAAGTTCCATCTCAAAATCGAGGGTAAGGGTTCCTTCACCTACGGTTATTTCTTCCATCAGGGTTACATACCCGATATTAGAAACGCGCAGGTTGTAGGTACCCGGATCAACATCGTCAATCTCATATTCACCGTTAAGATCGGTGGCAGCACCTTGGGTGGTTCCCATCACTAATATGTTGGCACCAATAATGGGTTCGCCGGTGCTGGCGTCCGTAACTTTACCCGTAATAGTTGATTGCGCAAGGGCAGAACCTGACACAATCAGACTTAAAAAAACTATAGATAAGTAGCGTAACATTTGTCCGTTTTATTTGAGGTTTTCAGTAGAACCCAAAAATAAAAACTATAAGATTAAGATAATGTTACGATCAGGTTTTATTATAACTTAACAGCTTGGCTGAACGGGGATTAAGCCCTATTCAAAATCAGTAGTAAGCTTATATCGTGCGATGCGATTGTTGCCTTTGTCGGCTACATATACTACCTGGTTGAAGTAAGCTACTCCGCTCGGGGAATCAAATTCCTTTGGCCCTGAACCGAGCTCACCAAATGACACCAATACTTGTTTGGTTTGATTTTCAGCACCGGGAGGTGGAGGCACTCCTTCCTGACCATTCGACTGAAACTGATACAGTTTATGCTGGGCAGCATCTACCACAAATATGTAGCTGTCATCATCACCGCCGAATGCCACATCGGTTGGCTGCTGAAATTTATCCGGCTCATATAGAAAGCCATCGGCTTGGGTAGTATCCTGGGCAAGCAGCTGTGAATTTTGCTGAAATACAAGTCCGTCGGGAGTTTCAACAGCATTAATCCATAAAACTCTGAAGGAGATATCCCTGGTTTGATCGGCCTGGGTAATCAGGAAGCTCCGATCTTCTGTAAAAGTATCGCGTTGTGGAGGGGCCACAAAGGTAGCCACTGAACTTAAACCTATTCCACTTCTCAAGGATGGCGTAACAGGGTTCAGCGTCCGGATTTGGCGAATGTTTTCCATCTTTCCGGTCAGCTCACCATTTTCAGAAATTCTTCTGAATTCAAGCACGGTATTGTCAGGTGCTGCTACCTGATTTGTTTCATTAAAAGGACCTCTTCGAGTGATGTATATGGAGTTATCAGCCATGGCTGAAACCCCGGTAACTTCAACGCGTTCGTAATTGATATTTGAACCGCGGTTGAGGCGGGCATTTTGGGCCGCAGAGGTACTCAAACTGGCATCATCAAATGGGAAAATAAGAGTGTCCACAAAGGTGAGAGGTCCAGTCCCGTTCATGTTCTTAATTTTGTAAACCGCCGGCAGATTCCAGGTTATGTTGGGATCAACCGATTCAATTACAGTATCGATGCGGGCAGATACATAAATATTTAGCAACCGATCTTGCGTAACGGCATTGGCTCCGTCCAGCTCAATGGTGATTCTTGGATTCAGGTCGGCCCGGTCCAGCAGGTGAACACCCTGCGCATCCGTTACATATACAAAACGATCAAAGCCAACGAATACATCGGTTGGAGCATCAAATTCACCCCAGAAAGGAAGTACCGGAGCATACCCTTCTACGGTTTCCAATGTTGGATCAATGCTCCCCTCTTCGAAAATTTCATCTGTAGTGTCGTTATCCTTGGCTCCAAAAATGTTGTCACATCCATACAGAAAACCTGCTGTCAGGATTAATGAACCAATAAAAATTCTGTTTACTGCTTGTTTCATAGCGCTACACTTAAACCAATTCTGTGAATTCCACCTAAACGCTCAAACACGGTGTATCCGTAATCTGCTTTTAATACTTTTTCCATAAATGGGACCTGAACGCCGGCCCCGAAGCTTGGCCAAACTCTTTCTTCAACACCGAATTCGTATCCGCTTCTCACAAAAAACTGGCCGATAAAACCATACTCAACACCCACATTTAACTGCTCAGAGTTGTCACTTGGATTAGTGATTTGAGCCGTTACCAGAAGCTCGTGATTTTCATTTTCGATGACATTATAAGCTGCCGCGATATTGAACCTTGTAGGCAGTGATAAATCGCTGGTTGGCTCTTGCTCCACCATACCATCGAGGGTTTCATATTCAGCTGTGCCTGAAGGAGCAGCTTCGAAACCAAAGTTATTCAGGCTCACCCCAAACCGAAGGCCGGTATCGCCCACATAGTATAGAAAACCAAAGTCGATGGCTCCTGTTTGATAGGTAATGTCAATATAATTTTCGGACAGGTATCTCAGAGTAATTCCATAACTAAAAAGATCCGTAATCTGATGCGAACCGGTCAGCCCCGCGGAAATGTGATGGGTACTAAAGGTTCGGCCAGTTCCCAGGGGTTCAAATTCGGTAGTCTCATTAATTTCCCCGGAATTCAGGTATTGGATACTGCCACCAATGGCAAAACGTCCGAGTTTGTGAATATAGCTCAAATACTCAAGGTTGATATCGGCAACATATTGGGTGTGATTCAGCATCACATTGGAACTGCCGAGTACCGATGCATTGGCCGGATTCCAATACAGGCTTGATCCATCAATGGCATCGGCCATATTTGAATTACCCATTGCCGCACTTCTGGCATCTATGGAAATCTTGGCAAACTGAAAGCCTTCCGTCCCTGCCCGGTCATCACCATAGCTGGTTTGGGCATAGGCACTTTGGCTGTAAAGCAACCCTCCGATAAGAAACAACAAACAACTTTTTATCAATGCTTTAATGAATTTCATAATTAAAAGTTTATAGATACTCCAAATACGATGTGTCTCTGTTCCAGATAATTCGCCGGATTTTCATAAGCCGGCAGGTTATTGTCGGTAGGATCCAGATAACGCGGGTCTCTTACACTATTAGGTACATCGTAACTTCTGTTATCTCTCAGAGCAATTAAAGAAGACTGATCGGAAGGGTAATTCTTGTATCCTTTGCCGGTTACCGGGTTAATAATTACTGAGCTTTGATTATTTAAAATGTTTGTGATTTCGAGGAAAGCAGCGATCCGGGTGTCGTTCACCTCAAACCACTTTCTAATGTTGAAATCCATGTAAAACCAGGCCGGACCTACTTCACTGTATCGTTGAGCAGGGTCGTCCAATCGCTCGTATATAGGACGCCAGTCTCGAACACCGGTTACCGGGTTTCTTTCAAAGCCTACAAATTCATAGGGTGTATAACGCTGACCACTTCTCCACACGGCAGACAAAAACATCTGAAACTGATTCAGTGGATTTAAATCAAACAGGGGTTCATCCCGGTCGTAAGTAAAACGGATATTTCCTTTTATATCGAACGGGCGATCCCAGGCCAGCGGGGTCTCAATATTATTACCCACATTCTGTCGGGCATTGATTGCGTTCAGGTTATCATCGTTGGTTGAGCTCAAACCTTCGGCACGGGAATAGGTGAATGAAACCTGCCCCTGCAGCAAGTCCTTATACCGTTTGATGTAACTTACTTCAACCCCACGGGAACGAGCATAGTCACCGTTAATTCGGAATGCCTTGGTAGTCGGTCGGCCATCAATATCCGGTACGGTGATTAACTCAGAAGTCACAAAATCATATTTATCTCTCCAAAAGGCCGATACATTTAAGGCATCATTTGCTGTAATCTGATTCCGAAGACCGATTTCATACGAGATATCAATTTCACGGTCTAAGTTCGGGTTTCCAAGGTTGGGAAGATCTGACTGATCCTGGTAAAAGGGATCGAGGCCGGCGTACACAAACCTTGGGTGAGGGATACGTGCCGAATGACCATAATTGAAGAACAACACCTGGTTTTCTCTCACCGGGAAAGAAACGTTTACCTTTGGCAGGAAAATGAACTTATACCGATTGCCGAAAATCTCTGTGGTCTCATCAAGATAGTCCTGTGCAATAAATTCGGGGATGGTGGAATAGGTGTTTGGATCCAACGCTTCCTTCACCCTTTCATCTACATATGAGCCGGGAGACCAATATTCAAAACGCCCGCCGATGTTTGCAATCAGTCCGTTGTAACGGATTTTATCGGTTATAAAAAAGGCACCTCTCGTCGGCTTAACCCTCCAGGCATCAAAGCTTTCACCTACACGGAATGTTTCTGAAACCGTGTTTTCATCAATCCGGATAGGGGCACCAATCCATGGGCGTGTGATGTCAATCCACTGGTAGTCATTGAATTTCATTTCAAAGCCAAACACCAGCTGATTATTACGCTCATTGAAATACTTGGTGAGGCTTGACTTCAGCGTCAGTTCTTCTGCAAAGTGATCGTGCCACAGTGTTGCGATACCACCGTTATTGATATAACCCGGACCGGCAAGCACATAGGTGAAGTCGTCTGTTCCCTGAAACTCTTCTCCCGGGTAGGTGTTGATACTGCCCGGATCAAATTCCCCATCCACATTTTCAGGTCTCCAGTTTCTACCATTGGCATCTGCCCTTAAGCGGGTAAACAACCGACTTGCCTGCACTTCGTAAAAAGCGGTTTGAGAAATGGTATGTGTCCACTTCAGGTAGGAAAGGTTGCTGTCGTGAGTGTAGGTGTTTGCGTTGTCGAGAAAGCCGTTTGAGAAAGCAAACTGGAAGCCGGGCTGAATCTGGGTATCAGCGCCGGTAATCTGAAGCATCCGCGTATTCTGGTTGATGGTCAACGATCGCTGGTAAGCGCCCTGCAAGCGCATCCCCGGCTTGATGTTGTAGGTCAGTTTCATCATCCCGTTCCACCGGTTGCCTTGTCTGGGCGACCAAAAATCATTGTCAACAATGGATGAACGGATCTGGTCTGCGGATAATTTGGTATAACCATCGGCTGTGGCGAACTGCCCGGTGGCGAAGAAATACACATCACCCGGGATATTGAGGCCTGCCAGCGGTAATAATTTTTGTGTGATAGGTTCCGGCCCGCCGATGCTTAATTCATAAACGTCTTCAAAAAAGTTAGACTCGTGAGACATTACATTGGAACCGAAATTATCCCGTTTGTGAGAAAAGCTGCCTTCGTAGCGGTCGCCGCCATCACGGGTTTGAACCGATACCACACCCGAAGTTACGTCACCATATTCAGCACCTACCCCACCGGTTATCACTTCCACATTACTAAATGAGTTGGAACCCAAGTCTAATCCAAATCCGGTTCCTGCCAGCGGATCTTGAGCAGAAACACCATCAACTACATAGCCGGTTTCGTAAGCCCGCCCGCCTTTGATGTATAGTCCGGTTGGATCCTTAACCACTCCGGATTGCAGGGCAACCGCATCCTCTACTTTCTGGATGGGAGCGGCTTCAATATCCGATCGGGAAATGGTGGATGAAGTAGAGGATTTTTCCACATCAAAAATAGGAGCTTCACCTACAACAATTACTTCTTCTTCGGCACTTAAAACTTGCTCACGCAGTGCATAGTTTAATTCTGTGGTTTCGCCAGCCTCAACCTGAATACCGGTAAGCAAAACGGTCTCAAAACCCACATAGGTGATTTCGATGTTATATTGACCGGGACGGATATTTCGTATCACGTATTCACCGTCAAGGTTGGTAGCCGAACCAAAAGAAGTACCAACAATTCGGACATTTACCCCAATAAGCAGTTCTTCAGTTTCATCAGCCGTTATGGTTCCGGAAATAGATCCTGTGTTTTGAGCCCACACCGAAGCCGTTCCCAAAAGCGTAAACAGTAATAAAATCAGATTAAATCTTTTCATAATAACCTCAGTTGCTGAAACCCAGTCTTTGGATACAGATATATTCAATAAAATCGGCCAAATTATTGTTGCCATTTAACAACGTTAGATCCATACCAAAATAGATTACGTTGCCCTCAGGATTTTCAATACCTACCCCTTCGAACTCAGTATAATCCTCAATTCTTCCGGTCAACGTTGTTGTTTGAAAATCAGTCTGGTATAGCAGGGTAGCTCCGGGTATTGGTTTTAGTGGAAAGATACTCGTTTGAGTTCTTTCCGTAAGAAGTGACGGCCCACCGGTCAGGCTGGGAACCTCTGTATTGTTATTGATGATAAAATTTGTACTTCTTGAACTGGCAGAACTATAATCTCCGATGGAATCTACGGGTATGAAATTAAATACATCATCATCCTGTCCAATCTCTTTCATTGGGATAGTCACAAACATGTTTCCACCCTGCTCGAAAAACTCTGTTGTAATTTCTAACGCGTGTACAATATTTCTATCTATATCATTAGATACCCAATATATATGATCCCATTTGGCCAGTGTTTTTCTAAGCGTAGGATCCACTACTGTAGGAAATTGTTCGGATAACTCAATAGTACCTAAAGATGGAGTTCCTGTGTTTATCAACCATTGATCCGGATCAATCCCAAAGCTATTCAAGTATGAAAGGTGTTCAGCTTGTTTTTCCAAGTAATCACCGGAGCCAATGTCATTCAGGAAAAGAACTTTAGATCGCTGAGGTTTTACATACCAGCTTACACTGTCTAACTCACTTACAGCACCCGCCGCATCAATAGATCGAACATAAGCTGTATTATTTGAGCCGACCTCAACTCCCGTTATTTGAATTGGGTCCCCTGATTCATCGACAGCCCGGCTGTATGACCGGCCAAGAAATACGTCTGCTGTTTTTGCCCCTTCCGTACTATTATCAACTTCCAATGAAATAAAAATGCGCCCTTCATTATCAGGTGACACCGGAATTTCAGTCCACCCATTAATGGTATCGTTTATCGCGATTTCAGTGCTGCGTATATTTAAGAGTCCGTCCGGGTCATTAAATCTCCACCCAAAACTACTGATGGAGAAGAGTGTATCCGGAGGAGTTTCCGTTTCTGAAAAAGCCACTGTTGGATTCGAATTCACAATAGGATATACCAATCGTGCTCCTACTGGATCTTTTGCACCTTCATTATCAACTGCTCTAACTTTAAAAAGCACGTCATCTACACTTTGCCCCTCTGTAATGGGCAGTATAAATGTACTATCAGAACGCTCAGTAAAAGTCCAGGCTCCTTCACTTGTATCGTTAATTGCATACTCATAGCCCACAACATACCCATCCGGGTCATTACCCCACCAGGAAATGTTAATCTGGCTGGATAACCTGAAGTCATCTCCCCTGTTTATCCTCTCAACCGTCAGGTTTGTTGAAGGGGGTTGATTTTCCGAAGCGGTGCCTGATAAACCGGCATCACACCCTGAAATAAGGATGGCCAAAGACAGCACTGCTAAAATTAGTATGGAAGACTTGTACATCTGAACTATTTGGTTTAAAAAAATAGGAATGAGGAATATTCCATCCTCATTCCAGGGAAATCCTAATTTGTTACTTAATCAGCATCATTTTCTTAATGCTTTCGAAAGAACCGGCTTCGATGCGGTAGATATACATACCACTTGCCAGTCTGGAAGCATCAAATGCTGCAGTGTGGGTGCCTGCTGTCATCCGCTCGTTCACCAATGTAGCAACCTTTCTACCCAGCATATCATACACTGTCAGACTTACGTTTGCTGCTCTTGGAAGGTCAAACGTAATATTAGTAGTTGGGTTGAATGGATTCGGATAGTTTTGCTTAAGGTCAAAGCTCTTAGGCAACCCTGTCTCAACTTCTCCTGAAGTTTCCATTGCGCGCTCTAATGTCAGGCTGTAGTACAATGTAGAGAAAGTATTTGTCGCTGCATCATAATCTTCAGCTGCAGCTACAGTATCAACTCCGTCGCTTACACGAACAGTCCACACAAAGTCTGCGCTTTCGCCTACTTCAAGACCTGCAGAAGCTAATAAGCCGTCTACCGTTGCATAATCAAGGGTAACAGCAGAAGCTGTTGAATCATCATTTGATGGAACAGAAGTTACAACACTAGCTGTATCAGCTGAGTATAGTACCCACTCATAAGTGATATCGTTGCCGTCAAAGTCTGATGTAGCTTCCCACTCAACGGTAATATCACCGGTTACTTCAACAGTAGCTTCGTCAGCCGGGGTTTCCAGATCAAAACCAGTATCCGGCAGAGTCCAGTCATCAGCCACAACATCATCAAGCGTTCTTAGAATCATTTTCGGGTTACCGAAAGAATAGTAAAGAACACCTGACAGAGACTCCATGTCTGCACCAACTTTAACATGGTCGTTTAAGTCAGAGCCATAATTGATAGTAAATGCATCGTCAACACGCAGACCTTCTCCGGCCTCAAGTGTATCAGCCGCACCACCACCCTGGGTGGAACCAAATTCCCACTCACCGAAGTCACTGGAACCGTCTGCCTGGTTGGTTGTTACTTTTACATCGTTAAAGGTCAGGAAAACACCTTCGTACTCTTCATAAGCAGTAGCAGATCCTGTGATGTCCTGAGTATTCAGCTCAACCGCTAAATTAGCCACAGAGTTACCTGAAGATTCAACCGTGAAGGCATCAAGTGTCGCAAAGGTAACACCAAACTCCTCAGAGATGGTTAGCTCTGTAACATTGATTTCATCACCAATATTCAGGCTTTCGGTTTCGCTGTCTTCTTCAACATAAATACCAGACCATGCGGCGGCAGCATCCTGAATGGTAATAAAACCACTTTCACCTGCACTGGACACTACTGTAGCCGTAATATTTACAGGAATAGTACCTGCTCCAAGCAGAGGACTTGATCCTGGCTGCCCATCTCCTGTTTCCTGTAATATTGAAATCTCTGAAATAGGATTGTCAGCAACGAAGAAACTGAAACCTCCGGAAAATGGAGCTCTACCAGTCAGGCCGTTGTCATCAGACGCTTCGATGTAAAATGACACTGGTGTAAAGTTATCAAATGTTGGGAGTGTAGCAGAAAACTCATTCCCGGTAGTATTTGACATAGTCAGTGTGTCAGTTGTATCCGGCGAAGTGTAAATTAAACTTACGCTTGTCAAAGAAGCACCGTCAACAGCTTCTGCACTTGCAGTAACAACCACCGCATCACTAGAAGTTACTGAGGAGTCTGAAAGTGAAACATTAGAAATTACAGGAGGAAGACCGTTTACAACAAGGTCATTTGGCCATTCAAAACCATCCACACCGTCTACATTTCTTTCACCATTTAACCATACAACACCATCTTCAAATGGGTTAATGCTGAAAGCGCCGTTTCCGCTTGGTACCAAAGCATCGGGATCGTCTCCCACATAGTTAATGAAACCACTGATGTCCACATTGGCTCCTGAAGCAGGTGCTTCAAATGGTCCGTCCTGGTTAGGGTCTATTCTACGAGCGTTATAGGATGGCAGATATCCTTCAGCGCCAATAGCATGGTCGTTTCTGTATCTCAGAGATGTATCGTATACATAAATTCTGGATCCGTCTTTGTTTACAGCCCAGTCAACACGATTTCCCTGTGCTACGTTACTTACGGTAGCAGAATTAATTTTAACATACGCTCCGTTATATACATTATAGTTACTAAAGCGCATGGTAAGCTCACCATCTTCAAAACTGTTTATATCAGTCAGATCAACTTCCCATGGGTCAAGTAGACTTGCATATTCAGGGAATTCCTGGTTTACGTTACCCAGTCGGTTTACAGACTCGACAGCAACCTGAGATGTACCACCAAAGAAACCTAACTCGGCTTCCAGAGTAACAACATCTCCTCTGGTAAATCCATCAAGAAGAGTGTAATCAGACTCAACCAGCTGAATAGACATTCCCTGACGGCCCATAGTCACTGCATTGGTATCCGTTACAAAAACATGGATACGTGATATCTCATCAATGGTACCATCATCATTGGTATCATCAGGATTTGACAACCCTGAACTCTTTGGATACGAGGTAATTACCACTGTTAATGTAACCGTACTGTCTGCAAGTGGGTGATCTTCTATAGCCGCCTCTGAAAACTCAGAAACGCCCTGGTAAGTATTCAGGTCGCGAACGGTAATTGGCGCATTATAGTCTCTGTGTGCACCTAGTCCGCCAAAATCATTTTGAGGATAAACTATCCATTCTGAAGAAGCGTCATCAGTTCCAAAAGAACCCAGAGCAGTAGTATTTCCGGTTGAAACATTAGGCTTTCGAACTAAAGTATGATCTTTAGTAGCTTCAACAGAATCTCCAACTGCCCAATTAGCATCAGAGTTTGGATCTCCAAATACATCTAAAAAAGTAGTATCCGTTCCTGATATATGAATAAGTGCCCGCGCATCATTTCCATTGTGATGGGTCATACTTGGCCAACTTAATGTTTCATCAGCAAAGTCTGTGTTATAAAGTGATGAGCTTACCTGGTCGGTAGTGATTACATAGGTTCCATAACCCGAAATTGAAGCTCCGGTTGGGAAAGTATGGTAAAACTCCCATCCGTCTCCGTTTGAAGACTGTGCAACCTGGTAGTCGTCAAGATTTACTGGGGTACTGTTTGGGTTATAAATCTCCCAGGCTTTGTTGTTACTCGAACCTTCAATGTATTCCGAGAAAAACAAGTTGCTCTGTGCATGAACTGCACCATAACTGAAGAGAAAAGTAAGCACAAACAAGGCGGCTCCTTTCACTCCTTTTTTTGTAGCATTAATCATAGTTGATCCTCTGTCTTTTGATTATTTGATAATAAGTAGCTTACCCGTTTGTACTTCTCCAGAATCCAAATCTTTAACGGAAAACAGGTATAAACCCGTCGATAAGATTTGATTGGCATCGGATTGCAAGTCCCATGCATGTTCTCCCCCGGCCATTACTCTTGGGTCATCACTAAAGTTGTTGAACCAAGAAATATCTCCGTTGTAAGTCGCTGAGTTATGCTCTAATTCAGCGACAATGTCTCCGGCTACAGTGTAAACACGAACTTCTGCCCGCGCCGGCAAATTGTAAAAATAAAGCTTACGAGTATCTTCATTAGAGCCATCCCAAGCCGCTTTAATTCGATAAGGGTTAGGATATACGCCTACCTTATATTCTTTGGCATTACTTCCAAAGTTTTCATTAACAGGCGTACCGGGAAATATTCGAACCGAATTTGAACTTGTCGAACTTTCCAAACTTCCGATATCAAAAGTCTCACTTCCTCCATCAAAAGCTGTAACTGAAATCTCATATTGCCAACCGCTCAACAGCCCATCAAGTTCATAGCGATACCAATATTCTGTAGTATCGTCCTCAAAAGTAACCGGGTCATCCAGCTCCACTTCTTCAAACCCGGTATCGAATGCGATTTGGTTGGCCGGCTTGTCAAATTCGCGGATTAATTTCGGATCCACACCCTGCCCATCACCAAGCTGAGAACTGTAAATTCTGTATCCTTCAAAGTCCATCTCTCCTGAAACTCTATCTACAGAAAACTCAGCTGTTCTGTCCCAGTAAATAGATGCTTTTCCTTCTTCAAGTTGAATTCGAACTTTGGGGTTATCGGGAGGAGTAGGGAATAAATATCGGGTAAGCTGCCCGTCGCCGTCTGTATCCTCACCCGGATCCAGAACCCCATTATCGTTCACATCTTCTCCCTGAAAAACTCTGTTTGCAGAATTAATAGTCTGAGTTAAGATGGCACGCGAGTCTTCAGTATCAATTTCTTTAATACTCTGAATGGTCCCCTGAAATTCCTCCGGCTTTCTGGCCGCTGAATAAACGAAGTACACCGTTATGGTTTCTCCGGGTTCAACCACCGGAAATGGCCCCATGGAAAGAAATGAGATATAGTTACCTGCCGCATCCTGACCGTCTGTTCTTAAAGCTTCCCGATAGGTTTCACCCTGAGCATTAGTGGAATCTATAGGAAATTGCTCGGCCATTCGTGTAAATCGGTCAATATCATTAGATGGAGCATCAAATACTCCGGTACCTGCACTAAAAAGCCAATAGCTTGGCCCTACCTGAGGAACATTTAGCCCTTGCTGCTGCAGGTAATCTGCATTTTTAGGGTGATAAAACTGATCCCTGTACTCAGCCCCAATCAATGTAATAGCCCCATAGGTATTAATCGCAGGTTCTCCGGCAGGCGACCCTGCATCAAAAGCATATGTGGTGTACAGCGAATCCAGATATCCGATCCCATTTTTGTTGAAGAAAGCTCCACCGGTTTCGTTGGTGGTAATATCCCGAACCACTAAATCAGCATACATCCCAACAAATACGCTGTCCCAGGTTGCAGCACCTGCATATTGATCGCTGTTGTTGGTAATTTCGTATTTGAGAATGGAGAAGTTTTCCGTGAATGGGAAGCCCCAATTGTAACTTTCCATTCTGACATCTGCATACAGAGGGGTGTCATGACCGCTAATGGGAGTTCCCTGAATGTCTCTTCGTCGATCTGAAAATTCTGTTATTATATCTTGCTCTCCCACCGATTGTGCAGAGAAAAACTCATCGTCGGGATTAGAACTTCTTCTGAGAATGATGTTATCGGCCGTGAACTCAAATCCTGCACCACCCCTAGAATAGCCACCTGATGTGGTTATAGAAGAAGTTGAAACCCGCAACTGAGAATTGTTGTAAAGGGCACCTATCCAAATCCCGGCTTCAAACAAATGCTCAATTTGGGAATCGCTTGGGTAGCGCATACTGAAGCCTCCTTCAGGGTTGTTGCGCACATCCGGCTTTCCAATGGTTCCGTAATTTGTGATGGACAGGCCGATAGTCCCAACATTGGTTTCGGCTCTTTCGAATGATGCCTGCGCGTAAAGATTTGCGGCAAATAAAGTTAGGAAAAAAGCGGTTAATCCTGCTCGGATAATTCTCATATAGATTACTAACGGGGTTTTATTTGGGGCCGGTAAATATAGCGATAATGGGGGCCAACCTCTGTGGTTACCCAAGCTTTTAACACTAACTTAATATGACGAGCCCACCATAAACGATTTATAAAAGTGTGCTATTACCTCTTGGCTGATCTTTAAATAAAAGAGGATCACTATAATAGCAAAAATGAACTGTAATCTGAAAACCCCAAACCGTTGATATTTCCTTGCCGAGGTAACAACCGGCTTTTTAATGATCACAAATTGTGCGCGAGTCTTAAGCCGGCTCACGATCTCCTGATCTTCCATAACCAGCAGTTTATGATCAAACCCTCCTATTCTTGAGAAAAGCGCTTTTCTGACAAACAGACTCTGATCACCGAACCTGAAAAAGTTGAGGTCGAAGCGGGTAAACCAACTGTAAATTCTCAGCGCCGGGTGGCGGTCATCAAAGGCCAGGCGGAAGCAACCGCAATCAAATCCGGCTTGTATTTTTTTTGTGATATCGGCAATAAATGTCGGAGGTGGGGTAGTGTCTGCATGAAGGAAATACAACCACTCCCCCCGGGCCTTTTCAGCCCCAAAATTCATTTGATTTGCCCGACCTCTTAAGGGGCTTTTCAATACTTTTGCTCCCTTTTCTTCTGCCACTTTAACCGTGTTGTCCGAACTGCCTCCATCCACCACAAGAATTTCCGACTCCTGCCCCTCACTGTGTTTCTTCAAAAAAGAAAGCAGCTCGCCAATCTTGGCCTCTTCATTAAAAGCCGGAATAATTATGCTGATCATTTACTCTATACTCTTTTTGGACCGGATACTTACAAACCGGACTTCACTCTATTCCAGTCTTCGATGGTATCTACATCGTTTAATTCTTTCAGCGTGGTGTGATTTAACCCAATATCCCGAATTTTTTCAACTGTTTTTTGAAATACAGAGCCCGTACTCCATTCGATTTCTTCAAAAACTTCCGGGTGGTAGCTTCGCATACCTAACAGGTAGTAGCCCCCGTCTTCTGCCGGACCGACTACAAATTCATGCTCCTCCAGCTCCTGAAAGGCCTGCTGAATAATATCAGAAGTAAGCTCTGCACAATCACTGCCAATAATCACCACTTTTTGGAAAGACTCATCTAAAAAAGATTGCTGAAAAGCATTCGACATTCTCTTTCCCAGGTTTTCCCCTGACTGAAGCTGCTTTGTAAAATCACCACCTTCCCAAATGTCCTTTTCCGCGATGAACCGGGAATACCATACTTCTTTGGCCACTTCTAAATTACGGGTTTGCTCAAAGGTCCAGCCCAGCAATTTCTGATATACCTCAAGTGCCTGCTCATCTCCGATTGTAGCTGCCAGCCGGGTTTTTGTTTTCCCGGCCTCCTCATTCTTCACGAAGATGATCAGCTTTTCCCTCGTTCTTCCTTCCTTGTTCAATGTTCCTTGTTGGGTGTTCAAGTAGTAGCGCCCCCACAGCTGCTGCCTGCTCCGGCTGTGCATCCAAAACAGTGCTGATTGATCTTTATTTCCCTGTTATTTAACGATTCAAGGTCAAAGTCCTTGATGTGTTGAACACTGTCTTCATGGGTTTCCATATCCAGCATTTGATTGAAATCGCAATCAAACAGGCGGCCGTCCCAGCCAATGGAAATGGTATTGCGGCACATCACCCCGGCTGCAGCTGCCGGATTGAATGACTCAATCAGCTTTTCCATGTACTCTTCCAGGTTACCTGACATCAGCAGAAAATTGAGGAAACGACTGATGGGTAAATTGGTAATCGTAAACAGGTCATTAAATACGATGTCATGCTTTCTCTTAAGCTCTTTCTTAAACTCCTGTTTAATTTCTTCCTGATCTCCCGGCAAAAAAGCCCCCACCGGATTATAAACCAGGTTCAACATTAACCCGGTATCTTCGTCTCCGTAACCGATTTCATTCAGCCTTTTCAACGCCTTGATAGACTTATCGTACGTGCCTTCTCCCCGCTGGCGATCAGTTCGTGATTTACTGTAGAAAGGGAGCGAACAGGTGACTTCCACACCATGCTCTTTAAAAAACCCGGGGAGGTCGCTGAATTTATTGGTAGTGAGGATGGTAAGATTAGATCTTACAATAACATGTTTCCCCAGCTTTGAAACTTCCTCCACAAACCACCGAAAATGCGGGTTCATTTCCGGGGCGCCACCCGTAAGGTCCACCGTATCAATATCGGTTCCCTTCAGCGCTTCAAGACAATGCTCAAAGGTCTCCTTCGTCATGATTTCCTGTCGGTCGGGTCCGGCATCCACATGGCAATGCTTGCAGGTCATGTTACACATGTAGCCCACATTCATCTGAAAAATATCGATCCCTGTAGGCTTCAGCGGGAATAACCCAATCGGATCAATTTTATCCCTGAACTTCGGCAGAGATTTAATCTTTTCGTTGTGATTATTAATGATATCGAGCTGAACGCTGGGCTTGGCCAACTCATGAGATTCTGCCAATAAGCTTTTCATAAAACTTCCTTCTGTTATAATATAATATGGGGCATCAGCCCGGAGGAAAATGGGCTGAATCATTCTAATTTTGCTAAATAAAATTACATGGAAAGGTCTTTCACCTTATTCATCATTTGCACGCCATGAACCAGCGATGAACCTCCGCGTATGGCTGCAGCAACGTGTACAGCTTCCATCATCTGCTCTTCACTGGCTCCTTTTTCGAGGCTGTCGGTAGTGTAGGCATCAATGCAATATGGGCATTGAACCGTGTGGGCTACGGCAAGTGCAATCAGGGCTTTTTCTCTTTTTGACAGAGCGCCTTCTTCAAAAACTTCACCGTAGTATTCAAAAAATTTATTCCCCAGCTTTTCCTGGAATTCTGTGATATCGCCAAACTTTTTCAGGTCTTCTGCTTTGTAATAAGGATTATCCATAGTGGTTTTTTTGTTATTAATAGTATTGATCTGAGTGAATCAGCTTAGTTATTCTTACGAAATAAATAGGTAGGAGGATTGATTTAGCTGAATTGGCCCCAAGAAATGATTTATTATGCTAAAATTGAAACAATTTCGACCTAATTTATATTTAAAGAGGTAGTAAACATAAATAATCAACCAAATATGAACATCAAGAAACTACTTTCTATCCTAACTATAATTTTCGGAGTAGCTATTACTCTGCCAAATACTGCCCAAGCCCAAGCAAACGGTGAAGGCGGAAATCTGGGGCTGGGTGTAATGCTGGGAGAGCCAACCGGTATCTCCATAAAGGCATGGAATAATTCCAAGTCTGCTTTTGGCTTTGGTGCCGCCTGGTCGTTTGGCCGGTATGATGCCATTCACCTGCACGGTGACTATCTGCAGCATTCCTGGCTAAGTGGAGTAGAGCAAGGCAGACTGGCTTTTTATTATGGAGTAGGTGCCCGACTGGTTTTAGCAGATGAAGCGGCTATTGGTATTCGCGTTCCCCTGGGACTGAATTACCTGGTCGAAGATGCACCTATTGACTTATTTGTTGAAGCGGTTCCTATTCTGGATTTAGCTCCCAGCACCGACTTTGATGCTAACGGAGCCATCGGCATCCGCTATTACTTCTAACGAGTAGCTTACCTTAAATCTTAACTGGCTTAACCAGAGGGCAGGGTAATTTCCTGCCCTTCTTTGGCCAGACAAACCCTTTCAAAAGAAGAACCGTAAATATCCTGAATTAACTCTTCTCTTTTTCCCAGAACATCATCACTGTTATCCGGGTCATGGTGTGTTAAAAATAGTCTTTTAACATTTACTTCCTTAGCCAGTTCCGTAACA
Organism: Gracilimonas sediminicola; assembly: GCF_024320785.1. Lineage (NCBI taxonomy): Bacteria > Pseudomonadati > Balneolota > Balneolia > Balneolales > Balneolaceae > Gracilimonas > Gracilimonas sediminicola. Next base: position 1,243,960 of record NZ_JANDBC010000001.1, read on the forward strand.
GTTTCCCACGAGGAGTGCCCCCAGCCAATGCGCTGCTTATATAGTTTTTTCGAATACTGGGCATCGTGGATAAGCACATCTGCTCCGCGAATAAATTCTTTAAACTCTTCTCTGAATTGCCGGCTTTTATCGGTATCGTCATCCATCAATTCATTATCAGGGGCAAAGATGATGGCTTTGTCCTTAATCCTGATCTTATACATAGCTGTAGGAACCGTATGAGTTGCCCACATATACTCAACCGAGTACCCGTCAAAATCTCTTTTTCCGGGCTGAAAGGTTTCACAATCTAAATCGGCTTCCAGCATATCTATGGATACCGGGAAAAAGGTGCTGGACATATGGCCTTGCAGAATTTCTTTACATCCAATTTCGCCCTGTGGCGGCAGGTAAATCCGAAACCAGTTATCCCCGTTATAAAAGGGTTTGAAGAAAGGAAAACCTTGCAGGTGATCCCAGTGGGGGTGTGTTATAAATACCCGCCCGCGCAGCGAAGAACCCCGGCCCTGCAACTCGTTTCCAAGGTTTCGAAATCCGGTTCCGGAATCTAAAATCAGCAGCTCATCATCACCTTTGATCTGAATTTGCACACACGTTGTGTTACCCCCGTAACGCATGTTTTCACTGTTTGCGCAAGGTGTAGAACCCCGGACACCCCAAAATTTTATATGTATTGATCCTTTCAAATTACTTATACACCTCTGCTTACCTATCTATGACATGTTCAATCGTGCACCCCTTAATATGTGTAAATCGAACGGTATTTTCTTCCCTGTTAATATTTTCTATAACTAAATGAATGTGGGGTAATCGGTTAGATTCCAACGCCCATCATTGTATAAAAATATTAAACAAACGGAAAGCGCATGTTATTCTTCTTCGTCGCTGTCTCCGGTTCGTTTAAGCTGATCGATTTCTTTATTGATTTCTTTCAGGCGTTCTTCTTTCTCAGCGATTGAATTTTCGGCTTTATCAATTTTTTCCTGAAGCTCATCCTTCAAGGCATTTCCCCGATTGGTAGGCTTGAAGTAAGTTTTAGCTTCCTGGTACTGGATCATTTCACTTTCCAGTTTAGAAACATCTTTTTTGAGCTTGTCCCGCTCTTTCTGGAGCTTGATAATGTCTTTTCGGGTATCCGGATCTATTCCCTGATTAGCCAGTTTTTTCTCCATTCCAAGGTCGGACCCCAGCGCGCGATAGCGATCATAAATTACATCGCACGCTTCCCGATACTGCTTCCAGATCTTGTTCTTCATCTTGATGGGAACGTAGCCAATATCTTTAAAGTCCTGCTGCAACTTCTTGGCTTCCTGAACAGCCAGCGCAGGATCGTCGTGCTTGCCTAACTCTTTCAGCTTTTCAAGGATTTCCTGTTTTTTCTCCAGGTTTTCTTTCTGGTCTTTTCGCTCTCCTTTGAAGGCTTCCCGGCGGCGATCATAAAACACATCCATCGCGCCTTTAAACTTCTTCCAGATTTTGGACGATTGTTTTCTGGGAACCGGACCAATTTTCTTCCACCGGCTCATCAGACTTTGCATTTTTTGGTGGCCGGCATCAAAGTCGTCGGTATCTTTGGCTTCTTCCGCTTCTTTAATCAGTTCGTATTTCTTCTCGAGATTGGCCTCTTCCTGTTCACGCAGCTTATCAATGTTATCCGACTTCATCTCATTGAATTTGTCGGTGGCTGCTTTAAACAGATCCCACATCTCATTTTCATCTTTCTGCGGGAGGTTACCGGCGTTTTTCCAGGCTTTGTGAAGTTTATTCACCTTACGGGCCGCTTTTGCAATATTTTCCTGATCAACCAACGCTTCGGCTTCTTTCACCAATTTCTTTTTCTTGGAAAGGGCTCTCTCAATCTGCTCACGGTATTCTTTATCAACTTTGAACCGAACTTCGTTGAATGTATCCTGTACAGCGTTGAACCGATCCCAGAGCGGCTGATTTTTTTCGGATGGCACACGCCCCACCTTTCTCCATTGGGATATCAACTTATTAAACTGATCTTCTAATTCTTCAAAGTCAGGAGTATTCTCATTGAGCTTTTGAGTGAGCGCCTCCATTTTATCAAGAAGAAGCAGCTTCAGCTCTAAATTCTCTTCTTCTTTCTGAAGTTTCTTAACGAGGCGATCTACTTTATGATCTTCAAACTCGTCCATCAATTCTTTAAAGCTCTTGTCTAAAGCTTCGGCTTCGCCTTGTGGCAGCAGCTTAATGTTTTCCCACTGTCCTTTAATTTTGCCAACCTCTTTGGTTGCCGTCCAGTTTTCCTCATTTACAATGTCGGACAGGGATTTAAGCAGCTCTTTCTTCTTAGCAAGATTCTCTTCTTTCTTGCGGTTCAGCTCTTCGTAATGCTCTTTTTTCTTCTGCTCAAAGTTATCGCGCAGCTCCTGAAATTCATCAATTAGCTGACTGGCCTTTTCACTGGTGGATTCAGGTCCTTCCGTAACATTCTGGGCGAGATTAGCCAATTCTGTGGTAACGAAGGCCCAGTCTGTCTGTACCACCAGTTCTTTAGCCCGCTCTACAATCTCAGCATAAAACGACTCGGCATGCTCAGCAGACTCTTCACTTTCTTCCTCAGCTACTTCTTCTGTCTCTGCTTCATCTTCCTCAGCAACCTCAACTTCATCCTCCGAAACCGGCTCAGCTTCTGATTCCGGTTCACCCGTTTCCGCAGCTTCATCACCGGTCTCTAAATCTTCGGTAGGCGCTTCTTCTTCGGCTGTATTCTCCGGCTTTTCTTCCGGCTCTGCTACTTCTTCTTTTGGAGCCGCAGCCTGCTCCTCATTATCAACTGAAGTTTCTTCTTTGGAAGTAGCTTCTTCAGTGCTGTTTTCAAATTCGTCTTTGTCGGTCTCTTTTTCAGAGTTTGCGTTTTGTTGCTCCAGGTTCTCCACAGTAACCTTCCTTTCCTCGTAGGTCTTTTGATTAACGGCTCGTAGCCTTCTTGCTTAGATTAGTTAAGATAATATATCTGCCTAATCTTTGGCAATATAAAGCAAAAGTCCGGCAAAGTATTTCAGATCAAACAGATAAGCAGGAAAACTTTGAATAAACGAAAATGATTGATGCCTTTTGCAGAGTTGATGATTTGCGAATGATCGAAAGACCGATTTTCGATTTTTGAAGTATTTCTGCCTTAACTCAAGAAAAAAAGTTTACCTTTTTCTTTTATGTGCAGTTTGAACGCTTTTCACAAAAATTGAAATAAGTTCATTACACTCGTTGATGGCTATATCCAATTCCGACTTATTACTATATAAATCCGCCCTGTCAATAATTTTGAGAATGACGAATGACTCCCTAAGCTCCTTTAATACAATCTGCAGTTTGTGTATAAAATCTCTTATTGACTCTGCACTTTGTGCTTCACCATAATTAAGGGCAGGAGAAGTAGCTGAGCGTAATAGTTGACCCGATAAGTGCTTATTAACCTGATTTACAGGAAGATTCTTAATAAGTCGGATAATGGTTACAGAGAAATCGATTAGGCGTTCTTCAAGTTCTATTCTTTTCATAGTCAGCGTGCTTACTTGTTTAGAAGTAAGAGCAACTAAAACTGTTATCCTTACAGATTAAATTCTAAAATCTGTAATCAAAAATCGATCATTCGACAATCATTCCTTTTCCTGGAATACGTGAATATCGCGCTGTGGGAATGGCATTTCGATGCCTTCTTTATCTAACTCTTCTTTTATTTTTTCGAGATTATCCCAGAAAAAGCCCCAAAAATTTTCGGTTTTAGTCCATGCGCGGGCAGATAAATCCAGCGAACTGTCTCCAAGGTTTGTGAGTACAACAACCGGGGCCGGGTCTTGCAAAATTCGCTCATCTTCATTCAGCACCCGCAAAATAACTTCACGTGCTTTTTTCACATCTGAATTGTAACTAATTCCAATCGGAAAGACAGCGCGGCGGGTCTCTTTTGCTGAATAATTGATGACCGGCGAGTTTGCCAGCTGACCGTTCGGGATTATAATAAGCTGATTATTAGACGTTTGAAGGTGCGTATGCAGAATATCAATCTTTTCAACAGTCCCCGACTCGCTTCCTCTTTCAATAAAATCGCCCACTTTAAATGGCTTAAAGAACAAGATCAACACTCCACCTGCGAAATTCGATAAACTGCCCTGTAGTGCCAAGCCCACCGCTAAACCGGCCGCACCCAATACAGCAATAAAGGACGTCATTTCTATGCCCAGCATACCCAGTGCGGAGATATAAACCATGACTTTGAGCAACATGGAAATAAGGCTTCGCAAAAAAGAAACCAGGGCCTCATCCACGCTGCTGCGATTCAGCACTTTGGTGGCCCCTTTCACAATAAACTTCACTATCCATAGCCCGATCACCAGTGTCGCAACCGCGGCAAGCAACTTTGGACCGAAAGTGGTCACGAAATTCATGATGTCTTCTGTGGTAATGTTAAAATTGTCCATGCGTCTTTTTATGATCTTTAATATTGTTAAAGTGAATATCCTTAAAAATTCATTCACTGTCAGGTTCTGATATACATATAAAAAAGGGAAGGCGTTAACCTTCCCTTCAAGCTACTATGCGATTCTTTTCAGAGCTCTGCTATTTCTTTCTTGATCTCGTCTTTCGTTTTACCAAGTTTGCCTTGAAGACGGCCCAAAAGCTCATCTTCTTTACCCTCGGTAAAAGCGAGATCATCATCCGTCAGCTCTGAATACTTCTGCTTTAATTTTCCTTTTACTTCGTTCCATGTTCCTTTAATGGTTAAATCATTCATGGGATCTCTCCTGTTTATTTAGTTAAAATTCGTGGTGCAGGATAACTGCTTTATTCTTCTAAATGACTTCTTAACATCCATGCGGTTTTTGAATGAACGGTCAGCCGCTCTGTCAATAGATCAATAGTGGCTTCGTCGTCAGCTGCTTTTGCGGGCTCCAGGGCCTCTCGTGCAGTTCTGATAACCTGCTCGTTCGCTTCTGTCAGTCTTTTTACCATATCGAGTGCTTTCGGCCGATCGGTATCTTCCCCTATAGAAGCAATTTCGTTGAACTCCTTAAAAGTACCCGGAGCTCTGAAGCCTAACGCCCTGATGCGTTCGGCAATCTCGTCAATAGCTTCCGCGAGCTCGGAATACTGCTCTTCAAACTGCTCGTGCAGCTGGTGAAATAGCTCACCGGTTACATTCCAGTGGTAGTTATGTGTTTTCAAATACAGCAAGTAAGAATCGGCCAAAACCTTTGACAAGCCTGCCGCAATTTTCTCCCGATGGTCTTCAGAAATTCCAATGTTCACTTTCATTTTCTCGACTCCGTTAAGTGTTTCAATATCCATCTGAGTAACATTTTGTTCGTGAACATTCAGTTATTAAAACAAAACTGAGCGGCTACGGTTCCAAAATGTAAGTGAATAGTAAAAAGGATTTACAATCAGCTTCATCGAGAGTATTTATCACAAAAAAATCCCGCACACTGTTAAGCATGCGGGATTCAATTTGTTTAAATGAAGAATGCTGTTATTCTTCTATGCCATACACTTCTTTCAGTATTCCTTTGGCGTTGGCATCTTTGCCCTGCATCACACGGTGCTGCAGGTTGGTAATGATTTCCTGTTCCGCCTTTTCGTAAGCTAATTCTTTAGCTTCATTCTCGGTTCCGGTTCGTACCAGTTCATAAATATCGTCGGCACGAACTACACTATAAATATCATCATCGTTAAAAGCGTGAGAGCGATATTCTTCATACTCCTTGAACACCCGGGGAAAATCTTCACTGGTTTCGGCGCGGGTTATGATCTCAACATGTTCAGGACCTTCGGCGCTTAACGGGGTTTTGCAAAGGTAAAAGTAATTTTGTTTGTATTGCATCTGCTGTAGATGTGAGGGTTGAATTTATTTACTTGGCTAATATAACAATTCGTCAGAAAAGTGTGGACTGGTTTTGGGGATAGGTTTTAGTTTTTAGGTTTTAGGGTTGTTCGTGTTGATTCAAATAACTTAGGCTGAAAGCAGTCGCTGTGTTATATAAGGCTTAATTGTCTGCCCTATTCGCTTATCCTAAAACCTAACACCTAAAACCTTGCCTCTAACACCTCTATAACTTTTTAACCACCTTGGGTATCATCATCCATTTTATCTGACAGGTGCCGGGAGCAATGGTTTCCCAGGAATCAGCAAAACTTTCTAAACACACTATGGCTGCTGTTGGCATGCGAACCGCCGTTTTATCCTGACCGCCTGCCAAAACTCCGGTTGTGCTTTCCATTAAAGGATTATGCCCCACCAGCATAATTCGCTCAAACTCATCCGAAGCCGATTGTATAGCCCCGAGATAATCCCGCACCGAACCAAAGTAAAGATCGTCATTCCACGTGATCTGTTGTTCATCAAGGTTGGCTGCCTCCATACTCAGCTGCGTGGTTTCTTTTGCGCGTTGAGCCGGCGACGAAATCACCAAAGCAGGTTTATACTTAATTTTCTTCAGGTACTTGCCCATTCTGGGAGCGTCATTCAGTCCCCGTTTAGCAAGTGGCCGGTCAAAGTCTTTCAAATCCGGGTTTTCCCAGCTCGACTTAGCATGTCTCATTAATAAAATCTGCTTCATAATTTGTCGGACTTCTTCTTTGTTCCCGGCAATTCCACCATCTTTATTTTTCGGGCAAACCGGCCGGCTTTGATTTCCCCTTCGCCATATTCGGCGAGGGCTTTCACTAACTCAATCCCAAAAAAGATAATAATACTGGAATAGTACACCCACAACATGAAAATAATGATGGAAGAGGAGGCCCCGGAGAGCTGATTCAGAGAGCTGTTTCCGATAATCATCCCCACCCCGAATTTTCCAATCGCCAAAAGCAGCGTAGTGATCAGGCTTCCTATCAATAAGGGTCGCCATCGTACTTTGGCATCCGGCAAGGTGTAAAACATAACCAACACCGCAAAAAAGACCATGAAAAGCGTAAGAAGGTTGCTTCCGAGCCCAATCAAATAGAGCTGAGCCGTCTCAAAACTGGAAAGCAGGAATTCAAAGAACCATACCAGGGTTGAGTCGAGAATCAATGAAAAGATCATAGCTATTCCCAAAAGCAAAATCATACCAAAAGCTATGACCCGGTCGATCAATACTTTTGAAAACCCGATTTCCGGCTTGGCTACCACATTTAAAATCCGGTTAAAAGAATCTTTGAACTGAATGAATACCGTTGTGGCAGAAATGATGAGAAAAGCGATACTGAGAAATAAGTACAGAATATTCCGGGAATCTGTTTGTATGGTTTCAACCAAAAGCATGACTGCCTCGGAGCTTGCCTGGCCGACGTTTTCTTCAAGAAAGTTCGTCAGCTCTCGCATTACGCTGGCATCACCAATAAAAAAACCTGCAATGTAAACGGCTATCATTACAATGGGAGCAAGAGAAAAAAGTGTATAAAAGGAAACCGCTGCACTGTATTGAAAACAGTTGTCTTCTATAAATGAATTAATCGCTCTAAGTACGATTTTGGATGTTCTCTTGAATAGGTTCATCACTTGATTACGTTTTGCCAAATATTCGGGACGGTGCATAGATAGACAGCACCACACCGCGCGCTACCATAAATGCCGTCATCGCCATCCATAACGCATGAATGCCTGCAAACGGTTCACTTATAAAATATACCGGGATAAATACCAGTACCGTAGCTACAAGCATGGAATTGCGCATAGCACCGGTTGCCGTCGCTCCTATGTAAACGCCATCCCAAATAAAACAAACGCTGTTTACCACCGGAGCTACAATCAGCCAGATGACAACACCCATAGCCACTTTAATTACATTCTCTTTATCTGTAAAAAGAGATATGATTTCAGCATCAAAGAACGCGTAAGTGATGGTTCCGAGCAGGCCCAGGCCCAATCCCCAAAGCATGTTGGCCGTTACCGCTTTCTTTAGCTTGTCGTCATCTTTTGCTCCCTTAAACCGACCAACCAAACTCTCAGCTGCGTAAGCAAAACCGTCGGTTCCGTATGAACTGATGTACCACATTTGCAGCAGAATCGTATTTGCGGCCAGCACCACATCACCCATTGCTGCCGACTTTGCCGTAAAAAAAGCATAGGAAAAAATGAGGCATAAGGTCCGGATTACTATATCCCGGTTCACCGAAAAGAATTTCTTTAGCTCTTCCGCTTCAATAAGTTCATCCCATTTAATATTGAGTTTAACACCGCCATATCTCCTTTTATATAGAAAGAAAGCCAGCCCGAGCGCCAGAAAGCTCGCAACCAAACTACCCGTAGCCACTCCGTCCACTGTCATATTGAACCGGAACACAAAAATCAGGTTCAGCACAATATTTACAAGGTTTAAGAAAATGGTGACGATCATCGGGTAGGTTGAGTTCTGCATCCCCAGGAACCAACCGTTCAACCCAAACAAAGCCAGGGTGGCCGGTGCAGCAAAAATGCGGATGTGATAGTACAGGCGGGTATATTCCTCCACTTCGGGAGAGGCATTCACCAGGTACAGCGAAACTTCGATCAGTGGGTACTGGATGAGAAGGATTAACAAACTGCTGGCGGCAGCAACCAATAAAACCCGAAACAAGATAATGCGGGTTTTTCGCTCTTCCTGAGCACCATATGCTTGCGCAACCATGCCGGTTGTTCCCATCCGTAAAAAGCCGAATCCCCAAAAAATAAAATCAAATATGATACTCCCTACCGCTATGGCCCCCAGGTAATAAACGTGCTCCAAGCGCCCTACAACTGCCGTATCAATGGCCCCAAGCAGGGGTACCGACAGATTACTGATGATGTTTGGAATGGCAAGACGGAGTATTTTCCGGTTCAAATAAACGGTGCTTTAGAGATTAATAACAGCAGCCTGAAAATAAGGGCTGAAAAAGAATTATGAATTCATATTTTTCAATCGGCTATAAAGTTGCATATCTATGGGTGTGCGTGTATTTTCTTTTTCCGAAATTTCTTGGGATAAACTTAATTAATTAACTCATTTGCTTTTCACATGGACATTGAATCGCGTAATAAAATTTTGACAATTGTATTCGGAGTAATCATCCTTGGTCTTACGTACTATTTGTATGATTCTCTGGTAACCCCCTATCAAGAGGTGAAAGAGCGAGAGGCTTTGGAAGAGAAAGTCCGGCAGCGCCTTCTTGATACCAAAGATGCACTCATCCAGTATCAAACCCGAAACGAGACCTTCCCTCCAACCGATGGTGGACTCGACAGCCTTGTGAAATTCCTCAAAACCGATTCATTAATGATCGCAATGGGTGATTCCTTGTTTGGCACTACTTTCGAGATTTATAACCCCGATTCCCTGGTGTATTCTCCACGTTCTCCATTCCCAAAATGGGAATACACACTGAACGATACGCTCAGACCACAGATTTATCTGCTTGAAGATCCGGGATCTGATGATGCCGTTGGTAGTCTCGAACGTACGACGATGCGTAATGCTCCAAACTGGAATTAATGGATGACGCTTCTGCAAATTTAGGTGTTTGTTTTTTTTCGGATCGGCTGTTCTACTCGATCAATGATCCGGAAAACGACAAGCACCTTTTTCGTATAGGCTCCTTTGACTTTAACTTCAACGTGATTGACGCCATCACCCGTCAGCACGAAGATCATTTCCCTCACATTCTTTCCACCTTCGAGCGGTTTCGCACCAATCACAACATAAAGTCGGTGCGTGCCCTCACCCACCCCGCTCACGAATGTTGGACCGTATTCCCAAAAGTTGTTTATGACAATGCCGACGAGCGCGAAGATCACCTTGCTATTTTAATGAAAGGGGTAGAACGCGAACACATTGAACCCACCTGGCATACTGTTCATAATAATGAGTACAAGTTTCTATCGATTCGTCGGCGCAATTTAATGTCCGGCTTTGATGAACTCACCACCCAGGTTGCCACTACCGACTTCAGCAGTGATTTCGAAATGGCCCAGAAGTGGTCCGCCTTTGCAAAACCGGGCGGTTCTTTTTTAATGATTGGGTGCCATGAGAACATTATTTCCATCACCTCTTTTTTACTCGGGAAATTCAGAGCTGCTACTTACATCTCTTTCGATCAACCCGAAGACCTGCCTTACCACTGGCTGCAACACGCCAAGAACTCCAGTTGGATGCGCGGTATTCATGAAACCATCTATCTTTTTGGACACAACTGTCACGAAATAGAGCAGGCTCTCCAAGGTTTTTGGGATGATTCAGCCGAGATCACTAAACTCAATTCCCTGGAAACCATCGGGGTGAAAGCAGAAGAAAAAACCTATGGCTTTGACCTCGCCGCTGCTTTCCCTGCCATTCTATTAAGCCTCGATTTTTAAATATCTGACCCGTATCTATTAGCGCAAAGAAGTCGCAGAGTACGCTAAGAGTATGTAACTTTGCGAGCTCTGCGCATCCATAGCGTTGTTTGCGTGAAAAATTACATGTTTGTGATTTCTGATTAAACCCTGACACGTTCGGGAGAATTGCGAGATTATGAATATCTTTATGGATGGTTTTCGATTCCTAATTTCTAATGTAAAACTCCAAACATCCCATGCGGATAATTACCGGAAAACTGAAAGGCCGACATTTCAACATTCCGAAAGGACTGGATGTCCGCCCTACCACCGATCGCACCAAAGAAAGCATCTTCAACCTGATTGAAGCTCGTGTTTTTATGGAAGGAACCCAGATTCTGGATCTCTTTGCCGGCTCGGGTAACCTTGGCTTTGAAGCTATTTCCCGTGGCGCACGGCATGTAACTTCTGTTGAACTGGATGCCCAGAACGTGAAGCAAATTGAAAAGACGGCGGCCGAGTTTGGCATTGATGACCAAATGCGGATTGTGTGTTCCGATGCTCAACGCTTTCTGAATGGCATGGCTATTCCCTATCACTTTATTTTTTGTGATCCGCCTTATGACTATCCCTTTATGGATGAACTTATCGACCAGGTTTTTGAAGAAAATTGGTTAACGGATGAAGGCTGGCTTATCCTGGAGCACGACAAATACAAGGATTTCACCGATCACCCCAAGTGCACTTTTTCAAAGGCCTATGGCCGAACCATCGTTAGCATCTTTCAAAAGCATCCGGTAGATTCGGAATAAATTCACCCTATGAAAACAATCGCTTTATATCCCGGGTCGTTTGATCCCATCACCAATGGCCACCTCGACATTCTGGAACGTGCAACCAACCTGTTTGATCATGTGATCGTAACCGTTGCCGTTAACAAAGAAAAGAAAGCCGTTTTTTCAGGGGATGAACGGGTCAATCTCATTAAGGCGTGTATAGCCAATAAAGTGTGGGCAAAAAAGGTAGAGGTAAATCAGTTTACGGGATTGCTGGTTGATCATGCCCAAAAAATGAATGCAGATACACTGGTTCGCGGTGTTCGTCAGATTTCTGATTTCGAATACGAATTCCGGATGGCCCTCACCAACAAGCGCCTCGCTCCCAATGTGGATACCGTTTTCCTGATGCCGGATGAAGAATTCACGTTCATCTCCGCTTCTATTGTAAAGGAAGTAGCATACTGGGGCGGCGACCTTAGCTCTTTTGTCCCCGAAAATGTAGCCATGGCTCTTAAAGAAAAGTTTAAGGATAAGGGATAGAAACTGTTTTAAACTTGTCCAAAGTTACTAAGGCCCCATTTTATTGATGGCGCACCACCTGAACTAACTTGCCCAAAGTTACTAAGGCCCCGTTTTATGACAGGCGCACCATTTTAACTTTGGACAAGTTTATTAGAACCGAAAAATAATCTACTTTTCTTTCTTTCAGCCTTTATATTTTTATCGTTCTGAAACTCACTCCTACACCATTCTCTAAATTATGATTTCAAATCGCGCACAAAATTTACAGCCATCTGCAACGCTAAAAGTTACCGGTCGGGCCAAGGAGCTGAAGCGACAGGGGAAATCTATCGTCTCATTGAGCGCCGGTGAACCGGATTTCAAAACGCCCAAACATATTTGCGATGCAGCGATCAAAGCTATTGAAGATGGCTTCCATGGATACACCATGAACCCGGGAACTCCGGAATTACGCGAGGCTATTTGTGCGAAACTGAAACGCGATAACAACCTGGATTACGACCCTTCCCAAATTATCTGCTCGAACGGGGCTAAGCAGTCGGTTGGATTCAGCCTGCTCGCGTTGGTCAATCCCGGGGATGAGGTGATCATTCCCGCCCCTTACTGGGTTTCATATCCTGAGATGACCCGATTGGCAGAAGGAGAATCAGTAACGGTCCGCACTTCCTTCGAGAATAATTTCAAGCTAACACCGCAACAGCTTGAAGATGCCATCACCGAAAAGACCAAAGCTTTAATTCTGTGTTCCCCATCCAACCCAACCGGTGCCCATTACACTGCCAATGAGCTTGAAGAGCTGGCTGAGGTACTCCGCAAACACCCTCAGGTGTATGTAATTTCTGATGAGATTTATGAGTACATCGTTTTTGAAGGAGACCATGTCAGCATTCTGAACGTAGCGCCGGACCTTAAAGACCGCGTATTGCTGATCAACGGTTTTTCTAAAGGATTCGCGATGACCGGCTGGAGGCTGGGCTATCTTGCTGCTTCCAATGAAATTGTGAGTGCAGTTTCGAAAATTCAAAGTCAGGAAACGTCTGCTCCTTCTTCCATCTCCCAAAAAGCTGGAGAAGCAGCCTACAAAGGCAGTCTCGATGAAGTTGAAACCATGCGGGAGCAATTCAAAAAACGTCGTGACTATCTCGTTGATAAACTGAATTCTTTTGATGGTGTCAGCTGCTTCACTCCCGGCGGTGCATTTTACGTATTTCCGGACATCTCACATTACATCGGCTCCCAAAAACCGGATGGTTCAGACATTGAATCTTCCACCGATCTGTGCCTCTACCTGCTTGATGAGTTTGGCCTCGCCCTCGTTCCCGGTGATGCCTTCGGTGAGCCGAATGGCGTCCGGCTTAGCTACGCAGCCTCGATGGATGATTTGGAAGAAGCCATGAAACGTTTTGAGAAGGGATTAAAGAGTTTAAACTAACCAAAAAGTCTTATTTTGATGTAATTCTTGGTTTTATCATATTTAGATATAAATTCATATAATTATTATGGCAACACAAGAGAAAGACAAGAAACTTGAAATCATAAACTTCGTTTCCGAAACAAACGATTCAGGTTTGATCAATGCTATTCATGAATTTTTGCAGGACTTTACTAGACATGGCGACTTCTGGGAGGATCTATCAGATAATGAAAAAACAAAAATTGAAGAAGGTTTAGAAGACATACGTGAAGGTCGCATCACTCCTCATGAGGAAGTGAAAGAAAAATATGGACTATGATTTTGAAATCTTATGGTCTGAAAAGGCATTAAATGATCTTGACAGAATTTTAGAATATCTCGAGACACAATGGACATTGACGGAAGTTCAAAATTTCAAGAAAATCCTTTTCCAAAGAATTGGCTTGATTGGTAAATACCCTAAATTATTTCGCCCCTCAAAAATCAAACCTTATCTTCGTAGATCAGTCCTCTCCAAGCAAACCTCTATTTATTATCAAGTTGATAAGCATAAACCTCGAATCACAATTGTCCGGCTCTTTGATAATCGGATGGATATAAGAAAACTATAATATCAGTTCTCCAAGAACCGCAGGATACTTGGACGTTCTTTGAATCCTTATATCTTATCAATCGCCAGCTTGTAGGTGGGGTCTTCCATCACATTCACGTCAATGATGGCATCCGCATCCTGAAGGAGTTTTCGACAGTCTTTGCTCAGGTGTTTCAGGTGAACGGTCTTCCCAACTTTGTTATACCGTTCGGTGATTTTATTCAATGCCTCAATAGCTGACATATCTACCACCCGGCTTTCCTCAAAATCGATGATCACTTCGTCCGGGTCGTTCAGCACATCAAACTTTGAATTGAAAACGGTTACGGAACCAAAGAAAAGCGGGCCGTAAATTTCGTAATGCTTAATGCCGTCTTCGTCGATATGCTTGCGGGCACGAATTCGCTTGGCATTATCCCAGGCAAAAACGAGAGCGGCGATAATCACCCCAACAATAACGGCCAGCGCCAGGTTATGCAGAACTGCTGTTACTAACGTCACCGTTACCATCACAAATATATCGGAAGCCGGCATCCGGTTGAAGGTCCGGAAACTTGCCCATTCAAAAGTACCGATAGCAACCATAATCATCAGTCCGGTGAGAGCTGCCATAGGCATCAACTCAATTACCGGCGCTCCAAACATGATAAAAACAAGCAGCATCAGCGATGCAACAATACCCGAGATTCGGGTTCGGGCTCCGGAAGACACGTTAATCAAGCTCTGGCCGATCATAGCGCAACCGCCCATTCCTGAAAATAAACCGGACAAAATATTTGCAGATCCCTGGGCAATGGCTTCCTGATTTCCGCTTCCGCGGGTTTCGGTGATTTCATCAATAATGTTCAGTGTTAGTAAACTTTCAATTAAGCCAACCCCAGCAATAATAGCTGAATAAGGCAGAATCACCATAAAGGCCTCCCAGGTAAATGGAATTTCAGGAATATGAAACGGAGGAAATCCGCCCGAAATGGATGCAATATCGCCCACGGTCCGGGTTTCGATTCCGAGAACTACCACCACTCCGAAAACCGTTAAAATGGCAACAAGAGATGCAGGCACCGCTTTGGTTAATTTCGGCAACCCCCAGATAATGAGCATGGTTAAAGCAACCAGACCTAATAACACATACATGCTTTGTCCGGTCATCCATTCCCCTGAAGGTGTTTTAAATTGAGCCAGCTGCGACATGAAAATGATAACCGCCAGTCCGTTTACAAACCCAAAGATGACGGGGTGTGGGACAAGTCGCATCAGTTTACCGAGCTTCAATGCTCCGGCAGCTATCTGAATGATCCCTGCCAAAATCACGGCTCCGAATATGTATTCCACTCCATGTGATTGAGCCAGGGCAACCAATACCACGGCAATAGCTCCGGTTGCTCCGGAAATCATTCCCGGCCGGCCACCAATAATGGAGGTTACCAATCCCATCATAAAGGCAGCGTACAAGCCCGTTAAAGGAGAAAGGCCGGCAATCATCGCGAATGCCACTGCTTCGGGAATCAGTGCCATAGACACGGTGATACCCGCTAAAATTTCAGTCTTATAGTCTATTTTATCGTTGAGACCGAACAGGTCTAAATACTTCTTCATCTATTTTTTTGGAATACTAAATGGGTTAACTAAATCGATTTTATTGTAGATGTCCAGGCGAAAAGAAAGGCGTAATGGGAAAGGAAAATGCCGGACTGATTCTTTATTTGAAGCAAGTTAAACTACGGACTTTAACTCTCCGAGAGTACCACTTTCTAAACTTTTCGTGTTATGAAATCATGAACTTAGTTGTATCTGTTCAATTTGAATATGGAAGCGGTTTTCTGAAGAGATAGCCCTGTTCTTTAAAAGCCTTGATTCGATTCATCTTCAAATTGAGACATTATTTCCGAAGTTTCACGACTGTTTTCCAACTCGCCAACTGTCTTTTTTCCTGTCTTTTGTGCGAGCCCGCCCCTAAGCGTCTATCAAAATTACCGGCCGGGTTTTATTGGCACAGAATTTGATAGAAATTGGTTCGTATATTCGACCCGAATTTAAATCAACAGAACAATGCCTACATACGAGTACAAAAGAGAAGACGGAACTACTTTTGAAATCATCCAAAAGATGAGTGAACCTGCTTTGGAAAACTGCCCTACAACCGGACAAAAAGTGAAGCGCATTATTTCCGGTGGCGGAGGCGTGGTTTACAAAGGTGATGGCTGGTATGTAACCGATTACAAGAACGGAGGTAAGAAATCAACCTCAACTCCTCCCGCCGAAAGTTCAGATAAAGATAATGGGGCTCCGGAAACCAAAGCTGAAGCACCGAAGGCTAAAGCCGACAAAGAAACCAAATCGTAAGTCGTTAATGGTTCATCGTTATTCGTATATTCTGTTTTACACAAATAACGATGAACCCATAACCATTGGATAGCATCATCCCATGGAGCACAGCAAAGCATATCAGGAAGCGTTAGACCAATTTGTCCTACTCTGGGGTGAAATGGCATCGGCATGGGGCATCAATAAAACCATGTCTCAGATTCACGCATTGCTGTATGCGGAATCTCATCCGCTGGATACTGACTCCATCATGGATACGCTCGATATCAGCCGCGGAAATGCCAACATGAATCTCCGTCGGTTGCTGGATTGGGAGCTCATCCATAAAAAGAGCTTTCCCGGGGATCGCAAAGATTATTACTCCGCCGAAACCGATGTCTGGAAAATTGTTTCCACCATTATCCGGGAGCGGCAACAACGCGAAATAGCGCCTATCCGTGAAAACCTGGAAAAGTGTATTGAAACACTGGAGTCAGGCGGACTTAATGATGAGGAAAGCAAAGAGTTCAAAGTCCGCATTGAGAACTACATGGAGTTCCTTGAGATGTTTGAGCGTTTTACCGGAGCCCTTCTCCCCTATATCAACAAAAAGAATTTAAAATTCCTGAAGCAGCTCGTTAAACTTGTAGAAGTAAAAGAATCGCTGACCGGAAAAAAGGACACTGATGACTAAGAAGTCGCACCGAGAAATTGGAAACGATGGGGAAGATCTCGCCTGTGCTTACCTTGAATCCAAAGGATGGAGAATTTTAGAGCGGAACTATTTTTTTGAACACTCTGAAGTGGATATCGTGGCGTATGATGACACCGCTATCGTATTCGTTGAAGTTAAGTACCGTACTAATACAAAATTCGGTCAGCCTTTTGAGCACGTAACCGAAGAGAAAGTTCAGCATATCTTCAAAGCTGCCGAGGCCTGGATGTACGAACGAAAAATGGAGGGGTCTCCGATGCGATTTGATATCGTCGGGATTGTGCAGAAAAAGAATGAGGCTCCGGAATTCAATCATATTGAGGATGCGTTTAGGTAGAGAGGTTTTAGGTGTTAGGGGCAAGGTGTTAGGTGTTAGTCATTCAGAGCAAAGCGATGAATCTTTGCCCTGAATTGCTTACCAAACATATTCTGGCATAGATCATTCGGAAGTATCCTCAGGATGACCCACTAAAACCTAACACCTTGCGACTAACACCTAATCTTTGAATGCAAATCCATTAGTTACTATCATCCGATAAATTAAATTTTAGCCCATACTTTTTATGCCCTACACCAATCAGGATATCGCCGCCAAACTCCGTGAAGTTTCCCAACTTATGCAGCTCGCGGGTGAGAACCGATTCAAAGTTATAGCCTTTGATAAAGCCGCCCAGACGATTGAGGGACTTGGGGATGACATCAACGAGTACATCAAAGAAAAAAACCTGACGGATATAAAAGGGATTGGTAAATCCATTGCTGAAGACATTTATGCGCTGGAAGAAACCGGTGAAATGCCCGTGCTGGAAGCGTTCAAAGAAAAAGTACCGGAAGGTTTGATCGATTGGCTGGGTATTTCTGGACTCGGCCCCAAGAACGCTTATAAAATCCATAAAGAACTGGGTATCAGTACTATTGATGAGCTGAAGGAAAAGATTGAAGACGGCTCTGTGGCATCGCTTTCAGGATTGGGGCAGAAATCGGCGGAGAAAATAAAGAAATCCATTGAATGGATGGAGAAGTTTGATGAACGCTGCCGTCTGGATCAAGCCCAAGAAATCGCCAGTACCATTTTTGACAGCCTGAAAGATCAGGAAGGGGTTCAGCAGATTGAAGTTGCCGGCTCCTACCGTCGCGGACTGGAAACCATTGGCGACATCGACATATTGATTGCCGCTGACGAAAAACACATTAACCCGTTGTTCGATGTTTTCACCAATCACGAACGCGTGACGGAAGTACTTGGTAAAGGAGACACCAAGAGCTCGGTTAGAACCAAAGAAGGCCGCCAGGTGGATTTACGCATCGTAAAGCCTGAGGAATTCCCGGCCGCCCTTATGTATTTCACCGGAAGTAAAGAACACAATGTGGTTTTAAGGCAGCGTGCCCGCGATCGTGGAATGAGCCTAAATGAATATGGATTGTTTAAGCTGAACGACAACGGTGACACCAACTTTGATGCTCCGGTTGAATTTTCGAGTGAGTCGGATATTTACGAGAAACTGGATATGCACTTTGTGCCGCCTGAGCTTCGCGAAGACCGTGGTGAGTTCGACATCTACGAAGAACAGCAGGATTTTGACCTCGTTTCTGATGAAGATATTCGGGGTGTTATTCATGCTCACAGCACCTGGAGTGATGGAAAGTACTCCATCAAAGAAATGGCCGAAGCCTGTATGGAACGGGGATATGAATATCTTGGGCTTACCGATCATTCCAAAACGGCGGCTTATGCAGGCGGACTTTCAGTAGATGAAATTAAACAGCAGTGGGAAGAAATTGATCAGCTGAACGAGGAATTCAGCGATGCCGGCAAAAGTTTTGTGATTTTTAAAGGCATTGAATCCGATATTCTGGCCGATGGTTCTTTAGATTATGAGGATGATATTCTGGAAGGTTTTGATTTCGTCATCGCCAGTGTGCACCAATCACTGGAAATGTCCCGGGATAAAATGATGGAACGGATGCGGAATGCTATCAAAAATCCATATACCAGAATTCTGGGTCACCCAACAGGCCGGCTGCTCCTGAAAAGAAACGGCAGCGATTTAGACCTTAACGAACTGGTTGCCCTGGCAGCCGAACATAATACAGCGATTGAAATCAATGCCAATCCGCGCCGGCTCGACCTTGACTGGAGATTTGGCAACAAAGCTATGGAAGTCGGGCTCATGACTTCCATCAACCCTGATGCTCACTCCACCG
Organism: Gracilimonas sediminicola; assembly: GCF_024320785.1. Classification (NCBI taxonomy): domain Bacteria; kingdom Pseudomonadati; phylum Balneolota; class Balneolia; order Balneolales; family Balneolaceae; genus Gracilimonas; species Gracilimonas sediminicola. The sequence goes on from NZ_JANDBC010000001.1 coordinate 1,262,767, forward strand.
ATGGCATTGACGATATTCCATACGGTGTGCGTATTGCCCGAAAAGGAAAGTATGGGAAAGGCCGTGTACTGAATGCGAAAAGTGCGGAAGAGGTAAGGTCCTTTTTTGAGGCAAGATAAATCGTAAGGGTAATTCATGAATTACCCTTACGATTTACTGTTTATGCTAATAATTTCATCTCTTTGAGTTTGGAAGCTTTTTTATCGAAAGTCAGGGTTTTGTGCCCATTATGTTTGTTAATTTGTTGTATCAAACAATCGTTGAATCCTGCGGAAGAGTCTATATAATCTGCAATCGCTGCCTGGAGTACTGAGACATCAAAAAACTCAAATCCTTCTGTGTTCATCAGCTGATCAATTGCCTTTATAAATTTGTTTTTAGGGTAGTCATATACATTTGTAAGCACCCAATAAAGCTCTGTAAGTACCGCTTCGTTTATATACAACCTTCCTCCGCTTAAAAGAAATGCCCTTACTTTTTGAGCTTGATCAGCAATATCTGCGGTCAGATAGCGAACCACTATATTTGTATCAGCGCCAATCATCGGGCTTTATATTTTTTCTTAAAATACTCTGTTAATTTTTCGTCCATCTCTTCAACTGTATAGGACTTTTGATTCTCCCGATGCAACATGCCATATGTATCGTCAATGGAGTATTTCTTTTTAGAAACATTTAAGTTCCCTTGTTTATCAACCTCAAAATTGACTTTATCACCGGGCTTTAATCCCAGTTCGTCCCGGATTTTTTTGGGGATGGTTACCTGACCTTTGGATGTGATGGTTGCTGTAGGCATAATTCTTACTTTTTGTACGATATGTAAGGAATTTGTTTATTTCAAGAACCAACTGCAACTACCTTTATTATGCAAGCTTTCCAAAAATAGCTACCTTCGAACACCGATTTTTTAACTCAAAATCTACTTCCGTGATTATAGAAAAGCCTCAGTTTTCTGAACATCAGATTGCCAAACTTGTAAAGGCATCGGTGGTGCCCCGGCCTATTGCATGGATTTCATCGGTTGGCAAAAGCGGGATTCCAAATTTAGCTCCTTACAGTTATTTCAATGTGATTTCCCATAACCCTATCATGTTTATCACCTCCATAGGCCGGGGAGCGAATGTGGGGAAAGATGGCGACAAAGATACCCTGGCGAACATCAAGGACAGCGGTGATTATGTCATCAACCTGGTTTCGGCCCGGCTGGTTAATCACATGCACAAAAGCAGCACCATTTATCCTAAAGAAATCAGTGAGTTTGAGAAGACAGGCCTCACCCCAATAAAAAGCATTCTCGTTACTGCTCCGAGAGTTGAAGAAGCCGTTATCAGTATGGAATGCAGGTTAGACCGTGTGATGGAGCTGGGTGATTTCAATCAGGTGATCGGGGAACTGGTTTGCTATCACATTCAGGATGATGTGTATATGGAAAATGACAAGGTAGATTACGCCAAGTACGATCCGATCGGAAGAATGGCGGCTAATTATACCTATGTGAGAGATCTCTTCTTTCCCGAAGAAATTTAGTCGTAGCTCTCCCTCTTAATCTCATTCCCCAAACTGTCATATTCAATCCAAACCCCGGATTGCTCCCCATCCTTGTACTGTCCGGTTACCTGAACCTGGCCATTGGGGTGCCATCTCCTGACTTGTCCGCTGCGCGGACCCACTTCGGAATAAGGAAATTTAAAGCGCGGCTGGCCGTCGGCATAATACTGAACAAATGAGGTATCGGTACGAACCGTATAGCTTGTCAGCTCCCCGGATTTGTTGTAATAGCTGGTCATGGTGTCGGTTCGAATTTGAGTGATTTTCTGCGTGGCCGGGTCTATAAAATATAACTCATCGGCATTCCAGCTTATAGCCAACCGACCCAGTTTATCCCAAATGCTCCCGGTGTTTTTCCGATAATCGGCATCCATTCCCAACCTTCGGCTGGCGTACCAATACCGCAGCCGAAACATTTCCCCGTTTTCAAATTCACCCTGCAGGTTATAGTCCCTGCTGTCAAAGGTTCTGATATATCCTCTGTATGGCTCTTTCGCCCGGGTATTAAACAGAATAAGGGTGGTATCTCTGATGTCATACATCCGCACCCCATTTACCTGGGTAGAGACTATGTATTGATTGGGAGGAACCGGCAGCCCGGTTGAATCCCGGAATTCCAGATGATCATACCCATCCAGAAAATAATGCTCTTCCTTAACCTCTTGATCCGAACAAGCGCCGACAATAAGCAAGCATATAAGTGCAGCGAAAAACGATATTACCGGGCTTTGTGCTTTCAAGGTCTAATCTTCATAGTTAACAGAATTACCCAATAAGTATCCATAGGGTTTCATTTCCGGTATTTGATCAAAAATCACTTTCAGAATACCGATTAACGGTACGAACAAAATCATCCCGGAGATTCCCCATAACTCGCCGCCAATAATCAAGGCAATCATAGCTACAAACGGATTGATAGATACTTTAGAGCCGACAATACGGGGAGTGATAAAGTTACCTTCAAGAAATTGCACGGTTCCAAAAACAGCAACCACCAACACCGGGGTGATCAGCGAATCGGTAAGCAGCAGGGCAAATAACAACGGTGGCAATGCTCCGATAATAATCCCGATGTAAGGAATGATGGCTAACAGGGAGGCAAAAACTCCAAAGAACAGTGCATGCTCCAGCCCGATGATAAAAAGTCCGGTTGTATTTAGAATGGCTAAAATCCCAATCACCGAGAGCATGCCAACCAGGTAGTTTTGAGTTACATTCTGCACCCGCCCTAATAAATTGTCCACATTGGAATAATCGCCTTTTCTGGACACAAACAGCTTCTGAAAAAAGGTTTGATACATCTCCTGGTAGTACAGCATGAAGAAAATGAAGATGGGCATGAGCGTCATCACTGTAAATATATTAGTGGTAGCACTTACGATGGAACTTACATAATTCCCGCTCTGATCGATGAGGTTGTTTATGCCCTGCTGCAAGTATTCACTTTGTTCTTCCTGGGAAATCCCGGCTGTTTCTTCCAGGTATTGAATGGCATTATTGGAAACGGTCTTCAGCTTTTCGGTTACTTCCGGTATGCGCTCAGCAAACTGCACAAACTGAGCCGATATCAGCGATAAAATGCCTCCAAGAACAACCAATACCACCAACAACGTAAGAATGATGCTGAACGCCCTGCCCAGTTTCCAGCGCTCAAAAAGTTTTACTATAGGACTCAAAAGCATCGCGAAAAATGCCGAAAAAGCAAGCGGCATCAGGATAAACTTGCCATAGCTCATTATCAGAAACAGTAAGTACAGGCCAATTAATGTAACGGTAGTCTTAAACCAGAATGGATATTTTTCTGTAGATTTTATTCGATGATGTGGCATAAAAAACTATATTGTTCAGGGTTCATCGGTGCTGCAAAGGCAATGATAATTAAAGCATTTCTAAGATGTCGTATAAATAGTGTCGACATCAGCAGCAGCCAATGATATTAAACGATAAGCTATAAAGTGCACAACAACACTGAAATTCTTATTATAGAAATCTGTTGTTCGCCTTGTAATTCGGGTACAAAATGAAAAAAGGAAGAAAACTTAGTAAAGTAGCTCTCGTGAGCTTGGTGTACGCCGCCGTAATCTGCTCACTTTTTATTCTGCAATATGCGGGCTTTTTCAACCCTATTGAGGACTCCCTGCTCGATCAAAAATTCCGTTCTTTCGAGCGGGATGTTCCCAAAGACCGGGTTTCACTGGCTATGATTGACCAAAAAAGCCTGGATACCTTCGCTAAAGAACATGGCATCTACTGGCCCTGGCCCCGTGAAGTGTATGGAACCGTCCACAATTATCTGATGGCCAAACAAGCACGGCTGGTTGTTTATGATGTGCTTTTCGATCAACCCGACTTTGACCGAAACGGCCTTTCCGGTGCGCGGAGTGACCTGTACCTGGAGCAAATGTTTGGCACTTATCAAAACTCTGTCCTGTCTGCACAAACCATTGAAAGTGAAGATGGATATAACCGATCAGACTTGTCCCGCTTTACCTACCCGCTTGCTTTGGAAGACAGTTCGGAGCTCTATTCCGTACATAATGTTCCGATCCCGCGGTTTCTGAATACCGCCCATAAAATTGGATCTGTTGCCATCCCAACTGAAAATGAGTCCATCATTCGCAGGGTGCCTATGTTTTTTAATATTTCCGGGGACCGTGCTCTTCCCTCTCTGGGAGTGGCCGCTTATCTCGGGTATCAACGAGGACAGGTTTCGGTTGAAAGAACCGGCCGTTCGCTTTTACTTGACTCGCTAAAGGTTCCGCTTCAACCCGATGGTAAGTATCTGATTAACTGGTACAAGAAAGGAGGAAGTGAAGACGGTACATTCCGAAACTATTCTTTTTACGGATTGTTTAAAGCCGGGCTCGAATTTCGGCAGACCGGCGACCCCAAAGCTGATTCTTTAATAGAGCTAAAAGACAAAATTGTATTTGTCGGTGCCAATGCTGCCGGATTATCCGATATCAAGTCAACCCCCATGAGCCCGATTGAACCTTTTCCGGGTGTAGAAATTCATGCCGCTGTTACCAACAACCTTCTGGAAAGTGACTTCATAACCACGGTTTCTCCTTTTACCAAAAACATCCTCATTCTCATTTTCACAGCCGTCCTTCTGATCCTGATTTTCTGGACGCCTTCAAAAGTGAACATTTCTTTTTCTGCTGTATTGATGGGAGCAATCATTATTGCCGGATTAATTCTCTTCAGTGTGTACCGGGTTTGGTTTCCTACAGCTGAAATATTCCTTTCCTCGTTGTTGATGATTATCGTAGGATACACAACCAAATATGTAAGTGAGGATGCCCAGAAGCGTGCCATTCGCAGTGCCTTTGACCTTTACCTTCAAAAAGAACTTGTTGAACAAATAATTGAGCAGCCTGAACTGCTTAAATTAGGCGGGGAGAAAAAAGAACTTACTGTTTTATTCAGCGATTTAGCTGGATTCACTTCGATTTCTGAAGATACCCCTCCCGAAGAGCTGGTTACCTTCCTGAATGAGTATTTAAGTGAAATGACCGATATCGTTTTTAGAAACAAAGGCACGCTGGATAAATATATTGGCGATGCCATCATGGCTTTTTGGGGAGCTCCGGTTCCGGAAGAAGATCACGCTTACTACGCCTGTAAATGTGCCCTGGAGATGGAAGAAAAACTGGCCGAATTACAGGCAAAATGGACGGGTGAAGGGTTACCTGCTCCCCATGTGCGCTATGGTTTAAATTCCGGGCCTATGGTTGTGGGAAATATGGGCTCCAAAGACCGGTTCAGCTATACGGTTTTAGGTGATAATGTGAACCTTGGCGCCCGCCTCGAACCTGCCAACAAGGATTTTGGCACCCGGATTTTAATTTCACAATCAACCCGAGAACAGGTAAAAGACCGCCTTTTGACGCGTGAAGTCGCCCTAATGAAGGCAAAGGGTAAAACAAAACCCATCCGGATTTTTGAACTTATTTGCGAAAAAGGTACAGAAGAGTCCTCAAAATGGGAATCGTTTGTAGAGCTTTTCCATGGTGCGTTAAATCATTATTATAATCGTGAATGGGAAGCGGCAGAAGTTAAGTTCGAAAAAGCACTGGAGCTTAAAGACGGGGACATGCTCTGCCGAATTTATTCAAAAAATATCGAGGTATTTAAAAAGAATCCGCCCGGCGACAACTGGGAGGGTAGCTATCAACAAACAAATAAATGATGAAAAAACTACTTTCTTCTTTTGGGGTGCTATTGTTTTGCACAGTTATGTTCGGCCAATCTGCTTTGGCCCAGGTAAAATACACGAACCAAACGGCAGATATGCGTAAAGGCCCTGCGGCCTATCATGAGTTTTTACTGCGCCTGTACATCAACAATAAAGTTGAGTTGGATTCCACACAGGGATACTGGGATCGTATCTGGTTCAAAGAAACGTTGGGATGGGTGCCAAGCTACACGCTTTCTGATTCTAAGATTAGTGAGGACAAACTTCAATCTGACTCCCTCCAAAGCCGGATGAACCTGATGTTCTCCCAAATTGACGGTGACGATGCAGATGTAGAAGAGGAACTGGTGGCTTCACCTACCCAGGTATCGGCCGCCGTAAAGGGCTTTGCCGAAAAATGGCGCCGTGCACGGGATATCGAATACACCGTTGATTTCGAGAAATTTCAGATCGAGCCTGCTTCTCCTACTGAGTTCCAGAACTTTATTGGGGTCAGAGAGCGGAAAATGAATCCCCAGCAAGAACGAAGACTCTTGTACCCGGATGCTATTTTTGTTCCTTATACCGACCCTGCCATCGACCAGGTGGGCTATGCGGTTGCCAGTGCGGTAGCTCAACGTGGGCTGGTAAGCAACTACCAACTGCAACGGTACCTGGATTTACTTTCCGGACTGATTGTAGAGAACAGCCACAAGCCGGAACTCGACTTCAAAGTTTTCATTCTTGATTCGGAAGCTGTTCAGGGATATTCGCTGCCCGGCAACTATATTTTTGTTTCCAAAGGAGCCCTTAAGCAGATGCGTTCTGAAGCCGAATTGGTTCACTTCCTGGCTCATGAAATCGCTCACCTTGTATTCAGCCATGGTATGGTTGAGTACAAAGAGCAAGAGCCGCGGGTTAAGCGCGAGAGCCTGCTGGACGAAATGCGCCGAAAATTGGCTGAAGAAGGAGCGGAAAACCAAGCCACAGAAGAAGAGCGGGAAAATGAGCAACGCATCACTGACTGGACCGATGGTTTTTATGATGCTGCCAACAGCGAACGACTGGAGTCCTATGAATTTGATGCTGATTACTGGGGTATCATTTATACCTACCTTTCCGGTTATAATCCCAATGAGGCTATCAAATACCTGAACCGAATTCAGATTTCAGAAACCGAAGCCATTACGGAGTGGAGCGGTCTTTCACTGGAACGAAGAATTGAAGCCATTAACGAGCAAATTGATGACCTCAACCTCGGAAGTGGTAATACCAGCAGTGAATTGTTTCAGCGCCTGATGAATTCACTGGACTAAAATAGAATACATATTTGTACCATCTTCTTTACGGGGTAGATAAAAAGTTTATAACGTCATTGTTTCTTACTTTTTATTTACCCTTTTTTTGTTTGAGTGAAACTTTAACCTCAGTCCTGCAACCATGCCACGTACTCTTCGATTAGCTGTTAACATCAACAGCCTGTTTCTGTTCGCTATTTTCTTCGTTTTTTCTGCTTCTTTACAGGCTCAATCTTCAAGCTGGAATGAATCAACCTTAAAAGAAGACCGGGCTTTGTTTTCTGAACACTTCACCCCGGCTGAATTTGCAGAACGGCGAGACAAGGTTTACGAGGCCATCGGAGAAGAGAGCATTGCTATTTTACAGGGTGCCCCAAGCCCGGAAGGATATCTTGATTTCAGACAAAACAACGAGTTCTACTATTTATCCGGCATAGAATCACCCGATGCCTACCTAATCCTGAACGGGCAAACCCGGGAGGCCACCGTTTATTTGTATAGTCGTAAAGAGCGCCGGGAGTATGGGGAAGGCAAAATACTTTCTTTCGAAGATGCCGAATTAGTAACAGAACTTTCCGGTATTGAGAATGTGGGATCGTACTCAGATTTAATTAACGACCTGAAATCCCTGAATCAAACTGCAGAAATTACCACCGCATATACACCTCACAGTCCTTACGAGGAAGTGGCCATGACACGTAGTATGGCCAACCGCCACATTGAGGACATGAAAGCCAATCCTTTGGATACACGCTTGCCCCGCCATCAAAACTTCATTCAGGAAATACGGGAAGCAGTTCCGGATTTAGAAGTTGAAGATTTAGATCCCGTTATCGACGAACTTCGGAAAATAAAGAGCGAGAAAGAGCTTGAACTTATCCGCCGCTCCACCCGCTTGCAGGCAGAAGTTATTAAGGAATCGATGAAATCGACCGAACCGGGTGTAAAGCCCTATGAACTGGAGGCCGTCTCAAAATACATTTACTGGAAGCATAATATTCAGGATGATGCCTATTACCCGCTTATCCATGTTGGCCCCGATGCGTACATGAACCACTATCACAACAGCAAGCGAACAGCAAAAGCCGGGGATATGATATTGATGGATTACGGAGCTTATGACCGGTACTACTCCAGCGACCTTGGTCGGATGTGGCCCGTTAATGGCACGTTCAATCCCGTACAAAGGGAGTTGTACTCATTTTATCTGAAGTTTTACGAGGCTATTCTCTATCATATTAAACTCGGGCTTACTCCACAACAAGTGATGCAAAACGCCCTCAAAGAAATAGACGTCATTTTAGAAGAACACAAATTCTCCAAGCCACTCTACCGAAATGCTGCCGAGCAGTTTGTAGCCGGCTATCATGAAAGAGCCAAAGACCCGGACATGCGATTGGGGCACGGAGTGGGGATGTCCGTTCATGATGTTGGGGGTTATGCCGTTCCCATTGAGCCGGGAATGGTATTTGTGATTGAACCTCAGTTTCGGGTACCGGAAGAACGAATTTACATTCGCCTGGAAGACATGATTATTGCTACTGAAGATGGAGTCGAGATTTACAGCGACTTTCTCCCGCGCGATATTGAAAGCATCGAAAAGCTTGTCCGGGAAGATGGGCTGCTTCAGAAAAACCCTATTTCAATCGATAATTAATCTAACGTTAAACTCTTTATTCATGCATATTGATCACATTGGCATTGCCGTAAAAGACATAAAGAAAGCCACGGAAACCTATTCAAAGATTTTAAACGCCTCCCCCACTAAATCCGAGACCGTAGAAAGTGAAAAGGTGGAAACGGTTTTCTTCCAGACTGGCGAATCGAAAGTGGAACTGCTGGGCCCAACCGGCGATGATTCTGTAATTGCCAAATATGTGGAAAAGAAAGGCGAAGGTATTCATCACGTGGCCTTTGAAGTGGATGACATCCATGCCGAACTAGATCGTCTTCGCAAAGAAGGGTTCACCATTCTGAATAAACAACCCAAAGACGGAGCCGATAACAAGCTGGTTGCCTTCGTTCATCCGAAAGATAATCACGGGGTTTTGGTGGAATTGTGCCAGAGTAAGAAATGATTGAGTTTTGCCTGATTTGATGCGTATCTTTAGCGCTCATTGATCGGGGCGTGGCTCAGCTAGGTAGAGCGCTCGGCTGGGGGTCGAGAGGTCGCAAGTTCAAATCTTGTCGCCCCGACATGACTAAAGGGATGTTAGCTTTATGTTGACATCCCTTTTTTGTTTACCGAAATCTCTGAATATACCAGTTTACTCAACACTCAAACTATATACCCGGCCGCTTTCAAGGGTAGTTTGAGACAGGTTGATGGTTAGTGGCTTTTTCCCGGGCATGGAAATCCGAAGCTCCTGAACTTCGGGTAGTACATAGACCAGGTAATAGTTTTCCCCTTCCTGAACCTTTAACAATTTATCGGGGTCTGATACAGAAATTTCCAGGTTTTCCCATTCTGAATAAATCTTTAACCCGGCAGCCAAAATCCCTTCCGCATTTTTATTTTCTCTCCGATTGGCTACCAGTTCGTTTTTAAGATATTCGAGTTCCTTCACAATGCTCAACTCATCAGAAGTATTCTTCTTCAGCTGTTCTGTTACCTCAATTTCCCACACTTTACCGCTCTCTAATTCTATGCCCGCCTGGCTCAGTAAAATATCCAGCGGATCGAGTCCTTCTTTAATGATGGTTACTTTGTCTTCCTGAGGTGAAAGGAGAACCAAAACCGAATTTTCGTATCCCATTATACTGAGCACTCCTAAAGTCGACTGTATGGTCAAGTCCATCTGGGAAGCTTTAACTAATAGCCCCGCCGCCAGCTTTCCGTTTACATCGTAGTTCACGTCCCGGTCAGCAATGATCTGGTTGGATGAAAGTACCGGTTCACCCCGAATTACCAACTCTTTCTCATCTGTATTCTGGGCCAATATAGAGTGGCTTATACAGAACAGAACCCCGGCTATCATAATTTTCTTCAGCAAATTCATGTACCCTTCCCGCTAATTATTTAGATCGTTATGATCACAATCACGAGAAATAAATTTCTAAAATCAATACGTGTTTTCACCTATCTGAACGGGCATTGTATTCCTAAGAATCGTTATAGTATATTGACTCTTCTTATTTATATTGAAGTGCTTCTTTTTGGGGTTTGATGCAATTTGATCAAGGTGAGGAACGCTTTGGAGTACACTTCAAAAGGGGTGAATCTCAAAGAGCTTAACAGTGTAATTATTATGTACGGGTATCGGGTATGAAAACGACATCACAATCTATCAATATTGAACAGCTTAACCTGCTGATGGAATTGGTTGGAAAAATAAATTCTAACCTTGAATTGGATAAGCTGCTTCGTGAGATTATGGATTCCGCCAAAATCATTATGGACACGGAGGCAAGCTCGCTTTTTCTGCTTTCCGAAGATAAATCAAAACTCACCTTAACTATACCAACCGGGCCTGCTACAGCAGAGCTTTCCGGGAAAAGTATGCCCTCCAATCAAGGGTTAAGTGGCTGGGTGGTACAGAATGTGGAGCCGGTGTTGGTCAGGGATGTTCAAAAAGATCCCCGGTTTGCGGGAGAGCTCAGTGTGAGTTCATCATTCACCACCAAAGACCTGATCTGCGTGCCCCTGATAAACCATAACGGAAAGGTGATTGGTGCCCTGCAGGCAATCAACAAAAAGAATCCCGAAGAGCTTTCCGAAGATTTAATTCCTGTTTTTCAGACCATGGCCAATCAGGCTGCTATTGCTATTGAGAATGCCAAACTGCAGCAAGAGCGCATCGAGAAAGAGCTAATGGATAAAGAGCTTGAAGTTGCGCGCACCATCCAATCCGGCTTTTGGCCCAAGGAGGTCCCCAATATTCCCCATTACCGTATTGCAGGATGCAGTAAACCTGCAAAAAGCGTTGGGGGCGATTACTATGATTATATCCCCATCCCTGGGACCAAGCGCTGGGGTTTTACCGTGGCTGATGTAACCGGCAAGGGTGTTCCTGCTTCCCTGTTGATGGCTACCATGCGTGCCTCCCTTCGTTCTCATGTGGAGAACAACAAAAATGTTGGAGATTCCATCAACAGCGTAAATAAACTTATCTACGAAGATTCCCCCATCGACAAGTTTATAACCGCAGTGTATGGTGAACTTGATACCGAAACTCACACCTTCAATTACGTGAATGCCGGGCATAATAATCCCTATCTGCTGGATGTACACAACCATAATCTTAGCCAGCTCGAAGTGGGTGGTGTGATGCTGGGAATTATGGACCCTGTGGATTTTAAAGGAGATTCGATAAAACTGTATTCAGGCAATAAGTTAATTCTCTTTTCAGATGGAATCCCTGAGGCCCGAAATACAGAGGGAGAGTTTTTCTCAGACGAAGGTTTTGAGCAATGGCTTCTGGAACATAAATCCCTCACCCCTTCTCAAATGATGATGAACCTGCTAAAAACAATCGATAATTTTAGTAAAGGTCAGCCCCAAAGTGACGATATAACACTCATCATCATTGAACGCGTACAGTAAGTAATAAGAAACCGCTGAATCAGGAATGGTTCAGTGCATCTGCAAATGAAATAAAAGCCTGAGTAATCTTTTCAGGCTAAAATAATTTGTAACAAATCAGCTGTACGGAACTTTTACTATAGGCGAAAGTATATATCTACGAGGCAGGCAATATTATGTATATCATTAATAATAAGAGACAAATAGAGCGCATAAAAGACATGGTTACCGTGCGAAAGAACATGGATACCTATGAGGTCTTTTATCACGACCCCACTACCGGAGAGCTTTGGAAGAGCTTTTTCCCTCGCGGATACCGAAAACACCAGGGCCCAAAATTGCTCCGTCCCGAACCGCTACCTGAAAACCTGGAACTGCAACTGGAGATTTGCCTCAACAGTCCCGACGACTCAGATGCTATAGGTCTGGGGATTGAATGTTCAGTTAAACCCGAAAAGTGGGAAGAGATCATAGAGATCCTGGACAAGAACCGGAAGAAGTATCTGCGAAGCCACCTCAGCACCTTCATCAAACACCTTGGGATACTCCACCCAATGGATTCCCTTCAAGAAATAGAACTCCATCCAGACGACCTTGAATTGGATGAGGAAAAACTTACCGCTCTCAAAAAGAAAGCAAAAAGGATAAAACTGAAGAGATTCTTCAGAATTTAGTCCCGCCCCCTTCATTCAAAAACCTCTGATACTGTCAGGAATCGACGATTCCTTAAGACACGCCTTTCTAATATTAGAGAGCTTTAATTTCTAATATTTGTAAATATCCCCCTTAAAATATAATTCAAGACGGTTTTGTTAAAAACATGGGGAAATTATTTCCGCTTTATTATAATTAAGATTTTTTAATATTAGAGGAAATTAATATTATTTGGGTGAGATAAATAAAAATGAGAGTAGCAATCACCCACATATTAATTCTCCTGGTTTCCGGCTTTTGGGCTTCCCTTCAGGCACAAACAACTGCTGTTATGCAAGTTCGGGTAGAGATCGTAAGCGGAGCCGGCTTGTCTTCCATTGAAGAAGGGCTTATTGATTTAAGCTCCGTGGATGCAAATAACAATAATGTCAAAGCCGGGGGGTTCTCACTTCAAACCTCACCGGGCACTGATGTAAGTATTTCAATCGTTGAAAACGCCGGCATAAAGAATTATGACGGAGAAGCCATAGAGTTTGAATCACTTCAGGTAGATAAAAGAACTATGGAAACCGGTGAGCACCACATCTCCCTGAATGGTAAAATCAAAGACCTCAGCTCTTTAAAAGGTCACTACCAGGGCGATGTAACCGCTGTTATAGAATACCTGTAAGGAATTTCTAAGTACCGGTAATCATCACTTCCTCCCCTTGCGGGGTTTCTGTACCCGCTTATCGTCCTCTCTTTCCGAATCTTAAATAGTTTTTCCAATCCGGCGGCTTTTGATCCTCGTATTATTTCAGTGCTGATTTTAAGTGATTAGCAAACATATACTCCGAATAACTCAAATAAAGCCCCGGTTTTGATCGAGCGGGGCTTTTTCTATTTCCCCTGTTCGGGCTTGTTCACGGTGATGAGGAATAAATTCCAATACCTGTAGTGCCAGGTTTGCTTGTTCTTAATATTGAAATGAAGTGAACTGAGTAATGCTTCAGCATCATCTACGGAAACGGTTTGAATGGTTTCACTGGTAAGCTTATCGATCCAGTAATTAACCACTCTGAATAGCCCTTCTTTATTCCAATCCAGCAAATAAAACATCCCGCCGGGCTTTAGCACCCGATAAACCTCCTGTATAACAGCCTCCTGATTCGGGTAATTGTGAAAAGCATTCATTGAAATGACCCGGTCAAAAGAATTGGTCTCAAAACTCATCTGCTCTGCGCTGTACCCGGTAAAGCGATATCGATCATCGGAGCCCACCTTTTCCTGAGCCTTCCCCAGCATTTCAGAGGACACATCATTCAGTACAAACTCACCGAACTCCCAGTCATTCTGTTGAATATACTTTGCCAGGTAACCGGTTCCTGCGCTGATGTCCAACACCCGATCGGATGGATGTATTCTAAGCTGACCTAATAATTTTTGATGTGTATTCTCGAGGTACCCCTTCCACCGAACATCGTATTTGGATGCGAGGGCATCGTAGCTCTCTGCGGTTTCATCTTTACTCAACTCTGTTCTGTTGGCCACTTCTCTTGGTTCTATGACAGTTAACTACGTTTCTATTTTTGGGACACAACCTTCTGAAAGCATTTTCCTTACTCACTTACATATACACCAAAAAGCGGCTTTTCATTTAGTAATCCCACCAATTATTTCTCCGGGCAAATCATTTTAAGTTTTTTGCAATCTGCTTGAAAGATCTCCTCGTAATCTCAAGTGAATAAGAAATAAAATTCATCAAGTAAAAACTATTATGAAATCACTAAACAAACTATTCATTATTCTGGCTGCTGTAGGATTATCCTTCACAGCTTGTGATAATAACAATTCATCGGGAGAAGACGACACAGACATCCCGGCCGTAGAAGCCAACACACAGGGCACCAGTAACGGTAACCAGGTTACCATATCAAATGTGGTATCACCCGAAAGCGGATGGATCGTTATTCACCGCTCTAATGCTGAAGGCAACGGACCTCAGGTTCCTGAAATCATCGGAAAATCTATGGTTGAAGCCGGTGTAAATAGCGATGTAACCATTCAGCTGGAAGAGGGCGTTTCTAACGAAGAAACCCTTTGGGCCATGCTGCATGAAGACACCGGAACTCTGGGCGAATACGAATTTGACGGGGAAAACGGATTAGACCTGCCGGTTACCTTAAATGATCATATCGTGATGACATCTTTCATGATTTCCCAAACCGATCCGGCTATTTCAGTCAGTGATCAGGTTGATCGAGGTAATATTTTCGTTATTGGATCCGTATCTGCTGCTGAAGACGGCTGGATTGTAATTCACGGACCGAATGCCAACAACGACGGACCTCAAATTCCGGAAATCATTGGTAAAGCACCGGTTTCTGCAGGCGTAAATGAGAATGTGGAAATTGTACTGAATGAAGGTGCGGAAGTATCTACCGGAGACAATCTCTTTCCGATGCTTCATTATGATACAGGAACAAACGGTGAGTATGAATTTGACGGACAAAGCGGTTTAGACCAACCGGTTATCACCGCAGAAGGTGACATTGTTCTTGCTTCTTTTGAAGTAATCGAAAACATGTCAACACTGATGGCAGAAGACCAAACCGTTATGAACAACTCTATCACGGTTGATGTGGAATCAGATACCGACGGATGGGTGGTTGTACATGCTTCAAACGAAGCCAATGACGGTCCCCAGATCCCCGAGATTATTGGTAAAGCACCAATTCAGGAAGGAATGAACACAGACGTTCAAATCACTTTTGATGACAGCGTTGTAGTGGAAGATGGTGACGTGTTATACCCTATGGTGCACTACGATACCGGAACAATCGGTACCTATGAGTTTGACGGCCAAGGACCGCATGACCAACCGGTTATAACTGCTGATGGAATTCTGCTGACAAGCATTACCGTAAGTGGTTCCGCTGCTCCGGCTGTAGTTGCAGAAGAGCAGGCTGTGGAAGATGGAACTCTTACCATCTCTGAAACCATGACAGGCCAGATAGGATTTGTAGTACTTCACCGAGATACCGGTAACGATTCTCCTGTAGTACCGGCAAGTATTGGCCACGGACAAGTTTACACCGGCCAAAATACTGACCTGGTTATTGAACTTAACGACGGCGAAACCCTGGAGTCAGGAGAGAAAGTATGGGCGATGTTGCACATCGACAACGGAACAATCGGATCTTATGATTTCGACGGTTCTGAAGGAAGTGACGACCCACCCGTATTTGATTCAATGCAAAACATTGTAATGGTTCAGTTTACTATTCAATAAACTGAGGCGTTAAGTGGTTGAGGCTGTCGGAGGACCCGGCAGCCTTTTTTTATTTGAAGGAATTTCAGGGCTGAACCGGAAGCTTTTTAACAACCTCTCCGGCTCCTGAGAACTTCAATTTTACGGCCACGGAATCGCCGGCTTGTAATTCCTGATTCAAGCCCATCAGCATAATGTGAAGCCCTCCCTGCCGGAACCGGATTTCTTGTCCGGGCTGTACAACTACTTCTTTTTGTTCCCGCATCCCCATCATCCCGTCTTCAGTTTCGTAAGACTCATGCACCTGCACCATATCTGCAAAATCTGCCTCAACCGAACGTAAGGTGTCCGCTTTGTCCAGTGAATTTGTATAAACAAAATAAGCTGCACTTGTCCCACCAGAAGCGGCCGGACGAACCCGCTCTCTTATCACATCGGGTTTCTCATTCACATTTTCTTTCTCCGCTTTTTGGTTAGTGCAGGCCTCTGAAAGCATCAAACCACTAATCAATAAAAGGAAAGCTGTTTTTCTCATCGGACTTTATTTAAATCTTCAACTACAAGAGAAGGAATCATCGGCTGGCTTCCTCCATATTCAAAAATTACCCGCGCCTGTTTGTCTAACACCATGATTTTATCGGAGTGATTGATGAAGTAAAGCTCTTTTCCGCTTTCGGTTTGCTGAGTAAAAGAAACCTGACTTCGAACTCGGGCGCTGTCCATCAAGGCAAAAACCTCGGTTGAATCGCCGGTTAAAAAGGTGAAGTTTTCGTCAACCCCAAAAGCCTTGCCGTACTGCTTTAGCTTCGATGGAGTATCCCGTACCGGATCAAATGTAGCGGCTACGAATTGTACATCCTCCGGATAATTCAACTCTTTCTGAATTTTGACGAGATTTTGGGTGATGAGCGAACAGATATCCGGACAGTTGGTGTATATAAATCCCATCACCACGTAATCGCCTTCAAAGTCATCCGGAAAGACGACCTCGGCACTGTCACTGTTAACCAGCTGAAAAGAGGCGTCACCCATATCCTCAATAACCTCGGGGTTATTGCCACAAGCGATTATAAAAAGGGGGATGAAAAGCAGTATTAATTTCTTCATAGGTTGAATGTAAGAGTATTCACAAATAACTTAGCCATTGTTCACTCAATTAATCAATATTCATCATTTATCATGGAGTATCGCATCAAGTTAGGTGGTTTTATACTTTTAGTTTCCACTGTTTTCATCAGCATTTCCTGCCAAACGGATCAAGCTAAATCCAGTGCTCACCCGGATACCGATGAGCAATATGAGGATACAGTTCCTTTGATTTACCACATGTCTTTTATGCAGAGGTATAGCCATAAATTATATCTTGCAGGTAAGGAAGAAAACTGGGAGCTGGCCGATATTTATTCTCATGAAATCGAAGAACTATCTGAAACCATCATTGATGGCAATCATCTGGATGATGGAGTGAATGTGAGCAAACTGCTCGAAACCATGCTCATCCCCCAAATTGAAAACGTTGAAGCTGCGATAGACGCCAAAGACGAAGCTATGTTTGAGGACAATTATCAAACCATGATTCAAACCTGCAATCAGTGTCATGAGGCAGCTAACTATGGAGCAGTTAAGGTAACGGTGCCCAGCGGAAATCCATACAATCAGGATTTTTCTCCTGCTGCCGAGGAATAATTAGCTACTGAATTATCAATACCCGAAATACCAAATAGCAAAACTTGCGAGAAGGGAAATCAAGAACAGGAAATAAGCTTGTTTCACCGGGCGGTCGGGCAGGAAGTTATACAATGGGTTTTCGCGGAAAAATTCTTCCAGTTGTTCCCGGCGTGTTTTTTCTTCCGGATCCAACTCATCCTCTTTTTTGACCAGAACTTCTGCGTCACCGTCAACCTCTTTAAGGCTTTCGTTCAAAAAGCCTGCGATGGTGTACTGATCAACCTTGCCCAAATTACTGACAATAAGGTAAGCGGGCGTTCCCACCATAAAAATGGCAATCCCCACAATAGATTTATCCAACACGGTTAGCTCGAGGAATATCCCTAACGCCATACTGATGAGTATCCCCAACCCAATTATACATAGCAGTGCGCTTAACACAAGCCGCAGCTTCCAGTTGTAAATCCCTTCCAATAATACTTGCGAACCCTTCATGCTTTTCTATTTAGCTTTTATTTGAATATGTGTATCCCTGAATTAGTTTTCAACACTTGTTTTATCCCAATTTTCGAGCAGAACTCTCATCAATGATTTTGCAGCCGATCGCGAAACCTGCTCAAGATCTTCATCACTGATTTGATCATCTACCTCATAGGTCAGTGCATCAATCCCGAAGGCATGATAGAACCAGTTTTTAGCGATAGGCGATGAGGTGTCGAACGGCTCAATGTTAAATACAACCTCTTCATTATCTTCCTGAATACGTTCTACCCACTGCTGGGTGATATTATCCGGATTGGTTTTTACTTCCTCATTTATGGGATAAAAAATATTCTCGTTGGTAGAGTGAAAATCGATGGCATAGAACATCCGCCTTAAATCTGAATTTTTCAGCGGCTCCAGAGTTTCTTTCACGATTCTTGTTTCAGGCTGATTGAAATTTTCCCAGTCGCGATTTAAATCAACACCGCCGGCGTTATGCCGCCAGTGGCCCATATCAACCCCGTCAGGATTCAGCATTGGGAATGCTTTTACCACGAACGTCTCCCTGAACTCCCGGGCTAACGCATTGTCGGCTGCCAGTTCTTCCAGAAAAATCAGCGAAGCAAGATAACCCGTTACTTCCGGTGGATGCTGACGGCTCACAATAGCTAAAACCGGGCCCTTTTCATTTGGGTCAACTTCTGTGATTTCCAGCTCCCAAACCGGCCGTCCCAATTTTGATTTTCCGGCTTCTTTCATCTCAACAAAAGAATTATCCAAAACCCCGCGATGGGTTAAAGTGGAAAGTAAATCGGATGAGGTATGAAGCGGCTGCCCGCTGATAATGATGGGATCAGGAGCCAATAATACATCAAAAGTAGCGGTACCGGTGGCAGAATCGTACTGAACAGGCAGCTCCATCTGCTGTTTCCACATGCTGTCGGGCTGAACCCAGCTTTGCAATTTTGGGAGGTATCTATGCGTTGCATCCAGGTAATTAAGCCTTATCTTTGCCATCCGGACGGTATCACTCCAAATTTTAAAAGCATACCAGGGACTGTTGTTGATTGGGCCATTTTCAGGTGCAACAAAAACCTCAACCGTTGAGTCACCATACGCGTAAACATCATTCATGCGAGCTCCATCAAATTCATTGCTAATCCATACCTTGGGCGAATCTACCCCAATGGTTCGGCGAGCCTGTTCTTGAATGACTTTGTCGGTGGTGTTGGTTACATCCGGAGGATCGTAAGAGAAGCCTGTGAACTCTTCCGTGCTTTTGCATGAAACCAGTATCAAAGAAACAATAATGACCTGAAAATACTTATACATATATAAGTGCAATTAACGTTATGGCTCATTTAAAAACTGAGCATTACAACTAAGATTTCAAAGATAGCAAACATTCAGTTATACTTATCTTTATTAATATAAATCACTCACTTGGTTACTACTAATTTAAAACTTCTAATCCATCTCTTCGCGCTGCTGGGTGTTTTCCATCTTGTTACCGTACAAGTGGCTGCCCAGGAAGAACCTGACCCCGCACGGGTTTGGAGCATTAACATTGAAGGAAACCGAACGTTTGAAGCGTTAGTAATTAAAGATGTGATTTATAATGAGCCCCCTTCACCATTTAAGAAACTCCTGTTTTGGCGACAGCCGGGAATGATCCTCAACGAGAATGATGTAAAACGTGATGTCATCCGAATTGAACGCTTTTACCAGCGCCGGGGATTTGATGACGTAATTGTAAACTACCGCATTGAAACGCTGAGCAAAGAGTGGCGAAAATCCATCATATTTGAAATCACTGAAAATACCCCCATCAGGATTAAGAAGGTGGATTTCCAGGTTTCCACAAGCAGCGAAGACCGGGCTTTAATTACGGATGATGAGGATTTTCAGGATATTAAGAGAAATCTGCCATATAAGGTCGGGCAGCGCTACGAGACTATCAATAAATCTGAAGTGGAAGGAAAGCTCGTGGGGCGACTTCGAAATCTCGGCTATCCATATGCAACAAGTGAGGTTAATGCTCAGATAGACAGCGTTTCCAAATCAGCGAACGTGACCTTGGTCACCAGCCCGGGGCCCCGGGCTCGGTTTGACTCTGTGGTTGTTGAAGGAGAAGAAAATCTTGCCGAAAAGTATATAATCAGAGAAACCGGCATTGAACCGGGCGAAGTATTCAGCGAAAATACACTGAGAGAGGCCCAGAGGGAAGTCTTCAGCCACCATATGTTTCGCTTTGCGCTCATCAACATTCCTGAGCAGCCGCAAGACTCTACCATAAGTGTAAAGGTGAGGGTGAAAGAAACTCCCTTGCGCACGGTTCAGCTTCAGTTTGGAATCGGAAACCTGACCCGTATCGATGATGGCTGGGCCGACTTCTACAAGTTATTTCGTGGACAGGCTTCATGGACCCACCGCAATGTTCGCGGACGCGGAGAACGATTCAGTATCACCGGAAACGCCTCCGCTATTGAACAACGCCTCGGAGCCAACTACCTGTTCCCTTATGTGTACAACACAAAGACTTCGATTATTTTATCTCCATTTTTTGAACATAAACTGGAGCCTTCCTATGAAATTGTTCGCGGAGGTATAACCAACAGTTTTATTTACCAGTACAGCTCTAATTTAACCGGTACAATATCTCACGAATTTACACTAAACAACGAGATTAACCGGAATTCCCAGGAAAGCCTGCCCGACAGCATTGAGGCTTACAATGTTTCTTCTTTTAACCTGAATGCATTTTATGCCCGAAACTTGCAACGAGGAAAAAAGGGCTGGTCGATACAGCCATTTTGGGAATTGTCCGGCTTGTTTGGAGAAGCAACCTATAGCTTTCAGGAAGCGGGAATGGACATCAGAAAATTCTCAGCCCTTAACCAAAACATTGTGGTTGCAAAGCGCATAAATTTTGCCGGAATCTATTATGCTAAACAGGACTCCCTGCCTTCCGACATTCGACTCTACAGTGGCGGCACCAACTCGGTGCGAGGGTGGAGCCGGCAAGAGCTGGGACCTAAACGGGCAATCATAAATGAGCAAGGTGAGTTCGAACAATTTGTTCCTGTTGGAGGGCGTGGGATGTTTAGTTTTAACACTGAGCTTCGGTTTCAGCTTAACCAGCTAATCAAAGGCTTTGGCGTTGCAACCTTTTTGGATGGCGGGCAGGTTTGGAGAAATTTCAGTGATATCGGCACCACCCCCATTCAGTTTGGGGTTGGAGGCGGACTTCGTTACCAGTCGCCCATAGGCCCCATCCGAATCGATATTGCTTATAAAATAAACCCAACCGATGAGGATCTTCAAATTTACCGGGGCCGGAATTTCGGCAGTGCCTGGGATCGGTGGGGACTTCACTTTAGCATCGGGCAGGCATTTTAGCATATGAGTGAAAAGAACACACATATCATGGTTCGTATTTTGAAAGTTACCGGCTGGACTCTGCTCGCACTTTTCATTCTGGGAGCAGCTCTGCGTCTTTCCCTGAAAACCTCACCAGTTCACAATTTTGCCAAAAATAAGATTACCTCGCTGGCAAACCAGCAACTCAACGGCACCTTATCCATTGGTAATATCGATGGGGATTTATGGAATGATTTTATCGTAACCTCCATCACCCTACAACAAACCGACACCCTCGCAAGTATAGACACGCTGGGCATCAGGTATAATATTTGGTCGCTGCTGAACAGCTCATTTCAGGCACAGCAAATCCGGGTCAATGGACTGAAAGCGTCAATTATTGAAGAAGCCGACACAACCTTCAATGTTCAAAACCTGGTTAAGGAAGCCGAGCCGACTCAGCCTTCTTCAGAATCGGCATTTGGTCTGTATCTGGAAAAAATCCTCGTAGAAAACAGTTCGGTTTTCGTGCGCTCGTCTTCCTACTTACCCGACTCTGCCCTGACTATTGAAAACCTGAATGCCTCAGCCGGCTTTTATTTAGACGAAGATATTTCCGGTTCCCTGTCTTCTCTTTCTTTTAAGGTGAAGGAAGGGCGGCTCCCGTCAGCCATCGCTGTTGAAACAGCCGGATCTTATCAGAATCAGGAAATAACTTTAAACCGACTGGTTGTTGAAACCGGTCGGTCGATGTTCAATGCCAGCGCCTTTGCCAACCTTCAGGATTCTACCTTTAATGCCCGGGCAGAAACAAACCCCTTCTCACTGAAAGACCTGCAAGCTTACTTACAGAATGACATTCCTGCTCAGGAATTACAATTAGGCTTAAAAGTAGGAGGCAGTGCCGACTCCCTCCATATCGAAGTGACCGCAGAAGGGGAAGGCTTTGATGAATTTCTGGCCATTACTGATCTCTCGTTTTCAGGAATCCCCACACTCAAAAAACTCGGAATAAGTGCTCAAAATATTGATGTCGGCTATTTTACCAACGATTCTGTAAAAGCGTATATTGGAGGATTTCAGGCCACCGTTGAAGGGCAGATTACGCAGAATTATCAGAATATGAATGCCACCTGGGGTTACACACTCAGCGGCATTCGCTATCAGGATTATGTGTTTGAAGAATTTTTTGGCAGCGGAACTATCGCAAATGAAGAACTACGTGCAAACTTTGAGTTAAGCGACGGGGAAGATAAAATTATTGCAAACCCATCTGTTCAACAACTTTTTGATGAGCATCCTTCATGGCAAGTGCCTGTTGTTGTTTCAAACCTGGACATTGGTTGGTGGCTGCAAAACCCTGAACTCAATGGGAAATTAAGCCTCAGAGGCCGGTTGGATGGGAAGGGATTTCAACCCTCGGAACAACCATGGACATTCCGCTTATATCCGAGTTCGTCTGCCAAGAGCCGACCTGCTTTTGTAAATAAACCCGGCAAACCAAAGCGCATGATTCCTCACGTGGGTACTGATACACTTACAATCAATGGTCAGGTAGTATCGGATTTCAATATTCAGGGTTCTGTCACCAAAGACTCTCTAAAAGCCGGAGGTTTTGTGCAGCTGATTGATAGTAAGATTTCGTTTAACAGTGCTGTTGCGGATTATCTCGGTGAGGCACCTTCTTATTCATATACAGTTAACACCTCCTCGTTTAATGCTTCAGAAATTGCCGGAGTTGAGGATTTCCCCACCAGTATCAATCTCAAGGCAACAGGTTCTGGACGTTATTTTGATCCTGAAAAGATCGAACTGCAATCCAATCTACTCATTGATTCAAGCTATGTAAACGGCGCTGCTTTCGACCGCCTCAACATCATGGCCAACCTAAACGGGGATATTCTCACTATCTCGGAAGGTGACCTTAACAGCGAGGTTATTGAAGGAACCTTTTCCGGTCGCCGTAACCTTCAGGATCAATCGGACCCAATGAATAAACTGGCGGTGGATATGAAAATCAAAAACCTCCAGCCTTTAGCATCCGTGCTTGGCATTCAGCTACTGAGTGCGCAAGGAACCGTGACCGGAAACATCACCGAAAAAGAAAACCGGCTTCAGTTTGACGGCAACGTGGACTTACAAGACTTCAAATACGATACCCTTCTGTCCGCACAATCCATTGAAGGAAACACGCTGATAGGTATTGGCGATAATTACAGCTACGATCTGACGCTCAACTTCGGTCAGCCTGCTTACTCTGACTTTGCCCTGCAAGACATTCATTTTGAAACCATTGGCATTGCCTCTCCCGACTCCATGAATGGCACTTTTATGCTGGATATTGAAAGTGACGATGCCGGTGAAATCACCCAGTCGGGAAATTACGAAATCAATCTTGAGTCACTACGCACCCACCTGATGTGGCAGAAATTTGATTTTACAACCCCTGCCCGGGTGCTTTCCCTCCAATCTCCATTCCGGCTGACTTACCAGGATGCAACCATTCAGACCGACACCCTTCACCTGCAATCGGATGGCGGCACCTATTTAACTATGGCTATCCCCTATGCTGATTCTTTGAAGCAGGAAGGCTGGATTCGCGGCCGGGATTTTGACTTTGGAGTGATCCAGGAGATTATTTTTGATGAGCGTTTGGTGGATGGCATTCTTTCTGGAAATATGCGGTTCGCAAACAGTCCTCAGGATCTATCCGGTGACGGACTCCTGACCTTCACCAATCTTGCCTACCAGGGCACCGAGGTTGATACCATGAATTTGAATTTCAGCCTGGTAGCCGAGCGGTTGAAGGCGGAGCTCGGGCTTAAAATGAATGGAGAGGAAAAAGTATCCGGACGAATGGATGTTCCGTTTGTTGCTGCCGACCCCGCCACCCTTGATGATTCCTTTTTCGAAGAACCGGTAAGCGGGCAATTTCTAATAAACCCTGTCCAACTGAGTGAATTCCAGAACCTGCTGAATGCTTTCGGTATAACCGGTACAAGCGGGATACTCTCCTTCAATGGAGAACTTTCAGGTACAGCAGGGGAACCTGACATGGAAGGAATTTTTCAACTTGCCGACCCCACGCTTTCTGGCATTAAAATTGACTCTGCCTTTGCCGAATTCCGATATCATCACCAACAAAAAAATGTAACCGCAAATGCTGAAATACGGGCACGTGGGCAGCAAGCGGCTTCTATCCGATCTGAGCTGCCGATTTCTGTGGACTTCCGGACTTTAGCTATGAATATGCCGGATGAAAATGATTCGCTTTACATCAGTATGGTTACCGATGATTTCAACTTATCGGTGTTCAATGATTTTCTGGATAAGCAGTACATGAACAAGTTGCGGGGCATGCTGAATGCAGACATCGAAATTGCCGGTACCAAGAGCACCCTCACACCTCAGGGATATCTGCGGCTTGACAAAGGGGAGCTTTCCGTGCCCATAGCCGGTATCAAGCTCACCGAAATTAAGTCTGAATTTGATTTTAATGAATCGGGCCTTCGGCTGAATCAGCTCACGGCAAGAAGTGGCAGTGGCGGATTTAACGCCAGTGGTTCCATTGACATGGAGGGCATCACCCCAACCAACCTTAATATTGATGCCAAAGCTTCCCGCTTCCGTCTGGCCAACACTTCGGATTACAATCTTACCATTGACCTGGACAGCAAGTTGTCCGGCAAACCAACCCGACCTACGGCATCCGGTGAACTTCGCATTAAAAATGGATTTGTATACCTGCAGGATTTTGGAGAAAGATCAGTTGAAACCGTTGAGCTTGAAGGGGAAGAAATCTCCTCATTCAGTGCCTATGATTCACTGTCCATTGATATGCGTTTCGTAATTGAGCGTAACTTCCTGATTCGTAACCGGCGCTACCTTGACATGGAAATTGCCATGACGGGCGAACTGGATGCACAAAAGCAGGTTGAACAGGACCTGCAACTATTTGGAACACTGAACGCGCAGCGCGGATATGTTCGCCCATTAGGCAAACAATTTACCCTTGATGAAGGAACCTTCACGTTCAGCGGTCCGGTTACAAATCCCGACTTGTTCATCAAAACCAGTTATGTTCCCCAGTCTTCCCAAAAGCAGGGTGACCCTATCATCCTATATTACATCATCGAAGGGCAAGCTGAGGATCCGGATTTCAGGTTTGAAAGTACTCCTCAAATGGAGCAGCAGGATATCGTTTGCTACACCCTCTTTAATAAGCCGTGCTATGCGTTAGAGTCGTGGCAGCAAGTGGTGAGTGGAAGCAGTGGTTCATCCCCCACCGATTTACTGGTAGATGTGCTGCTGGATGAATTTGAGGCGCTGGCTACCCAACAACTTGGAATTGATGTGGTCCAGATTGATAACTCGGGGGCAAATGGAAATCCATCGATAAAAACCGGCTGGTACCTGAATCGCCGAACGTTCTTCGCAATCGTGAATGAAATAAGTGGCGCAACCCCGGAAACCCTGTTTATCCTCGAATATCTGCTCACCAAGAATCTTGACCTCATCCTTACACAGGGCGACGACAACCGGCAAGGCATCGACATCCGCTGGCAGTATGATTATTAAGAAAGTGTTTATGTGTTTTAAGTGTTAAGGTGCTAAAGTTCGAAAGTGTTTTCACGCGAAAGTAGCGGTGTTAACACTTTCGAACTTTAACACGTCAGCACGTAAACACATTAACACTTTACCTCTCCCCGGCAGCATTCTTCGGCATTGGTTCCGCAGGCAGCACATTGTCCGTGGCCATGAACCCAGACTAACTCTGCCTCCTGCCCGCAGAATAAACACCGGCGTTTTGCTTTTTTAGGAGATTCTGTTTGGGGTGATGAAGTATTGTTATCCATTGTCTTCTGTTAATTCAGCATAGGCCACTTCGATATTCGCGCTTAGCGGAAGTCTCCATCCCGGAGCTTTGAAGTCCTCAAAACCGTTCAGGGTTTCTTTGTTCATCAGCTCTTCTTTAGTCATCCCGGCATCAATTCCCTTTTGAGTGAAATCTAAGAGAGCGGAAAGAAACTCACTCATTACTTCCAGATCTTCAGCACTTCCCGTAATTCCGAAATTTGAATTGCCATGCCCGAATATGTACATCGCATCTGACGGAAAATCATCCGCTGTTCGGTTCAGTGTGGTAATCCAGTTTGAAATGGAAGCTCCGGCTCCGCGATCAATAAAGGGATGAGCACGGTTAAACATCAAGTCACCCATGTGAGCTATATTCGCTTTCTCGAAATAAATAACTGAATCCCCACCGGTGTGCGCCGGGCCGTAGTGAGTCAGGTGAACGGTTTCATCCCCCACATCTTCCGACCATTTTTCTTCATAGGTGGTGTCCGGATAAACCTGGGCATCCAGTGCTTCCTGACCACGTGATTCCGCTGAGGCTTTTTGCAGATCCGGTACATTTTTATGAGCAACAATACGCTTCACTTTTTCTTTGAAGGCCGGATTCCCTGCTGTATGATCGCCATGATGATGCGTATTAATCAGCACATCAAAAGCTATGTCCGTCATTTCTTCCAAGCCCGAGATGCAGGTTTTGGCCGACTCAGGAAACTGAGAATCTACAATCACCACCGCATCTTCATTTACCAGCCAGCCAATGGTTCCTCCCCGGCCAACAAAAGTCCCCACATTTCTTCGAAGAGTGGTAAACGGACTTTCCTGCACGGCCGCAAAAAATTTATGGAGTGGCAATGTAGCGGCAGCTCCCATTAAGGCTGATTTCAATAAAAATTCTCGGCGTTTCATAGGCTTTGATTAGGTTGAATATAGAATGATCAGTCAACGCAATATAAAAGACAAAACATTCCGTGCAAGTTTGGAGACATTGATTCTCCAATCAGCAGCGTAATTCGTGCCAACACAGAGAGTATATTGGTCAACTCATTCAACGGCGAACATCTGCTCCACCCGCCTCATCCGCGTTCCATGCCCAAAGTCGAACAGGCTTCTAACTCATTCCGCGATAGCGGCCAGGCTTGTGATTAATAGCCAGAATGATATTCAGGGCAACCGATGCCAATACCGAAAAAGCGAGAGCTTTCCAGTCAACCACGAAAAAGGCCGCCAGGATGATGATGGTATCCGCCACCATTTGAAACTTACCAGCACTGATTTGAAAATATTCCTGCACATAAATAGACAGGATATTCAACCCACCCAAACTGGCTTTGTGCCTGAAGAGCATAAGAAGGCCACTCCCGATCAGAAAGCCTCCGAAAATAGCTGCGAACCACGGGTTAATTTCCCCGAACTCAAAGATTATTGGGATGAACTCGGTAAGAAATGAAACTCCAAATACAGCCAAAAAAGTCTTGATGGTAAATTCCCATCCCAGCTTTTTCACGGCAAGCACATAAAAGGGTAGGTTGATCACAAAGAAAACAACCCCAAAGCTGAAGTCCGTTGTGTACTGTACTAAGAACGACACCCCCGCCGTACCCCCAATCAGGAAGTTCATATGCGAAAAGATGGCGATACCGAAAGCCGCCAACAGCGAGCCAATTACAATGCCCTGAATGTCATCAAAAACAGAATGCTTCTGTGGTTCCGGTTGGTTGGGTTCGTTTAGTTCTTGTTGTTCTCTCTTACCGTCGGTCAGTGTTTTCTCTTGGTCCATTTAAGTGATTTGTTCATCCCTGATGAGCAACAGGATAGCTGCGTGCGGGACGATTAAATATTTTTCGTTTTCAAATTCAATTTCGTAGGCCTGTTTTTTCAGGAAAATGGCTAAATCTCCTTCAATAGCCTGCATGCCAATGTACTTAGTATCGGTGCTTCCTTTCCAGGTCTCCTCGATATCGGTATTCGGGATGGGATAACCCGGGCCGGTTTTTACGATGTAGCCACTTTGGATTTCTTCTTTCTCCTTTACAGAAGCCGGAAGCACCAGTCCGCTCCGGGTGTGGGTTTCCATATCTCGCGGCTTGATGAGCACCCGGTCGCCCACAACCACAAATTTCTCAATGGAGTTCAAATATTCTTGTATCATAGCTTGCTTCGAAATTTTCTGTAAAGATACGGAATTTGATGCTTTGGTAAACCGTTTGCATACATCAATTATACCCCTGATTATTCCCTTGAAACTTTCGAAGCTATTAACCCGATAAAGTCAGGTATCAACGAAGGACATTCTCTATGAACAACAAATTATGTGTGATTACCGGAGCCAATTCCGGTATTGGATTTGAAACCACCAAAGCGCTGGCAAAAAAAGGCGCCTACATTGTGATGGTTTGCCGGAATGAAGACAAAGCCGAAGAAGCCCGGCAGCAAATCGTCGATGAAACTTCAAACCCCGGAATTGATATTGTACTATGCGATTTTGCCATCCAGTCAGAAATTCGGGACGCTGCAGAGAAGATTAAAGCCGATTATGATAAAGTGGATGTGCTAATCAACAATCACGGCTTTTTGGCTTCAGACCGGGAAGAAACGGTAGACGGGCTGGAAAAGACCTTTGCAGTAAATCACATCGGCTACTTTTTGTTTACCAACCTGCTTTTGGACCACATCAAAGCCTCTGACTATGCTCGTATAATCAGTGTGGCCTCAGAAGCTCACCGCCGTGGAGAGTTTGACCCGGAAAACCTTCAGCTTTCCGAAGCATACAAACCCATTAAGGCCTATGGAAATTCTAAGTTGTTCAATATTCTGTTCACCAAAGAACTGGCCCACCGTCTGGTTGATACGCATGTTACGGCAAACTGCCTTCACCCCGGAGTCATAGCCTCCAATTTTGCCAACAGTGCCAGCTGGATTATGAAAACACTCTTTACAATCGGTAAGCCGTTCATGGCCTCTTCCCGTAAAGGAGCTCAAACATCCATTTATCTTGCTGCCTCTGCGGATGTAGAGAATGTGAATGGCGCTTACTTCAAAAACAAAAAGGCAGCCACCCCCAGTAAAACCGCCCGTGATGCCGATGCAGCCCGGGAGTTGTGGAAAATGAGCGAAAAGCTATGTGGTTTATAGATCTTTGCCATTGATTAATCGACCAACTGAAGAAAATTTTCAACCTTTTCTTGGAGATCGCTTCGTCGACGAACACTTCAAACCAATTCAAGCATTGGGCTCCTCGCGATGACTGCTCTTTTTATTCTCGAGTTATTTCAGGTTCAGCTTCGAAATCACAATGCCGGCTACCATTACAACTGCTGAGATAATAATGGGAGTGTAGTCTCCGGTACTGATGGCAACATCTGCACCGAAAGCCTCAATAGATTCAGAATCCTGCATGTACTGGTATCCAAAATAGATAATTCCTATTAATCCACCCGCGGTTAACATGCCGCCTATAGTCTTTTTCATATGTCTTTGTTTTGTTTGTATTCACCCTATTAAAGACTTTCAGCAGCATTTTGTTTCATTTATTTCGTAAAATCATTGTTAAATAATTTATTTTGTGTATCACGTATATAAAAAAAGGCTTACCGGTTATCGGCAAGCCTTTTTTAATTACCTAAATGCTACTTTTAGTGTGAAGAATACACGCTGGTAGTCCCGTCTTTCTTTAGGAGTAATACATCATAATTGTCAGCGGGACGTCCCGGCATTTCCATTCCGGGAGATCCGGTTGGCATTCCCGGAACTGCTAAACCAATTACATCTTCCGGTTTTTCCTGAAGCAGACGCTCCACATCTTCGCGGGGCACGTGTCCTTCCACAACATAATCGCCGATCATGGCTGTGTGGCAGGAAGCCAATTCACGGGTAATTCCGTTTTGCTGCTTCACCTGCATAAGGACCGGGGTCGGAACTTCTTCTACAGAAAACTCCCCCTCTTCCATATGATCGCCCCACTTGGTGCAACACTGGCAACCTTCATTTTTATACATCACCACTTCGGTTTTATCGGACAAGATGCTTTGCGGAGAATTACCCGGCCAGAACAAAAAAGCAGCAACACCTACGGTTACTAATAATCCAACAACTAAAATTTTCGCGTTATTCATATTCTATGTTTGTTTAAAATGATTTGCGACAAGATAACTTTCCTGAAGCAATTTTGTTTTACCGGATTTAGTTCAATTTTGCCTTCCCAAGCCGGCGGGAATTAAACACCACGTTGATGGAACTGAATGCCATCGCGGCTTCGGCCAGCAGCGGATGCAGCCATCCTACAAAAGCCAGCGGTATCATGATCAGGTTGTAGAAAAAGGCCCAGAATAAATTCTGCTTAATTTTGGTGAACGTTTTCTTGCTAAGGTTAATCGACCGAATCACCGCCGACAGATCTCCTTTTACCAGCACAATATCCCCGGATTCTATCGCCACATCCGTTCCGGTTCCAATGGCAATTCCAACATCAGCCAGGGTAAGTGCCGGAGCATCGTTGATGCCGTCACCGACCATAGCTACCACTTCTCCGGAATCCTGAAGGCGTTTCACTTCATTGGATTTTTGGTCGGGCAGTACTTCCGCGATCACTTCATCAATACCAACCTGATCGGCAATTGCACGGGCTGTTTTCTGATTGTCTCCTGTGAGCATAATGGTTTTGAGTCCCAGTTTTTTAAGTTCATCAATGGCTTGCTTACTGTCTTCTTTTACTTCATCGGCAATGCCAAGCAACCCAGCAATTTCGCCATCAAAACTGACCAACACGGCTGTTTTCGCTTTTTCTTCCAACTGCTGTTTCTGAGATGAAACATTCGAAGATATTTTCGTCCCCAGCTTTTCCATCAGTGATGGTGTTCCAACGCCCACCTTCTTGCCATCCAGTTCAGCATACACACCCTTTCCCGTTATGGATTCAAAACCGGAGACTTCTGCCGGTTTAATGTCTTTCTCGGAAGCATAGTTTACAACTGCCCGGGCGAGCGGATGTTCGGAATTGTTTTCTACTGATGCCGCCCATTTCAACAGGTCAGCGTCTTTGGTTTCGCCAAATGAGATCACATCCGTCACCGTTGGTTTTCCTTTGGTGATGGTGCCCGTTTTATCCAGCACAATGGCATTCACATCTTTCATGCGCTGAATGGCTTCCCCTTTTCGGATAAGGATTCCATTTTCGGCTCCAAGTCCTGAGCCCACCATCAGGGCCGTTGGAGTTGCCAATCCCAACGCACATGGACAGGCAATTACCAGGACGGCAATCATCGCATAAAAAGCCAACGCCGTTGATCCTAAATCCGGATTAACCCAGGGAATAAAAGCAGAAGCCCACTCCACAATTCCTCCGAAAAAGTCCGGGAATAGCAGCCATGAGGAAAGTGTAACCAACGCCAACAATAAAACCACCGGTACAAATATACTGGTGACCCGATCGGCAAAATCCTGAATCGGGATTTTACTTCCCTGGGCTTCCTCCACCAGCTTTATGACCTGGTTCAGGAAAGTCTCATTTCCCACTTTCGTAGCCTTCACCTTCAGCACGCTGTTGGTATTCAGGGTAGCACCAATCACTTCGTCTCCTTCCGACTTTTCCACCGGCATCGATTCTCCGGTTGCGATGGACTCGTCCACGCTGCTGCTTCCTTCAATAACTTCTCCATCTGTTGGAATTTTTTCTCCCGGCCGCACCAGCATGACATCCCCAACTTGTAATTCTTTAATTGGGATCTTTACTTCTTCCCCCTCTCTCAGAACAGAAGCTTCTTTAGCTCCCAGCGTCAATAACTTTCGGATGGCCTGAGAAGCACTGCCTTTGGCCTTCGTTTCAATAAACCGACCGGTTAAGTGAAAGGCCATAATCATACCCCCGATCATAGCAAAGCTGTGGAAATCAGGCCCGTACCCCAGTTCATGGGCCAGCTTTACAAAACCGGTAGAAAGTGAAGCCAGAGCTCCCATGGCAATCAACACATCCATATTGGGACTCAGGTTTACCGTTGACTTCCACGCACTTTTGATGGTTTCCCATCCGGGTACAAAAATGGCAAAACCGGAGAGCAGGATCATTCCCAACTCCATTCCCACCGGACCTAAAAACATATAATGGGCAATCCACATTGGGAGCATCCAAAGCAGCGTCAAAGCCGTAGGAACCCACGACCTCACCATATTTCTTTTGGCAGTTTCGTACTTCTTTTGCTCCCTCTCTTCTACTTTATCTGCCCTCGTGCCGGAATCCGAATCATCCCGGATCAGCGTATACCCGGCATTCGCAACTGCTTCTGCAAAATCATCCATGGTGAGGTCGCCCTCATATTCCACCACCGCTGATTCTGTAGCCAAATTTACGCTGGCAGATTTCACCCCTTCCAGGTTTTCGAGCTGTTTATCCACGGCATTGGCACAGCCTGCACAATGCATCCCATCAATTTGAAGTGTGGCTTTCATGGTTATCCTTTCACTCCTTTCATTGAATAGCCGGAGTCATCGATAGCTTTTTCGAAATCGGTCAGCTGAACACGGGAATCATCATATGAGACCTCAGCCGTTTCCTTATCGAGTTCCACGTTTACAGACCCAACTCCTTCTAATGATTGCAGTGCAGATTCAACGGTGTTTACACATCCGCTGCATCCCATTCCTGATATATTTATAGTGATTGTCTTCATAGCATTGGTTTTTGAATTTTATTCAAGATAAGTCTCTCCACACTTCCTGAAATGCTGAATATTGATGGATGTTTACACTATTCTGTCATCTCAACATATTTAGTGACGGCAGGGTTTTAGCTTGCGCACCAAAATAGACATCAAGGCCATCCTTCAATCCTGCAAATCATGGTTCAATGCCGGTTATCAAAAATGTGCCCTTCGTTGGCTAACCCATCCTTGTTCCTTCCCTTTTTTGAAGGGAAGGAGACTCCATAGCTGCTATGCCAAAAAGAATCAAACCAATTGCTTATGTAGTGCAATACATCGGTGCTATAAATGAAGTTCTAACACACCCATAATATCTTCCGGTTAACAAGCATGCCCTTCAGGGCTGAGTTACAGGCTGAACACAACCAAAAAATTCCGACAATCCTTACATCCTAAAAATCATGGTTCAAAACCACTCACAATATAAACCTTCGCTAACAAACCCATCCTTGTTCCTTCCCTTTTTTGAAGGAAAGGAGACTCCATAACTGCTATACCAAAAAGAATCAATCCACTTGCTTATGTAATGCAATACATCGGTACTATAAATGAAGTTCAAACACACCCATAATGTCTTCCGGTAAACAAGTATGCCCTTCAGGGCTGAGTTACAGGCTGAACACAACCAAAAAAATTCCGACAATCCCAACACCCTGAAAATCATGATCCCCATTAACTAAGAATAATGCACATAAACCAATTTTTGCAATTTTTCTCCGTCAAAGTTTTTATTCTCAGGCTTCATTCTTAACACCGATTTATCCATGAAAAAACTGATTTCATTTACACTCGTTCTGTTACTTTTTGGTGCTGACCTCGATGCCCGGCAGTTTCCTGAACAACTGGAATTCAAAGACATCTTTCATGAGCCGTTTATTCCCGGTGCCCGTCCGTCCTTTTCTCATTTCTCACCGGATGGCAAAACCATCTATTACACCTGGAGCGACTCGGCCACTTCAGATACCGATCTCTTCCGTGTTGGATTAAGTGGGAAAAATCAGCAGAAGGCCGAGGATAATGTAATCCGAAATTATGAGCTGTCACCCAATGGTAATCACGTCCTTTACACCAAAGACGGAGACCTTGTGCTGGCGGATAAAAGCTTCGAGAATGAACGAGTAATTGTGGCCTCAAAAGGTTTTGATTACGATCCCGTTTGGAGTGCCGATGGCTCACGCTTTGCTTTTGTTCAGAACGGAGACGTCTGGGTTTCCGGGGTTGAACAGGCTTTTATGAAGCAAATTACCAACCGTAAAGAAGACAGACCCGGATATAATGTGGAACATTGGGCCGGCAACAAATTAGTGATTACTCAGA
The DNA here is from genome assembly GCF_024320785.1 of Gracilimonas sediminicola. Classification (NCBI taxonomy): domain Bacteria; kingdom Pseudomonadati; phylum Balneolota; class Balneolia; order Balneolales; family Balneolaceae; genus Gracilimonas; species Gracilimonas sediminicola. Next base: position 1,296,592 of record NZ_JANDBC010000001.1, read on the forward strand.
CAGACCGTTCAGATTACCGGGAGGTGTTCTTTCCCGAATACGCGGACACCTTCGTAGAGCCCGGAGGTGATGGCCGCGGCATCCCAACCCGAATTGTATCTATTGCCGGTGTTGATTCCGGAGATGTTGAAATCATTTTCACCCATAAAGGATACCTGGATACGGATGTAAGTTCATCAGGAAAACATCTCGCCATCGACTACCTGGATCCTGCCATGAAAAACCGAACCATCACCGTGTATAACGTGAACACACTGGAGGCTAAGACGCTTTTTGAGGATGAAACAGAAGGCTGGATGTACAACACCAACATGGAATTTGCCCCCATTACCGATCGGCTGATGTTCCAAAGTGAGCAGGACGGCTGGAATCATATCTACACCGTTAACCCGGACGGCACCGGATTTGAGCAGCATACGTTTGGGGAATATGACATCCCGTGGGCTACCTGGCTTGATGAGCGGACCATTGTTATGGCCACTTCTGAAATGGATCCCGGCGAACGACAGCTATACAAGCTGGACATCATCACCAACCTGCCAACTAAGCTCACCACCGAAGAAGGCTACCGAAGAGATTTCGAAATCAGCCACGACCGTCGGTATGTGGTGTATGAAAAAACCTATTTCAACGAGCCCTTCGATTTGTACGTGGTAGATACCATGATCCCCCAAAGAGAAACTCAGCTTACCAACACCGTTCTCGATTCTTTTTATGAATATGACTGGCAGCAAGAGGATTATTTGCGATTTAACGGTCGCGATGGAGAAACACGGCTGTCTATGTCGGTATTGAAACCGGCCAAAAGAAATCCGGACGGCAACCCGGTGGTAGTTTTTGTACACGGTGCCGGATCACTTCAAAACGTGTACAAAGGCTGGTCAAATAATTACTGGCGGGAGTATATGTTTCATCAATATTTAACCCTGCAGGGGTATTATGTGATTGAAGTGGATTACCGGCACAGCACCGGATACGGACGTAAATTCCGCGAAGACGTCACCAACTGGATGGGCAAATACGAAACCGAAGACATCGAAGACGGACTCGCATTCCTGGCTGATAATTATGACAAAGCTGATACCTCGCGCGTAGGAATTTATGGCGGTAGTTACGGCGGCTTCATGGCGCTATATGCGGTGGGCGTTTCTCCTGAACACTTTGACGCAGCAGCCGGATTGCGGTCGGTCACCAACTGGGAAAATTATTATTACGCCAACCCCTGGTACACCCTGCCGAGATTAGGAACTCCGGAAGACAATCCCGAGAATTACGCCCGTAGCTCGCCCATCACCTATGCAGATTCGCTGGAACAACCGGTTATACTGTTACATGGGTTGATTGATGATAATGTAGGTTTCCAGGATGCCGTGCATTACATTGAGATCCTCATCCAAAGCGGAAATGAAGAATTCGAGATGATGATGTACCCAACCGAGCGACACAGCTTCCGGGATGAAGATGCCTGGTATGACGAATACCGCCGCATTTATGAATTCTTTGAAAAACATTTGAAGTAAGCGGAACCGTTCTGAAATTTATTTCGGGTAATTAAAGTTATCATCCGGAGAATCACTTATTACTGCCATGAACCTATTTAAGAAAATAATGCTCTGGATTGCCGGCCTTCTGATTACCGCCTCCTTGTTTATAACCATTGTCGGCTGGGCGGTTTCCAAACCCGGGTATCAGGGACCGGAATCGGACCATTTCAATGGGACTACCTTTGAGAATCCCGGTAATGTACCAACCAAAGACTTTTTCGATGTGATGAAGTGGTATTTCCAACGGGACCAGGGGGAGTGGAATGAAGTTCCTGAAGAAGAAATCACCTTTGCAGAGCGCCCTGATGATAATGTCACATCAGGCTTGAAAATCACCTATGTCAATCACTCTACGTTCCTGATTCAAACAGCTGGGGTCAATATTCTCACTGACCCTGTTTGGAGTAAGCGGGTAAGCCCGATGTCGTTTACAGGCCCAAAAAGATTTCGCCCACCCGGAGTCCGGTTCGAAGACCTTCCGCCCATCGACCTGATCATTATCAGTCATAATCATTATGATCACTTGGATATCAGCACCCTGAAGAAGCTGAATGAAAAGTTTGAACCACGGGTGATTGTTCCGCTTGGTGTCGATGTTTACCTGAATCAGGAAGGTATTCAAAATACCATTCCATTGGATTGGGAAGAAGATCAGCCTATCGACAGCGACATTACTGTTCACTCCGTTCAGGCGCAGCATTTTTCAGCACGCGGTTTATTTGACCGGGATAAAACCCTTTGGTCTGGTTATGTAATCGACACTCCCTCAGGCAGCGTGTACTTTGCCGGAGATACCGGTTATGGAGACTTTTTCACCAGTATCGGGGAGAACCATCCGGATATAAAAGTTGGCCTGATTCCTATTGGCGCCTACAAACCCCGCTGGTTTATGAAGCCGATGCATGTAAACCCGGAAGAAGCCATCCAAATCCATAAAGATGTTGGAGCTGAAATTTCCTTTGGTATGCACTTCGGCACCTTTCCCCTCGCCGACGATGGCATGAAAGACCCCGAAAATGATTTTGCCAAAGCCATGCAGCAACCCAAAAACAGCGGAGTGAACTTTAAACTGCTTACCGAAGGGGATAGTTTTCAGGTTCAGTAACCTAAGCGGATGGTCTTTATAAGACACGAAATGATTCAACAATTCCACCTAATTTTTAGTCGATCATTTTGTACATTGTCGCAGAGTCAAAGCGACCTTTGAGAATGTCAGAAACGTACCGCGCACTTACCCGAAAATATCGACCGCATACCTTTGAGGATATTGTCTCGCAAGAGCATGTGAGCAATACCATCAAGAATGCCATTAAGCAAAACAGGCTGTCTCATGCCTATATGTTTTGCGGTCCCCGAGGTGTTGGGAAAACCACTATGGCGCGTGTGCTTGCCCGAACGATTAACGAAATTGACACCAGCATTGATGGCGAATCGCTGAACCAGACGCTCAACATCGTGGAGATGGATGCGGCTTCCAACAACAAGGTTGATGACGTTCATCACCTTCGGGAAAGCGTTCGTATTCCTCCTCAAAATGGCCGCTACAAAGTTTTTATTGTGGATGAAGTTCATATGCTCAGTAAAGCAGCTTTTAATGCGCTGCTAAAAACGCTGGAAGAACCGCCAGAACACGCCATCTTTATCTTTGCGACTACCGAACCTCACAAGGTGCTGCCTACCATCCTGTCTCGTGTTCAGCGATTTGATTTTAAGCGGATTTCCGTGGATGAAATCGTGCAGCGCCTTCGTAAGATTTCCCTGGATGAAGACATTTCCATAGATGAAGAATCCCTACACGTAATTGCCAAAAAAGCCGATGGAGCGCTTCGTGATGCTCTTGGACTAATGGATCAGGCAATCGCTTTTTGCGGAGACACTATCACCCACGACGAATTGCTGCAGGCACTGAATGTGGTGGGTACCGACCGCCTGTTTCAGTTTATGGATTGTGTGAAAGAACATGATGCCGACAAAGGACTGGAACTCATCAACACCTTATTGCAGGAAGGGTACGACATTCAGGAATACCTGATTGGACTGACTGAACACCTGCGAAATTTATACATCGCCCAAGAGTCGGCACAGCTCTATTTGGTTGAGGCTTCCGAAGAAACCAAGAAACGGTATCAGCAAACGGCCAAGGATTTTTCCCGGGATGATTTAATGCGGATGCTGCATATCATTAGCGAAGCTCAGATTAAGTTGAAAGATGCGAGTCAGCCACGTATTCAGTTTGAAATCACCTTGTTGAAGCTGATTCACATGAAGCGATCTGAGCAGCTTTCCGAGTTATTGGCCGGTTTGGAGGAGTTAAAAAAAAACTCCGGTAACTTCGTAAGCTCTTCTCAAAACGGTTCAACCCAAAAAGAAACTGAGCCTGAGTCTGCACAAAATCCGGAATCTTCTTCCAACGGACATCAGGTTGAACAAGATGAACCTCAGAAACCGGAGACCGAAGAACCCAAGAATGAGGATGTTCAAGAGGAAGATCCTCAGGAGGAACCGGAAGAAGAGTTTGAAGCCGGGGAAGCTAATTATGAAGAACCTGAGCCGGAACCGATAGAGGAAGACGACGATTTTGATATTGGCACCCCGGCACTGATGACCAGTCTTTCCAGAAAAACGGCGGCTGCTTCAAAGAAAGCATCTACCCCAAACGGAGCTGCTGAGTCGCCCTCAAAGCCTTCTCCAAAAGAGCCTAAAAAAGCCCCGGAAAAACTCACTCTTGAATACATCCAAAACTCCTGGCCGGAATATCTGGACTCTCTGAAAGGCGATTTCCCTATGTTGCTGCACCTGCAAATGGAACGGGTAAAAGTAGTAAAACTGAAAGGATCTGAGCTGTTTTTGGAGTGTGATAATCAGTTTGCCCAAAAAATGCTGGATGAGCAGAAATCCGAACTCCAGAAGAAGTTAAAGGAATGTGTGGGGGCATTGCTGCGTTTTAATGTGTCGGTTGGTGAGCAGCAGGAACGCGAAAAACCAATGAGCGTGTATGAACGCTTCAAACAAATACAACAAAAAGACCCCATTATCCGTGATATCGTTGAGATTTTCGGGGCCGAACTTGAGTATTAGATAGCTATCAGGTTGCAGCTTTCAGCTCTCAGTCCAATTATGCTGATGGCTGAAAGCTGAAGCCTGACAGCTAAAATAAATTTTAAATCCAATTCAGAATTATGAGCAACTTCAATATGGCCGATATGTTTGGCAAAATTCAGGAAATGCAATCCAAAATGCAGGAAGCCCAGGAAGGCTTACAAGACGTGATTGTGGAAGCCGAAGCCGGTGGCGGAATGGTGAAGGTAAAAGCCAATGGCAACAAACAAATCGTATCTATCGAAATGGATGACGATGTGGTTGACCCGCAGGATAAGGAAATGCTGGAAGACCTGATTGTAGCTGGCGTAAACAAGGCTCTTGAAAAAGCCGAAGAAGCCTCTAAAGAAAAAATGCAGGAAATGTATAAAGGCATGATCCCCGGCGGCGGAATTCCCGGAATGGATATGTCAAAATTTGGACTATAAGAAATTGGAAATTATGGATTATGAATGCTGAATGGCGAAGAACGCATTCAACATTCATAATTTCTCATTTATAATTCCCTAAATGCAGATAACCTCAGAATATTTGGAGCGGGCTATTGAGCAGCTCGCCAAGCTCCCGGGAACGGGACGAAAATCAGCCCAGCGCATTGCTATTCATTTATTGAAACAGAATGATGAGTATGCTCAAAAATTGGCTCAGGCCATTGTAGATCTGAAAGAAAAAGTTACCCGCTGCTCCGTTTGTGGAAATGTGAGTGACTCCGATCCCTGTAAAATCTGTGATAATCCTAAAAGAGATCCGTCCGCCATTTGTGTGGTTGAGGAATTCAATGATGTCTATATCATCGAAAAATCGAATGAGTTCAGAGGCCGGTATCACGTGCTGGGCGGGGTAATTTCCCCCATGGATAACATCGGCCCGGATAAACTGCGGATTCAGGAGCTATTGAAGCGAGTGGGAGAAGATGATCAAATTAATGAAGTAATTCTGGCACTGAACCCTGATGCTGAAGGAGAAGCAACTTCTTATTACATTAACAAACTTCTAAAGAACTATGAGGTTGATGTGACCCGTATCGCCTACGGCATCCCGATGGGAACCGAACTCGAGTTTATTGATGAGGCAACCCTAAGCCGTGCCTTCGCCAGCCGTAACAGTTTTTAAAAGAAATTAAGAATGAAAAATTCAAAATTTTAAATTAGCGTAACAGCGATCCTAATTTTAAATTTTTCATTTTGAATTAACCCAACCACCAAGCATGAAACAGTTAACATCTTTTTTTCTGGTCACTTTGTTGGCCTTTTCGACCCTTAACGCCCAACACCGCACCTACTGGCAGCAGCATGTTGATTATACCATGGAAATTGACGTGGATGCTGAAAGCCACCAGTATTCCGGTAAGCAAACTCTGGTTTATACCAACAACTCCCCCGATGTATTAGATCGGGTTTATTATCACCTGTATTTCAACGCTTTTCAGCCGGGTAGTATGATGGACGTTCGCTCCCGCACGATTGAAGATCCGGATCGAAGAGTGGGTGATCGAATTGCAGGATTATCCGAAGATCAAATTGGTTACCAGCGGGTTAATTCTCTTACACAGGATGGCAAACCGGTTGAATACGAAACAGACGGCACAATATTAGTTGTGGAACTGAATAAGCCGATTCAACCCGGAGCTTCCACCACTTTCAAAATGGAATGGGATGCACAGGTGCCTCTTCAAATTCGCCGATCCGGGTGGAATAATGCCGAAGGTGTAGAATTCTCAATGAGTCAGTGGTACCCTAAACTGGCTGAGTATGATTTTCAGGGATGGCATCCAAATCCTTATGTTGGACGTGAGTTCCATGGCGTTTTTGGTGATTTTGATGTCAAGATTTCCATCGATAAAGACTATGTGTTAGGCGGAACCGGTGTTCTTCAAAACCCTAATGAAATTGGATATGGATACGAAGAGGAAGGTGCTGAAGTAAACCGACCCCGAGGCGATAAAATGACCTGGCATTTCAAAGCTGAAAATGTCATCGACTTTTTCTGGGGAGCCGATCCCGATTTCAAACACGTTACTGCTCAGGTTCCCAACGGACCCAAACTTCACTTCTTGTATCAGCAGCCTGCTGTGGTTGAAGGAGCTTCCGATGAACAAAATGCGCAATACACCCAAAACTGGGAGCAACTTGTGGATTATACCGTTCGGGCTGTACAATATGCGAATGAAAACTTCGGAGAGTATCCTTATCCGCAATACACCAACCTCCAAGGCGGTGATGGTGGCATGGAATACCCCATGGGAACACTGATTACCGGTGGCAGAAGCCTCGGCAGCCTGGTGGGCGTGATGGTACACGAGATGTATCACAGTTGGTTCCAGAATGTGCTGGCCACCAACGAAAGCTTGTTAGAATGGATGGATGAAGGCTTTACCAGCTATGCTTCCGCTGAAACTATGGATCACCTGTTCAATCAAAATGCTGATTTCCCGTATGCCGGTTCATATCGTGGCTATTACTCACTGGTAGAATCAGGCCTGGAAGAACCTATGACCACTCATGCCGATCACTATGAAACCAATTTTGCCTATGGTCGGGCTGCTTACTCCAAAGGAGCCGTATTCCTGGGGCAAATGGAATACATCATTGGGAAGGAAGATTTCCGAAATGGAATGCTGAATTACCATAAAGAATGGAAGATGAAGCATCCAACGGCGCTCGACTTCCTCAGTATCATGGAAAAAGAATCCGGCATGATCCTGGATTGGTATTATGAATATTTTGTTCAAACCACCAAGACCATCGACTATGGCATTACTTCTGTAATCGGGAATGAGAATAGAACGTCCGTTAAAATTGAACGCATCGACTTAATGCCGATGCCGCTCGATGTTGTAGTTGAATATGAAGATGGAAGCCGTGAATTATTTTACATCCCATTGCGCGTGATGCGTGGCGAAAAGCCTAACGAAATGGATATGAAGCGAACGGTACTGAAAGACTGGCCGTGGGTTGAACCAAGCTATACCATGACCATCAACGAAGCCGCTTCTTCCATTAAAACAATCACCATAGATCCTTCTCAGCGACTGGCTGACATCAACCGGGAAAACAATTCTTTTGATGTATCAGCGATGCTGAACGATTAATTCTGACTTTAACTTTAAGGTGTCGTACCCAAGTGCGACACCTTTTTTATTTGATAAAATTCTTACCTGAAACAAAACCACATGTCTAAAAAAGACTACGCGAAGTTAGCTATTGAAGCCCATCAAAAGCATAAAGGAAAAATCTCTATTGAACCTAAAATGCCTCTGGAGACCAAAGATGACCTCAGCATTGCTTATACGCCCGGAGTGGCAAAGCCCTGCGAAGAAATAGCAGACGATAAAGAAAAAGCATACAGCTACACCGCTAAAGGAAATATGGTGGCGGTGGTCAGCGATGGTTCTGCCGTTCTTGGGTTGGGGAATATCGGGCCGGAAGCCTCCCTGCCGGTTATGGAAGGAAAGTCGGTGCTGTTTAAAAAGTTCGCCAATGTAGATGCTTTCCCCATCGTGCTTGACACGCAGGATACCGACCAAATTGTACAAACGGTGAAAATGATCGCTCCCGGATTTGGTGGTATTAACCTTGAAGATATTTCAGCACCCCGGTGTTTTGAAATTGAACGACGCCTCAAAGAGGAATTAAATATCCCGGTTTTTCATGACGACCAGCACGGAACGGCCATTGTGACCCTGGCTGGTATGTATAACGCCATGCGACTCACCGGCAAGAAGCTGGAAGATCTCTATGTGGTGGTGAATGGTTCCGGTGCAGCCGGAGTGGCAATTGTAAACCTGCTGTTTGAAGCGGGAGTAAAAGACGTAGTAATGTGCGACAGCCGGGGCATCATCCATAAAGAACGGACCGACTTAAATGACACCAAGAAGCGTATGGCTGAAATTACCAATAAAGGCCATCGAACCGGACAGTTGAAAGATGCCATTTCAGGCAGCGATGCATTTATAGGAGTTTCGGTGCCGGGTGTATTAACACAGGATATGGTGAAAACCATGAATAAGGACCCGATGATTTTTGCGATGTCGAACCCCATCCCGGAGATTATGCCCGAAGACGCTAAAGCCGCCGGTGCTGCTATCGTTGCAACAGGGCGATCTGACTTCCCCAATCAAATTAACAACGTTCTGGCTTTCCCCGGAATTTTTCGCGGAGCCCTGGATGCACGGACCACCAACCTGACTACTAAAATGTTTATCACCGCAGCCAAAGCCATTGCTGATTGTGTGGATGATCTCTCAGCTGATAAAATCATCCCCAGTCCATTTGATGAACGGGTGGCACAACAGGTTGCTAAGTCTATAAAGGAAAACAAGACTTAGGAAACGGCATAGCATGTAACATAAACTCCGTTTCTTATTTTAACATTTTCACCGTCCGGCTGTAAAGATTAATTATTAAGTTCCGGCTCTCGCTCAACGAGTTACAAATAAATAACCGGGTCGGAATGAGATCGATATTATCAGCACTTACTATATCTGTATTATGTGGAATTGGAAACGGACATGTTCTGGGGCAAACACCGGATGAGTTGGTTCCCCCGCCAACCAACAATGAAGTAACCGCCGTTTTTGCTGAAGAAGCTCCTTACATCGATGGTAACCTGGATGATGAAGTTTGGGAAAACATCCCTCCCATCACCAACTTTACTCAGGTTTGGCCTAACGATGGTGCCTCAGCAACAGAAGATTCGGAAGTAAAAGTTGCTTACGACCGCGACCACCTGTACTTCGCTTTCCGCTTTTATGATGATAACCCGGAATTAATCCGCGCCAAGAATCTGGAACGCGGAGGTCGAAATAACCGCGATGACCACGCATACATCGGCATCGACACCTACCGGGATGGACGAAATGCTTATCTGTTTGAAATGAATGCACTGGGCACTCAGGATGATGCCCTGATTACCGATGAAAGCATCAGCTATGACAGCTTTTCCTGGAATGCCGTATTTATAAGCGAAACAAAAATTGATGATGAAGGCTGGACCATGGAAGTCTCTATTCCGTTCCGACAGCTTCGGTTTCCGGAGGGAGAAGAACTCGAGTTTGGACTTATGATTTCCCGGATGATCAACCGCAAAAACGAGCGGGTACTATGGCCGGCCATCGGGATGGAATATGGAGGTAATTTTGGAGCTTTTGGCACGCTGGCGGCTGTCTCTCAATATGGAACCCTGAAAGGAATTAAGAACATCCGCCGGGGAAATAATATCGAGATTAAGCCCTATGTGATTTCCGGGGCACAGGAAGTCCGGCCAGATCTTCAGAATGAACAAACCGACGTTGAATATACCTACGATATCGGTGGGGATATGAAATGGGGCATCACGTCTAACCTAACCCTCGACCTGACCGTTAACACAGATTTTGCCCAGGTTGAAGCCGATAATGTACAGTTAAACCTCTCCCGTTTTAATCTATTCTTTCCGGAAAAACGGGAATTCTTTCTTGAACGCGCCGGACTTTTTGAACACGGAAATACCCGTTCCACACAAACTTTTTTCTCACGCCGAATCGGCCTCACCAATGATATCCTGACCGGTGCCCGCATGACCGGGCAGTTGGGGCGTTTTTCCGTTGGCGCCATGAATATCGAAACCGGAAATGAGATGGGAGATGTTTTTGGCAGCCAATCTACAAATAACACGGTTGCCCGAATCAGAACCAACGTATTTCCACGAGCTACCGTAGGCACCATCATCACAAACGTTGAGTCACCAAATGGATATAACCGCGCCCTCGGTTTTGATACCAAGTACCGATTCTGGAGCTCCAGCGAGTTTAACGCCTGGTACACCAAGGTTTGGGATGATACCGATGCCCTTAACGATGCAGCGGGCCACGGAAGCCTTCAGCTGCAGAATGAAACCTATTCAGGCGGACTGTCCTACACCAATGTGGGAGAAAACTACAACCCGGCCCTCGGTTTTGTACGGCGCCGCAACATGAGGCAATATTCCGGGAATCTTGGTTATAACCCTACGGTAGAATTTAATGCTCTGCCTTCGCTGCGCAGGTTCAATTTTGGAACTTCCTACAACTACATTGAGGGGCAGGATGGTGTTAAACGAACCACCCAACTTAGCGGGTCTGCTACCGCTGAGTTTGCCAGCCGGCAAAGTATCCGAATCAGCGGAAATCAACAATTTGAACGACTATTTGCAGATTTTCCGATACGGCAGAATGCCATCATTCCCGCCGGGGATTATACCTTTAATTCAATAGGCATTCGCGGGGTTACCGATGAAAGTAAACGCGTGTTCGGCACCGTTGAAGCCAGCACGGGACAGTTCTATCATGGAAACCGCACTGATTTGGAAGGCAGCATCGGGTTCCGGCAATCCAAGCATCTTCACATTGAAGGACGCCTGAGCCACTCCATGATCGACCTACCTATACCTAACGGCGAGTTTGATGCTACCACCGTTTCCACTTCCATACTCGGAGCTGTAAGTCGCAAGTTATTCGCCAAAGCCCTTATTCAGTACGACAATTTCTCCCGTGATCTTCAAGCCAACATTCGCATCGACTGGATTCACACTCCGGGCAGTGACCTGTTTCTCGTATTCAACACCTCCTACCACCTTACCGGAGATAATGAAACGCTTTTTGATCCCCGAAAAGATGTGATCATGAACAGTCAGGCCGCCGTAGTTAAGCTGACGTATTTGATTATGCTGTAGAATTTCGCTCCGACGCAGAGCGTCAGAGCGAGTTGAGATAAGGCATTTTATTCCGTCTCATCCATCTTCGACCTCCTCTGTCTCCTCCTTCAAAAAGAGGAGGACTCTTTTTTAAAGCCTTCATCAGTAATCAGGTTCCCCCTCAAAACAAAGCCCGGTTCTCGGGAAGGTGAGGTCGGTTACCGGGCTTTGACATAAGGAATTGATCTGTTATTTGTATTAGTTATCCCCCGAAGCCCTCTCAGGTCGCTTCCATCTTACAGGGTCTTCAGGTGTTGGGATGATGGGGTTATCGTAATTCTGAAGAAGTCGCATCGCTTCGTTGATGGCTGCTTCCAGCTGTGGGTCGTGTCCGTTTATAACCTCTTTAGGTGTTTGCATCACTTCTATATCCGGATCAATGCCTTCTCCTTCCACGGCCCATTCTCCGTCCATGTTATAGAAACCACCACGGGGAGCTACGAATCGGCCGCCATCTACAAACGGTGGAGTATCCCACGTTCCTACCAATCCGCCCCAGGTTTTAGCCCCAACTAAAGGACCGATTTCCATCTTACGGAATAAGTATGGAAGCAGGTCTCCCCCCGAGCCGGCTCGCTCGTTGATCACCATTACTTTTGGTCCCCAGATACCGGCTCCCGGTGTAGTGAACGGCTTGCGATCGCCGGCCTTACTGTTAAAAAAGCCATGCAGCTCACGCTCCATAACATTAACCATGTAATCAGCTGCTGAACCTCCTCCGTTATTTCGTTCGTCTATTACCGCACCCAGCTTATCCTGTTGGGCAAAATAGTATCTGTTAAAATATTCGTAGCCGCTACCACCGGTATTTGGCACCCATACATAGGCCAGCTTTCCAGCTGACATTTCATCTACCTTGCGTCTGTTACCTTCTATCCAGGCACGTGTTCTCAGGCCATATTCACCGGAAACCGGAACTACCGTTACCAGACGAGCTCCTTCCGTTCGAGGCCGATCATTGACTAACAACTGAACCTGACGATTAGCGGTTCCTTCAAAAGGTTTGTAGAAATTCTCTTCCGCTGAAATTTCTTTTCCATTTACGGCAAGTATATAATCTCCTTCATTCACGTCTATACCCGGACCTGAAAGAGGTGCCCTCAGGTCGGGATTCCAGCTTTCGCCGGTATATATCTTATCGATGCGATAGGCACCATTTTGATGAGATACATCCGCTCCTAATAACCCGGCTTGTACTTCTTCAAGATCGGGATAATCTCCTCCGGCTACATAGGAATGACCTACGGCGACTTCACCGCTCATTATATCCAGCACATAATTGAGGTCAGAGCGATGTTTAGCATGTTCTACCCAGGGAGCATACCATTCATATATGTCTTTCCAGGGTGCTCCGTGCATATTATCAACGTATAGAAAATCTCGCATAAACCGCCAGCCATCCCGGAATATTTGAACAAACTCTTCCTGAGGATCTACTTTTATCTTAATATCTGAGATGCTCAAACTGCCTTCACCGGCTTTCTTTTCACTGCCATCGGTACCGACAATTCCCCAAGCTCCGCCACTTCTGTAAAGCAAACTCTTACGGTCCTGAGAAACTACACCTTCATTGAAGTTAGCCATGAACAAACTTCCTTTTCGATCATCCAGGCTGTATTTGTGAAGCCGGGTTCCTTCATTTTCCACCAACTCCATATAAAATACATCTCCGCCCGGTCCCGGCATCAGTCCGGTATAATTTCGTTGGGGGATATCCACAGCCAAAGTACGTTCATCAATTCCTTCCAAATCGATTACCACTTCTACCTCTCCGCTTTCATCGGAGGAACTCCCTTCTTCAGAAATTTCTTCGTCATCGCTTTTAGGAAGAAGTGGAGAAGGCTCGTTATCCGATAACACAATCATATACAAGGCACGGGTTACCGGCATGTTGTAGGAACTCATATCCAGCCAGCCGGTATTTAATCCATAATCGGTGCTGGCGAGGAAATAGAGGTATTTTCCATCTTCACTCCATACCGGTGTGATTGTATCCGACATCCCGTCAGTCAGTTGATGTGTTTTCCCGGATTTCACATTGTGTACCTTCACTGCCTTAAATTGATTGTCCAAAATTTTGACGTAGGCAATCCACTTACTGTCGGGCGACCAAACCGGGTTCATGGTTCGGTTAGGATGTGCATATCCATCGGTATCTACTTTTTTGGCTTCTCCGGATTCTACATTCACATACCAGAGATTATAATCGGTATCGGTATAGGCTACGTATTTACCATCGGGCGACCAGTCCGGCCGAAAATAGAATGTGGGGTTTGGGAGTGATATTGACTTCGGTTCTTCCAGGCCATATTGATCACCAATCATCAGCGTATACTCTCCACTTTGATCGGAGAACCAGGCTACCCGACTACCATCAGGCGACCAAATTGGATAGCGCTCTGCACTTGCCGATGAGTTACTCAGGTTTCTCCACGTTCCGTTTTCTTTTGGAACCGTAATAATCTCTCCCCGAAACTGAAAAACCGCTCGTTTACCGGTTGGGGAAATAGCCGCATTATCCAGCGAATAGGCATTGGGTTCTTCCCAGCGCGGTCGACCCCAGTTCATGTCTCCGGCAACATGAATTTCGAGCTGTTCGGTTTCTCCGTTTTCGGGGTTCAGCAAATGCAGATACCCACCTTGTTCATACACAATCATATCAAAACCGGCATCCAGGCTTTTGGCGTCAAAGTCAGAGTGAAACGTCCATTGTTTTTCTTCACCGGATTCCGGGTTGAAGGACCAGATGTTATTTGCGAAATCCCTTTCGGATAAATAAAACACAGAACCATCATACCAAACCGGGTCGGTATGACGTTCGTTATCGGTTCTTGGAGTTTGGATTAAGTCGTATTTATCCAGACTCACAATCCAGATAGGCTGCGCTTGTCCGCCCCGGTAATTTCTCCATTCAGGATCCCAAAACGTGATGGGATTATAGGCCAGGTATTTCCCATCGGCCGACATTTCCCCGGTTGCGGCCCGCGGAACAGGCAGCACTTCCGGCATTTCACCTTCCGTACTCACTTTCCAAATGCGGTTTAGTTGTGTGGGATGAGCCGTTCGGGTTGAACGAAACAGAATTTCCCCATCCGGCGTCCAGCCCGTTACCACATCATCAACAGGATGCCAGGTGAGTCGTTTAGGAGAACCACCTTCGGCAGGAATTACAAATACATCGGAGTTGCCATCATACTCTCCGGTAAATGCAATCATGTTTCCGTCCGGTGAAAAATGCGGGTTCGACTCTCCCCCGATGTTGCTGGTAAGACGAACCGCATCGCCACCGGTTTTATTCACCTTCCAAAGATCATTGGCATGAACAAAAACGATACTGTTTTCTGAAATAGTAGGCTCACGCAAAAGTTGCGTTCCCTGAGCAAAGAGTTCAGCTGTAAAAGTCAGGGTTAATAAAAGTGTCAGTGTATATCCGAATAAACGTTTCATAATATCCCGTGTTAATTGATGTGCTTGCGGAATATAATGAATCAAAGAGGAGAGTAAAGAAGAGGTGATAACTCTTTACAAGTAGTGGTTTAAAACAAACTCGTTTGCTCGCGGTCTTCTTTTTGGGCTTGCTCTATCTGGGGTTCTTCAGTTGGGGTGAAGGTTTTGAGCATTTCAGGCATGAACCGTTTTTCATAGATGCGGCGTGCAATTCCGTGCAGGGCTTTCTCACCACGGGGTGGGATTCGGAGAAAACCGCTGTCATCTTCATCCAGGAAACCAAACTGGCGCAAATCGTTGACAATCAGGTAAGCCAGTTTTTCAGTTACGCCGGAATTCTTTTCGACATATTCGCGATGGGGCGGCTCGTCTTCACTTACATATACCAGGCCGAGCACGTTAAGTTCAACATCGGTGAGAGGGAATCCTTCGCTGCCTTTGGTCAGCAGATTGTCCCAGGTTTTTTGAGAGTAGTACAGCCCAAACCAGGACTTGGCTTCACGAAGCAAATGACCGCTCATTGCACAGGCAAAATGTTGACCGGGTCCGGCTTTGCGCGGCTCGCCCCGGGTACGAAACATATTCACCATAGTGGCGAGATCTAATTCTCCAATGTTAGGAGGATACCTGAAGTAAAAATCGCTTCGTTTTTGCATGTACCTGTTTCCTGTCTATTTGGTTTGACAGCATCGGTAAGAAATCTACAAAAAAAATTTCAAAGCCACTTCCACATTGAATATTCATTATTGACTATTCAATGTTCTTTCAGCTACTACCCTTTTTCCTTAATCAGGTCAACCGCTTTGTCCATGGTGAAGTCTTCAGGAGTTTCCCCTTTGGGAAGGCTGATGTTCTTCTTTCCATGCTTAATATATGGACCATACCGCCCGGTCATCACCCGAACCTGCTTGTCGGTTTCCGGATGCTTGCCCAAGTCTTTAATCTCATTACTTCCGCGGCGGGATTTAGATTTTTGATTGAGGAGCTCCACCGCCCGATCCAACTCAATATCCAGTACGCTGTCTGATTTTGGAATGGACTTAAATTTGCCGTCATGCACTACAAAAGGGCCGTAACGTCCCACACCAGCTTTCACTACTTTATCGTCTTCAGGGTGCTTACCGAGTGGCCGTGGTAATTCAAGCAGTTGCAATGCCAGATCAAGATCTACGTCTTTAGGTTCCATTCCCTTCAGCAGAGAAACACGCTTCGGCTTTTTGTTTTCCTCGGTTACTTCACCGCGCTGCACGTAAGGACCGTATCGGCCGGAAAGCAGGAATATGGGTTCCCCGGTTTCAGGATCTTCACCAATGGGTTTGTCCTGTTCCTCAGAAATCTTAATCAGCTCTTCCAGCTTTTCTGATGAGATATCGCTTGGGTCCATATCGTTGGGGAGCGAAGTAGTTACTTCTTCCCCGTTTTTCTCCATGCGGGCGTAAGGCCCAAATCGGCCCACCGCAACTTTGATGCCCTCTAAACCTTCCAGGGGCAAATCAAGTAGCTTAGCTTCCTGCGGATCAATCTTGTCTTCCTGCGTATCCACTTTGGCTTTGAGGCCATTCTCACCGCTATAAAAATCTTCGAGGTATTTCACCGGGTCCTGATTTCCTGTAGCTACCGCATCCAGCTTATCTTCCAGCTCGGAAGTAAAATCACTGTCAACCAAGTCCGGGAAATGTTTTTCTAAGAGGGATGAAACAGCAAAGGCGGTGAAAGTCGGAATCAGCGTTTTGCCTTCGCTCTTGGCATACCCACGATCCTGGATGGTACTGATAATAGAAGCGTAGGTACTCGGGCGACCTACTCCTCTTTTCTCCAATTCCTTAACCAGCGTTGCCTCCGTAAATCGTGCAGGAGGCTTGGTTTCGTGGCTCACAAAGTTCAGGTCATCCAGAGCAGTTGCATCACCTTCAGTCATAGCCGGAAGGAATTTTTCCTGGTTTTCCAGTGCCGCTTCCGGATCATCACTTCCTTCTACATATGCCCGAAAATATCCCGGGAAAAGAATTTTCTTTCCACCCGCACGGAAGTCCGCATCGGTTCCATTATTGGTTGCCCGAATGGTAACGTTTGTGAACTCAAGTTCAGCTTCAGCCATCTGTGTAGCAATGGTTCGCTTCCAGATCAGGTCGTAAAGCTTAAACTCACGGTCCCGCAACCCGGCTTTATCCGGCTTCACAAAACGGGAGCCTGACGGGCGAATCGCTTCGTGAGCTTCCTGTGCCGACTTCCCTTTCTTGTTGTAATTCCGCACGCGCTCAAACAGGTAATCTTCGCCATATTCTTCGGTCACCGCATCACGGGCAGCACCAATGGCCTGACCTGATAGCCGGGTAGAATCCGTACGCATGTAAGTGATAAATCCTTTTTCATACAGCTTCTGAGCAACACTCATGGTGTCTCGTGCAGAGAATCCAAACTTACGGTTGGCTTCCTGCTGCAGGGTTGACGTTATAAACGGAGGCGCCGGATTTCGCTTCTGTGTTTTCACATCCACATTAATCACCGACCAGCTTGCAGACTTCAGGTCATCAACCAAAGCCGATGCCTTATCTTCATCCAGCAGAACTACCGAATCCGGCTTCTTCAGCTTGCCGGTGTTCTCATCAAAGTCTTTTCCGCTGGCGAGGCGCTTTTCGTTGAGGTGAGTCAGGTCTGCATCAAACTTGTCATTCTCTCCCTCTTTATGAAGCTGTGCTTTCAAATCATAATAGGTAGCGCTTTTAAACTTCATGCGTTCGCGTTCGCGCTCAACCAAAAACTCAACAGACACCGATTGTACACGTCCGGCTGAAAGTCCGGGAGAAATCTTTTTCCACAACAAAGGTGAAACGGTATAACCAGCCAGCCGGTCCAGGATTCTTCTGGTTTCCTGGGCATGCACCAGGTTCATGTCAATATCCCGTGTATTTTCCAGTGCGTTCAGAACAGCCTCTTTGGTAATCTCCCGAAACGCCATTCGTTTTACCGGAATCTTAGGCTTCAGCACTTCCATCAGATGCCATGAAATAGCCTCTCCTTCCCGGTCTTCATCCGTTGCGAGAATGAGCTCATCCGCATCTTTCAATAACTTTTTGAGCTTGGTAACCACTTTCTTTTTGGAAGAAGGAACCACATATAAAGGATCAAAACGATCATCTACATTAATTCCTAAATTCGACCAGCTCTCTTTTTTATATTTGGCGGGAATTTCTTTAGCTGAGGAAGGAAGATCACGGATGTGACCCATAGAGGAGTCCACTACGTACCCTTTGGGCAGGTATTTTTTAATCGTTTTCGTTTTTGTAGGGGACTCTACAATGACAAGGCTTTTCATGCAATAAGGATAATTATTTCAAACTTTCGACCAGCTCTTTTAGCTCTCCAGCGTGGTCTTTGGTATTCACTTTTTCAACAGTGCCCAAAATAGTACCATCTGTATCAATAACAAAGGCCGAACGTGAAGGAGCCTCATACTCATTCCCAAACATCTTTTTCTCAACGATGGAATCTGTGGCTTCAGCAAACTTATAATCCGGGTCAGATACCAGTGTAAAGTCTATGCCCTGCTTCTTGGCATATCGCTTGTGAGAACCACAGGTATCTTTACTGATGGCCATCAGATTATAACCATGTTTTTTAAACCAGGATGATTCGTCGGCTAAGTCTTTAGTCTGCCGGTCGCAACCACTGGTGTTGTTCTTCATATATACCGAAACGATAGTCGGCTTATCCAGTAATTCGTTGAAGTTAATTTCTTTTTCCTCTCCATTATGCACCGCTTTAACGGTGAAATCAAAATCTGCTTTTGCTCCTGCCTCAATCATGAATGTGATATTTGGTTAGTTTTTCGGTTGGGTTGGGATAACTACATTTTGAGCGAGAATCGTTCAGTGGATCACAGATTTGGTGATTGAGGGATTCCGCAGATTTTTCCGCCCTCTTTTGTTTTCTCCTTCAACAAGTAGAAAAACTCGTTGTTTAGAATTGTAGTTAAAGAAGATATCAAAGCTATTGTATGTCACGAAAAATCTGTGAAGATCCCTCAATCTGAGCAATCTGTGATCACCGACGCCACAACAAGAACTTAGCCACGGCCGCCACTACCAGCGAGTGATGCACTGCTCCCCGGCTCACAAGTTCTAAAAAATCATCCAGCGGCATTACATGTACATTAATGCGTTCATTACCATCCAGCTGTTGTTCCTGAACTTTTTTGCAGTTTTTGATCAGGTAAGTATGGGTGTAATTGGTAAAAATTGCCGGGTTCGAACTCACCCGCCCTAAGTTAATACACTCATCACCTGCATAGCCGGTTTCTTCCAGCAGCTCTCTCTTTGATGTCTCCAAGGGTGACTCTCCGGGATCTACCATTCCACCGGGTAATTCCAGCGTAGGCTGTTCAATTCCATACCGGTATTGCTCCACCAACACGATTTCATCATCCGGGGTAAGCGGGATTACGTTGATCCAATCGGGAGCTTTCAGAATCGAAAATTCAGCCGAATGATCTTCAGACTCGATTTTCATCGTACGACTCAAAAGTTTGAAGATATTCGTCGTATATTTGACCTCTTCATCTGTGGTAACCCACGGTTCAATTGTAAATGTAAAATCACCACTACTCATATGTCAGATACGCTCAAATTAGTTAAAGATCAGTTTTCCTCGGAGGCAGAACTTAAAAAAGCTATTGATAAAGCGTGTGACCTGATGGAAGAAATTTACGATTCGGGCAAATATCCCCAGATGATTGTGGAGAGAATCTGGAGCAAACATAACCCGGTTATCGACGGAGAGCTTGCTCAACCCAAAGCTTACCGCTGGTATCTGAAGCGCGAAATTGAACGCCTGGTAACTAATGGAGCCACCGTTTTTGTGAAACCTTCGCGGGAAGCACTGCCCATGAACAACCCGGATCTTTTTGACAACCTGGATGAAAGTGACTGGGACATCACCCAAAAGAAATTGTTTTTGTTTCGGGCTGAGCGCATCGATATTTCACTCGACCGCCTTCGGCATTACACCGGAACTAAACCCGCCGATTTTCAACGATATATCCTGTTTACCAACTACGATATGCATGTGGAAGTATTCCTCGACAAGTTCCCCGATTGTGTTAAACCGGAACGAGAGGGCGTACAAATGCCGGCCTATCATCACAAGATGGACAATAATTCAGGGCTTACGCTCATCAACATTGGCGTGGGGCCTTCCAATGCTAAAACCATTACCGATCATGTGGGGGTGCTTCGACCTGATGCCATGGTGATGGTGGGTCACTGCGGCGGACTCCGGAACCACCAGGATATCGGCGACTTTGTGCTCGCAAATGGGTACTACCGTGCCGACCGTGTTTTGGATGACTTATTCCCCATCGGGATTCCGATTTCCCCGAATTATATCCTGAACCGTTATCTGAAAGAAGTGCTTGATCAGCATGATATGAACCACCGGATCGGGACCGTTTACACCACCGCCAACCGAAACTGGGAATTCTCGAAGGCTAAAACGGTGGAAGAAATTCATATGAGCCGCAGTGTGGCTATTGATATGGAGTCATCTACTGTAGCAACGAACGGATTCCGGTATCGCATTCCACACGCCACCCTTCTTTGTGTGAGTGATAAACCCTTGCACGGCAAACCTAAGCTCACGGACGCCGCTCAATCGTTCTACCAAAACTCCAAAGAGATGCACCTCGAAATGGTGATTGATGCCCTGCAAATGGTGAAAGATTCCTACCCGGAAGGACTGCCCAACTCCAGCATCCGTGCCTTCAACGAGCCACTGATGGGTGGAAGCGGGTGATGAATATCGAACATTGAGCAAGGAACATACAACATTGAACTGTTGAGGGTTTGGTTCTTATATGGATCAGCCCTCTTCTTGGTCATTCCTGCGGAGGCAGGAATCTGGTTGTTGCTACTTAAACCCTTAAGGCACCTTCAGGCAGTAGACCGCTTTGCTGCCCACATTCACCATGTAGCCTTCGCCCACCCCCAGCGAGGAGATATAAATGTCGTGGCTGTCAGTTTGATAGCCCGGGGGTAGCTTGTTGTAAATGACCTTTCCGGTGGAAGTATCCAGCACCCAGATATCTCCGCCCCCCGAGTTCGTAAAATATAACCGGCCGTTTTGCACTGTTGGAATACTGGTGTTGGAATAGAAAATATCCTTTCGCCAGAGTTCCTCACCGGTTGTAAGATCCAGTTTATGGGCATTGGTACCAACAGAGGCGGCATAAATAGCCTCGGCATCTACAGCCAGGCCCACATCAAACCCGCTGTCAAAAAAATTATTCACCCAGTTAATTGCTCCCTTTTCCCGGTCAACCGACACAATGGCTTTGCCCTGAAGTAACACAATGGCCGACTCCGTAACCTCAATATCATATATGGGCGGGCTAACCAACACCGAATCCCCCGGCTGTTCAGTTCTGATATCATCTATAGGAAACTCCACCGGAAGCTCCCAAATCAACTCCCCGGTTGCGGCCTCGAAGGCAAATAAGTTTCCCCGATATCGTTCTTCTCCGGGGATAGTACGGTCAAATGACGAACCGGGCACGTATAACATCCCATCTCCAAACGGGGAGTAAACGGGTTCAGTTGCTCCCTGGCTTACCCCCTCAGGAACCAGCCGGTCGATAGAGTAGCGGCGGGTAATCGCTCCGTCGCTCTTGCGCAGCTGCAGAACGTAACCCCGGCGACCGGCATACAGGTGCTCCTGGTCTTGGCTCATCACAGGGCCTCCCATACCGGAAAACTCAGTAGCATCCTGGGTTACCGGATTGCTCCATATAATCCTTCCGGTTGATTTGGATACGGCTTTGATATTGAATCCCTCATCAAGGTATAGCGTGTTTTCACTTGAAAGGATCGCCCGAGAGAAATTTCCGTTACTGGTGTTAACACTCCAGAGGCGCTTTCCTTTATTCAGACTGTAGGCTTTCAGCTGTGTATCCTGAATAAAATATACGGCCCCATCCTCTATTAGCGGCTGTGTACTCACCAACCGATCGGTTGAGTTTTTCAAGTTCCAGACCACCTCACCCCCTTCGGGACCGGTATCGCGACCGCCAAACAGCTCACAGGATGAAAGCAGGGCTGCACACATAAATAGATTGATTATAAAATAGTGGTAGTTCATCTTCGATTTCAGCTAGAAAAATTAGGTTCTCCAAACTTATTATGTATTACACATTCATAACGATTATGTAATAATGATATTCAATTTAATACCGGCTGGCTGGCGAGGTTCCCAGCCGGTATCGGATAATTATTGTAAACAGGGACTAACTTTAGAGTCGAAAGAGAATGACTCGGATTCACACCCCGATACATCTACATAATGGATGTCGATTGCCGTTTCTCCGGCACTGCTAACTACTAGTTTTACAGCTGCACGTGCCGTTTCCCCATCTGGAGCAGCATAAAAGATTTGTTGCAATGTGGTACCATTACCTACACTCACCCAAGAACTACCCTGATCTCTGCGATAATGCCACTGATAGCTAACTGAACCCCCTGCATTGGAGACACTGCTGGAGAAATAGGCCGACTCGCCACCACTCACCAGTCTCGGACCACTGATATTTACATATAATGGCTTTTTAACTTCTGGGATGCTAACATCATCATTTCTAAATATCTCAAAGAGCCGTTGTTTCACTGCCGGGTGTGCCGTTTCTTCGAGGTGATTGGCTCCTCTTGCTTCTAAACGCCTAACAGTGTTATCTCCGAATCTTTCAAAAAAGGAAGGAGCCTGCGTTACAGCGGTTAATAGTCCATCATTTGTGTCTTTACAATTCTGACCTATGTTACCGCATATAGTTCCTGAATAATAGTTAGCACCCACTACATATTTATCCCAATCTCGCTGTTGAAAATACACCAATGAAAGAAAGCCTTTGTACCACTGCTGGGCTATCGTGGCAAAATAAACAGCACTATTGTAATAGAAGAAGTGATTAGGGTCATATGTATTCGATGTAAGATATAGATAAAAATACTCTCCAGATAAATATGTGTAGTAAGAAGCAGCTGCAAAGTAAAATGAATACAGATATCGATGCGCTTTTATAAAAGTACCATTTTCAATAGGAGACTCCGGACCTCTGTACGCTGATTCAGAAATGCGTACATATTCGTACCTGGATCCTGATTCATTCCCAAAAATTGCATAGCGAGCAGTCGGCAGAGTATTGTTTGGGGAGGCATTCAGGGTATTGAGGAAGGAGCTCCCAGGCCTCATATCGCTAACTGAAGCTTTTTGTCCATACGCAGTTTGTAAACGAGCATTAATATAAGGCCCGGTAAGCTGGTCTATATAACCAATTTCACTTAGTACAGCCCTTCCAAAATCACGGCCATACACTGACCCAAATGAAGCTATCGGTCCGGCAGCAACATCTTCCACCCAACCAGCGATAACATTAGCCAGGTTCCCGTTTTGAACATTTACTGCAGCAGGAGCACCCAAATTGGGGGTTCCCACCGTAATGAGTGCATTCATTTTTCCTGTTCCTTTTTGTCGCAGGTGTTCTCGTGCTACAAGCCCTCCAAGGCTATGAGCCAAAGTAACAGTACCGGAAGGAATATAGACACTAGAAGCTGTACTACTTACAGCATTAGCAGAATTATAGGATACATTATCCCGATAAAAAACAAATTCAGATGACAGTTGCCCTGCCATGTTATTCCAAATCGTATAGTTGTCTCCCAGTCCATGTATGAATGACACTGTATTCGACTGGCTAAATCCGGCTACTGAAAAGCCTGCTAATAGGACCAACACTAACATAAAATTTTTCATGATGTACCTCCTAATTATGTTGCTTTTTGGGGGTGGTCTGGAGCAATAAATAACCTTCATCACCCCGCTTCATTTTTACTGCCTTTGAGTTACCATCCTTTTTAGCAGCATTTCTGGCAATTTCTTTTCCATCTTTAGAAGCAGTAAAATTTGGTTCCATCCTACCGGTGTTGGCATCAAATATGCTCGCAATGCTCATCATTTTTGACGGAGTATCTTCCTTATACTTATATATGACTTCGAAACGGCGGTTGCCTAATTCTTTAACTTTGTATCCTTTGTCTTTCAGCCACTTTTTTATCTCTCCGTCGTCCATAGCCTCTAAAGGTTTTTCATTTTCAGGAGTATTAGAATTGTTTGAACTTTTAAGTAATTGTCCGGGTCTATCTTCTCCACTCCCATATGATTGTACAATGTCTAATTCCTGCTGTATCTCAAACAGAATGTTTTTTTCGTCCGCAGATAATGCAGTCGAGTAATTAGAGCCATTCAGCGTATATTGCAGCGACGAATATCCGTCATAACGAATACTACTGGGCATATTTTTGTAGGTCTGGATTACTGGATTTATTTTAAACGGATCGTCGATTGTACTTTCGGTTCCGGTAGTAATAGAAAGGTTACCCGTTACACTCAGTTGATTTGATGAATACACATCAAAGAGCAAATGTTCGGAGGTATTAATATTATCTGCATTCAGATCAATATCTGAAGCGGAGTAACTTGCCTCTAAAGTAAATTCTGCTGAGCTTGGCTCTGTATTGGTTTCAAGCGCTGAAAGTTCTGGTACATTCATATCCCCACTGAACTCATGATTGTTCGTCAAAGTGGAAGTGCTGTTAGTTTCGCAGGCTATAAGACCAATCATTAGTAGAAAGGCCACAATCGGTACTGGAATAAATGTTAATTTTTTCATTATAGTAATATTTTTATTACAGTTACATGCAAATAATTATTTGTTTTTTTACTACAATTACGCACATTCTAAAAGAGTCAACAGATTGTTTTTTGTTACATTTATTTACAAATAAACAGTCAGCAACCTGTCCTAACCCGGGGAATCATGGATTGAACCCTCCAACCTGACTTCGACACCACCCATTTTCCTTTATTCGGCAATTATTTATTGCTTATCAATAAATAGTTATTGCTTTTCAAAAATTTATTTCTTTTGTTAAAAGCGGATTGAAATTAAATGATCTGTTATGAAACTCAGAAAAGACTGGTCGCTCGCTTATTTACTGCTTTATATATGCCAAATCGGATATTGGCTGATCATCATCAGTGTAGCTTTGGAGCTATTCATTTCATTCGCCCAACTTTCCGGCAACCATATTGTGATAAGGGATGTCTCCGTTAACCTTGAGCTCCGGCAATTTGAAGAATACAACGATATAGAATTAGACAATATCCGGCTGAATATTCCCGAAAGAATGACTTCAGATTTACAAATTTCCGGGCCTTATGAGGAAGTGAAAGGTGGTTTTTACTTTTTTAATGGACTGAAACTGTATGAAAATGCCGTGTTCTTTCTCATGCTATTTCTGTTCTCAAAAGTATTGAGAAACGTCGCCGAAGGGGATCCCTTTCACGCCAAAAACCCCTCTTACTTATATATGATTGGCTGGACGCTTATTATCTCTTCGCTCATCAATATTTCTTTTCAGTTTTTGAATATGGGGCATTTTATTTCCCTGCCTCTTTTAAGCAATTTGTCACTTCCGGATGGTATTGACATCACTTCGCTGGATATGTTTGGTAAAGACTTCTTGCTCGCTGGTATTTTCAACATCGTCCTGGGATATGTGTTCAAAGAAGGCGCCCGCATTTATGAAGAACAAAAACTAACGGTGTAACCATGGCCATAATCGTAAACCTTGATGTGATGCTGGCCAAGCGGAAGATGAGCCTTACCGAGCTCTCAGAAGAAGTGGGCATCACCATGTCGAACCTTTCCATCCTTAAAACCGGCAAAGCCAAAGCCATTCGCTTTTCCACCCTTGAAGCTATTTGCGAAGCCCTCGATTGTCAGCCGGGAGATATTTTGGAGTATTCTGAGGGTGAGTAGGTAACGTGTTAGTGTGTTAAAGTGTTAACATGGACACTTTAACACACTAAAACCTAAACACACTAACACTTAAAATTAATCTGTAAGGAATGGTCTTCAAATCGCTCTAACTGTAAAATGAATAAAACCAACAGAGCGATATGTCACATGAAGAATCCTTTTCGATCGAGCACTTCCACAGCCGGACGGTCAAAGATATGCAGCCGGATGAACAACCACGGGAAAAACTGATGCGCTACGGCGCCGACTCCCTTTCCGACTCCGAACTGTTAGCCATCCTGATCCGGACCGGAACCCGCAAGTTAAACGTAATAGAAACCGCCAAGGCTCTGCTCACCCAATTTGACGGACTTCATAATCTTTCCCGCAAAAACTGGCAGGCACTTAAAGTGATTCCTGGAATAGCGAAGGTCAAAGCCATCACGCTGGAAGCCGCCTTTGAGCTGGCGCGCAGAATTGAAGTAGCGGGACTGGGAGAAGAAGTTCAAATAACCTCCCCCGAAGACGCCAACGCCTATTTTGCCCCTAAACTCCGGCATCTCTCCAAAGAAACCTTTGTCGTAGGATTTCTGAATAATGCGAAAATTCTGACCGGCTATCAGAAAATCAGTACCGGAGGTAAAACAGCCACCATTGTGGACCCGGCTGAAGTAATGCGACAGGCTGTACTGAATGAAGCTGAATCCATTATCCTTGTCCACAATCACCCCTCCGGGCGGAATAAAGCATCGAGTGCGGATGTCCAGCTCACCAAGCGACTGGCAGAATGTGGCAAGTTGTTTTCCATCCCCGTTGAAGATCACCTGATTATTGCCGGATACAACTACACCAGCCTGAAAAGTGAGCAGCTGTTTTGAATGTACATTTTTCAACGCCCAACACGGAATAATGAATCTCCAATATCCAACGGATTTCCATCTGAAAATTGAGTGTTGGATATTGATCATTGAATATTTCCTTAACTATAATCACATAAAAGTTCACGATCATGAAGAACCAAATATTTGACCTGCAAAGACGTCTAATAAACTTTGCAATTTCGATAATGGAAATTGTAGAACTCCTTCCAAAAACATATACAGGAACCCATTTTAAGAAGCAATTAGTCCGTTCCGGCACAGCGCCAGCTTTACTTTACGGAGAAGCACAGGCAGCTGAATCAAGAAAGGACTTTGTTCACAAAATGAAAATCGGCCTGAAAGAGCTGAGAGAATCCTACATAACGCTGACGATTATCTTGGAAAAACCGTTGATTAAAAACCAGAAAGCTATTGGCACGCTTAATGAATGTGATGAACTAATCTCTATTTTTTTCACCAGCATTACTACGGCAAAACAAAATATGAAAAAGAGGTGAGGTGACTGTCTAATATTCAGGCAACCTTAATTCATCATTCCTTGTTGGATATTGGCTATTGGATATTCATACCTTTCTGAAAACACAAACCTCACCATATCTCCCATGATTTACGAATTCCTGAAACGTTCTCCGAAATTTGATGATACGGCTTTTGTGGCCCCAAGCGCTGATATAATCGGTGATGTGACCCTGGGGAAAGAAAGCAGTGTTTGGTTCAACGTGACGATCCGCGGGGATGTCAATTTCATTCAGATTGGGGACCAGAGTAATGTTCAGGATAATGTATGTATCCATGTGATGAATCAGACCGGCCCGACGATTATCGGCAATAAAGTGACTATCGGTCATGGAGCGGTTGTTCACGGATGTACCATCAAAGACCGCGTACTGATCGGCATCAACGCCACCATCCTTGATGAGGTTACCATTGAGCCCGACGTGATTGTGGCAGCCGGAACCCTCGTGCCTCCCGGCAAAACCCTCGAAAGCGGATATATGTATATGGGCTCACCGGCTAAAGCTGCACGTAAACTGACGGATGAGGAAATCGCATCCATCCCCAAATACGCAACCAACTATATTAAATATTCCCGGGCCTATCAACAGAAAGACACATACGACAAAAACCCTTTTTATACCAAGTAATTGAAAATGTTGAATTATAGATTTTGAATGAAACCCATTCAAAATCCATAACTTCTAATTCAGAATTTCAGAATGAGCGGCCTTTATATCCACATTCCCTTTTGTAAACAGGCCTGCTCGTACTGCGATTTTTATTTCGTAACCCGGCAGCAGAATAAGCAGGATTTTGTGGATGAACTTATCCGGGAAATTCACGCTAAAAAGGATTCGGTGTTTACCGAAGAACCCGTCCGATCCATCTACTTTGGTGGCGGTACTCCATCACTATTAACAGCTGAGCAGGTGAATGCTATTCTCGATGCCATCCGGGATGTTTTTGACACCGACCTTAAGGAAATTACCCTGGAAATGAATCCCGATGACGTGAGCCGGGAGTATTTATCGGGATTGAAGTCTGCCGGTATAAATCGTGCAAGCATGGGTATTCAGTCCTTCAACCCGGAGCTGCTAAAGTTCATGAACCGGGCACATACTTCCGAAGAAGCGATGAAATGCCTGGAGATACTGGAAGCATCTGAGTTCAAGGTTTTTACGGTTGATGTAATCTATGGCAATCCCGGACAATCTTTGGAAATACTGGAACAGGATCTGGATACCATTCTTGAGTTTAACCCTCCACATATTTCGGCTTATTCACTGACTATAGAACCTCAAACCCGACTGGGAAAACAGGTTAAGTTGGGCCGCATCACTCCCCCTGAAGACGATACCGTTTCCGACCATTTTGATCTGGTTGTTGATAAACTTGCAGCAGCCGGCATTCAACAATATGAAGTGAGCAACTATGCTAAACCGGGCAGCGAAGCGGTTCACAATTCCAACTACTGGAGCCATGAAAATTACCTGGGGCTCGGACCCGGAGCCCATTCGTTTTGGTGGAATGAAGATCAAGCATCAGCAACCCGCTGGAAAAACCGCAGCAACCTGAATGCTTACCTTAACGGAGACTGGAAAGAACAATCGGAACGCGAAGAGTTAAACCTGGCAGACTTAGCCGAAGAGCGACTGATGCTGGGGCTCAGAACCAAAAAGGGGCTTGAAAAGAAGAAACTGAAAAGCACCTACCACTTTGAGTTCAATGACCGGCAGTTACGTTACCTTCAAAAGCTGGAAGAAAACGGAAGAGCGGAAACCGGAGAACGAATTCACCTGACAAAAGAAGGACTCAAAATCGCTGACTCCATTTTACTTGATCTGATAACGATGACATAAACCCGATTACCTTACCTGAAGATCAGCTCCCCAGGCCTTGCCACTTTTTTGCGAAGCGCGCATACTCCCCGGCCTTCTCGTTCAAGCCGAACTTTTTATACGCATCCGATACCATTTGCGAAGCTTCCGCCAGACGGCGGTAATCGGCTTTGCTTGGGTTGGCTGCCGTTCCTTCCAGAGCTGGAACCTGTAAGGAGGTATTATCCTCCAGCGAATCAGGGTGAGTATCCATTGTGAAATTCGCCTGATAAATAAGCGGCCAGAACTGTGACTTTCCATATACTTTCTTTCCGATCACCCAATACCATTCGTCTTTCTTTACCATATAGGTAGAAGTACTTGTTTTACCTGTTGGAGCCGAAGACTTTTCTTTCACGGTCCCGGAAGAAGCAGCAGTTTGTGTTTCACTCTGCACGGGGTTATGCAGTTTTTCAGATTCGTTAGTTTCCTGAGCGGTCTCATTACTTTCTGCGCTTTCTGAAGACTGATTATTGGGTATCTGTTGTACTCGGGGCTGTTCAACCTTAGCCTGTTGTGCGGGCATATTGGTAGGCTCTGTGCGCAAAAAGAACCACCAAACCGATACAAGTGCTACCGCCAGCAATGCTGCCAATATCATAATCAAAGCTAAGTTATTACCCTCTTTCTTTCCTTCTCTTATGAAGGGTTTATCCGCAGGAGATTCTAATTCAGGTTCAGGTTCAGGCTCCGGATCCAGTTCAGCTTCTTCCGGTTCTTCTTCCGGTTCCTGCACATCAAAAGCAAAGGGATCCTCGTCGCGAGTATCTTCCTCAACCGGCTCTTGCTCAGAAGTTTCTTTTGCCTTCTCTTCTTCTAATTCGTCGTCTTCAGGTTCCGAATCATCTTCGGGCTCATCGTCAAACTGAAAAATCGTTTCTTTTACTTTCTCTTCCGGTTCCTGCTCCTTTTTTTCTTCGGAAGAAGTTTTCGGTTCATCGGATTCTTCGTCTTTTTCTTCCGGTTTCTCCCCAAGTAATTCGGTTTCCAAATGGGCAAAATTGGCATTCACATCTTCCTTAAGTGCTTTGTAAGGTGTGAACGAAACCCGTTTATGTGCCGGAATGGTAATCGGCTCTCCGGTTTGGGGGTTTTGCCCCTGCCTTTCAGCAACTTCCTTAACTTTAAAGCTTCCGAAATTGGTGATAGAGGCTTTGCCTGTTTCTTCCAGCTCCTGCTTTACCCTGGAGATCAGCGCTTTTGCAAAGGCCTCACTTTTCTGTTTGCTGAAGTCCGTTTTCCGCGATAAGGCTTCAATAATCTCGCCATATGTAACTTTGTTACTCATCTTCACCCTCATTTATTTGATCGCGCAGTGTGCTGCTTTGGCTGTAGTGCACCACTCGTTTTTTGGGGATAAGCATCATTTGCTCATAATGAGGGTTGTACGACTTATGCTCTTCCCTCACTTCCGACTTAAAACTGCCTAAACCGGGAAGGGTAAACCCTTTGCCGTTGGAAAGAAGCATGGTCAGGCCTTCCACAAAAGAATCATACAGATCTTCCGTCTCAGTCTGCGTGAGCTCAAGCTCTTCCGCTAATTGTTTGAGTACCTCCGACTTTGTCATAATGAGTATGTACTAAATTTGAAAACCAAGTATCCATGAATAAATGCTAAAACAATGAAATAAGCAATTTTCAGCAGATTTTAGTAAATCAATGTGGGTTAACGATTTCACTGTTACCTGAGGATGCTTATCATCCGCTATCATCAAAGTGCCTGAAAACCGGATAACCGTTATGCTCAAATCTTTTATCGAAGTAGATGCCGATTCCCATTTTCCCATTCAAAACCTCCCTTATGGGGCGTACGAAACCGAACAGGGCGAAATCCATCTTTGTTCTGCAATTGGTGAGTATATCATTGATTTGTTTGCACTGGATGAAGAAGGCTTATTCGATGGACCCGTACTGAATAACCAGTACGCTTTTCAGGACTCTACCCTCAATTACTTTATGAGCCTTGGAAAATCAGCATGGACAGAAGCCAGGGAAACCCTCCAATCCCTGTTATATGCCAACAACGAAACCCTCAGGGATGATGCCCTTCTTCGCCAACGCGTATTCAAAAAAAGAGACGATGTTCGCCTGGTGATGCCGGTGCAGATTGGGGATTACACCGACTTTTACTCCTCCGAACAACACGCCCGTAACGTTGGGTCCATGTTTCGCGACCCGGATAACGCTCTATTACCAAACTGGAAACACCTTCCGGTTGGTTACCATGGGCGCGCAAGCTCTATTGTTCTTAGCGGAACGGACATCCATCGCCCCAAAGGACAAACAAAACCTGATAATACCGATCAGCCGATATTTGGCCCTTCCCAAAAGCTGGACTTTGAACTCGAAATGGGATTTTTAACCGGATCTGGAAATAAGCTGGGCCACAATATTCCGGTGCAGGAAGCGGAAGATCATATTTTCGGCTTGGTGTTGGTGAACGACTGGAGCGCCCGTGATATACAGAAATGGGAATATCAGCCATTGGGGCCCTTTCTTGCTAAAAGCTGGGCCACTTCCGTCTCACCTTGGATTATAACGATGGAAGCTCTGGAGCCCTTCCGCACTGTATGCCCGCAGCAAGATCATAAACCTCTTGATTACCTGAATCAACCCGACCGTACCACTTTCGATATTCAGCTGGATGTGTTTCTGAAAACCGAAAACCAAAGTAAACCCCATCGAATCTGCTCCACTAACTTTAAGCATTTATACTGGACTATGGCTCAGCAGCTGGCCCACCAAACCGTTTCAGGATGTAATGTGAAACCCGGAGATTTATACGCCTCCGGCACCATCAGCGGACCTGAAGCCGATTCTTACGGTAGCATGCTTGAATTGACCCGGAACGGCACTCATCCTCTTACATTACCTTCCGGTGAAGGGCGGTCTTTTCTGGAAGACGGGGATGAAGTAATCATGAGCGGTTTTGCCCAGGGTGAAGGATTTAAAGTGGGTTTTGGGGAAGTAACCGGCAAGATTTTACCTGCTATCAAATAAGGCTATTTCAGCAAGGTCATCTTTTTGGTGAAAACTTCATCATTAATTTTCAGCCGGTAAAAGTACACTCCCGAACTCAGTCCTTGTGCGTTAAAGGGAATGGAATAAGAACCCAGCCGGTAATCCTGAGCCGTAAGCGTCTGCACTTTTCTTCCCGTGATGTCATACACCGTCAGTTCCACAAAAGCAGATCGGGGGAGATCAAAATTGATATTGGTTTCCGGGTTGAAGGGGTTGGGGTAGTTCTGATAAATTTTCACCGACTTGGGTAAATCCGCATATTCCGGATCACGAATCGTGATGGTATTGCCTTCTTTGCCAATCAGTAATTGAATTTCTCTTGTAGAGCCGCTGTTGCTGTAGTTCGCTATCACCACTCCGATTTTTTCCACTTCCTGCCAGGTTACTTCAGTGGGCACATATACCTGAGATTTATTTTCTCCGGTTGCGATCAGTTCATTCATCTCACCATTGTTCATATATAGCAAAACGCCTAATCCCACCTGGGTACTGTCGAAGTCCACGGCTACTTCAATAAAGCCATCATCACCGGCTGATGGTTCAATTTCAAAATAACGGGCGGCAAGAGGTCTTATAAAGTTCACTTCTACCGCTTCCTCAGGTACTGAATTAAACTTGGCTTCAAGATTAGCATTGGGATACTGCAACTTCTCCCCAAAACCGTAATTGTCCTGCCCCGCACGCGAACCCGAAGCAAAATGCCAAAGATGATTTCTAACAAAAGAAGTCTCAAAATCCTCTCCGCGATCCGGCAGCAGGTCAACCAACACTTCATCAATGCTCAGATTATTCTGCCCTTCTATCATTTGCCAGACATCACTCCACAATTCGTCCCCGAAATATTCACTGTAAAAAATCATCCAGCTTACATGCCAATACGCGCCGGGCGTGCCGTCTTCAGGAGCAAAAAAGATAGAGGCGGAATAAGGATCGGAAGAGTTCAGTCCATTTTTGATGTAGTTATAGTAATCGTTCACGTCGTCGTACACCACTTCTTCAAAAAGAGTGGCATCCATTTCAGCCCAGTCAAACGCCCCGGATGGAGAAGCCCATTCATTCTGAGCATACTGAATGGCATGCTTCAGCTCATGGGCAACAGTTGCATATACCGCCCCAACCTGATTTCCCAGCGGGTGAGTATTAGGTGGAAAATTCACGAAATCATTTTCCATCACTATATAGGTTTCCGGGCCTGAACCTCCCTGAAAAATGGTTTCCCCATAGTAAGAAAGGTCTTCCAGCTCTATGGTATAAGTGGTGCCGGTCGGGATGGGATCTTTAAAGCCAAGATTAATGACCTCGTGCCGGTACGAAGAATCTGCTGATTCGGCTACTAAATCCACATAATCGGGCACCCCATTTCCATCATTATCCTCAACTGAAACCGAGTCGTCGCCACTGGTTACATACACAATCTCAAATTTCCCGGATGGCGATATATAAGTTTCAAGCGCTTGTTTCTTTTTGGAAGGTGAATGACCTGACCGTATGGATTCGATCTTTGCCAATGCATCGGGAGAAATACGATCACGGTGGGCATGAAGAAACATTTCGGCCGGGGTGGCACATTTGTGAAGGGAGTTTCCCGGAAATTCATATAGCACCCTAAACTGTTCCAAAGCAGCAGTTTCAACATCCATTTCCCCTTCCGCAAAAGACCGCTGGATTTCCAGAAGATGACGAGGCGAGTCAGTCCTCGCTTGTCCTAACAATGCAGAAGGCATACTCAACAAAGCCAGAATAGTGACAACTACTCCCTTTTTAATTTGATCCCGATACTTATGCATTGTTTGGATTTTGCTTAACTTTAGGGTTCGCAAATGTTGAACGCTGTAAATCTACAGTTCTTACAATTTAAGAGAAAAAATGTACCAAGTAATACTTTATTATAATTTTGAGCCGATTGAAGATCCCGATCGTTTTTGTAAAGCCCACAAGAAGTTTTGCAAGGAAATTGAACTGAAAGGGCGGATTTATATTTCGGAAGAGGGAATAAACGGAACGGCAGCCGGCACCGAACAACAGATTGAAGAATACAAGAACTACCTGTGGTCGCTACCCGGTTTTGAAGACACTGAGTTTAAGCAGGAAGAAAGTGATTACATCCCCTTTGCCAAGCTTATCTGTAAAACAAGGGATGAAATTGTTGCCCTTCATGTAGATGATGTAAATCCTGAAAACGGAGGCAACTATCTGGACCCGGCCGAATGGCGTAAAGTGATGGAGTCTCAGGAAGACTACGTAATGATCGACGTTCGTAATAATTACGAATCCAAAATCGGGCACTTTAAAGGCGCCCTTACACCTGACGTTGACAACTTCTACGATTTTCCAAAATGGCTGGAAGAAGCCAACATCCCTAAAGACAAAAAAGTATTGATGTACTGCACCGGGGGTATTCGTTGTGAGAAGTTTTCCGTGCTGATGAAGGAAGAGGGATGGGATGATGTAAATCAGCTTCACGGCGGAATTCTCAAATATGCCAAGGAAGAAGAAGGCAAGCACTTTGAAGGCAAATGCTTTGTCTTTGACGACCGGCTGGTAGTTCCCGTAAACCCCAACGATCTGGAACCCATTGCCCGTTGTGAAATTACCGGCAAGCCTGCAGACACTTACATCAACTGTGCGAACATGGAGTGCAATAAGCTTTTTGTTTGCTCGGAAGAAGGGGCCCGGAAAATGGAAGGGTGCTGTAGTGAAGAATGTCGCCAAAGTGAATATAAGCGCCCTTTCGATCCCGAAAATGCGTTCAAGCCATTCAGAAAATGGTACAATTACTTTGGAGAAGATTTCAAGGAACGAGAAGTAAGCGCTGCCGATAAATAATTATGGCTGCATCGTTTCGCCCGGTTCGTATCGTTCCGCCTTATCCTGTTACCTACCGTTTTAAGGTAAAGTCGGAATTTGAGGGAAAATCCTTGCTGGATTTAATGCTATCCCGCTTTCCCTTTCATGGGGTAAATGTCTGGAAGACAAAAATCAATAAAGGTCATGTGGGAGTGAATGGAGAGGCAGCTGAGGCAAAGTACATCCTTTCCCTGCACGATGAGGTTTATCATCATAACCCGCATGTGATTGAACCTTCTGTGCCGGATGAAGTACAAGTTCTGGAGCAGGCCGATGACTACCTCATCGTTTACAAACCGGCTCCATTGCCCATGCATCCCGGCGGGCGGTACAACAAAAATTCGCTAACCACCATCCTTGAAGAGCAAGGCTTCAATAATCTACGCATTGTCCACCGACTGGATGCCGTCACCTCAGGACTCGTATTGTTCGCCCGCAACAAATCCTTCGCTCAACAAGCGATGATCTGCTTCAGTGAATCCAAAGTTCAAAAAACCTATTACGCGCTGGTCTCCGGAAACCCCGAAGAAAACACCGTGACCGTAGACACTCCCGTGCGGCGAAAAACAGGATTCGTGTTTGAAAGTGAATTAGGATTGAAGCATGCCAAAGAAGCCATAACCCATTTCGAAGTTTTTAAGCGCAACCAGGATTCAGCCATCGTAAAATGTACGCCAAAAACCGGCCGGACTCACCAAATCAGGCTGCATTTAGAGCAATGGGGACATCCCATTATCGACGATCCGATCTATGGACCTCACGGTGACAAAAGTAGTAAAAAAGCTCAGAAGGCCGGAATCAGTTTGCTAAACGCCGGATTGGAAATTGAGGAACTTGGGGTGAAGCGAGAGTTGGAATTTCCTGTGGGATGGTCAAAATAGTAATTAAGATACTATTCAGATTTGAACACGGTTGTTCGCTATTGCTCAAATAGAACGTTTCAAAAATCAGGTAAAACAAATTCCCTAAAGTTATCCCGATTAATTCCTTTCACGTCTTCCGAATAATTTTTGGTGAACGTTTTTGGAAATCGAATACTTCTTTTTGGATTCCATTTGAATTCAAAACCCGAAATGGCCTTTCCCGATACTTCAACATAGTCAACTTCCTGATGCTGTTTTGTTCTCCAGAAATACATGTCCGACTTATTTTTGGCATATCGCAGTTGCTTGAGGCGTTCACTTATTAAAAAATTCTCCCAAAGTGCTCCTTTATCAGTTCGGGTGGCAAAAACTCCGTAATCATGAATCACCGCATTTCGAACCCCATTATCGTAGAAATAGATTTTCTGATTTTTCTTGATCTCATTTCGAAGATTCCGGCTATATGCTGGTAACCTAAAGACGACATAGGCTTTTTCTAAAATATCAATATAGCTTGCTACCGTTTTGGGATCTAACCCTACTAAATCCCCTACTTCTTTATAAACCACTTCCTGCCCAACCTGATATGAAATTGCCTGCACTACCTTCTGTATCACTTCTGGCTTTCGGATGCCGGCATAGTTCAATATGTCTTTATACAGATAGCTTTCCACTAATTCATCCAGCACCTCCGATTGATGGTCAGAATTATTCAATACATCTGGATAGAAACCGAAAACCAATCTGTTCTCTAAATCCTGCTCTGATTTCAAATACCCAACATGATCCTGCCATTCTTTCCAACTTATTGGAAACAAGTTGAATGACCATTTTCTACCTGTCAAAGGTTCCTGAATACTGCTATTTAATTCAAATGCTGATGAGCCACTCAAAATGAGCTGTTTTTCTGGGAACTGATCGGTAATTATTTTCGCCGTTATACCGATCGTTCCCATCCGCTGAGCTTCATCGATAAATACAATTTCTGCATCACCGATTAATTGTTTTATTTGTTCAGTGTTAGGCTCGTCCAGTAATCTCCGCACCGTTGGATCGTCTCCATCCAAAAAGCGGACAGTGTATTCTTTATCTTCCAGAATGGTGTGGATAAGTGTCGTTTTCCCCACTTGTCTTGGCCCAGTCAAAACAACAGCCTTATCGCTGAATAATCTTTCTTTTACCAACTGTTTTAACTGTCTTTCAATCATTGGCTTAAACCTTTTACGATATAATTTACACCAAATATATAACTATTCAGGAACACAATCTATTTTTGTTATAACTATACAGGATCATAATACGCTTTAGTTATAACTATTCGGGAATAGAAGATACTTTATTATAATTGAATGCTTGAGCAGTCCGCCTCTTACACTCAGTATTAGAGGCAGGAGGATTCAGTGCTATCCACTTTTACGTACCAATGCAGATCATCTGGCACGAGGTATATTTAAGACGGCAAAAGCCGGAATACCTTAGCCTTTAAAAAAGGCCTCTGCAATTCGGGCAAATTGTTTCGGTTTGTCCAGAAAGGCATAATGGCCGGCATCTTCGATAATTACCAGTGCTGCATTTTTAATTCCTTTCTCGATTCGCTCTCCCTGGTAAACCGGAGTGGCATCATCATTTCTGCCCCATAGCAATAACACTTCATGCGGAATTTCTGGTAACGAAGATTCCAGGTATTCCGTCACCGATTTCACGAAAGTCTCCCTCATAACTCCGGAAAGCTTACTGTAATCGCTCGAACCCAGGCTTTTCCAAAGTGATGTAGACCGCAGCCAACCCAGAGCTTTTTCTCGAAGTGAACCGGGTAAAATCATAAACGGTGCTTTCAGAATTTTAGCCGTGTACTTTCTGATGTAAAATTTCACTGAGCGCTTGGGCTTCATTCCGGCACCGCCCGTAATCAGAACTTTATCGATGTGAGCTTTCCCAAAGTCTCGGGCACAAAGCTTTAGCATAATCCGCCCGCCAAAGGAGTGAACCAAAACATCTGTTTTTTCTTCACCAAGGGATACTATAAATGCCTGAACAGTGTCCGCGTAGTCATCAATATTCCAGGCCCGGGATGGTTCGGGAGAATCACCGAAGCCGGGTAAATCCAACACATAACTTGTTCGAAGGTGAGCCAGGTTTCGGGCAACCGGCATCATCACACGCTTGCTACTTCCCCAGCCGTGGAGAATCACCAGCGGCTTTCCCTCGCCTACTTTTTCGAAGGCAATTTTTTGGTCCTGATAGGTAAATACGTTTTGTTCGCTCATGAAATAAATTTTTCTAAACTTCCCACTTCTTGTCTTTGGAAACAAGGGAAGAATTAGATGTGCTAAACTTGTTCAGAATGAATTCCTGAATTATGAATAGTTCAAGCGTCCGCTTGGACTTTTATAAACAGGTTTGGATTACCAACCGCACAAGCGAACGCTTGCGCTAATTTGTGAATTAGACCAATTTTGTTTTTAAATCCATAGAACGGACAGGCTGTCCGTTCTGCGGGTTTGTTCTGAATATTTCTATTGAGTTTTTGTCCTGCCTCAGCCATATTAGTACATGAAATTCAACGACCTAAAACGTAAAGCATTCTTCTGGATAGAACGACTCCAGATTTCAAGAAGCGAGCGAATTTCCATTTCTGTTCTACTCGTGCTTTTGGCTGTGCTTTTTACGGTGAATTTTTTCCTTACCAAAACGTTCAACTACAGCCAGGAAAAATATGATACCCTCATCGCTGAGTTTGAGAAGCGAAGTGCGGAACTTCGACAGGAACAAAAAGAGCTGGATCAAAAATATAATCCACAGCTGACAGTTAGTGAAACCCCAACTTCAGAAGAGGTGGAGCAGACGAAAACAGAAATGGAAAAGGAACCCGAACACGATGAACCGGCATCCCTTAAAATCATTAACCTGAATACTGCAACGAGCGCTGAACTTCAAACCCTCAACGGCATAGGAGAAGCATATGCCGGCCGAATTATTGAATATAGAGAAGCCAATGGTGGTTTTGATTCCATAGAGGAACTGCTTAATGTAAAGGGCATCGGTGAAAAGCGGCTGGAAAATATCCGCCCATACATAAAACTTATAGATTGAATATTATTAACGCCACTAAAACACGAACGTACAAAAGATAAAGAACGAAGTGCGCGGATTTAATGCATTTCGTGTTTTTGAGATTTCGTGGCAAAACTAAAGGAAGACTATTTCATGCCAAAAATACTTTGGGCAGATGATGAGATCGATCAGCTGCAATCACATATCATATTTTTAGAGAAAAAGGGATTCGAAATCACTCCGGTCGCCAACGGAGATGATGCAGTGAGCATGATTTCCTCAGAGCCGTTTGATATCGTTTACCTGGACGAGCAAATGCCGGGAATGGGCGGCATCGAAACCCTCGAGAAAATCAAATCTATTCAGCCCTCTCTTCCCGTGGTGATGATTACTAAAAGTGAGGAAGAATCGATCATGGAAGATGCCATTGGCGGCAAGATCTCTGATTACCTCATCAAGCCGGTAAACCCAAACCAAATATTGCTGACCACAAAACGTTTGCTTGAACGGAGCCGCATTCAAACTGAAAAGTCAGCTCAAACCTACCTGAAGCAGTTCAACGAGCTCTCATCTCGCATTCACCCCGGCACCCACTGGAAAGAATGGATTGACATCTACAAAGAACTAACCAACTGGCAGATTGATTTAGGCTCCGGTGACGAAGGTCTCATTCAGGTTTTGGATGATCAGTTTCAGCAGGCCAACAAGGAGTTCGGGAGGTTTGTAAACCAAGAGTACAAAGACTGGGTTAAAAAAGATGAGGGGCGGCCGTTGCTTTCGCAGGAGATTTTTAAAAAGTATGTGAATCCGCACCTGGAGAAAGGTGAGAAAGTGATGTTTTTCCTGATCGACTGCATGCGGTACGACCAATGGCTGGTATTCGAGCCTTTCCTTTCCAACTATTTTTCCATTGATACCGATTTCTACTACTCCATTTTACCAACGGCCACCCCGTATTCCCGAAATGCCATTTTCTCTGGACTGTACCCTTCCGATATAGAACGCATGTATCCGGAATTATGGCAACAGGGGCAGGATGAGTCTTCCCTGAACAGGCATGAAGAAGAGTTGTTACGCAAACAACTGGAGCGTGATGGCATCGACATCAAATTTAAGTACGAGAAAATCTTGAATGCCGAGGCCGGACGGAAAGTAGCCGATAAAATTGGAAGCTACGCTCAGTCTAAGCTGGCTGCTTTTGTTTTTAATTTTGTGGATACGCTGGTTCACTCCCGGTCCGACTCCGACGTGATTAAGGAATTAGCCCCCGATGTATCGGCTTTTCGCTCGGTGACGGAAGCGTGGTTTCAGCATTCCTCATTGTTGCAGATGTTTAAAGGGTTGGCCAAAGAGAATGTCACCCTGATCATTACTACCGACCACGGTTCGGTTCGTGCATTGCGTGACACAAAAGTGTATGGCGATAAAGACACCGCCACCAATCTTCGGTACAAATATGGCCGTAACCTTAAAGCCGATGAATCCGATGCTGTTGTTTTTATGGATGACCCGGAACAGTACCGCCTGCCAAAAGTAGGAGCTGTGAATAATTACATCATCGCCCGGGAGGATTATTACTTTGTTTATCCGACCAACTATCACAAATATCAAAACCGGTACCGGGACACCTTCCAGCATGGAGGGGCTTCAATGGAAGAGATGATATTACCCGTAGCCACTTTAACTCCCAAGTAACGTGCAGCAGTTCCAAAGTTCATCCGTTGATGAAACCATTCAAATTGGTTTCGAGTTTGGTAAGCAATTAACACCCGGAGATGTAGTTTGCCTGGCCGGAGACTTAGGCGCCGGGAAAACCCATTTTGTAAAAGGAGTAGCTTCTTTTTTTGGAATTGAACCTGAAAAAGTCAGCTCTCCTACCTATACTTTAATTCATGAATATTCCGGTGATACTCCCGTTTATCATTTCGACTGTTACCGGTTGAAGCACGAACAGGAAGCTCTGGAAATTGGAGCCGAAGAATACTTTTATGGCGATGGCGTTTGCCTGGTTGAATGGCCTGAAAAAATAGACGGACTGATTCCTGAAGACGCCATTTGGGTCGAGATGTCACATCTACCTGAAAATAAACGCAAAATCATTATTCATCAGAAGCAGTAAACTGATGGGAAGTTCAAAAAAACGAAGACTTTCTTACCGACTTGATCTACTCCCTGTGATCCTTCCCTATCACCGCCGGGCAAAGAACACGCTCCGCACGGGAGATTTGGTGTACTACGGCCCCAGCCCGGAATATTACGGTATTGGTGAAGTGGTACAAACTGC
This sequence comes from Gracilimonas sediminicola, assembly GCF_024320785.1. Lineage (NCBI taxonomy): Bacteria > Pseudomonadati > Balneolota > Balneolia > Balneolales > Balneolaceae > Gracilimonas > Gracilimonas sediminicola. The sequence goes on from NZ_JANDBC010000001.1 coordinate 1,337,561, forward strand.
AGAAAAAGTGTGTATGGTTGACTTCCGCGGAACCGGTGAACTGGGCATCCATAAAGATGAAATGCTCTCCACTTATCTTATCCCCATCCACAAGCTGAACCTCTCCGGGGTTTTGAAAGGAAGGTAAAGAACACCCAACAAGGAACACTGAAGGGTTAACTCCTCATTCTGAGTGAAAACGCCGACCGGTAAAGGCAGGAAGAATCCTCACAGCTAAAATCCAAAGTAAATGCTTCTTCTGGCTTGTGAAGATCTTTCGGAAGTACCCTCAAGATGACTTCAATCATTCAGTTTTTAAGTAAGAGCACTGAAACCCATATTCCTTACAGAATTTTTCTATTTTTGCCGCTCATCAGAAAAGCACCCTATGGAATACATCATCGACGGCATTATAAACGGGATCATTCAAACCACCGCACTTGAGTGGATCGCCGTAACTACCGGACTTATGAGCGTCTGGTTTTCTATGAAAGAAAATATCTGGGTGTATCCCACTGGTATCATCAGCGTGTTGATTTATGTGTACCTCGCCTTTCAGTACAAGCTGTATGCCGACATGGGGGTGAACTTCTATTATTTTGTGATGAGTGTGTACGGCTGGTACTATTGGATTCACCCCAAAGACAACAGCCGGGATCAGGTGCGGGTCACGATCAACAGCTCTAAAGAAAACCTGATTACTATTGGCATTCTATTGACCTCTTTTGGAATACTGTATTTCGTGCTCTCAAATTTTACCGACAGCGACGTAGCCTTTTGGGATTCAACCACCACCTGTTTTGCTATTGCCGGCATGTGGTTGATGGCACGCAAAAAGCTTGAAAGCTGGATCGCCTGGATTATAACGGACCTGATTTCCATCCCCCTCTATTTTTACAAGGAGTTGGTATTAACCAGCTTTCAGTTCCTTGTTTTCACCGGACTCGCCATTGCCGGATACTTGGCCTGGAAGAAATCTCTGGAAGAGCAGAAAGAGAATAGCCTATCCAAAGTTTAGGTTCCGACTGAATTAAAAATTCAAAATTTAAAATTGAGTTGGCTTGGCCAATTTTAAATTTTTAATTCTGAATTTTTAATTTTCAATAAAAACCACCAGGTCTCCGCTTTCAATCTCGATGGAGAATTCCGGTTCCACATTCTCATTAGAGGTTCCGTCCTGCTCTCCGTTTTCCAGAATCTCATCATTCAACGGGTACTTCAGTCCTTTTGTGGTGATGCCGGTTACTTTCCCGGAAAGAGGAAATAAAGAGATAATACTTCCAACAGGCAGTTCTGCCGAAAAGCTTGAATTGACCATTTGAGCAATTAATCGTTCATCCTTAAAAATCAGCCGGCCAAACGCAGGGTCAAACCGTTTTAGAACAGACAGGTTTTTCAGGGAATGATCCATTCTTCTCCCGAAGGCTCCCAGCACTGTGCAGGTTTCCACGCCCCGATAAAGTGCGAGAGACAATGCCTTTTCCAGGTCATTGGTTTCCTGATCAGCATCATGAATAATTTCAAACTCAACCGAACCGGGCTTTTCAAAACTATCCATATCTCCGATAACCACATGGGGCGTTAGTCCATGGAAAAGCAGCGTATTTCCCCCGCCATCCGCACCGATGATCAAATCTGCAGATTTCAATTCTTCCTCAAGTAATTGTTTGGAAGGGGGGAAACCGTTACTGACTATAACTGCATGCATACCTGTTTTCTTTAATGGCAGAAATTCCCCCTAAAATAAATGGATTTGTGGCAATGTTCGCCTATTTTTGACGCCAAGGAGATTTTATGTTTAAAAACTTTATTTCAAAAATATTACAACATCAAAAAGTAGCTGTTTTTTCTCATGTCCGCCCCGATGGTGACTGCCTCGGATCACAGGTGGCACTATGCTTATGGCTGCAAAAGAACGGGGTCGAAACATCGGCCTTCAATGAAGATTCGATACCGGAAAATATGGGCTGGCTGCTCGACTTTTTCCCCATTTCAAAACCAATGGAGGCTGAGCTTTCCAACTTTGATGCCTTTGTAGTGGTTGACGGAAATGCCCTTCATCGTTTTGGTGAAACCGCTGAGAAGATTTCCGAACTGGGTAAGCCGGTTTACATGATCGATCATCACCCGGACCCGGATGATATATTCGAGGAGTTTGTTTCTGAAGTGGAAGCTTCTTCAACCTGTGAACTGGTGTACAGGCTGTATGCCGAGCACGATCCTAAGCAAATTGATGAACATGCAGCAAAGGCGATGTACCTTGGTCTCGTAACCGATACCGGCTCGTTCCAGTTTGACAGCGTTAAACCCGGAACCCTACATGCTGCGGCCGACTTGCTGGATCGTGGCGGCTTCACCCCAAATCAGATCACAGAAAAGATTTACAGTTCACGTCCATTGCGACAGCTGAAACTGCTAAGCCTTGCCCTGGATACTATTGAGCTTCATGCCGGTGGTAAAATTTCAACCATCACCATTACCCGCGATATGTTCGAGCAAACCGGCACTTCGAATGAAGACACCGAGGGCTTTGTGCAATATCCACTGAGCGTGGAAGGCGTGAAAGCGTGTGTATTATTCCGGGAAGACGGAGACCGTATAAAACTGAGCCTGCGTTCTCAAAGCGATATTGATGTGAACAAATGGGCCCGTAAATTTAATGGTGGCGGACATAAAAAAGCAGCGGGTGCGTGGCACTCCGGCCCGTTACAGACGGCGGTTGATGAAGTCATAAACGCCGGCAAAGAACAATTATAGTTCCAGTTCTAAGTTTTTGCTATTATATGGCGACCTAAACGGTTAGTAATAGAGAGTAACATGGATAAGGATTATACCCTATTAATCATCGATGACGACACCCCCATTCATCTTATGCTTAATAAGATGCTGGGTGATGAGTATAACATCCTGATGGCAGGTACAGCCCAGGAAGGAATCGATATGCTTGCCGAAAAGAAAGTGCATTTCATCCTGACTGATATCCATATGCCGGGTATGTCGGGCCTCGATTTCCTGCAGGCACTGATGGAAGATGCAGACCGGAGGAACATCCCGGTTCTGATCATGACCAGCCTGCCTACTGTAGAAAAAGAGCAGATGGCACTTGGGCTGGGAGCCGCTGATTTTATTGACAAATCCCTTTTTAATGAGAAGCCGGAAGAACTGAAGAATCGGATCAGGGCCAAGATGGTGTCCAATGTTGATATTCCGGACTTACCCCCTGAATTAGATCTTGACCGGAAGGCCATCACCAAAAGTATTCTATTCGAAGTATCATCGGGTGATTTTGTTCATACCACCCAAAAGCTGTGCAAAATTCTGGGACAGAAACTACAAACCGATCATCTCTCCTTCTGGATGATTAAGGATGATAAGGTTCAAATGCTGCTTGCTAACGGTGTTCAGCCCCCACCAAGATATGGCCCTCGTGAACTTAAACGAGAGGAGACCTTTCAACGACTGCTTAAGAAGAAAAGGCCATATATGGTTAACAATGTGTACACCACGGGGAGAGGAATCTTAATTGAAACTTCTCAGGATGAAGGGCTTCCTGCTGAAATTGGTATTCCCTTGTTTGCCATCACAGAAAAGCAGCTTATAAAGAATAAAATGAAAATTCCGCCTACTGTTCCGTTATTTGGCTATGTGGTGCTGAAGCGAAAAAGGGTTTTTACATCCAAAGAGTATAAAATGACTTCTGTACTTATGATGCATCTTGGCACCATTTTATTTCGCTTGTTCAGAAATATGTAACCGAATTTTTAAACCGGATATACGGGCAATGGAAGCGACGGTCGCTTCGTTAGCTTAGTCCATTTGAACCTACTTATTTATTCTAATCGAAAACTCAGTCTATGGTTAGACACGCTACTATTCTTTCTCTGCTGATCTTATTGTTTACAGGGTGTAATCCCGACCAAAAGGCAACGATTCCGGATAAAGCTCCATTAGCTTCTTTAAGCACTATTGCTCCGGCAAAAGCTCAGAAGCAATCAGACCCGGCTCAAAATCAAACCCAGCCAACCGTCGATGACTCCCGCAAAAATGCCATCACCAATGCTGTGGAAAAGGCAGGCCCGGCGGTTGTAAGCATCACAGTTACCGAACTTCAGCGGGGATATACCCGTGAATTTGACTCTTTCTTTTTCCGATACTTTGATGTGCCTGTTCAGCGTGAAGTTAAAAGCTCCGGCTCCGGTTTCATTATCAGTGAAGACGGACTGGTTGTTACCAACGAACATGTAGCCAGTAAAAACTCCAAAACCATTATGGTGGCTCTTTCGGATGGCAGCAAACATGAAGCTGAATTGCTGGGCTCTGATGAACTCGCTGATTTGTCCCTGCTGCAAATCAAAGGCGACCGAACGTCTTTTCCTCATGTAGAATTTGCAGATTCCGATGATATCATGGTGGGTGAATGGTCCATAGCTATGGGCAACCCATTCGGGCTTTTTGCAGACGGTCAGCCCTCCGTTACTGTAGGAGTGGTAAGTGCCAAAGAACGTGACTTCCGCCCCGACCCCCAGGACCCTCGCGTTTATGTTGAAATGATTCAAACCGATGCCGCTATTAATCGCGGTAATTCCGGCGGACCTCTGGTGAACAGCAACGGCGAGGTGATGGGCGTCAATACCTTTATTTTTACAGGAGGAACCAGTTCCGGTTTTGTGGGATTAGGCTTTGCCATCCCCAGCAACCGTGTTCAAAAAATTATATCTCAACTTCAGGAATCCGGCTCTGTTTCTTTGGAATATGATCCGGGAATGAAATTCGTGCCCGTTACCCGACAGCTGATCATGCAGTATCCAAGCATCCCGCGGGTTCTCGGCTTATTTGTGACTGAAGTGAACAAAAGCGGACCTGCCTATGAATGTGGCATTATGCCCGGTGATGTAATTGTCCAAATTGGGGAAGAGCGCGTAACCAGCGACATGCATGCCTGGGCCCTAATGCGGGAATACGAAGAGGGCGAAGAAATGACGCTCCACCTAATCCGCGATAACAAGCAGTATAAAACCAGCATGAAGCTGAGAAAACGCGTTCAGGGTCGGTAAAAAATTACAGCGCACGCAGGAACTCAGCATTTCACCAGTCTCGCTGCTATCTCAAGTGAAATTATACAAAACCTGTTTCTACTCAAGATGACAATTTGAAAAGTTGATTACTCTACCGTTAGAGTTTAGAATTACTTTGTATCACTCCATTTTTTAAAGAACACACCTACTGTCCGGCCATTTCCGGCATCGAATCCGATTATTTCACCGGCATCGTTTCTTACAAATTTAACCTCAGAAATCGGAAACCCTCCGCTAAATGAATCGGCACTTCCGGGTAAAAGCTTGATATCATCTTCCAGCTGATAATTCTGTAACGACAAGGAGCTGTCGGCCAAGGCAATATCATATACCGTTTCTATTTCGTCGCTGAAGTAGCGGCCGGTATATTCTTCCATTTCTTCCAGTGAAAGCTCAAATTCGATTCTCTTCGCAATGTGATTTCCATTTTGATGCAGCGTGAGTGAATCAACCGTACCGTCTTCATTATGGTGAAAAGTCACCGACGCGTTCACACCTACCAGGCTAAAGGTAGAGTCAGATGTAGCTGTAATATTTATTTCCGGCTGCCCGGTCGCCTGCGTGTAAATACGATCTTCGTCTCTTGAGAATGTGAGGATAAAGCCGGGCATCACCTCCAGCTCGTAACGTCCTGTCAGTGGCTCAAAATCGGCCGGGTTGTACACAAAGGTTTCTGTTTCTTCAGCTGGCATTTCTTCTTCGCTGCCTTCTTCGTCAGAAACCGGCTCCATAAAATCTTCAAAAAAGGTTTCCGAGATTTGGTTTGCAATACTTCCGTCAAAAGAGGCAAAATTACTTTGGGTTACCACTGCCGCCCTGATAGCCGGAACAACTCTCAACATAGATCGGTGGGCCATATCTGCTCCTCCGTGTTGTATAAAATCCAGCCCCCTGTGTTTACCGATCATCAAGCCCAATCCATAGTTTGTTGGGTTTCCATTTTTTAAAGTGTCTGACGTGGACATTTCTTTTATCATAGCCTTAGTTCCCACTTTTGGATCCAGAAGGTGATCTATCCATTTGGCCAGGTCGCCCATTGTAGTGTGAATGCCTCCGGCCCCCATAGCTCCGCCTAAATCTGTTACTTCTTCCACTCCTCCGTCTTTCGAATTTTGATATCCAAGAGATCGATTTGGAACTACCTGATTTTGATTGGCTCGTACCACGGTATGATTCATCCCAATCGGTTTAAACACATTTTGCAGCATCCACTGCGGAAAGGTCATATCTGTTACCCGCTCTATTACTTCCGTCATAAGTGCATAGCCGGTGTTGTTATAATTCCATTCCGTCCCCGGCTCATTTTGGAGCTCCGGCTGTCGCTGAACGATTTCTATAATTTTCTCCTGACTTAGACTGGTGCTTGGATTTCTTCCCGTCATCGCAACCAGATTCAAAAATTCGCGGTAACCGTTGGTGTGATTGATCAGATGCCTGAGCGTAACGGTGTGTTCAAACTCCGGCAGCTCCGGGATGTAATCACGTACATCATCATCCAGATTAAGCTTGCCTTCCTGTTCCAGCAAAAGGGATCCAAATGCCAAAAACTGTTTTGATGTAGAACCAATATTATGACGGGTGTTTTCAGACATCGGGATATCATGCGTCAGGTTTGCCATACCATATGATTTTTGAAATACGACTTCCCCATCTATTATCACCATAGCCGCTGCACCCGGAACATCATTCCCGGTATACGGCCTCATCATTTGATCTACCTTGCCATCAGGTTCTGTGGCTATCGGCTCCACAGTTGATACCAAAATGGAGTATTCTCCTTCTTCGTCTTCAAATGGTGCGATTTCGAAACGGTATTCCCCGGCTTTTTTTGTATTGAACTGAAAATTTTCTTTCCCTCTTGCAGGATTATCATAGGTTCCAATTTGCTCACCTTCCGGTCCATGCACTGTAATAACCACATCTACCGTTTTTTGATTGGCAAATCCATATACAAACTGATCAGTGTCAACAGTAAGGGTAAACACATCTGTTTCACCAGTTTTCAGCGCACCTTCAATTTGTTCACCTATTTTTAGAGGGGTTGAATTTTGAGCAACCGTTAAAGATGCCGTTAACAGAAAAGCACATAGTAGCGTAGTCAGTTTTTTCATTTTTTTTAGTTGATTAGCGTTCCCGATACAAATTTCCGAATTATTCGCTCAAGTTAACAGAAAGTTAACCTTCTGCAATCGAATCCAAGCCTGGGCTTATTCGCTACATCCTGACCTTTGTTACAGTGAATGAAAGTATTCACTTCCCGATAATACTCATATAAACTGCTCTCCCTGCATAGTTTATTCAGACATGTATCCTTTCCCGGTTATTAATGCACCACTATCACTTTGTGTGAAAGACTAACCCTAAAAAAACTGCAAATCTTTTTTACCTTCCGACATTCACTCACACTCAAAATAAATGTATGCCTGCTGACAACGACGATCTTTCTTATCCCAAAGAGAATATTAAAGTCCTGCTACTGGAAGGAATTCACCCCACTGCGGAGGAAAATTTCAGAAAGCATAATTTCCTGAATGTTGAAACGCAGGATGAAGCCTTAAGTGAAGAGGAGCTGTTAGAAAAAATTGAGGATGTCCACCTGATTGGGATTCGCTCCAAAACCCAGATCACGGAGAAAGTCATCAGTAAAGCAAACAAGCTGAAAGGCATCGGCTGCTTTTGCATCGGCACCAATCAGGTAGATCTGCAAGCCGCGATGATGGCCGGGATTACCGTTTTCAATTCTCCGTATTCTAACACCCGCTCGGTAGCTGAGTTGGTTATTGCCGAATCCATTATGCTGAAACGCCGGATTCCCCTTCGCGACAAAAAAGCCCATGAAGGGACCTGGCTGAAGGATGCGAAAGACAGTTACGAGGTCCGCGGTAAAAACATTGGCATTATCGGGTATGGACATATTGGGTCGCAGGTTTCGGTTCTGGCCGAGAATATGGGCTTCAATGTGCTCTTTTATGATGTTGAGCCGAAGCTCCCCATGGGTAACGCCACCCGGGTGGAATCACTGGAAGCACTGCTTAACAAATCGGACATCGTAACGCTACACGTGCCGGCCACACCGGGCACCAACAAGATGATGGACGCCGAACGATTTACTCAAATGAAGAAAGGCAGCGTGTTGCTTAACCTGTCGCGGGGTTCAGTGGTTGATATTCAGGCACTGAAGGAGGCCATTGAATCCGGCCATATTTCCGGAGCCGGGATTGATGTATATCCTGAGGAGCCGGAGTCGTCGGGAGAGAATTTTACAACCGACCTGCAGAATTTACCTAATGTGATTTTAACGCCGCATATTGGCGGCTCCACCATAGAGGCGCAGTATAATATCGGGGAGGATGTATCTACTAAGCTCATCAACCTTATTGATAACGGAACTACAGTTGGTTCTCATTCGGTACCACCGCTGAACCTGCCCGTTCAAAAAAATGCGCATCGTATACTTCATATCCACGAAAACAAGCCGGGCGTTCTTTCCGAAATCAACAAATGCCTGTCCGATTCCGATATTAACATTCTGGGGCAGTACCTGAAAACCAACGAGCACATTGGCTATGTAGTACTGGATGTGGACAAGGAATATGACGAGCAGGTGATTGAAGAAATCCGCAATGTGAAACACACCATTAAAACACGGATTTTGTATTAGCATAAGAACACCGGGGAAGGAATCTGGAACTAATTATTAAGTTAGCTATAATGTTGTTGATTTGAATATTGAGGGTGTTATTTTACAAGAGCGTTTTCTGAAAAATTTTACTTTTCGAATGCATCATACATTTTGTTCAATTCGGATCATCTAAATGAATCCTTTTTTCAAAATTAAGCACACAATTACTCTTACCCTTACTCTTTTAAGCTTAAACTTATCTGCACAGGACTTTCAGGAAAAACCCATCGATTCTTTTAGAATGCTTGACGAGTTTGATTCGGTAAAAGCATTCGAAGATTACATAGAGGATTATGTACAGGAATGTCTGGATAATAGCTTGGGGGGATCAAATAGCGTGAGATGTTTCATTAGTAGTCAACTTTGGGATAAAGAACTAAATAAGTATTACCAGCTTCTTCGTGGTGAACTTTCTGAAGAAAATAAAGTTGTTCTAAAAGATGCGCAGCTTTCCTGGATAGATACCAAAGACAAAACGATTCGAATGAATAGCAATATCCTGAATTTAAAATATAATGAGCCAGGAACTATGTTCATTGCCATTAGAGCTAGTGAGGCTTCACAAAGTATCTCACCAATTGTTAAGCAACGAGCACTTTTACTTCGTAGCTGGTATCATAGTTTGTTGGAAGAATAGCATGAACGGTTCTAACCTAATTCGGGAATACCTCCTACAGAAATCCTCTACGAACCAAACCTCCCGGCCTGATCCAATGATTGGCTATGAAGTCAAAGCCTATCTTTTTCTTCCGGTTCCTTATCCGGTACTTTTGAAAGCACCCGGTTAAATTTCTTCCTGGAACCTAACTCGCCTTTTTCTTTCAGGTATTCCACCGTCATTAAAGCCGATAGTTTCTCGGAAACGGCTGAATTTATGAGCTGATTCATAGACACGCCTTCTTTTTCAGCCAGCTCTCGTATCTTCTCATGCATTGAGTCAGGCAGTCGAATGCTTAAAGTGCTCATAGTTCTCCAATTTTAATTAAAAATTCCTTTGGCGTGAGTGCCTTTAACCCAAAGTGGTCAATTCCTCTGAAGTCACCAAGGTTGTACGTAATTATATATTCACAGTCAGCTTCAACGGCCAATTCCAATATCATATCATCTTTAGGGTCTTTCAAAAAAGGACGCCAAAGAAAAAAGATATCCCGCTTATCGGCTACCTTACACAGGTAGTTCAAAAAGTCATCAATATCCTGATCAATTAAATGGCCGAACCTTTTTCTTTTACTGACCGACTCGTATTCCAGTAAAAGTGGAACAGAAAGACTAATATTAAACTTCCCTGTTCCAATTAAACTAACCAGCCTGAATGAGGCTCCCTGATTAGATCTCAGAGCCGAAATAATCACATTGGTATCTATAACTACGCTCAACATATAATGGTATTATATGTAATACCATTAAAATATCAAAACGCACCCGATCTGTATCCCACCTCTAAACGAACCAGTGTTTCAAAATGGCGTTTCCATCCGGGTGGTTGGAAACGGGTAAGAGTGGTGACGACTATTTCACTATTTAAACTTCTCTTGCAGCACTCACCAGCTGCTTAAAGATATTACGCTGGCGGGCAATCTGGATCAGGTATTCCGGGTGCCACTGCACACCAATCATAAACGGATATTCGGTGTGTTCTATGGCTTGAGTGATTCCGGTATTCAGTTCTTCGCAGGCGATCTCAATTCCTTCTCCGGATTCATCAATGGCTTGATTATGCAGGGCGTTTACATTGCAGATATCGGTCTGCAGCAGTTCGCACAGCTTGGTATGATCTTTAATGGTAATGCGTTTTTTCGGGAAGATGGACGACACCTGCGCTTTCTCCGCATAGAACCCGCGGATGTCCTGATGCAGCGTGCCTTTAAAATGTACGTTCATCAGCTGCATGCCCCGACAGATGCCCAGCACGGGAAGTCCCCGCTCAATGGCCTGCTCCAGCAGCTTAAATTCAAGGGCATCCCGTTCTAAATCGATCGGTGATCGTTTGGTGTGCTGAAAATACCGGGCCAGCCAGTATATCGGGAAAAAGAGAATCGACAGGATCCATTCGAATACCGTGCGCTTATCACGGGCCAGCTTTGCTTTTACGATTCGTTGCTGCCCATATTTCATGGGTTCCACATCCGCACCTCCACCCAGAATCAATCCGTCTATCTGATCGATGCTTCTCGGGGTATCCGGGTTGATACGTAGCGGTTTCCCACCCTGCAAAATTACTGATAAGGCCGTGAATATCCAGGCACCGGTTCCACCCTCGGTTGGACCTGTAATACCAATCACCGGTTCTCTATCGTACATTTTGCACCCAGCGGTCCATCAGCTTTATCCATTTCCTTTTTACACTAAATAAGGTCTTCTCATCCATTTGCAGAAATCTTCTTGCGTATTGATTTAGCGTTTGTTCATCATCTGCTAAACGTTCAACCAGCCACCAACGGTTCCATTCCTCCCCCAGCGACCAGCTTTCATCCTGAATGGAGCAGTTCGGAAGCCGATAATGAAAGGCGGGGCGGGCGGAAGTCAGTTTCTCATCCAAAAGTTCTTCGGTGAGTTCTTCTTCCAAAAACCGGAACACCGGGAGCATATCCAGCGGGCGGTTTCGTGAGTTATCGAACTCAAAGTAATCCCGGATCAGTGTTTCCAAATCCGGCCGGTAGCCCTCCTGCAAAATATGGCGGATATACTTCATCTCGTACCCGTTGATGTAAGGCGTCAGCTTCCGGCTGATATCAATATCCGCATCCTGACGAATCCAGGCGTCCAGCATCACATAGGCTTTCAGGTGACGCAACAAACTTTCCGCCGTCAACTCAGGCACCTCCGGGTTTAGATGCAGGCCAAAGGCATAGAAAAATGAACTCCCCGTTCCCTTTGCTTTCCACTCCCGGAGTTTATCTACCAATTTATTAAGTGCATCCAGTTGAGAAAAAGGAATAGGCGGAGTGATGATTTCGAAGGGAACAACTGTTGATGCCATCTCCCGCAGCGTATCCTCCAGCTTGTCCTTGTTCTGAAGCTTTTCCACATCCAGCCCAACCGATTTCAACACCCCTTCATATTTTTTGTTGAGAAAGAGGCTGGCATCCAGCTCCAGGGAGAAGGTTCCGAAATCAGAGTCCTTCACTTTAAATTCGTATCCGCTAACCTGCTCTGTTTCTCCGCCATAAAGATCCACAACCATCTTAGCTGCATCGGCCATTTCCACGCCAGTGAATTCAAATTCGAATCCGACAGAGCGCTCCTCGCCTTTTTGGTTTTTCGGGACCGGTGGTGTTTTAAACTTCAACTATTACCTCTTTTGATTTGTGAATTAGCTTAAACAGATGTCAGGTCAGTTTCAATCCTGAATTTTTAGCCACAAAAACACTAAATCTCAAAACGTTGGTTTAGTGTTTGGGCTCATGCAATCACTTTTAGATTTCTTATTCCATTCATCATTAGCAACCTTTCAGCGTCCGCAGGTCCTGGAAGCGTTGCGGGAATATGCTCCTTTTTGTTATACAGTGAACGCTCCAAGATCTTGAGCACGACTCAAGGTTCACAGGCTCAAACTCATAAATGGGTTCCCGCTATAAAATCCTTATTTTATTGCTTCATCAATTGAGCTCTAACTTTTTATAGCGTACATGACCTACCTTTCCACCGAAAATCTTTCCAAAAACTTTGGGATTAAGCCTCTTTTTGAGGATCTGACCTTTGGCATGTCCAAAGGAGATAAGACAGCCCTCATTGCTCCCAATGGTACGGGGAAGTCCACTTTGTTGAAAATTCTTGCAGGAGAAATGGAGCCTGATTCCGGAAAAGTGATGACACAAAAAGGCATTCAGGTTGGATTTCTTGCACAGGAGCCGGACATGGACGACAGCATGACCATCAGTGAGTTCATCGCTCATGGAAATTCTGAGAAAATCCGGGTGGTACAGCGTTATGAGAAAGCCGTTCGGGAGCAGGCTGAGGATTTCAACCCTCAAACCCAGCAGGCTTTTGAGAAGGCTTCTGCCGCCATGGATGCCGCCGAAGCCTGGGATGTAGAGCAGCAGATGGAACAGATACTGGGCGTGCTCAATATCTATGACCTGGATCAGTCCATTGCTTCACTTTCAGGCGGGGAGCGAAAACGGGTGGCTCTCGCCTTTGTGCTTCTGGATGAACCGGACCTGCTGATTCTGGATGAGCCGACTAATCACCTGGATGTGGAAATGATAGAGTGGCTGGAATCATATCTCGCCAAAAGTACCATGACCTTGCTGATGGTAACGCATGATCGCTATTTCCTGGACCGGGTTTGTAATCATATCCTGGAGCTGGATTATGGCAAACTCTATCACCATAAAGGAAATTACGAATATTACCTGGAGAAGAAAGCCGAGCGGGAAGAGATTGAGGCTACCGAAATTGCCAAAGCCGGCAAGCTGATGAAGAAAGAGCTGGAGTGGATGCGGCGCGGACCCAAAGCCCGCACCACCAAATCCAAGTCCCGGATCAAGGATTTTTACAAGACTCAAGAAAAGGCGCAATCAGGCCGGGAAGAAACCGAACTGCAGCTGGATGTGAATATGAGTCGGATGGGCGGAAAAGTGCTCGAGCTCAAGAACATATCCAAAGCCTATGATGACACCGTTATCCTGGACGATTTCAGTTACCAGTTTTTGCAGGGCGAGCGCATAGGTGTTTTGGGGAAAAATGGGGTCGGCAAAAGCACCTTTCTGAAAATACTGCTGGGAGAAGAACCCGCTGATTCCGGCGAGATTGAAACCGGCGAGACCATTGTATTTGGTCACTATCAGCAGAAGGGAATAAAAATTGATGAGTCGAAGCGGGTGATTGAAGTCATTAAGGAAGTAGCGGAGGTGATCGAGCTCGCCAATGGAGACAGAATAACGGCGTCGCAGTTTCTGGAACATTTTATGTTTCCTTCCAAAATGCAGTACACACCTGTTGAAAAGCTGAGTGGCGGTGAAAAGCGCCGGCTGGGCTTGATGATGGTGCTTATCAAAAACCCTAATTTTCTGATCCTTGATGAGCCTACCAACGACCTGGATCTGCTCACCTTAAACAAACTGGAAGATTTCCTTCAAAACTTTGGCGGCTGCCTGATCATCGTTTCTCACGATCGCTTTTTTATGGACAAGCTGGTGGATCACTATTTTGTGTTTGAAGGACAAGGGGTGATTGATGATTTCCACGGAACCTATGAGGAATACCGTGAGCAGATGCTGAACCGTATGGCTGCGGCTTCATCCCCGAAAAAAGAGAAACCAGCTCCAGAAACAAAACCTGAGCAAAAGCAAAAGAGCTCATCGGATCAACCCAAAAAACTAAGTTATAACGAGCGAAGGGAATTCAACAAGCTGGAGAAGGAAATCGCCAAAATGGAAAAAGAGAAATCCCGCCTTGAAGAAAAAATGAGTGGCGGCGATTTGGGTTATGAGGAGCTGAATGAGCTGTCGAAGGAATTTGAAGAGCTGAAGGAATCATTGGAAGAGAAAGAACTGTACTGGCTGGAGCTGGCAGAGAGGGCGTAGATTTAAGCCTACAGCGGGTTCATGAAACATCTTTTCCAGAAGGGACTAAATCTGTAAACAGCATCGTTAGTTTTTTACACTTTAAAATTGGCCATTTATGGACACACAGAATAATCGCAACTTTGTAATTCTTGGAATTGGAATCATCATTGGATTGGCTTCGCTGGGCTTTTTGCTACGGAATGCCGCCATCACCTATAAAGAATACGAGCGGACGGTTACTGTAAAAGGACTGGCTGAGCAGGAGCACCTGGCCGATGTTGTAATCTGGCCTATACAATTCACCGAAGCCAACAATCAACTTGCAGATATTTATCTGGACCTTGAAAAAAGTGAGCAAAAGATTAAAGACTTTCTCATTGAGAACGGTGTGAGTGAAGATGAGATTTCGATCTCCACCCCTTTTGTAACGGATAAATCGGCCCAGCAATATGGCGGTGCTGATAACCCTGAGTACAGATATGTAGCCAATCAAACTGTGACGGTATATTCTGAAGATGTGATACAGGTTCGGGAAATCATGAGTAAGCTGGCAGAGCTTGGGAAGCAGGGAGTTGCACTTACCGGAAATGAGTATCAGGTGCGAACCGAGTATTTGTTTAACAGCCTGAATGACATCAAGCCAAAAATGATTGAAGAGTCGACTAAAGAAGCCAGGAAGGTGGCTCAGAAATTTGCTGAAGATTCGAACAGCAAGCTTGGTAAAATAAAGACGGCTTACCAGGGGCAGTTTAGCATTTCACCCCGTGATAATAACAATCCGCATATCAAGAACATCCGGGTAGTTTCTACGGTTGTTTATTACCTGTCTGATTAATACAGAGTCAAAAGATTCTGCGTCTTTACATTAGCAGGCTACATCAATTGTGATGTAAAGGCAAATCAGGTTATCTTTGGCAAAAATTCAGCCCATAAATTTAATTCATCATGCCTACTGTAAAATTGTTGAAAATTGCTCATGGCCGCAGCGGCGATAAAGGAAATGGAAGTAATGTAGGAATTATTGCCCGCCACCCGGATATTTACCCTTTTCTGAAAGAAACCCTAACGGCAGATCGTGTGAAAGATCACATGAAAAATGTGTGTAAAGGTGAGGTTGAGCGGTATGAGTTGCCTAACATTGGGGCACTTAATTTTATTCTGAATGAAAGTCTCGGCGGTGGAGGAACTGTTTCCCTCAAGCTGGATGCCCAGGGAAAAACACATGCCTCCCAAGTACTTCGGATGGATGTTGACGTGCCGGAAAATCTACTGAAGCTGGTTGAAAATTAGAAAGGCTTTAGTGGTCGCGATGCCTTAAACGACTCGCTTGTTTACCGGAATAGATTGATCCGCAGTAACCATCTTCCCACTGACAACTATCTTTTCCGGTACACAAGCGAAGGGGTTCAGCCCTTCGGTAGCAAGTTAGGAAAGGACTTTGCCAAAACTACTCCCCGTAAAACCGAATGGGGATGTCTACTCTTACCACATCCCATTTCAGCGTCATGCTGGTCATGCTGTATTCAGGTTCAGAGAACTGAATGGTAAAAGCCTCAACCGGTGTTTCTAAATTCTGAACGGGAAATTTCATTCGTTTGTAGTCGCGCTCCGGCTTGTATTCAAACGCTCCCCACTGTCCTAATTCGTGGTTGAGGATAACAGTAAAAGAATCCGGCTGAGGAATGGTAAACAAAGCATAGGTTCCGGGAGTTATCGCCTGATCGCCCATTAGCACCGGTTCGGTAATAGTGATTTCAGTCGCTTCATTTGCACCGGTTCTCCACACTTTCCCCCAGGGCTCCCATTCCCCGAAAATTGTACGTCCGCGCCGGTAGGGCTGTCCGTAGACAACTTTAATATAGGTGCTGTTATGCTTGATAGAAGCGATGGCGATCGGGCTTTTCCGGTTGCCGTTTTGTGCAGGCTGTGGATCGGCTGGCTTTTTGGATTCGCAACCAAAAGCGGTTAACAGAAAGGCCCCACAAAATGCCAGAACAGAAACGCGAAGAACAAATGATTTAATCAAAATTGGCCAAATATAAATTGAGTGTTATTTCGGGTTGGTTCGTACGCAAGCCCTACCCCTAAATCAAACAATAAGTTAGACACTTTGAACTGAACATGGAAACCGGCTCCGAAAATACTTCGGCTTGAAGCCACTAAGTCGTTGGCGTCCATGTCGGTTAGGGTGTGTGTAAAAGTTGTTAAATAGATACTGCTCAGGTACAGAGGCAGGGTCAGCCCGCCGGTATCAGGATACCAAAGCGGAATGGTATAACGGGTGCTGAACCGGCTCAGGTTTTGAAAGCCTCCATCCTGCCCGGATCTGAAATTAGGGAAAGCACCGGATTTAAAACCCATAGGGATGATCGTATCGTTGGAGTAAATAGGTGATGCACTTTGCTGAAGAAATTGAAGGTCGAGCCTCAACGATTGGTTCCACTTCCTCAACGGCGACACAAAACCGAACACTCCGTAATAAGCCGACCATTGATTGGCAAAGCTTGAATTGAAGTTGCCGATCGGAGTTGGTATTGATATCTCCGGCTTGTTGAGGGTTTGCTCATAAAGCCCGAAAAAGGAAATTCCTGAAGAGGGCTGAATATCTCTCTTAAAATTCAACACCCCGATATTCAGCTGAGAAAAGAATCCGGCTTTATATCGCGTAGCAAAGTCGGTCAGGCCCGAAGGCTCCAGATCATAATACTTGAACTGCTCCGCGGAAATTTCCGGAGAGAATGAAATGGAGCTAAGCCTGGTATCTCCCCGGAATGTATAATCAAAAGGCATCGACAAGCTGATCCCCCGATCCTGTCTCATCAACGAAAACCGCTCGCCGGTATCATTGTTCTGTATAGCAAAAAACTGCGGGTCGCTATATCCGTTCAGTTCAAAGCCCGGATAAAACATTTTGTTGGTGTAGCTAACATCGTACCAAAGCCTGTTTTGTATCCCTGTAATTTCGGCCGAATACGCCTGTCTGGAAAGCGCATCAATACTCGAAAACCCGGCTCCGTACTGATAGGTCCCTCCTTTTTCTTCCAATACCGGATAAACCGCCCGGGGCTTCAGCCAGGAAAATTCTGCCCCATAAGGTGTTGGCTCTATGGTGGAAATTGAGTCCATAGCAGACGCCCCTAACAATGGCCTTGTTAATTCTTCATTCAGCGCATCGCCAGCCAGTCTCATTGAAACCGGAACCGGGGCATTCAAAAAATCATCCCGATTCAATACAGCCAACTTCCGTTCATTAACTTTCTGCACAACATATGCGATTTGACTACCATCCGGAGAATAGGACGCTTCAAATGCATTATACAATGAGCTGGTTCGCTGGGTGACTTCATCGGACTGCAAGTTATATTCGTACACGTTCATGGCCGGACCGGCATCCAGGCTAAACAACAAATGCTCACCATCCGGGTGCCATTGAGGGTCAAATACAGAGGCATTCTCAAAGGCCAGATCTGGAGCTTCATCCAGGTCTTCGGACAGGGAATTCAATGATGTTATCCAAAGTGCCTGAACGCCTCTTCGTTTCAAAACCACAGCCAGTTGTTTAGGTTTTGTCGGGTTGAACCGAAGGGTAACCGGAATAGCCCCATCAAAAGTTTTGCGTACTTCAACCTCTCCGCCCTCGGCTATTTCTACAATCTTACCGCCGGAGCCATCAGCCTGAATAGCCAGCACCCGCTCTCCATTTGATGTGGGAGCATAAACCCGGGCATTCTCTGTAAGCCTTGTTGAAGCCCCTGTTTCCAAATTCAGCTTTTGTACATCGGCAATGTATTGAGAGGGGATGAGCGGGTCGCGGGAATAATTACTAAAGTAGAAGTCAGTAGCGTTTTCAATCTCATAGTTATAATCCTCTACGCTGAACACTTCCTTTAGCAGCTTCATTTTTCCTGATTCTAAATCGTATTCATAAAATCCAATCCGCCCATTGTAAAAAGAACCGTAAAAAAGCAGCTTTGTATCTGATATCCATTTGGGACCGTGAATTTCTTCCCCTTTATACGGAGTGTCGATGATGCGGGACTTTTCCGTAGTGTTGACTTCAATTTCTGCCAACCGCTGTTCTTCTTTTTCCGCCAGGTCTTTCTCATACAACGCATACAACTGACCCGGCCACTTCCCTGTTTTAGCCCTCAACGCAACTCCATATCCCAAAAAGAAATTATGGTAGTGATAGCGAATCGCCTTTTTTGAAATGTCATCGCCGTAATTATCATGGAGCCAATCAATAAACGTATATCCCGAAATATAGTGGCGGTTATAGGGCTGGGTGTAATCTGAAGGAATGAGGGTTTGCCCCATATTCCATCGGCCGGAACTGGCAAAATTTGCATTGAAGCGATTGTTGAAGAAGCTGTAATTCCCCCGCCCTCCCTGTGGTGTCACCGATTCCGTTTCATAATACACTGCAAGTCCTTCATGTAAACCCACCGGGGCAAATCCATGAAATGTACGGGCGATATCCGGGGAGAATAAACTGATGAAATTGGGGATACTCACCTTTTTATCTTCAAAAGGCTGCTGAATATTGAAATGTGTGGCATGAATGAGCTCGTGAGGAAGCACCGTCTCCAGCCAGTCGCCCGACTGCGGGTTCATTCCCTTCCCTTTTATCGCGGCTAACTCTATTTCGGAACGGAAATTGAAGGAGGTTACAAATCCGTTTGAAAGATCATTGTAGTTATTCAAAATCACCGGGAAATTGGTCAGCGAACCTCCTGTCAGCTTCGAGGTTTTGGCATACTCACTTTCCAGTATTGCAGCCGATCTGTAAGCCAGAGAGTCTTCCCCTTGCGGAAAAATAATGCGAAAATGCGCTGTCTTAATTTGCTGCCAGTTCAATCCACCGGGGCGGTTTATAACCGAGGTGTTATACAGCTGTGCAAAAGTTGAAACAGGTGCAATCGTCAGACTAAATAGTACAGCAAATAAAATCCTTTTCATCATCCTGAAATACTAAACGGAGGTAAATAGTTGTAGATCGCCCAATAATGGGAAAAAGCACCGCCCATTACAAACAGGTGCCAAATTTCATGAAAGCCGAATGCCGTTGGAATCGGGTTTGGTTTCTTAATGCCGTAAATTACTGCCCCAATTGTATAAAACAACCCACCAATGGCAATCCAGTAAACAAATCCGTGTGGCAGCATCTTCCAAACCATCGGAAGAATTATTACTGAAGCCCAACCCATAAAAAGGTAAATAACCGTTGAAAACCAACGCGGAGCATTCATCCAGAAAGTCTTTTTCAAAATACCTGCAAGGGCAAACAGCCAGATGCCCAGCAACATCCCCCACTGCCAGGCCCCTTCCAAAACAATGGCACACATGGGCGTATAAGAACCGGCAATGACTATATATATGAGGTAGTGATCTACCATCCTGAAAAATTCTTCGATGTTATTTTGCACATTAATGGTGTGGTAGATGGCACTTGAGAGAAACATCAGAATCACGGAAATACCATAAACCAGATAGGCTGCCTTGTGTCCGGTCGGGCTTTCGGAAGCTGCCGACATCAAAAAGAAAAGCCAAACGGTGGCAATAATGGCGCCTAAATAGTGAGAGTAGGCATTAAAAGGCTCTCTTGGTGGAAAGAATGTTTTCAATGGAGATACTTGTCGTTTTATTACTTGGGGTATAATCCTTATTAATTTACCAAATCCGAATGAGCATTTAATAAATTATTTCTCAGCCTATCCCACAAACCTCCAGTAGAAAAACAGCAGGGCAAATGCGGAAAGGAATATCATACCCAGCCAGCTTAATACTCTAAGCCATGTTTTGGGGTGATGGTCTTCGGGCGTGAACCGCGACATGATGAGCCCGCAATTAATATAAGCCAGCGCCGGTGCTGTCAGAAAGGAAAGAGAGGTGGCCAGGTCTATAATATAGGTAAATTGACTGCCCGTTAGCCAAAGAATCAACATGGATATCGTTGAGATCAGAAACAGCAGTCCCTTATAAGAAAAAAGTCCCGACTCGTCAACCTCGCTCTTCATCACCCGGATAATTTCGCGGGTTACCCGGGGGTAAGAATCCGTCACCGTAAGCGTGGTGCTGAACATGGTTGTAAATGCACAAATGATGATAATCCAATGAGCCCAGCTACCCAATGTCTGTGTGTACAGATCGATGAGCTGTTGGGCAAAACCGGCACCTGAGGATGAAAAACTTACACCCGAACCAAACATCACCAATGCTCCGAGCGACAAAAAGATCAGCGCCAGAATAGACGCCCCCACATATCCAATATTGAAATCCAGCAGACTTTCTTTCAGGCTCGATTTATGTTGGGTCTGCTTTTGTCGCTCCAGGCTCCACAGCGAATGCCAGGCCGCTGCATCAATGGGAATGGGCATCCACCCCATCAGGGCAATCAGGAAAGTGACCCCGGCTACGTCCCATACAGAAGGTGCGGCGGGCAATTCTGAGGGAGAGGCATCAAACAACGCGGCCAAAAAGGCGGCAATGGTTGAAAGCGAGAGAACTACCATCACTACTTTAATCAGGGAATCGAGAGCTGAATACTGACCACGAAACAGAACACCAATGCAAATCAGTAAAATGATGATGCTCCACACCAGCAGCGGCAGCTCGATTCCGGTTAATTCTACAGCCAGACTTGCAGTTACGATGGTGACTGCAGCCTGGATAGCGAACATTGTCCCAATGGTAAAGATGATATAGATCCAAAGCGCCCAGCTGCCCAGTTTTTTGTAGCCGGCGATCAGGCTTTCTCCGGTGGCGGTAGCATAGCGCGGACCGTATTCCAGGAAGGGATACTTCATCAGGCTGGCAATGATGACCGCCCAGACGAGGGTGAATCCATAATCAGCACCGGCACGTGTAGATTGCACCAAATGCGAAACCCCGATGGCAGCCGCGGCCAGAATCAGTCCCGGCCCGAATGCATATTTAAAGGTAGATGTAACTTTTCCCGAATCCATTTCCTGTTCTGTTGCTTTCCATTCGGGCGGATGATAATGAAAAAATAGTTTGTGCGTGAACTGAGAAAGCCTACAATCACAAATCGATCATTCGGTCGCTTGGTTCATCGCTATTCTTTTTGATAGACGAATTGCACGTTCATCATTCGGCTCTGCCTAAATAAGAAAGACTTGAGAAATAAAGCGAGAGCCGGGTGATGAAATAGATACGGAGCAGGCACCTTTAGGTCGAGCCTATCCATCACCCCGTTTATCTTCTCTCCGGCGGTAAAGCCTTTTCCCCACGAAATGGAATGATGGATTACCCTCTGTCTAAGTAAAAATTTGTGCTTTAGCGCTTTCGTGGCAAAACCTTATCGGCTCAGCGAACCGATTAAGGCCCCGGAACTTTTAAAAACTTTTTTCATTTTGAACTGGTACCATTCAACGCGTTATTGAAGTATCAACCAGTATAAATCAAACTAACTATGAAAGCTCTCTTTACTGCTCTTTTCTCTTTGCTATTCGGGATGATGACCCACGCCCAGGTTCTGAACCCTGAACCCGTCACCCTTGATTATTACCTGCCGGACGGCGTTTCCTATAATTCTGAAATTCCCACCCCTAAAGAAGTTCTGGGAGCTGAGCTGGGTGAGTGGCACGTGCGCCACGATCAGCTGGTGAAGTACATGTATGCGGTTGCCGAAGCCTCCAATCGAGTTACCATCACCGAGTATGCCCGGACTTACGAAAACCGGCCGCTATTGATGCTTACCATCACCTCACCCCAAAACCAGCGCAATATCGACCAAATTAAAGAAGAGCACTTAAAGCTGACCGATGCCTCTGTTTCTGAGGACCTGAATATTTCTGAAATGCCGGTTGTGGTAACCATGAGCTACAGCGTACACGGAAACGAGCCCAGTGGATCCAATGCTTCTCTGGCTGTTGTATATCATCTGGCCGCTGCTCAGGGTTCTGAGATTAATGAGATGCTTAATAACACTGTGATTCTGATTGACCCGAGCATCAACCCGGATGGATTAAGCCGATTTGCTCACTGGGCGAATATCCACAAGAGTAAAAATGTATTGGTAACCGACCCGCAAAGCCGGGAATTTGACGAAAACTGGCCGGGCGGACGTACCAATCACTACTGGTTTGACCTGAATCGTGACTGGCTGCTGATGCAGCATCCCGAGAGTAAAGGACGGGTTGCCAAATTCCACGAATGGGTTCCACAAATTCTGACCGACCACCACGAGATGGGAACCAATGCTACCTACTTTTTCCAGCCGGGAATTCCTTCGCGTACGCATCCTATCACCCCGCAGCGAAATCAGGACCTGACCGGAGCTATCGCTGAATATCACGCTGATGCACTGGATGAAATCCAGTCACTCTATTATTCCAAGGAAAGCTTCGATGACTTTTATTACGGAAAAGGATCTACCTATCCCGATGTAAATGGCTCCATTGGAATTTTATTTGAACAAGCCAGTTCGCGTGGACATGCACAGGAAAGCATTCACGGAATTCTTGAGTTTCCGTTTACCATCCGCAATCAGTTTACAACGTCTCTTTCCACACTGGAAGCGGCGCAAAGCCTGAGAGAAGAACTGCTGGCCAACACCCGCGAGTTTTATCAGGAAGCTGCTGAAGAAGCGGATGATGCATCCATAAAAGCATACGTGTTTGGAGAAGAAGCCGACCAGGGCCGAACAAAGCACCTTGCGGAGATGCTGAAGCGAAACCAGGTTGAGGTGTACGAACTGGCAAGAGACTATAATGATTTCAAAGCCGGAAAAGCATACATCGTACCCACCAACCAAAAGCAGTATAAGCTGATTACTGCGCTTTTTGAGCGACGAACCGAATTCACCGACAGCCTTTTTTATGATGTTTCTGCCTGGACCATGCCCTATGCATTCAACCTGCCGTTTACGGAGCTGAACCGGGGCTACAACAAGAATATGCTGGGCGACGCCTTTTCTCTGGACGACTTAAACCTGACCGGAACGTTGAATGGTGGCAAAGCTAATTATGCCTATGCTTTTGAGTGGGATGAATATTATGCACCACGGGCACTGTACCGACTGCTGGCTAACGGAGTGAGAG
Organism: Gracilimonas sediminicola; assembly: GCF_024320785.1. NCBI lineage: Bacteria > Pseudomonadati > Balneolota > Balneolia > Balneolales > Balneolaceae > Gracilimonas > Gracilimonas sediminicola. The sequence continues at coordinate 1,360,869 of NZ_JANDBC010000001.1, forward strand.
CCAAGGTGGCCTCCCGTACCTTCAAATCCATAACCGAAAACGAAGCTAAAGACTTTGATTACGGCACCATTTTAGTTCCTATGGGCGTTCAGGATGACCCTGAAAAAGTACATGAGCTTATTCAGACCATTACCGAGGAAGATGGCATAACCGTGTACAACCTCGCCTCAGGTTTAACTCCGGCCGGCATGGACCTTGGAAGTAATAATTTCGAAAACCTTCAGGACCCTAAAGTGGCCGTTATTGGCGGATCGGGAACCAGCTCGTATGAAGTTGGTGAAGTATGGCACCTATTCGACCAGCGGTACCATATGCCGGTTACCATTCTTGAATATGAAGAGCTTGATGGAGCCGATCTCGATCGATACAATGTGATTGTTTCCAGCGGCTACGGAATGAACGACCGCGCCGCAGAGAACCTGAAAGAATGGGTGCGTGAAGGCGGAACGTTAATCGCTTACAGAAATGCACTTGATTGGGCAGAATCTCAGGGCTTCGCCAACATCGAATTTATTGATGATGAAGACGAGGAAGATGAAGAAGGTGAGGAAGAAGAAGTTGAAGTACGGCCGTATGTAAAACAAGGTCCGGATTCAGGATCTGAGTATATCGGTGGCTCTATCTTTAACGCCAAACTCGATCTGACCCATCCTCTTGGTTACGGATATAATGATGACGAAATCACCGTGTTCCGAAGTACCACCACTTTTATGAAGAAAGGAGAAAATCCGTATTCCACTCCGCTTTATTACACGGACAACCCGTTAGCCAGCGGTTACAGTAACGATGAGAATCTTGAAAATGCCAAAGGCTCTGCAGCTATTGTTGTGAGTCGGTTAGGCGGAGGGCGAGTGATTGCCATGGCTGACAACCCCAACTTCCGTGCTTTTTGGTATGGCACAAATAAGTTGTTTGCCAATGCCGTTTTCTTCGGTCATACCATCAGCGGCAGTACGGCTAATTAATGTTTAACACCGAACAAGGAACAAACAACACCGAACTTTTAACATAAATACTTCAAAGTTCGGTGTTCCTTGTTCGATGTTCTATTCCCTGGGCGGAAGACCCAATAATTTTCGCATATCAAAGTCATCTTCGGGTAGAGCTTTCAGGTTGTTGATCAACATGATGGCACGGTCTATTTTCTTTTGGCTGCTTTTTACCTGAGATACATAGTGAATGATATAACGCTGTTTGCTGGGAGCCAGCATCTCAAATCGTCGCTCTCCTTCCCTGTCCTGTTCCAGCAGTGCCTCTAACTCTTCCGGCATTTCCATCCCATATTTGCTGTGATCAAGCTCTATGGTTACTTCAACTTCTTCTCCCTTATTCACCCCAAACTTTTTCATCCGCTTTTTATTAACGGTGATGTAAGCATCTCCACCACCCAGAGCCACCATTCCACCATGAAAGGCTTTTTCTCCGTTAATGGAAACCATCAGCCGTGTTCCAATACCTCCGGCTTTATCCACGATTTCAGAAGGCACTGTAATATGCGTAAGCTTCAGCTTTGGCAGGTAATCGATGTGAGATTTGAAGGTGATGGGGTTCATTGAGTCGCTCTTTTTTTAACATCCGGTCTTCAGAATAGTTCTCTGAATTCCTTTTTGCAATATGAATGATGCCAGCTTTTCCAATTATCAACCAGCCCTGCATTTACAGGATTCTGTAGAGTGTAGTAAATTATCCGCTGTAACTCATCTGAATCCCGGATAACATGGTCATAACTCTCTGCTTGCCAAAAAGCAGACCCGGTTCTTTTTAGTACCTTATTTGCCTCTAAAGCAGTAAACCATTTCAGTGATTTCAAGATATTTGTTAATGGATAATCTTTCTTCCCGGAGGGTTTTAAGTGATTTGAGTCAGGTAACTTACAAATCAAGTGCACGTGATTTGGCATAATGCAGTAAGCATATAAGTCATATTTCTCCTGATCTCTGTGGTGAATTGCTTCTTTCACAATTTCTGTCACCTCATCATTTAAAAGCCAGGTTGGGCCTATCTCATTACAGTCCAGTAGTTGGTCGTATTTTTTAAAGATAGTTTTGTGAACTCGTTCCCGTAACGCGGACAGCCTGTCCGCACTACGGGAACTATCTTCCACCTTATTTATTAACAATCTCTGCTCTTGCTTGAGCCTTGAAACGGCTTGCTTTGGCAAAGAACCCGCTAAACGAAATGTGATAAAATATTCCGCACCCTCTGGCTGCCAGTGTGGAAGGTTTCTTCGATAAAATGCCATTTGCACCCTCAATGTTTACTGACAATATCCCAAATATTTCAGGGAGATTCCGCCTCACGTGCGGAATGACTTCTTTATTTCTTATTTGCGGTAATTCACCGATTTAAACTTCCCCTCTTTGTCAATAATATTCGTTTCGGCGCCGGGGATAATATCCGTGTTGTGCGCCGATACACATTTCCAGTATCTATCTACTTTCTGAACCACAAAACTAAAAATAGTATAGCGCAGCGAAGGAGTTTCCACATCTCCCTTTTGGGTTTGATTTTTGAGATGCATACGGGCGTAAACTACGGCTATATCATCAGACAGGTATTTCACGGTTGTTTTCCGAAGCACCAATTCCGAGTCTCCGAATATCTTATCAAATCCATAAGCGTGTGCTTCCCGGATATCATCCCGGTTATGCCACCAGAGTCCGACAACATTTACGAATTCCGCATCCTCGGCAAATAATGAAGCCAGCATATCCGCATCCCGCTGCATCCAGGCTTCTGTAAAAAGAACTGGTATTTGCTCCGGGGTTGAGGCTTTTTTGTAAGTCTTTGACATGTGATTAAGCTGAGGTTCTTATCTGTTCTCAAACCTAAAATCTTTTTCAGATTCTGAATCCGGCCAGCCTCAGCCGGCAGGTTCAGAATAACAACTATATAAACGCTAAGCCATTCGCTACGACGCAGAGCGATCGTAGCGAGGCCGTTTTGTTATCCTCCAATCTCTGGTAATGACGCTCTGCGTCGTTACCAACTGTCGATTTCAGCAGTTTTACTTCACTTTTACGCCATCAATAATCACACCGGTTACATTGGTGATGTATTCCAGCGGATCACCATCAAACATCACAACATCGGCATCTTTGCCAGCTTCGAGTGAGCCCACCCGATTATCAATGCCCAATAGTTCGGCTGCATCAATCGTCAGCACTTTGAGAGCATTTTCCATACCCAAACCGTTTGCTGCTGCAACACCGGCTTCGAACAGAACCACCCGGGTTTTGGGGACATAGCCTTCATACCCACTTTGAAAAGCAATCGGGATTCCGGCTTCATACAATTTAGCCGCTGTTTCAAAAGTAGCGTTTTTGCTGTCGCCGTAAGTGCGGATCATTGTTGGGTGAACGATTACTGGATGTCCGGCCTCTTTCAATTCGTCGATGATCAAATAAGCTTCGGCTGCACCGTCCAGCACCATTGGGAATCCAAATTCTTCCTGTAACCGAACTGCCGTCATGATGTCATTGGCTTTATGAACCGTAACCAAAGCAGTAAGTTTGCCTTCCAGCAAATCAGCCAGCGCTTCCAAACCTAAGTCCATGGAATAATCTTCATCGCCATTTCTCTTTTCGAGGTAATCCTTTGCTTTGATGAATTCCTGCCGAAGCATGGCAATCCCCTTAGAACGGGTTCCCGGCTTACTGATTTCACGACTCATATTATTTCCGAGAGTGAACGCAAGCATTTTGGCCGGAACTATCGTCGATTCCTCCACGGTCTCACCCACTGTCTTTACGATCATCGTCTGTCCGCTGATTAATGCGCCGGGTCCGTGTCCGGTATGAACCGTCGTAATTCCAAGCTCCCGTAAATGGCCTACCAAAGCTTCCCGTGCATTATAAGCGTCAATAGCTCTGAGCTCGGGTTGAATGGCACTGGAGGTTTCCAGCTGATCCTGGTCGTGATCCTGATTCAGGTGTCCGGCTAAACCGACTACGGAGTGAGCATCAATCAGGCCCGGAGTCACCACTTTGGCTTCATGCACTTCGTAACTGGATGGAATATTTACGCTGGAAGCAGAACCCACGCGCTCAATCTTTCCATCTTTGATCAATACCACACCATTGGGAATCGGATCTCCGGCCATGGTATATACCGTTTCACCTTTAACGGCTATTTGTGCCTCAGCCGTGTTAAAACTGAATACCAAAAGCAGTGCCGGTATCAATAATAGTTTTCTGAATAATCTCATTTTGAACCTCCCATTTCATGATGCGTGTGAACTTCGCCGCGGAAAATTTCATATCCGCCGGTCGCATATTTTCGGTCTTCTTCATCGGATCGATCCCAGACTTTGGAACCTTCAATCCAGGTTTGTTCTACATGTGTGTACACGCTGAACGGGTCTCCGGAGAGGATGATGAAGTCGGCATCTTTGCCCTTTTCAAGTGTTCCGGTTCTATCGTCAATGTCCATCATAATGGCGTTGGCAATCGTTACAGATTCAAGCGCAGCTTTCCGACTCATGCCTTCGCGTACCGCCAGTGCGGCTGATCGCAGAAACAGACGGGAATCAGTAATACCATCATCGGTATGAAGTCCCACTAATACACCAGCATCTTCCAGGTATTTCCCGTTAGCATTCTTGATTTCAGCCGCTTCCAGTTTTCCGCCAAAAGAATCCAGCGTAATAATGGATGCAGGAACTCCGGCTTCGGCAATTTCATCGGCTACTTTCCAGGCTTCACTCACATGCTGAAGCACCAGATCATATCCAAACTCTTCAGATAAACGGATAGCCGTTAGAATATCATCGTGCCGGTGGGTATGGTTGTGTACCGTACGCTTTCCTTCAAGCACCTGCACCAGGGTTTCCATCCCAATATCGCGGGGAGGCATCTTGCTTTCATCACCATCGGCGGCCTCTATTTTAGCCTGGTATTCCTGTGCCTTCACAAACAAAGCTCTTACCATAGCCGCAGACTTGGCGCGTGTTCCCGGAAATCCACTTCCTCCCAATGGGTTGGTTCCATTGGCCATTTTCAGTCCGCCATAAATGGTTTTATCCTCATCCAGGTAAATCAGCATATCCTCGATGGTGTTCGCTTCGCGGAGTTTCAGATACACGGTTTGGCCACTCATCAGGTGACCTGAACCCGGCATGATGTTTACCGAGGTGATTCCACCGGCTCGTGCTTTGCGGAACGTATCACTGCGCGGATCAATAGCATCCATAATGCGGACATCCGGATGCAGGGCTGACGACCGGTCGCCTCCATCACCTTCACCGATATGGGAATGGGTGTCAACAAGTCCGGGCATAATTACCTTACCCGTCATATCATGGACATCAGCTCCGCGGGGAATCCGGGTGTTTGGACCACCAACGCCCGTTATTTTTCCATCTTCAACAACAAGAACTCCGTTATTAATTGGCTCGCCGGAGATAGGTATGATTTGAGCTCCCTTAAATGCCTGTGGCGTAGATTGAGAATATCCATTCACACCAAACAAAAGAGCACAAACCAAAGCGAGCAAAAGGCTTTGGATAGGCTTCATAGTAGAAAAGTAGTTAGTTAAAATTGAAGAGCTCAATTTATAAAAAAAGAGCTGGGAGTAAAGCGGGTGTTCGTAAAAAGAAATGAATATTCGGTATTTAACTTTTCCAGAGTTAAACCGGATGCAGGCTTCAGGGCGAGGGTAACCTAAGGAATGTTGTAACCGACCAGTCGAAACTTAACTTTTCCATAGTTAAAGCAGAAATGAGGTAAACCATGTACCCTTAATAACTCTGGAAGAGTTCAGAGAAAGAAAAGGAATTGGAAATAAATATTCGGTATTTAACCTTTCCAGAGTTAAACCGGATGCAGGCTTCAGCTAACAGGCTTTAATAACTCTGGAAAGGTTATTTCTAATTAATTCGCATAATACTCTTCGATCTCAGCCAGCTTTTTATCGATCATCTCCCTGGAATACCATTTGCCCTGAACCATCACACCGGAGTGATTTTTAATAGCCGATAAATCCTGCAGTGGATTTTCATTGAGTAAGATCAAGTCTGCTCTTTGACCTTCAGCTACGACTCCAAAATCATCCCATTCAGCGAAATACTCCCCCACATTTTTGGTTCCGGTTTCTATGATTTCATAGTTGGTCATATTGGCTTCTTGCATGAGCGGAAGTTCGCGATGGATAGAAAAGCCCGGCACGCTGAATAACTGCGGTGCGTCTGTACCCATCAGGATTTTTACGTCCGCTTCGTTCATTTCCTCCAGCAGCTTTCTGCGCAGTTCAGCTTGTGCCTCCGGGTTTCCGGTTGAATAGCTGCTTCCCGGATTCTCCGCAAAATTGAAGTAGTTCTGCTTCACGGCATCAGGGATATATTTCAGCTCATCATACTGCTTCATCGCATCGTAATCTGCTGCCCCGATGATGGTTTCCCAAAGCGCCTGTGTCGGCACCATCCAAACGCCGGCTTCTTTCGTCATCTGAATAATCTCTGCCATTCGCTGATCCCGCTCCTGCTCCTCAAAAGCATTCAGGTAGGCTACGTATCCGTCAATATGATCCATGGTAAGCTGCCCCATTTCTATGGCATGAACAATACCCACCTCTTGCGGCACATGTCCTCCAAAATGAATCCCGATTTCATTCGCAGTTTCAGCCATCGCATCATATTCCGGGCGGGTTAATCCGGGGTGAACTTTCAACAAATCCCACCCTTCTTCTTTTTGCTGCTTTACTCTTTCTCTGGCTTGAGCCGGAGATGAAACAGTATTGCCGTTAAAACTAGGTCCGGCCAGATATAAATTCGGGCCTATCAGCTCGCCGTTATTCACTTTGTCTTTGAGCTTAAGCTGATTGGGATAACCCAGCATTCCGCGAACGGTTGTTATACCGGCCGACACATACAGGAAGAGCGTATGTTCTACATATTCATCATTAAAATAAGATGGAGCCGTTGGACCCGGATCGGTTGGCGGAACATGACCGTGCATTTCAGCCAAACCGGGCATCAGGTATTTCCCTTCAGAATCAATCACATGAGCATCCTCGGGAATTTTCACTTCATCGGCAGGACCAACCCTTACAATTCGGTCTTCTTCGGTAATAACGGTGTAGTTTTCCCACACTCCTTCAGATTCCATTGAAATAACATGAACATTGGTAAAAGCATAAGGAGCGTGATGCGATTGCGGGCTAATGGACTGACCGGCATCAAAATAAACGGCAAAAACGAATAAAGGCAGGCACAGGAGAGGCAGTATTTTTTTCATAATCAGTTTATGAATTACAGGATGCCTTAATTAAATAGAATGTATGGATATAAACCAACTGATTTTATCTTTATTTAGATACTAAAACGTATTAGACATTATTTGCTTATAATAGTCTTAAGGGTGCATTAGCTAAACCATAAAACCATGGTTTTTAAACCACTTTTTTTAAAACTGGCTATACGTAATATTCGAAAATTTTGGGGTATTACCGTTATCAATGTTTTGGGGTTAATTATTGGCCTGACTTGTACAACATTGATTTTTATTTTTGTGTATGATGAGTATTCTTTTGACCGCTTCCACGAAAACAAAAACAAAATCTATCGCCTGGGTTGGAATATTAAAACTCCTTCCGAAACAACGTATCTGGCACCCACTCCGGGACCACTCGGACCTGCACTAATTAATGACTTTCCACAGATTGAAAAAATGGTCCGGTTCACTCCGGCCAGACTTAACATAACCTTTAGAAACAATAGCTTTGGCAATTTAAAGTCATTCAGCACCGATCCCGATGTTTTTGAAATCTTCAGTTTTGACCTAATAATGGGGAGTCAGAGTCAGGTGCTAAGCAATCCTTCAAGTATTGTTTTATCAGAAGAGGTAGCCCAAAGAATTTTTGGGAATGAGAACCCCATTGGGAAACGGCTTGAGTTAGCTGATTTAACAAATGAACTAACGGTTACAGGAGTTTTCAAAAATCTGCCGCGCAATTCTCACATTCAGTTTGATGCACTTACTTCGATGGATGTTCATTATGAATTAAGCGGCTGGGATGACGGCACTGATTGGTACACCAGCATATATTATACCTATCTCCAGTTAGCCGATCCAAGCTTTGCCGATGAACTCGAGCAACAACTCCCTTTCTTAATCAATCGATATATAGATAATGAAGTATCGGTAACTGGTATAGAATACTCCGGCTCCCTCGTTCCTTTATCTCAGTTGTATTTGAATTCAGACCGCAGATATGAAGTCGGCCCTACTTCTGATAAACGGCTGCTTTTCTTTTTTTCTGTGGCTGGCTTATTTGTCTTATTAATAGCTTGTTTAAATTATATTACTCTGTCAACAGCCCGCTCTATAAAACGATATAAGGAAATAGGTATTCACAAAACCCTGGGAGCGGATAAGTCGCAGCTATTCGGACAATTTATTGGTGAGTCAGTGGGCATTATTTTTTTATCACTGTTAGCTGTTTATGTCTTAACTGTGCTACTGCTGCCTTTAACAAACAGCTTTTCAGGTAAAACAATAGCCCCCTCCTTTTTGTGGTCAGCCGAATTCTTACTCGCCTTTATTTCCGGGGGTCTGTTAATCGGAATACTTTCAGGTCTGTACCCTGCTTTTGTTCTTTCTAACTTTCAACCCGCCAATATACTTAAAGCGTCTCAACCTAAAGGAATAAGCGGAAGCCTGGTCAGGAAAATACTTACGGGTTTTCAGCTCTTTATTTCCTTGTTTCTGATAATAAGTTCCCTTGTCATTTACCAGCAAACAAATTTCTTGTTATATGGTGAAACCGGCTTCACTAAAAGTGATATGATGGTTGTTGCCATTTCTGAAGATGTATTGGGCTCTCAGGTTGAAAGCTTTGAACAAGAACTTCTCAATCATCCGGATGTTGTAAAGGCCACCGTTTCTGACCGCTATCCCGGTGAGCAAACCAACCGCACACAAGCCACAATCAGGCTTGATAATGGAGAAGAGTTAATCTCTAACATGGGTACATATTTTGTTGGATATAATTTCTTTGATACCTACGGAATAGAACTTATTGCAGGAACGCCTTTTTCCCCGGACCTACGTTCGGATTCATTATTTAACATTATAATAAATAGAAGCAGCCTGCGCCTTCTACAGATTGAGTCCGACCGTCCTGATTTAGCCTTAGAAAGAATAATAACTGTTTTTGGTACTGATGGATTCGTGCAGGGAGTAACAGAAGATTTTCATTTTCGCCCTTTCACCGAACAGATTGAACCCATCGCTTTAATACTGCTGCCAGAGGCTTTCAGCTTTATATCTTTGAAATTAAACGCCCAATTTAATGCGGAGACTATAGATGGACTGGAAAAAATCTGGAATAAGTTTGCCCCGGGTCACGACTTTAATTATTTCTTTTTAGAGGACAAACTTAGCCAAAACTACACTTCTCAGTCTAAGCTCAGACAAGTAATTTTTGCTTTCTCTTTTTTAGCCATACTTATTTCTTGTTTGGGATTACTGGGACTTACCAGTTTTACCGCAAAGCAGAAATCAAGCGAAATTGCAGTACGAAAGGTGTTGGGAGCCCGTTATTTTGAAATTATCCAATTGATTTGGAAAGAATTACTCCTTCTCATTTTGTTGGCTTCTGTTTTCGCTATTCCCGTTTCCTGGATCTTTTTAACAGAGTGGTTAGGTAATTTTGCATACAAAGTGGAACCTGGAGTGGCCCCATATGTATTCGGTGTATTGGTGATTTTAATACTGTCTGTATTAGTAACCAGCTATCATTCCCTTAAAGCAGCAATGGTTAACCCAACAGATTATTTAAGGTCGGAATGACCTTTCACTTTTTGGCTCCCTTTAAAACCATCTTTTAACGCGTCCCAAAAAGTGCCTTTATCTTCCTTGATGTCTTCCGGTTTGAGGATCTCCAACTTCAATGCACCGCGGTAGAAAAAATACATGCTGATCGCCATCACGGTATGGGCTACATCCAAATGATTGAACCATTTATGAATACCGATTTCGCTGGTATAAAAGAAAGCGGCCAGCGTGGCAAAAATAACAGTGAGGAAGAATATGCGGCTGCCTTCATTGCGGGTACGCCAGTACACCAGAAAATGAAGTGGGAGCACCACCAGTCCCAAACCATAAGCCGAATGCACCTGTATGAAAAAGAAGTTTAAGGTGGTAAAAGTGATCACCGCAAATGTGAGCAACTCCACTAAGTTTGCAACCTCCAGAAACTTGCCGAATTTATCATTAATCACGGGCTGAGCATGCATAATGGAGGCCCGCTCAATGGCCATCACCGCCAGCATACTGATCAGCCAGCCCGGAAGCTTCCACGACAATCCCACCGCATATTGAAAAGCATGTCCCAGAATTCCTCCAAGAAACGTAGCAATGGCCATAATCAGGAAGTACCAACGAATGTACTGATGAACTTTTCCTTTTTTATCCAGCTTCGCCAGTTTGTAGAATGCATACACACAAACGGAAGTAATCCAAAGATCGGTGAAGGTAACCATCGGCTCCATGATGGTGATATCAAATACTTCAATCGATGGCTGTCCTGAGTCTGACTGCATGTCTCCCTGTTTTGAATTCGGTTAATCAATCCACTAAAAATAACAGAAATGGAATAATTCCCGAATCTTTAAAAAACTGAAGTCATTTCTGCCTTTAAATTATCCCGATATTATTCCAAAAGGGACTGCGATTTGATTCATTCTTGCCTTATTTTGGCTTGATCGAATTTTAAATACCAAATCAGCTGTAAATGAAGCAAGTATATGTAGGGATGGGTACAGATATTATCCATCACGGCCACATAAACATTATTGAAAAGGCAAGAGAGTTAGGGGAAGTGACCGTAGGATTATTGTCGGACGAAGCCGTTACCAAATTCAGCCGCATTCCTTTCCTGGAGTATGAAGAACGAAAGCGTATTCTGGAAAATATCAAAGGCGTCAGCAAGGTTGTTCTCCAAAAAACACTGGACTATGAAGAAAACCTACGAAAGTTAAAGCCTGATTATGTGGTTCATGGAACTGATTGGAAAGTGGGCCCCCAGAAGCACGTCCGCCAGAAAGTTATCAGCATATTGGACGAGTGGGGAGGCAGGCTGGTGGAGCCGGATTATACCGAGGGGATATCATCATCCGGGCTTCGGGAGGCCTTACGTGAAATTGGCACCACCCCCGATATCCGCAGAAAAATGCTGCGACGTCTTTTGTCGGCAAAGCCTATCGTACGGGTAATGGAAGCTCACAACGGCATCTCAAGCCTTATTGTTGAAGAAACTAAAGTAGAAGCCGAGGGTGAACTGAGAGAGTTTGATGCCATCTGGGTTAGCAGCCTCACCGACTCTACCGCAAAAGGAAAACCAGACACGGAATACGTGGACCGGACATCCCGAATTCAAACCATCAGCGATATTCTCGATGTAACCACTAAACCCATCATTCTGGATGGGGACACCGGTGGACCCATTGAACACTTCGAGCTGATGGTAAAGAACATGGAGCGACTGGGAGTTTCTGCCGTCATTATTGAAGATAAATCCGGCTTGAAAAGAAACTCGTTATTCGGAACTGAAGTGAAGCAGGAGTTGGAAGATATTGATGTATTCTGCGAGAAAATTTCCAACGCCAAGAAAGCTCAGGTAACTTCTGACTTCATGATTATTTCCCGAATCGAGAGCCTGATTGCAAATGCAGGTATGGATGAAGCCCTGAAACGCGCGAAGGCTTACATTGAGGCTGGCACCGATGGAATCATGATTCACAGTCGTAAAAAAGATGGCGAAGAAATCTTCGAGTTCATGAAGGAGTATCAAAAGTTTGATTATAAAGTGCCGGCCATTTCGGTGCCCTCTTCCTATAATCAGTTTACCGAGCAGGAGCTGATTGATGCCGGATTTAACATTGTGATTTATGCCAACCACCTGCTGCGGAGTGCATTCCCGGCGATGAAGAAAACGGCTGAATCTATTCTTACTCACAAACGCTCACTTGAAGCGGACCAATACTGTATGTCGATCAAAGAAATTCTGGATATCCTTCCAAACTGATACCTATGCTAAAACCCGCTTTTTTATATGAACAGCTGGAGAAAAAGGGCGTCGAGTTTATGCTGGGCGTACCCGATTCCCTGCTAAAGCACTTTGGCTCTTACGCTTTTGATAAGGGTAATACCTTAATTGCTGCCAACGAAGGCGGGGCATTAGCAATTGCCTCCGGGTATCATCTTGCAACAGGAAAAATTCCGCTGGTTTACCTCCAGAATTCAGGCTTTGGCAACATTGTAAACCCACTTACTTCACTAACCGACGAGGAGGTTTACTCCATCCCCGCTTTGATTATGGTTGGCTGGAGAGGGAAGCCGGGAACCAATGATGAACCCCAGCACCTCAAACCCGGGAGAACTCAGGAAGAGCAATTGAAAGCTCTGGATCTACCCTACTCGATCTTGAGCAGCGATGAACAGCAGGTAGAGAAACAGCTCGGTACGGCCTTTGATACCATGAGGAAGAAATCCTCTCCGTACGTGCTTCTGGTTCCCCCTGATACTTTTGAGAAGTATGCATTTCAGGGCGACTCCAAAACCCATTCATATTCATTGAAACGGGAGGAAGTGCTCGAGCAGCTCGTTCAGAAGTTTGGGGAGAAGGACATTATTGTATCGACCACCGGCAAAACTTCGCGGGAGCTTTTTGAACTGAGGAAAAAACACGGGCTCGGACACCACCGCGATTTCCTTACGGTAGGCAGTATGGGGCACGCATCCCAGATAGCGCTGGGTATCGCTATGGAAAAGAAAAACCGGCGGGTATTTTGCATAGATGGTGACGGAGCTATGATCATGCATATGGGAGCTCTGGCGATTATCGGGGAGCAACAGCCTTCTAACTACTATCATATTCTGATCAACAATGGAGCACATGAGTCGGTTGGCGGCCAGCCCACTGCCGGATTCCATATAGACTTTGGAAAAATTGCAGAAGGCTGCGGATACAAACAAACATTCCGGGTAAGCGATCTCTCTTCTTTGAACGACAAGTTTGATGAGTTTGTGAATGCTGAAGGACCCGTTTTGTTGGAGATCATGACACAAACCGGAGCCCGCTCAGATTTAGGCCGCCCCACGCTTTCGCCCACAGAAAACAAGGAAAATTTCATGCAATTTCTTTCAGAGGATTGACACATGCAGGATCTTGAACGAAAAATTTTACTAAACCCCGGCCCCGGAACCACCTCCCAAAATACAAAGGAAGCTCTGGTAGTGAATGACATCTGTCCCCGTGAAGGAGAATTCGGGGCGATCATGAATGAGATTGTGGACGGCCTGTTAGCAATCGGTAATGGGCAGGATGATTACGAAGCCTGCCTATTTGCAGCCAGTGGCACAGGAGCTGTTGAAGCCATATTGACTTCCGCCCTGGATGCTTCAAAAAAAGTGCTCATTGTTACCAATGGTGCGTATGGCATCAGAATGAGACAGATTTGTGAATCTTATCAGCTACCTCATGAAACCATTCATGAGTTTGGCGATTATCCTGACGTAAAAGCTATCCGACAACGATTACAAGAAGGCGACTTTACGCACCTGGCTGTTATCCATCACGAAACTTCTACCGGCATGATGAATCCGCTGGAAGAATTCTGTGAACTTTGTGATGAACTGGATATCACCCTGATCGTGGATGCCATGAGTTCATACGGGGCCTATCCAATGGACCTGAAAAAGCTGAACATTGATTACCTCGCGGCTTCCTCCAATAAATGCATTCATGGAGTCGCGGGACTTTCGTTCGTGATTTTCAACAAAGAACAGATACAATCTCTCAAGAAAAGCTCCGGCAGCTTCTATTTTGACTTATACAAACAGTGGAAGTATCTGAAGGAGAGCAATCAACTGCGCTTTACACCTCCGGTTCAGGTGTGCTATGCCTTTAAGCAAGCCATTGAAGAAACGCTGAAAGAAACAACGGAAAAGCGATGGGAGCGCTATCAAAGGAATTGGCAGATTTTATACGATGGGTTAAAGGAGCTCGGATTCGAATTTTACCTTCCTGATGAGCAGCAATCAAAAATTCTGATCGCTGTAAAACGTACCGGGATTCTTCCGAAGGGTTTTGACCATTTTCATGACGCATTGTATGAAAGAAACATCACCGTTTATCCGGGCGTTATACCGGAAACGGATACCTTTCGCATGGCAGTGATTGGAGATTTATTCGAAGAGGATCTGAAGTATGTAATTGCTGAGATTCGATCATACCTGAAAAAATGATGAGCTCTGTGAAGACGCGAAACATACTGTTCGTTCTTGTTATCGGTTACCTCCTATCTTTTGGGTTCTTATCGTACAGGGCATTGAACCTTCAGTTCAACGGCGAACTGATTGCCCTGCTTCCCGATGACAACAACCACCTTTCCACCTACAAAAAGCTCGAGCAGCTCAATTCAACCGAGGGAGGCTTTTCGCTCGTCATTCACTCGGATAATGGCGAACCGGTAATTGAGCCGGCCCATGCCATTCGCGATACCCTTTTGAAGCTTACAGCTAATGGAAAACGGATTTTCCGTGGAGCTGAATTAGAGAATGACCTATACGATATCCGGGAATCGGCTTTATTTTTAATGACGGAAAATGAGCTTGACCGGCTTTATGAAGAGGTGGATGAGTACGTTACGCAAAAGAAGCTGGAGGCCAATCCTCTGTACGTGGATTTTGAGAAAGATGGAGCTGAAGAACAACCCAATTTAGAATTAGGAGCCCTTTCTTCGGTTTTGCTTGAGGAAGTAGCCAATACCCGCCGCTACAAAATGAATGAAGATAGCTCGGTCATAAGCATGCTGTTTTTGCCGGACTTTCCGAAAAGTGATTATACAAATGTGGAGCAAACCTACCAGCTGCTGCTGCAAAAGAAATCCGAGATCCAGCAGAATTACAACGGGTTGGAGCTGTTTTGGGGCGGCTCCTACGTAGATCACTACCACAAAATTAATGACATTCAGGCTTCCATCACCAAAGCGCTTATCATTGGCATCCTCAGCCTGATCGGCTTTCTTGTGGCGTACATGATACTTATTAACCGAAAGTCGGCATATAAAGCCGGGTATATCTTGCTGGATCTCGGGCTGATGTTTTTTGTGTTATTCTCCGGTTTCATCATTTCCATTGGCCTGTCTTCATTTTTGTTTAATGAAATCAATGTATTTACGGGCATTATTTTCAGCATTCTGTTCGGCATTAACCTGGACTATATTCTGCACCTGTATTCAGCGAATAAGCAGCACCCACCGAGTCTGACCTCCATTCGCAGGTTGTTATCGTCCTACCTCTTTTCAACCCGCCCCATTCTTTTAAGCTGCCTTACGACCGGACTCGCAATTATGAGCCTGATTTTTGCAGAGTTCAACGGGTTCATCCAATTCGGCATCATATTTTTTATCAATATTTTGGTGAACCTCTTTTCTACCTACCTGTTTTTGCTCTTTTCTCCTTCTGTTTCAAAACGCACGGCCGGCAATCAGGAGTCAGTGAGTTTACTGGATGGGTCTTTACCCGGCCTCAGCAGACGAACCCGATCTGTGGCACTTCCTTTACTGTTGACTGTAATTTCCATAGGTGCTTTTTTCGGGGCCCGGTCGCTTAGTTTCAACTTTAATTTTTCTGATCTGGAGCCCGATTCCGGCCCTTCCGCCTTCGATTCATTCAACTCAGAGACCGAAGAAGGAGGTGGCTACCATGAGCCCTCCTACTTTATCACCGATAACATTCAGCAGTCAAAAGACTTGTTTTTTGAAATCAGCGAAGGTATTGGGAATGAATACAAAGATATTGAACGAGTGGAATCTTTCTCAACCCGCTACCCGGTAAGTGAGCAAGAGTTAAGTATGAAATCCCGGAAAGTAGCAGGCATTCAGCAGCTTTTAACGAATAATGAAGAGTTTCTCGCAAATCTTGATCCCGAAGAAAAGGAAGTGATCGAGATCGCAGAGAATACGGTTCCCCCCACTATTGAGACCCTTCCCAATTATATAAAAAACCGATTCTTCTTTAAGGATGGCTCCATTGCCCCTCTTGTGATTATCTACCCTGCCATGAGTTTGTCGAACGGAGAAACTTCCATTCAGTTTAGAAAAAGCTCCGGCTCTATCCGTATTGATTCCGGGAAAACATTTTATGCCGCCAGTACTTCTATTATTGCATCCAGCATTTTAGAGCTGTTGATCCGCGAATCCACCTTTCTGTTTGTAGCTCCTCTTCTTACAATTTTTGGAATCCTTTTGGTTTACTACCGTTCGTTATTGCAGGCTTTGATGGCAGTCGCTCCACTACTGATTACGATAGGTATGCTGCTCACCATCCGGTCTGTTTTTCCTTTCGATATCAACCTGTACAATGTCATCGTTTTCCCCATCATCATCGGGGTGGGCGCTGATAATGGAATTCACCTGGTGGATTCCTGGATCAAAAATAATTCAGGGTTCTTGTCCTATTTTCTGTCGGAGCGTTTTCCCGTATTAGCAGCCTGCTCAGTAACGACCATCTTAGGTTTTATAGGGCTCATGTTTATAGATCATCCCGGGATGGAATCGGTAGGCATACTTGCCATAGCGGGGATTACCACCACGTTACTGGCCACTTATTTTACTGCACTTCTGCTGCAGACGTACGTTCTAAAGAAGTAAGATCCCAGTCTTCAATCTCATTCAGAATTCGCCGATCTACCTGATTTTGCTTCTTCCCAACTAAAAGATATAGCCCGTAAGAGGCGATATTCGCAATTACATAGATGTCGATGCGCCCAAACAAACTGGATACCAGGATTCCATTCCGCATTACATTAGAACCACACACCCAAGCCCATCCTGCCAGCATTTTTCGACTATTGCGCTCGTAGATTTCTTTGAATTTTTGAGGATCCTGCTCCCTCGCTTCTTCAAAGATTCGGGTTGTTTCATCGCTTCTGAATTTGATCTTGTTTTGTCGCTTCACATAATCAATCAAGACGGGATAGGTAACCTTTCGAAGCAGAGAAGATGTTCTGTCAAAATTTTCTTTGATGTGATCAACGGGCGGATTCCGGTGTTTGGAATCTGTCAGGCTAAAGTGAAGGAACTCCCCTTTATAATATTCATACAAGTTCGATTTGATACTGTGTACATAACCGGAAGTAAGCCCCAAAGCTAATATACCGGCAAGGGTGTATGTATCCGTAAAATAGAGCAACCCGAACAGATAGCAACTGATAAAAACCAGCATATCATTAAAGAAATCGAGGTACTTCCCCATTTCCGATCGCTGATCATAAATACGGGCCGCTTGTCCGTCTGCACTGTCCATCAATCCTGCAAAAGTAACCAGCACAAACCCGATGGAAGTGTACAACAGAACATCCTGCCAATACAGTAAAACCCCTCCGGTTACCCCGATCAGCATCCCCAAAACAGAAATATTGGTGGGAGTAAATTTTAGCTTATGAAAAAACTTGGCAAGCACATACCCACAAGGGCGACTGAAATAAAGATCATAACCTTCCTCAACAATTCTATTCTTAATCGACTTGTCGTACTCGCTGAAAAAACCCTTCGAAGACATCTATGGTTATTTATTTATTAACTGTGAGGTAAATGAAGTTAGCTGTTTTATCAGTTCAGGATTTTTATTCACTATTACCACTTCCTTTTCAAAAAAGTAACTGATGACATCAAAATTTGAAGACCCGTACACAGCTACTTCGTCATCTAAAATAAGCATTTTTGCATGAACCATTTTCCCTGATACGTATTTAAAATTTATTTCAGAATACCGCTTAAGGTTATGTATATAATGCATTAGCGGTTTGTTATTCGCCTTCGGAAGGATCACCTGATTATCCGGAACAGAGGCAATCGCATCCAGCATGGGGTAAGAGATATAGGGTGAGAGCGCAACCACCTTACTACTGGAAGTAACGCGCTCCAATAAATTTGTATAAGCTTCCTTTGTCTTCCACCCGTTTAACAGGTAGAGCACTGTCTTCGGGTTAATTTCTGTAATTGGTGGGGGCGTTGTCTCATTCAGGTCTGCCTGAAATGATACCTTGAGCGCAGCTGCGATATCGGGGTTGGTATGGCGAACCATGGTATCACTCCACTCAAAATTATGTTCCGTAAAATTCATCCCACCCAGATAGGATATCTCCTCATCGACCAGCACCATTTTTTTATGATTCCTGGCCGGATACCGGTGCATCAAAAACCCCATGGGATTGGTGAATTTTACCCGAATTCCGGACTGTCTTGCCTGCTTCAATAATCCGTCTAAAGCCTGCCGCTCTTTGCGGGCATTGTTTTTATTCATCCACCCCTGAGGTGCATTCAGAAATGTATCATTCACAACAAACCGCGAATAATCGTCAATCAACAAAGTTCGTTCGAGGGTTGGCTTGCTGCCGAGCAATTCAATAAGTTTGGTGCCAACCTGATCGGCCTCAAAACTCATGCATTGGATGGAAACTGAATGCCTGGCATTTTGAACATCAGCGGTTAGCTGCTCAAAAAAATGATCGCTATCCATAAAAACACGGATTTCACTGGCAGCGTAATTTTTACACATATACTATCGACGCGGTTTTAATATGAATATCATTCAGGTGTGCCCTTACGATTTATCGATTCCCGGAGGGGTTCAGACCCATGTTACGCAATTAAGTAACGAATTAGTGAGGAAAAATAACAAGGTGGTGATTTTTGCGCCACGGCCAACCAATCCCAACTCAGAAAGAGAGGCAGACTGCGAGGTAAAGCATATAACAAGCAGTACTCGTATTCCCTGGTGGGGAACCTCCATTGATGTATCGGTGCTGAAACCGAATGAAAAAAGCCAGATCCGCCAATTTTTTGATGAATTTAAGCCGGATGTCATCCACTTTCACACTATCTGGAATCCGGTGATGCAAACCCAGCTACTTTGGATGTTACCGGACTCGATAAAGAAAGTTGGCACCTTTCATGATACCCCACCTGATCGTGGGCTGGGTAAACATATCGGTGCAAACCTGATGAAAGTGGGAGCCAAATACTACCTCCCCAAAATGGATGAAATCATTTCTGTATCCGAAACTCAGGCGAAAGCCATGGGTGGTGACCCAGAGAACCTTCCCCAAAACTTTAGAATTCTGCCCAACGGGATTGATGCTGAAGCCGGCCAAAATATGGAAAAGAAATCAACCCCTGACGATGACTTCAGGATCATTTTCATTGGTCGTTTTGAAAACAGAAAGGGTGTCTTTGAGTTGCTGGAAATCTACCGGAGATTACAAAGTGAATCGCTAAATCAAAAAATTTCACTCACTTTAGTAGGGAATGGTCCTCAGCTATCGGAGATGAAGAATTTTGTAAATGAGCATCAGTTGAAAGAAGTGACTTTCCATAACGATGTAGATGATCAGGATAAAAACCGGCTGTTACTGAATTCCGACCTTATGATTGCTCCTGCATTGTATGGAGAAAGCTTCGGAATTGTACTGCTGGAAGCGATGGCACTTGGTGTACGAGTGATCGGGTATGGAAATGAAGGATACCTGAACATTGGAAAGAAATATGGTGTTGAAAACTTTCCGTCACCCGGAGACACTGAGGCCCTTTTCGAGTTGGCAAAACAGCACCTGAAGATGCCTGCCGAAGAGCAAAGCATTCTCATAAAAAAAGGATTGGAAATAGCTTCTAAACACGACTGGAAACTGATTGCCCAACAAATTGAACACATTTATTCACGATGAAATGGAGATAAAAACAGCAATTATATTAGCTGCAGGTAAAGGCACAAGGCTGAGAAGCGTAACCGGTGACGAAATCCCGAAGCCTTTAACCCCGCTAAAAGAACAACCCCTAATTGAGTACTCTATACAAGCATTGAGAAGTGCGGGGGTTCAAAAGATTTTGATCGGTTGTGGTCATTTGCTGCCAGAATTCAACTACCTGGAGAAAAAGTATAGTGAAGTCGAGATCGTTGAGAATCCATTTTACGATACCCGGGCCAGCATTTACACGTTGCTGATGTTTGAGTCGCTAGTGGACGAGCCATTCTATTTACTGGAAGCCGATATTTTGTTCGAACCCACCATTTTTGAACGGTTCACCCCGACAGATGACAATCAAAACCTGATTCTCACCTCTGCCCCCCTGAATCTGGACGACAATGTGTATTTCAGTTCCGAGGCGGGCCGGCTGACCAAGCTCACAAAAAATGCTGAGAAAATAGTGGATCCGGAAGGAGTAATGACTGGAATATGGGCTTTTTCCGCTGGGTTTATGAAGCGATTTACCACATTCTGTAAACAGATTAACATCGATTACAGTGAGGATTACGAAGTGTTATTGGCACAGTACTCATCAGAGCAGGAGGCTATTAGTATTGCTCATTTCCCGGAACTGAACTGGTGCGAAATAGATAATGAAGATCACCTTGAGTTTGCCCTGACTGATGTGTTGCCAAAAATCATACAATGATTTTCCGGTTGAAGTTCTGCAGAGGGCTCAACTAACCCTAAGGCTTTTCCCAGTAGCCTGTTTCAGGGTTTCGAACTGCATCCTTATCCAAACAGCCATAAATAGTTTTCAGGTACGCTTCGGTTTTGTCAGGTATGCGTGTTTGCAGCCCCCGAATCTCGAAGTCTTTGGTCGGAAACACCAAGTCCTTCAGGCTTGGAGAATTATAGTTTTCCCAGTCCGTTTTTTCCGTACTGAATAATTGATCTCCTTCCTCTCTGTAAAAATAGATGTCAGCATCAAAACCCTTATAACTCATATACAGTTTAGGGCCGTTATGCCGGTTAGAGGTATCATGCATAGTAAGTTCCGCAGGCAGCTTATCCAGATTATCCAAAATATAGGGATAGTGTTTCTCATGGCAACCATAATCGATATCGATATCGTGGGCAATGATATCATTCTCCCTGTAAAAGCCCAGCAAAGTGCCGAAATCAACCCAATAATCTACCTTTATATCCTGTAAAAACCGGTTGGAAGACTCGAACAGCTCCCAAAGTATTTGTTGCCTTAAGTCTCCGTTATTCATTCTCGTATGAACTAATCTTTGAGTATATTCCTGCAGTCGTCTGAAATGGTAACTTATGGGGTTTAACAAAAAGTCCTCCTTATAATCACTGAATGAATTTTGATGTAGTTTACACGTGGGTCAACGGATCAGATCAAGAGTATGCAAAAATCCGTGATGCCTATGCATCCAAAAAAAAAGACACCAATCCTGAGCGCTATCGTGACACCTTCCAAATGATCCGTTATAGCCTGCGTTCACTCGAAAAGTACTTTAACAGATTTAACAAGATATACATTTTAACAGCAAGACCACAGGTGCCCGAATGGCTTGATGTAAGTAATGAACGAATTGAGCTAGTGCATCACGACCAGGTAATTCCGGATAAATATCTTCCCACGTTTAACTCAAATGTTATTGAAAGTTTTCTTCATAATATTCCCGGATTAAGCGAGAATTTTCTCTACATGAATGACGATTTTTTGTTTGGTGCCCCTGTTAGCCTGCAATCATTTTATAAGGATCATAAGTATCGAGTGTACAATACCTTTTTTGGTGAAAATCTGAAATGGAGAATCCATGACGGATACAGAGATATTGTCGGATTGGGCATCATTGAACATCAGCCTATTATGATAAATAAGAAATACTGGAAAGAAGCCTTCTCGGTATTTCCCGACAAAACCGAGAACACCCGTCAGCATAAATTTCGGAATGACCGCGATTTATTTCCTTTGAAGTTATATCGGTACCACATGCTGAAACATCACCGTAATGAATCGGACCCTGTATGGATTACCGAACTAATTAAAATCTTCAGATTTCATAAATTGACCAATAATTTCAGCAAACAACAATCTTTCTTTGATAAAATGAAAAGGAACAGCCCGGAATTTTATTGCTTGAATGATGACCTCCGCGGCAATCCGAACCCAAGGGTTGTGGAGCTGGTGAAAGAGTTTTTGGAGCAGAAGTATCCGGCACCTTCTTCATTTGAATTAACTGATTAGTACACGCACCACTTATGCGGTTTATCGCTTTACTTATAAAATCCTCAATGCCCATATTTCTGATATCCAGTATATCCAGTGCATTGACGGGACTGTGTTCAACTTTCTTAATAAAAACAATACATCAGGCGGTTACATCTGCTGAATTTACCTTAGATCAGTTCCTGTGGAATTTCGGTTTATTTGCTTTGGGGTATATGATTTTTGCCTTCATAGCTTCTTACTCGGTATCAAAGCTCATCCAATCGATTGTCCATAAACTTCGTGAAGATCTCTCCCGCAAAATCCTGAAAGCTTCTTTTGAATCGGTTGAAAAAAAGCAGCCGAAGCTTCTGGCAATCCTTACGGAAGACATCAAAACAATTGCCTACTCGCTTGACCGACTCCCCGGTGTAACAACCGGCATCGCTACTGTTTTGGGGATTGTGGCCTATCTTGTGTTTTATTCTCCAATCCTAACCGTTGCAACAATTGTACTATTTGCCCTGGTCTTTCTATTTACGAAAGTCACCTTACCGTTCGTTAAAAAATATTCTGACCTGGCCCGTGAACAACTCAACGATTTGTACCAGCATTTTGAAGGCTTAGTGTTTGGAATAAAAGAACTCACATTAAATAAAGATTTCAAAGAGTCTTACTTGAATAAGGAGATTATCCCTACGAGCAGGATACAGAACCTGCATGCCCTGAAAGAGAATGTTATTGCTTCTTTTTCCAATCGCATGACGGATATCGTATTGCTTATGGGTTTGGGGGGAATGATAATCGCTATTTATAAAACCGGTTTTGTTGATTTGGAGTTTTTTGGGCAATACCTGACACTCGTTTTATTTACGCTGGCCCCTCTATCCACAGCAAGTGGCTTTTTAAGCAATTTGAAGCGTATCGAAACCGCCCTGGAGCAAATAGAATCGATTGGCCTTACAATGGATAACACCGATGGCTCTATAAATGAAATTACATTAGATGACACAAAAACCGGGCTGCCCCAAATTGAGTTAGAAGCAGTAGTACATCAGTATCTCAATGATGATGGAGGGAAAGTATTTGAGCTTGGGCCGATTGACTTAAAAATTAATCAAGGTGAAGTAATCTTTCTTGTAGGGGGAAACGGTTCCGGTAAAACCACCCTTGCAAAAATTATTACAGGCTTATATAAACCGGTGGGTGGCAATCTTAAGTATTACGGTCAGCCTGTTAACGACCGAAACCTGAAGCACTACCGTTCACATTTCGCCACCGTTTTTTCGGATTCGTATGTATTTGATCACCTTCATCATATCTCTGTAGGAAAAGTTGACAGAGAAGGTGATTATTTGATTGAATTGCTGGAACTAACTGATAAAGTTTCTATCGTTGAAAACAGATTCACCACAAAAAAGCTTTCGGATGGCCAACGAAAAAGGCTCTCATTAATTCAGGCTATACTCGAGGATAAGGATATATATTTGCTGGATGAATGGGCTGCTCATCAGGATCCACACTTCAAGACTATCTTCTATAACAAGATTATTCCCTTCCTTACCGAAAAAAGGAAAACAGTTATCGTAATAACACATGATGACCGGTATTTTGATACCGCGAATCGCGTGGTAAAAATGCAAGATGGGAACATTGCAGCAAAAGACTCACTCGTTACTAAATAGAGCATAAACCTTGGGGACTAAAGCCAATTATATTATTTCCGCAGCGGATGAAAGGTACTTCCGGAGTTTCCTTCAGCTCTATCATTCTTACATTCAAACAGAAGAGTTTAATAACAGTGGATTTATATTTTATGACATAGGTTTGAATGAAGAACAAAGAGTCTATCTAAAAGAACTACAATCAAAAAATGGTCATAATTTTACCTCTCATAAGTTTGATTTTGAGAACTATCCTGAGTTCGTGAAACTGAAATACAAAACCTATTCATGGAAGCCAATCATTATTCACGAAGTCATTAATCAGAGAGAAGCAAATATCCTGTGGCTTGACAGTGCCAATATTATCCTCAAGAACCTGAAGCCGATATGGAATGTGATATCTGAAACCGGCAGTTATGCCCCGTTTAGCGGTTCGGGCACGCTTGACGAGTGGACGGTTCAGGAGACCTTAGATTACATGAACGTTCCACAGCGTTGGTACGGGAAACGTAACCGGGCTGGTAATACCTGTGGATTTTCATATTCCAATAAAGTGATTAAAGAGGTTATTGAAAAGTGGAGAGAGTTGGCATTAATTAAAGAGTGCATTAAGCCGGAAGGCGCTAATCGAAGCAATCATCGTGATGATCAATCCCTGCTTTCCATTTTACTTATGGAAGCTGCTGAAAAAGATAACCTCACCCTAACAGATGACGAAGTTGACATCAGTTCGTGGAATCCAACTTCATTCATTAGTGTCAGAAATTTCGTTTCACCAAGTATTCCCGAAAGCCTGAACGTACTAACCATTCCTTACTTCAAAGTAGTCCGCCAAATTGATATGCTCATTAACCGCCTTTTCTGATATGGATGGCATGATATACATACCGATTTTAGTGGTTTTTGCCTTGATGGGATTATCAGTATGGATCTACAACTATCTGTCAGGAAAAAACCTGATAAAAGACTTTGTGCATTTCATCAGATTGAGCTCAAAGTCACTACAGGTATGGGACCGCTATCACTCCGATCTTTCCAAAAGTAATGACATCGTAATTTCCTTTACTACCATTCCGGAAAGAATTGATAAGCTGGATCTTACTCTGAAAAGTTTGTTGTATCAAAACACGAAACCGGCAAGCATTAATATTTATCTCCCATATCGGAGTTTCAGAAATAATAAGCCTTATAACGTTCCTACTCATTTAAATGAGTTGAGTAACATTCACATTCACCGGGTTGAAGTGGATTACGGGCCGGCCACAAAATTTATTCACGCATTGGCTCAGTTTCCGGAAAAACAGCATATTTTAGTAGTGGATGATGACAACATCTATCCGCCCAATTATGTAGAACAATTTGAACAGGCTTCCTGCAGTCATCCTGACAAGATATTAGCAGCCAGTGGCTGGAGGGTACCCGATGATCTCATCGACAAACCTACCACCCTGAAGTCAAATATCTTTAAAATTCCACCCACTCCAATACCCGGAACTCGAGTAAATAAGCCATATCCCATAGATGTTATACAAGGGTATTCTGGTTATCTTTTAAAACCCGATTTTTTCAACATAAAAGAACTCCAGGATTATTCCTCAGCTCCCAAAGCGTTAAGGTTTGTGGATGATGTTTGGATAAGTGCACACGCTTCGGTCCCTAAAATTGTATTCCCAATGCATAGATTTTGTTATTCACCTTTTTTTAGGCGCCAGGATTTCAGTTCCAGCAGCCTTGCTAAAATCAATAACTGGAACAAACCTAAAAACGAAGACCGTAATAACACCATTGGCATTAAATACTTTGAAGAGAGATGGTTAAACTTCCAAGACAACAAATCAGGGTAACTACTCTTTAATATTGATATAAACGGGCTATCATTCTAACCTGACTTAAACATTTTTTGAAACTCATATGTCAAACAACTATTCAACCAAAAATCGAGTGCTAAAAACTACTACATACCTATTCACGATATTTTTGTCCCTTACATTAAGTTCCGGTGTTTTAGCGCAGACTATTATTCTTGACCAACAAGACCTGCTCGATAATTACGAAAACTCCTGCTACGATGACCACATAAGCTTTTTCCCTTCTATCGCTTGTACTGACGATATTAAAGGCTATTTCAATGTTTTGCCATTTTACACAAACACCGTTTATAATTCTGAATATGCCAGAGGCTTGAATGATGGTCCTGCCTGGCAAGGTAAAGGAGTGAATTTTACTACAGCTTTTGGTTTTTCCGGAAGGTGGGGTAATCTCACTTACGTTTTTAACCCTATCATTCAATACAACCAGAACCTCCCATTTAATACCGGTGTGCAATACACTAGTCGTAATAATCCATACCAGTATCCTTTTGATGACATTGATTATGTAATTAGATACGGAGAAAGTTCAGATGTAAAACTCTATCCTGGTCAAAGCGAAGTTGCACTGTCTCTCAATAAAATAAAGTTTTCACTGTCCACCCAAAATATGCGCTGGGGTCCTGCTATTTATAACCCCATTCTTATGAGCACTAACGCAGGTGGCTTTCCTCACTTCAGGATTGGAACCAATGAAGTTTTGGAAACCTCTATAGGTGACATTGATGGCCAAATTATTTGGGGGTTAATTGATGAGTCTGAATACTATAATGACAACCCTGGAGATGACCAACGATATTTAACGGGGATTACTTTAGGATACAGCCCTCATTTCTTTAAAGAATTTTCTGTAACCGTTCACCGTGTATTATATACTCAAACCCGATACCTCACTGGTTTCTTTGATAATGGGTTAGCCGTTTTTTCGGGCATAATTGCCCCTGACAAGGGTAAAACAATTAAAGGTCGGTATTTCCCAAATGATGTCTACGATCAAATGATGACCCTTTCTATGAAATATAAAAATATAGATGACCGATTCGGTTTATATTGGGAATGGGGTTGGGGTGATTTTGCTGCCGGAATTTCAAATTTTCTCGAGCATCCTGATGATGCCGGTGGATATACCATTGGGTTGTGGAAAGAATTTACCCTGTCTAATGCTAATAGATTCCGTCTACTATTTGAACATAATGATCTTGCAACCTGGGATATACGATATACTGCCGGATATGGCCCCCCTTCTTTTTACATCCATCGTATAAATAGGCAAGGGTACACTAATAACGGTCAAATTATTGGGGCGTCGATAGGGCCCGGTGGGAATTCAGATGAAATCCGACTCACCTATTTTTGGGATGAATCTTCTTTATCTCTGGAATACCAGCGCACCCGATTTAACGATGACTACTTTTTTACTCAAGTCGCCGGGAATCAAAAAAGGCCATTTGACCTGGAACATCACGTAGGCTTTCAATACACCAGCAAACAATTCAACAAGCTTACATTTAATGCTGCCTTTTTTACCGGGATTAGAAATAACTACCTGTATCAAGACCCTATTTTAAAAGTAAATATACACTCGAAGGTCGCATTTAGATATCATTTCTAAATAGTGAATGACCTGAAAGCAACGTATAAAATAAGATTTTTAATCACCCCAGCCTATCCACAAAATCCAGCTTCTCCCAGGGGAATTCTTCTCTTCCAAAGTGTCCATAGGCAGCGGTTTTACGGTAAATAGGGCTTTTTAGGTTGAAGCGTTTGATGATGCCTTGTGGAGTGCAGTCAAAGGTTTTGGCTACCTTGTCGGCCAGTTCAACATCGCTCATTTTACCGGTTCCGTAAGTGTGTACATTTATGGATACCGGCTCAACCACACCAATTGCATAGGCAAGCTGAACCAAGCATTCTTCAGCCAGACCTGCAGCCACAATGTTTTTAGCAATATGCCGGGAAGCATAGGCTGCACTACGATCCACCTTCGATGGGTCTTTCCCGGAAAAAGCACCGCCGCCGTGAGCTCCTCGTCCGCCATAGGTATCCACGATGATTTTTCGGCCGGTAAGCCCGGTATCACCGTGCGGGCCTCCGATTACAAACTTCCCGGTTGGGTTTACATGATAAATCGTTTCGTCATCCACCAACTCGCCAGGTATTACATTCCCAATCAGGTGTTTTTTTATGTCGGACTGAATCTGAGCTTGCTCAACCCCCGCATCATGCTGGGTTGAAAGAACAATCGTATGAATGCGGGCCGGTTTTCCGTTTTCGTCATACTCAATGGTAACCTGACTTTTACTGTCCGGTCCCAGGTAATTCATGTTATCCGTTTGTTTACGGATTTTGGCCAGTTCCTTCAGCAAGCTGTGTGAGTACTGAAGAGGCATCGGCATAAACTCCGGGGTTTCTTTGGTCGCATAGCCAAACATCATGCCCTGATCACCGGCTCCGTCTCTATCTACCCCCTGGGCGATATCAGGACTTTGATTATGGATGGTGGAAAGCACACCACAACTTTCTGAATCAAATCGGTAGGAAGCTTTGGTGTACCCAATTTCACGTATTACCTCCCTTACAATTTCCTGCACGTCAATGTATGATTCGGTTGTCACCTCACCGGAAACCACAGCCAAGCCGGTGGTCACGAGGGTTTCAACAGCAACACGGGATTCAGGGTCATCAGCGAGGAGAGCATCTAAAATGGCGTCTGAAATTTGATCGGCTACTTTATCCGGATGTCCTTCGGATACAGACTCAGAGGTAAAAAGATTTTTCATGCGTAAACTAAATTCTTTGAAATAATAAGGTGCTTTCGGTTAGGAAAATGTGATGTTTGGGAATCTCCCCGCTTCACAAAGGCTGCAAAGTTAAAAAGATTTGACGAGAAAAAAGCTATGTATATCGACTTTCATTCCTTTTTCTACTCAAGCCTCTCGGATATTATGTCAGGGTCTCTTCTACAATCAAGTATGGCGTGAACATAAACTACATCCTCCTTCATTATATAGTAAATCGCAAATGGGAACCGGTTAGCAAACATGCAATGGTAACTTCCAAACTTTTTGGAATGTACCCCGGCATATAACATTAGTGAATCTATGTCAGAATAAAGGGCATCAAGAAAGTAGTCTCCCAGGCCCTGTTCCTGACTTTCATAGAAGTAAAACCCATTTACTAAGTCTGATTTGGCTGAATCCAGAATCAGAATCTTCATGATATCTGTCTTCTAATGTCCTCTTTGGCTTTCTTCCAATCTGTAAATGAATCTTTTCCCTCTTTAAGCGCCTGCTCTCTATTATCCAACACATTCTTATGCCAAACAGGAGGAGTATAATCAGCTTCTTTACTAATATCCTTCCATAGATCTTCCATTAGCTGAAGCTTTTCTTTCTGTGTAAGGTGTTCTATAACGATTTGATTATCCATGATGCAAGAATTTAACAGAATGCACTAATTAAACAAATCACGGTCAGTCTTAGACGGGTCAACATTCAAATACTGATACGCTTTCTTCGTGCCAATCCGGCCTTTCGGCGTTCGCTGCAAAAAACCTTCTTTAATAAGGAAAGGTTCATATACCTCTTCAATCGTGCCTTTATCTTCTCCCACAGCAACACCCAGTGTACTTAAGCCCACCGGACCTCCATCGTAATTTTCGATGATTGCTTTCAGAATCCGGATGTCCATTTCATCCAGTCCGTTGTTATCTACATCCAACGCATTGAGGGCCTTATCCGCAATCTTGTCGTCTATGGTATCCAAACTTTCCACCTGCGCAAAATCACGGGTGCGGCGAAGTAGCTTATTGACGATACGTGGAGTTCCGCGGCTTCTTCGGGCAATTTCATGAGCGCCGGCTTCGGTTATTCCCATCCCCATGATGTCTGCCGTTCGGAGGGCAATTCGCTGAAGCAATTCTACATCGTAATAATCCAGCCGCATATCGATACCGAAACGTGCGCGAAGTGGGGCCGTCAACAGTCCTTTACGGGTTGTTGCCCCAACCAGTGTAAAATGGTTTAGCTCAATCTGAATACTGCGTGCGTTAGGCCCGGAGTCAATCACAATATCCAGCTTATAGTCTTCCATAGCTGAATACAAATATTCTTCGATCACCGGGTTTAGCCGGTGAATTTCATCAATAAAAAGCACATCCCCTTCATCCAGGTTTGTGAGCATACCTGCCAGATCTCCCGGCTTTTCGAGTACAGGTCCTGTAGTGGGGCGAATTTTGACGCCCATTTCATTCGCAATAATATAGGAAAGGGTAGTTTTTCCCAGCCCCGGAGGACCAGAAAGAATAACGTGATCCAGTGCGTCGCCCCGCTGCTTGGCTGCCTTTATAAAAACCGAAAGATTAGAAATGGCCTTTTTCTGGCCAATAAACTCCTGAAGCGATCCCGGACGAACCGTCTGTTCAAATGCTTCTTCTTTTTCTTCAGGATTTAATAGTGGATTATTCACGTTATAGAGATAGTCTAATTGTTAACGCTAAGTTTACAGAATTATACTTAGTTTTATAGCGAATTGCGCATGCTAATTAATGAATGCCCTTTATGAAAAAGACGTCCTTATCGCCCGATGAAGTTAACTTCGACCCATCGGTTACAGAAAAATCGAAGATTGCCAAGAAAAGGGCCAATCCCAAAAAGAACGAAATCCTTAAACAGAAAGGTATGCATAAGGATTTGCGATCCAGCAACCTGAAGATTTTCGGGAGCGATTACTTTTTCAATTACGAGTTGAGCTGGCTAAAATTCAACGAGCGTGTGCTGGCCGAAGCCCAAAATGAGAAGAATAAAATCCTGGAGCGGGTAAAGTTTCTTTCCATCGTCTGCTCTAACCTCGATGAGTTTTTCCAAAAGCGGGTAGGTGGACTCAAACGACAGTTGCTGGCCGGAGTCAAAGAATTATCAGTTGATGGCATGACCCCTTCCGATCAGCTTAAATCGGTTCGGCATGAAGTACAGAATATGATTGAAGCTTATCGAAGCTGTTTTTTTGAAGATCTCGTTCCCAAACTTTCCCAGAAAGGAATTCAGATAAAATCTTATTCCGACCTCACCGATTATCAGAAAAGCGTAAGCGACCGGTATTTTCAAAAACAGGTTTACCCAATCGTTACCCCGCTGGCGGTTGATGAATCCCACCCTTTTCCATTTATCTCTAACAAGAGCCTCTCTTTTGCCATCGAGCTGGTAAACCCCAGAACCAAAGAAAAATCGTTTGCCCGACTTAAGATTCCTGCCAATCGGAATCGTTTTGTTCAGGTGCACCGAAAAGGAAACAAGGTAATTCTTGTGCCTATCGAGGATATTATCCGCGAGAAAATGGATCATTTTTTTCCGGGAATGAAGGTGCTTTCTGCCCATATGTTTCGGGTAACCCGGAATGCCTCTGTTGACCGCAATGAGGAAGAAGCCGAAGATCTGCTTGAGACCATTGAGGATGAGCTGAGAGAACGAAAGTTTGCCGAAATTGTGCGGCTCGAAATTGATGCCGAGATGCCCAAACATCTGAAAAAATATCTCATCAAAAACCTGAACATCAACTGGCAGGATGTGTATGAGATGAAAGGCACGATTGGGCTGGCTGATTCTATGGAGATAGCTAAGCTAAGCGGGTTTAACCGGCTCAAAGAGCGGGTATGGACTCCGGTTTTACATCCCTCGCTCAAACATAACCCCGAAGAAGAGATTCCCAGTATTTTTGAGGTCATCAAGAAAGGTGATTTCATGGTGCACCATCCCTACCACAGTTTTGAGCTTTCAACGCAGCGGTTTGTGGAAGAGGCAGCACGAGACCCAAAAGTACTTGCCATAAAACAGACTTTGTACAGAACCTCGAAAGACTCCCCATTAATGCACTCCCTGATGAATGCCGCGGAGGAGGGAAAACAGGTTGCTGTGTTGGTTGAAATTAAAGCCCGGTTTGATGAAGAACGAAACATTAATTGGGCGCAGAAGCTGGAGAACTTTGGCGTGCATGTGGCCTATGGTATTCCCGGATTAAAAATCCATACCAAGCTTACCATGGTAGTTCGTGAAGAAAGCGACGGCCTCAGAACCTATTGCCACATCGGAACCGGAAACTACCACCCGGATACAGCACAGCTCTATGAAGACCTGGCTCTTTTCACCTGTGATGAAAAACTCTGTTCCGATGTTACCGATATCTTCAACCTGCTTACAGGCTACGCTCCCGAACAAACTTTTGAAAAGTTATTGGTTGCTCCCAACCATATGCGTAAGCAGATGAATGAACTGATTGAAAAAGAGGTGAAAGAAGCCCGGAAAGGGAACCCTGCCCGTATCATCGCCAAAATGAACAGCCTGGAAGACCCGATGATTATCCAAAAGCTGTATGAAGCCTCTCAGATTGGGGTTAAAATAGACCTGATTGTCCGGGGAGTCTGCCGACTTGTTCCGGGTAAAGAAGGAATGAGCGAGAACATAACCGTTCACTCCATTATTGGGCGGTACCTGGAGCATTCCCGCGTCTACTACTTCCATCATGGTGGGGAGCATAAGTACTTTATCGGTTCAGCTGACTGGATGCACCGCAACCTGGATGCACGCGTTGAGGCCATTACCCCTATCGAGAAAACCGAGTTAAAGAAATACCTGCAGTTTGTTATCAATATTTATTTTAATGATAACAAGCAGCGATGGCTATTGATGGAAGACGGAAGCTACCAGCGGGCTCAAAAAGAAAAAGGCGATTCCAAACTAAGTGCTCATGACTTCCTGATGAATCATATGAAGGAAGGCGCCGAACCTATCCCTCAGGTACACAGTGAATAATTAGTGGAAATTATTCTAACTGCTGGGCATCAAAGCCTTCGTAGTCTGAACTTCCAAGGTCATCGCTAAGCTTCTTCAACAAACGGAAAGCCGGCTTACGAAACATGCCATCCAGTTGATAGGCTTCGAATACTGCTTTTTGAGCTTCCTCGAGTTCTCCTACATTTACGAGGGCATTGCCCATATACCAATACGCTTTTTCGAGAATCATGCGGCTGTCTTCAACCCGTTCTGCCGCTTCCCGGAATGCCGAAATTGCCTCTTCGTAATTAGATTCGTTGTAAAGGATAATCCCCTTATTGAGAAATGCTTTCGATCCATAGGGCTCTTCATCAAATCGGTTTATGACTTCATCAAACAGCTCAAGTGCGCGGTCTTCGTTTCCGGAGACGATGGCCTCAAAGCCGAGGTTCAGGAGAGAATCTGCGGTGGTAATGCGCATGTCTTTAGCCCGAACACCATCTGACGTTTCCACCTGATCGGGTCCGATTTGATTAATTACAAACTGATCGATCTGAGTTGGAGTTTCTATCCTGAATATTTGCACCAAAGCAATGATCACAAAAACGGCCGCTGCCGCTACATGCCAAGTGTAGGAAGGAAGTTTCGTGATGGTAGCCGACCCTGAATCCGGTTTTGAGTTCAATGCTTCACGTTCAATCAGTTCTTTTACGTTTACCTCAACTTCAAGAACATCCAACAGTTCCGGGTTTTTCGCGAACTCATTCCACAGAGCCTGAATCTCTTCCTCCGAAAGTTGCCCTTTTATGTAGGCATCTATCTGCTGTCTAATTTCTGTTTCTCTCGAATTTTCCATACTAAAGCTTTTCTATTACTTCAGAATGTATTCTATAAATACATTCTGATCTCACATAGTTAGAGCGATGAAAAAGCAATTCCTTACAGTTAAAGTTTAATTTTTTTTTCGAAGCATTCTTTGAGCACATTTATCACCCGGTGTTTCTTGGTCCAGGCGTTGTTCACAGAGATATTAAAATGATCGGCAACCACCGAAGTTTCGTAGTCAGGATTCTGAAACCAATATTCAATGTATTTTTTATAATCAGCCTTCAACGACTCCATACAGCGTTTCAGGATGTTCATTTTCTCATTATCGAGCAATCGGTTAAGCTGATCGGCCTTGTCTGAATGGTGCTCGGGAAGGTCCTCATAATTGACCTCACGGTCTTTGGAAAGCTGCTTAAAATACTCGTGTTTGGCCGTGGTAAACAGGTAGTTTATTACCGCATCCGGGTTCGAAATCTTGTCTTCACGAATTTTTTCTATGGCAATCAGGAGCGTATTTTGTGCGCAGTCTTGGGCATCATGAACTGTGGCATCCAGGCGTACCATCAAAAACTTAATAAGCACCGGAGTGATTACATTCACCTGCTCGGTGATTGCAGCCTCATTTTTTTCCAGTACGGCATCCACAAATTTCGAATAATCCATGCCCTTATTTTTGCCTAAATTAAGTGAATGCTAAAATAACATTCACCAACCAAAAGAAAATAAAGAAATTTAGTTTCTAACAGTGTAGTTTTAAGGTATGTATCGCGTACAGCTCAACAACTTTGAAGGCCCGCTCGACCTGCTCCTTTTCTTTATCAAAAAGGACGAACTCGATATTTACAATATCCCTATCTCCTACATCACCAAGCAGTTCCTGGATTACATACATATGCTGGAAGAACTGGACCTGGATGTAGCCAGTGAATTTATTTTGATGGCCAGTATGCTGATGTCCATCAAAGCCAAAATGATGCTCCCTCGGGAAGACTCTGACGATGAAGAAATGGATGAGTCTGATCCCCGATATGAACTGGTGCAACGACTGCTGGAATACAAACGATACAAGGAAATGTCGGAAAAAATGGCCGACATGGACGAAGAAGTCCGTAAACAGTTTATGCGCGGATACCCGGAAGCCGACGATGTGGAACAACAGGCCACCGGAGAAGCCTTGCAGGACGTAACTATGTTTGACCTGATCGCCGCCTTCAAGAAAGTGCTGCAGGATATTGAGCGAAAGAACATTGTTCACCACGTTGAGAAGGTGAGCACTACTGTTGAAGAACAAGCCGAATTTGTGCTGAACCGCTTGCAAGATCACGGCCGGCAAACCTTTATGGAGGTTTGTTCAACCCTGAAGAACAAAATCTATGTGGTTGTGACCTTCCTGGCAGTTCTGGAAATGATTAAGGAGCAACAAATCAATCTTTTTCTCGAAGAAGACCCTACGAAATTTTATATCGACCTAAAGCCGGTGGATGAAATCATCGGCGCTAACTAAACCTGATTACCTTAATGACTAATAAAGCACTACTCTTTTTACTCGCACTATCCCTTTCTGCATGCAGTATTTTCAAGAAAGGACCTGAAACCCCTCCCCCAACCATTTATTCGTTTTCTGAAGAAATCACCAAAGATCGCTTATACAGCGACCTGGCCGTATTGGCCCACGACTCTCTTCAGGGAAGGGAAACCGGAACCATATATGAAGAAAAAGCTGCACGATATCTGTCCAAACGATATGCGGAAATAGGACTGAAAGCTGTAGGTGACGATAACTCCTATTTTCAACACTACGAACTTACCCAACCAGCCGTTGAACAGGTTACCTACCGACTTGCTGATGGTGACGAAGTAGTTGATAATTCCACCCATAACGCCCAACAAATCGGAAATTTTGTTACCCTTTTTGGCGGTAGTGATACCGTAAGCGGGCCTGTTGTTTTCGCCGGTGCCGGCATGTATAACGAAGCGGAAGGCATCAATCACTTTCCGGAAGATGTGTCCGGCAAATGGTTGCTTGTGATGTATGAGCGTTCTAACACCAACATGCAATATCTGCAAAGAGCACTTACCTCTGGTGGCGCCGTGGGTACCATCCTGATTGTAGGAACCGATACTACCGACTTTCTTCAGGAAGCAAAAACACGCCAGGATTATTTTGGCCGTGGACAAGGACTGAACCTCAAGTATTTGCAGGAAGATGATGGCAGTACAGCTCCGGCATTCAACCGTGTTCACCCTGAACTGGGAGCCCGGATGCTTGGACTTGAAAACCTGGAGGCGTTAGCCGAAACACAAAGTAAAATCCTCGAAGAGCCTGCCTCTTTCCAGGCCAAGCCTTTAGAAGGACAAACTTTGTATCACAATCCCGTTGTGAACGAGAATACAGTTCATACCAAAAACGTGGTTGCTTTACTGGAAGGAAGCGACCCGGAGCTGAAGAATGAAGTGGTAGTACTAAGCGCACACTACGATCACGTTGGTGTTGGTCAGCCCGATTCAACCGGAGATAACATTTACAACGGCGCCGATGACGACGGAAGTGGAACCGTAGCTACGCTGCATACCGCACAAGCCATGGCTGAAGCAAAAGCCGCCGGTGTTGGGCCAAAAAGGAGTGTTTTATTCCTAAGTGTATCCGGTGAGGAAAAAGGACTTTTAGGTTCCCGCTATTATTCCGACCACCCCATTTTCTCCATCGAGAATACGGTAGCTAACATTAACATTGATATGATTGGTCGGGTTGATCCTGAGCACCAAAATAGCGACAGCAGCTATGTGTACATCATTGGTGGAAAAATTATTTCCTCACAGATGGACAGCCTTACTCAAATGGCGAATGTGATGGGACCAAATCTGGTACTTAGCGACCGATACAATGATCTTGAAGATCCAAACCAGTTTTACCGCAGAAGTGATCACTGGAACTTTGGGCGACTTGGTGTACCTTTTGTGTTTTTCTTCAACGGAACGCACGAAGATTATCACCGCCCGCAGGATCACATCGAAAAGATTACTTTCGAGCCTTACCTGAAGCGAACAAAGCTTGTGTACAACCTCACAGCTCTTTTAGCAAACTCCCCCGATCGTCCTCTTGTTGATAATCAGGAGTTTATTGAAAAGACACAGGTTGATCCTCGGTAGAACAAAGAACATCCAACACCAAACCTCGACCTTTTCTGCTCCAACGCAGAGCGATTGGAGCAAGGTAAGAGAACTTCAAACTTGAGCCTTCTTTGTTCGAAGTTAGATATTGAGTTTAAAAAAACGCTCCGGCAGCTCTGCGTCGGAGCGTTTTTTATTTACCGATCAAAATAAACGGAGCCCAATACACCGGGTGGTTGTAATAAGGGTGATCGATCATCGCCAGTTTGGCGTCACGAATTGCTTTGGTTTTGTAATCTATCATAGGATGTTCATACATGCCAAACCAATCCAGCGTTTGATTCCACATGCCGTAATCCTCTTGCTGGTGAGCTAACATGCTGCTGTAAAAGTTCGACATAAACACCGAGGTACTTCGGTCAAAAACGGACCACAAGCTTACCATTACCGAAGAAGCTCCGGCGGAAAGAAATGAGCGCTGTAAGCCCAGCAGTCCCTCGCCCGTCACCAGTTTACCCATTCCTGTATTACAGGCGCTTAGCGTTACCAGGTCGGCATTCAGTTTCAGGCTGGAAATTTCGCGGCTATTCAGGTGGCCGTCTTCCCCAAATAAAGACTCCACTTCTGCTTTTTTGGAAAGTATGAGTCCGCTTCGGAATGGATTGGTTTCATCCACATTGGCGTGAGTAGCAAAATGCAGGATTCGGTAATTCCCCAAATCATGAGACTTAAGTGTGGCTTCGGTAACATCATCATTCTTCAGAATTTTGACCTTACTGAAATTCACCGATATGGAATCCACCTCCAGCAAAGTTGAAGGCAACGAAGCAAATGAGGCCTGCGAACGCGCCGGGTAAGCTGCGTTTTCTTCACTTTCAAAACCGGAGCCTGCCAGAGCCAATAAGTCATATTCCGTTTCCCGATGAGGAGGTTGTATAAAAGAATAAATGGATGCAGAGGGCAGGTATTTAACCTGAAAATCCTGGATCAGGAACCGCGAGTCCCTGCTTAGAGCTTCAAAGGGCAGGAAGCTCAACGGTCCGTCCGGAATAATGACAAGGTTTGCTGTTTTCGGGCCTTCGACTTCTTCAAAAGCCGGAATCAAATAATCATACAAGTTCGCGCCCTGGTCATAAATCGTGCTTTTCTCTTCTGATTCGATTATGGATTGACGGAAACTGCGAACGTTCTCTGTAAAAAATGACCGGGCATTCGTTGAGCTCACTGAGTCTCTATAGGAAGCAGAAATATCATCATGTTGTACCACCAACCTGATCATGCCGGTCTGGGTAAATGCATACTCTATAACGGCTGTTTCCTCGTTCAGCAATTCCTGCACTTTGCTGAGGGTTACCGGTTCCGGATAATCAAAATTCTTTAACTCTCTGCTGTTTGTATGAAGTTCGTTCAGGAAGGATTGGTACTCGAATTCCAGGTCTTTAAGTTCTTCCCTGATTTCCGCAGCCCCCTCTTTTGAATCTGCTTGTTCAAGCTGGGTGTATAACCGATCTATTTGTTTCGCTTTTTGCTGTTTTTTGATCAGGGTAGCTTCGTCAAGCGTTTCGTACACTTTTTTACGGGCCTCGGCTAACTCATCCATCAACACACGAGCTTTTGCAGCCTCAACCAGGTCAAAGGCTTTCTCCGGATCATTCTTTTGAATGATATACCAGGAAGCCACCTCATTATAAAACCCGGCATAATCCCGGAAAAAACCAGATCTGAAAGTTAGTCCTGCCACATTGGTTCGGACAGAATCGATTAGAAAAAAAGCTTCATCCGCTAATATAAAAGCACTATCCGACTCCATTTTACTGTAAGCACCGGCAAGCTCTATAGTCGGTTCTATTTGAGAAGAGATACTTTGATTGGCGAACATGGCATGAGCTCTTCTGAATTGACCAACGCTTTTTCGGAATTCACCTTCTGCCTCGTAAATCTCGCCAAGCACCATATGGGCCTGCGATAGCTGCGAAGCAAAATTTTCGCTCGAAATGCTTTTTGCTTCCGTTACATATTCTTTCGCTTCATCAAATTCATCTTGCTTTAATTTCAATTCGGCAATTTTGAGATAAAGCCCTGCCAGCTCTTGCGGCGAGTCGGCTTTTTTTATCCAGTTTAACGCTTCCCGGTAAAAGCTTTCGGCATTATTGAGGTCATTATTCAAAACAGCCACCTCTGCAAGCTCTTTCAGGTTGTTGGCGATAGAAACCGGCCGTTCCGTCTGATAGTTAGTTTCCAGGGCTTCATTGAAATAG
Source organism: Gracilimonas sediminicola (assembly GCF_024320785.1). Taxonomy (NCBI): domain Bacteria; kingdom Pseudomonadati; phylum Balneolota; class Balneolia; order Balneolales; family Balneolaceae; genus Gracilimonas; species Gracilimonas sediminicola. The sequence goes on from NZ_JANDBC010000001.1 coordinate 1,399,341, forward strand.
GCAAGGGCGTTTTCGTAATCTCCCGAGCGCTTATAAAGCTGGCCGATGTTGATAAGCGTCTGCGTAATGTCGTACGGGTTTTCCAGCATCCGGGAGAGCTCCAGCGACTTCCCATAGTAGATAATAGCGCTATCCTTTTGCCCCATATCATTAAAACTGACGGCCATATTATGGTAGGCAATATCCATTAGGTTGGGGTTCCCTGTTTCTTCTCTTAAATCTAAGCTCTGCCGAATGTACTTATTGGCCTGCTTGTGCAGCCCTAAATTTCGGAGCGTGATAAACATGCCATTCAGCACAAACGACAAACGATAGTTTTCGCCAATCGATTCATATATTTCTTTGGCTTTCTTCTGATGGGAAAAGGCTCGTTCATAATCTCCGGAGTATAAATAGGGGTAGGAAATATTATTATTTAGTTGAGCCATAAATGCTGAAGCTCCCTCAACTGCGGCAAGTTCCAACCCTTTCTCATAAAACCGTATTGACTTCTCATATTGCTCTAACTCGCGGTATACCCTTCCCAGGTTTTTTTGTATTTCCGCTTTTAATATAGCCCCCGCGTTTTTAGGCTGATGTTCATTTACGAATATAAAAAGCTCTTCTCCTTTCCGAACTTCACCCAGACTAAGTAAAGCATCACCCTGCCGTAAAATTGATCGTACCCAATCTACCGAGTCCCCAACAGAAAGGTAATACTCTGATGCCTCTTTAAAAATCTCTGCCGCCTGCTCATACTTGGCCTGCCGGTACAAATCATGGGCCTGATTGTACAACGAATCTGAAGCGACATTTTGGGCCTGTAACCCGAGAAAAAAACCGGCTCCAACAATAAGTATAACTGACGCAAATACTTTCATATACTCTTATCTGATTATTGCATGTAAAAGTATAATATTGTTTTTTGCTCAGAACAACGAATTAATCAGGTACAAATGAAAGATACATTGGCTTATAAAAATTACTTTTCGATAAAAGCATATAATCAATCAGACGACCCCGTTAAAGAAGACGGCACCGGAGGTGACGATGACGACGGCGGTAAAACAGGCGGAGGCTAAAAACTCTTTTTAGATAAAGATATAGCCACGTGATAAACGTGGCTTTTTTTTATTCCCCAAACAACGCATTCACAAAGTTGGCCCGGTCAAATACCTGAAGGTCTTCTATTTTCTCACCCAGCCCGATATATTTTACGGGAACGCTAAGCTCATGCGATACTCCGATTACGATTCCTCCTTTAGCCGTTCCATCTAATTTAGTGAGAGCCAGCCCGGTGATATCTACCGTTTCGGTGAACGCTTTTGCCTGCTGCATGGCATTCTGTCCGGTGGAAGCATCCAGTACTAAAATCACTTCATGTGGAGCTCCTTCCACCACCTTACCCATTACCCGCTTTATTTTGGCAAGTTCTTCCATCAGTGCTTTTTTGTTGTGAAGCCGACCGGCTGTGTCGATCAAAGCTACATCGCTGCCGCGAGCTTTAGCTGCTGCAACCGTATCGTAGGCAACGGAAGCCGGGTCTGCATTTTGGCCCTGTTGGATGATGGGAACATCCGCTCGTTCACTCCAGATTTTTAGCTGATTGACCGCTGCCGCACGGAAGGTATCTGCAGCTCCTAAAATCACTTTTTTGCCTGCTTTTTTATATAGGTGAGCCAGCTTTCCGATGGTGGTCGTTTTCCCGACTCCATTCACCCCAACCACTAAAATAACGTGTGGGTTGATGGGGAATTCGGCTTCAAATTCTGCGGGTTTATCAGGGGCATTGTCTTCCAGAAGGTGTACAATTTCTTCCCGGAGCATTGCTTGTAGCTCATCCTGCGTTACGTACTTATCTTTGGCAACCCGGGCTTCAATTTTCTTAATAATCTCGATGGTGGTGTTAACCCCCACATCCGAAGTAATCAGGATTTCTTCGAGGTCATCCAGGATGGCATCATCAACTTTATCTTTCCCTACAAAGGCCTTCCCGATTTTATTAAGCAGGCCATCGCGACTTTTCTCAACACCTTCGTCAAGCTTTTCTTTTTTCTTCAGTCCTAATTTTTCAAGAAATCCCATATAAATAATAGCTAATTGAATTCTGCTCCGCTCATAATCAGGCGGTAGCGATTAAAGTAATCGATCCAGGAGATAATCATTAATGTGAGTGAACATGCCATCAAAAACATATGGACGCCTCCGGCATCCGGAAAGAAAAACACCGCGATCCAGTACAAGGCTAACACGTTCACAGAAATTTTTCCGGACATGATAGCCATGGCCACCTTATCGTATTTCTTTTTGATATAGTACGAGCCCAGCATAATCATACTGTCCCGGATTACCGCAAATATCAAAAACCAAAGGGGAATCCATCCTATCCACACGGTGTACACGAAAAGAACGAGAGCACACAGCTTATCGGCAATCGGGTCAATCATCTTGCCCAGTTCTGAGATGGTGTCGGTCTTTCGGGCAATAAAACCATCCAGATAATCGGATATCACTCCATATACAATTAATACCATAATAGCGGTATTCACCTGTAAATCGTTCAGGTAATGTAAATAGACCACCGGAAAGGCCACTAAAATACGGCTGAACGAAATGGTATTGGACCAGGTAAATACCCGTCCTGTAACCTCCACTTTCTTTCCGTCTATATTTTTGGTTGTATTAGCCAAACCTTGTTTTTAATTGCGATATTGCCTGTCCAAATTTACAGTCCTTAAGTCTCTAAAACCACCATGAACGAGCACAAATTACTGGTAGAGAAAACCCTGACATCGAAAGAAGTTTTCAACGGAAAGCTGTTGCACGTTTTCTATGATGAAGTCCGGCTGCCTGATGGCTCAACTTCTACCCGGGAATGGATTAAACATCCCGGTGCCTGTGCTGTGGTTCCTGTTTTTGATAACGGAGACCTGATGATGATTCGGCAGTTTCGATATCCCATGAAACAGATTTTCTGGGAAGTCCCTGCCGGTAAAATTGATGCCGGAGAGCTGCAAGACACCACTGCTATGCGGGAACTTGAGGAGGAAGCCGGCGTTTCTACAACTGATTTCGCCTACGTCGGGCATTTTTACCCCGGCATCGGATATTCCGATGAAGTCATCCATATCTATGTGGCCTGGAACCTGAAGTCGGTTCCGCAGAAAGCAGATGAGGATGAGTTTGTTACCCGCCAGCGTATTCCTTTCAAAGAAGCAGTCAATATGGTTCACTCCGGAGAAATCAACGATGGGAAAACCGTGATCTGTTTACTCAGGGCATGGCAGTGGTGGCAGAATAATGAGCCTTTCGAGTTAGCTTAAAAACTAAAACAGGTAGCTTTACTGAATAATCCCTTCATCCTTAGCCAGCTCATACATACTTTCGTGCAGGTTTTCATTGTCCAGCTCACCGCGCATGCATAATTCAGTAACCTCCACCCCATTCAGCATCAGCACACACCCCATATCAGAGAGTACCTGATCAAATTTCCGGGGGTCGGTCTTGCTTAGTTTGTCCACATCTATTCCATCGGGACTGATCTTCTTGTTCACTAAAATATAGAATTGATCATCGGGTCCGTCTCCAAATGAAAATTCCTCTAATCCGGTGTCTTTCAGTTTAAGCATGGCGTTCTAAAAATTCTCTGGCTTTAATAATTTCTGTGATTTCATCTGATTTTTTATCCACGATCCGAACCTGGAATAAGCTTATGATCGCCTGTTCCTTCAGTGTGGATATTACTTCATCAATAGTTTCGCATTCTTCGGTTTCACTCACAAGGTCGTTAATGCCTTGCACAATATACCGGTACTGCTTATCACTTTTCTTTTTTGATGTTTGGGGTGATGGCTCCTGAGGCTCATTAAAATACTCGCGGATGGCTTCTTCCGTAACATACCAGCTAACCCCCAGCTTTCGCCCCCGGATTCGTCCTTCCCGAAGGTAGGTTCGCAAAGTCATCTTTGAAATTCCGAGCTGCTCATGCAGGTCATCGACCGAATACAGCGTTAAATCTCCTACTGTCTTGGGCATTATGCTTCTTAATTATCAAATTTTGATTACTGTTTATCACCTTTAAACTACAAATAATTTATTATTAGTTACTATTAGTTATATAAAAGAAATTAGATTTGGTCGAGGCAGCAGTTCCGTCGTATATTGGAAGCAGTTATTCAAAAAAACAAGCCCGGCAGCTAAAACCTGTGCGGGATTTTTTATGCCTGCCTCTCACTAATCCCTGCTTCTAATCCGGTTACATTCCTTTTCATTCCCGGTTTTTTGTTAGGATGCGGTTCCCTAATTTATCCCGATGATTAATAAGTGTTACGCCCTCTTACTTCTTCTCCTTCTTCTTTCTTCTTGTTCGGCCAGCCAAACATATATTAACCGGGAAGACGGTGATCCCTTTTCTCTTTCTCCCCCCAACAGTAATGACTTAGTCTATCGGGTATTCCTGATCGGTGACGCCGGCGCTCCCTCCTTGGATGTTCAGGAACCAAGCCTGAAGTTCCTTCAGCAACAACTTGAAGAATCCGGCGAGCGAAGTGCCGCTATTTTTCTTGGGGATAATATTTACATGAATGGACTCCCTGACTCTGCTCATCACCGTCGATCTTTTTATGAGCAGCGATTAATGGAGCAGCTCAAAACCGTTGACAACTTTAAAGGACGTGTGGTTTTTATACCGGGTAACCACGACTGGGATGATGGTGGACCTGATGGTGTAGAGGCCGTAAAGCGACAAGAACGTTTTGTGGAATCGTACCTGAATCGTGGCAATACTTTTTTGCCCGACAATGGCTTCCCAGGACCTGTATCCGTTAAACTGCTGGACGACAATGACGACCCCCGGCTTCGTGAAGACATTCGGCTTATTGTTTTAGATACGCAGTGGTGGCTTCACAAATACGACAAACCATATGGCGATACCGGAGAGTATGAACTTTTTGATGCCGGCGATATCCTTATCGAACTGGATGACATTCTGAAAAAGCAACGAAATGATTATTTGTTGATTGCTGCCCACCATCCTTTAAAAACCAATGGGAATCATGGCGGGTATCTTCCTCCATCCACCCACCTGAAACCACCCGTTTTTGGGAGTTTATATGCGTTGTACCGCAGAGTATTTGGCAACCCACAGGATGTTCACCATCATCAATATGCAAAAATGGTGGACGCACTGGAAAACTTATTTCACACCTACGAACTGGAGGATTTGATATATGCTTCCGGTCATGCACACAGCCTTCAATATCACCGCGAGGAAGGCACCCGCATCAATCATCATTACCTGATCAGCGGTTCCGGCACAAAAGAGAATTATGTAGCCTCCGGGCGGGGAGCTGAGTTTATCCACTCCGGAAACGGATTTTTGACTATTCAATATTATGGAGATGGATCTGTCTGGCTGGAAGCGTGGACTCCCCAAGGAGATGGGTCTACCGGAAAATTACTGTATCGAAACCAACTTAAGCCCCCTTTTGAGGAGGCCTTTCCTGATCAGGATTCCATAGAGGATGTGGCTGACATTGATTACACCGACAGCACAAAAGTGGCTGCTGCCAACCATGATTATGATGGCAAGAACAGCCTGTTCGAGTTTTTTATTGGGGCACATAACCGAAAATACTGGTCGGTTGAGCATGAGTTTCCGGTGTTTGACATCACCGAAGTTGAAGGTGGGTTGACGCCCGTACGAACCGGGGGGAAAGGACAATCTACCACCATTCACCTGGAACGCGAAGACGGCCGGGATTTTGTGCTCCGCTCCGTTGACAAAGAGGCCGGCCGGATCTGGGATGAGGAGCTCAAGAAAACCATTGCCCGGGATTTAGCCCAGGATCAGTTTTCCATTATCAATCCCTATTCCGCATTGCTGATCCCAACACTGGCAGATGCCATCGGCACCTATCATACCAACCCCGCGATCTATTATGTACCGGATGACCCCAAGCTTGGCGTCTATGCTGATGAAATAAGCGGGCAACTTGCTCTGTTTGAAGAACGCCCCAACGGCGACATGAGTGATGTTGCCAGCGTTGGGTTTACTGAAGAGGTGCTCAGCAGCACGGAACTGCTACGAGAACTCGACAATGATATAGATCATCGTGTGGACCAACAAGCTTTTGCCAAAAACCGGCTCTTTGATATGCTGTTGGCCGACTGGGATCGGCATGAAGACCAATGGCGATGGGCTTCTTTTGAACCGGAAGACGAGAAAGGCAAGATCTACAAACCCATTCCACGCGACCGGGATATTGCACTGATGAACATGACCGGGGTTATCCCTTCTCTGGCTAAAGTTCTGGGGCCTTTTTCCCAGTATCAAAATTTTTCTGACGACTATGGATATCTCAAAGGGCTAAACAACAACTCGCTGGCTATGACGCGCCGGTTCACAAATCAGCTTACCAAAAAGGAATGGCTGGACATTGCGGAAGACATCAAAAACTCCCTTACGGATGACGTTATAGAGGAAGCTGTCCGAAACTACCCGGCTCCGGTTTTTGAGAAGTTTGGAGATGAAACCATCCGAACGTTTAAAATCCGCAGAGACAAAATAATTGATGTTGCTGTCGACTACTATGAACTGATTTCCGGTGTGGTTTCTATACAAGGAAGCAACAAGCGGGAGCTATTTGAGGTGCAGGTGCTTAGCGCTGATGAAGTACAGGTAAAAGTGTTTAAGCTATCGGGTAAAGGAGAGGTTCGGGAGCAATATTATGAGCGTGTTTTCTCACGAAACGAAACCCATGAACTGCGCCTGTATGGAATGGGCGATGACGATATTTTCCGATTGAATGGAGAGGGAAAGAATAATACCAAAATCAGGATTATCGGCGGTTCGGGAAATGATGTGTACTCGGATTCAACCTCCCGTAAAGGCTTGTTCCGCCAGGTTGAAATTTATGATACAAGGAATGGCAACTCCGTATCGAAAGGCTCTAACACAGATGTAAACCTCTACGACAAAGCCGAAAACATTCATTACAATTACAGCAAGGATTTCCGCTGGAATACCATCCGTGCCAGCCTCTTTTTTGAATACAATAACGATGACGGTTTGTTCCTGGGCGGCGGGCCGAACATCATTCAAAATGGCTTCAGAAAACAACCGGCGTCTGTTCATTATCCACGGGCCAATTACGCCCCGCTTACCGGAGCTGCAAACGTACGCTATAACGGAACCTGGTATGATGTGATCCAAAAGTGGGATGCCAAACTGGAAGGTGAGTTTTTGTTTCCCAAGAGTTATAAGAATTTTTTCGGCTTTGGAAATGAAACGACATTGCAAGACCGCTCTTTGAATTATTACCGAGCCCGCCTGTATCAATATACCATTGAACCGGGAATGACCATCCAAAAAAACATCCTGGAGCTTTATGCCGGCATTAACTTGCGCGGTACCAATGTGGAGAAAGACCCGAACAACATTGTCACCGACCCAACACAGGGAATCCCCCGTGGTGATTTTGACGAACAGTGGTTTACCGGCCTGGTAACTTCCCTTCACTTTTCTGATTTAGATAATGGCCTTAATCCAAAACAAGGATATCGACTTATTCTGGATGGGGAGCTAAATGTGGGAGTTCTGAATACGGACGAAACCTTCAGCCGGCTTCAGTCTGAACTGGAGCTGTACTTCTCACCCCGGCTTGACCCGCAAATTACCCTCGCCAACAGAGTCGGCTCGGCCCATAACATTGGAGACTTTCCATTTTACGAGGCCAATACCCTTGGAGGCACCACCAACTTAAGAGGATACAACGGGCGTCGTTTTTCGGGGAGAACCAGCTTTTTCAATAACACCGAGCTACGCGTGGAGCTCTTCGATTTCTACAACTACCTGTTAGGCGGAAAGGTGGGAATCAGTGGCTTTTTTGATGTGGGCCGCGTTTGGTTTGAGGGAGAGAATTCCGAGCTTTGGCATACCGGCTACGGCGGTGGCGTTTGGTTTAATGTGTTTGAATCTTTTTTAATCAATTCGAGTATTGGTGTGTCGGAAGAAGGAACCTTGTTTTCAGTGAAAGCAGGATTTTTATTCTGATGTTCATATTCTTTAAGGCTTTATTATTGAGTATATTTATCCAGGTCAAACCTATCTAAAACACCAATTCAGGATGCCATAACAGATGGCCAAAACTAATAACATACGATTGCTCGCTGCCATCATGTTTGCCGATATTGTCGGTTATTCAAAAATGATGCAAGATAATGAGACGAACGCAAAAGCGCTTAGAGACCGTCAGCGATCTGTAATCGAGAAGTTTTTGCTGAAGTATCATGGGCAGGTGATGCAGTATTATGGGGATGGCACGCTCATCATGTTTGGCAGTGCGCTGGATGCCGTAAACTGCGCCAAAGAAATTCAGGCAGAACTGCGAAGCGAACCGACTGTTCCATTACGCATTGGCATTCATATCGGAGATGTGGTGTACGATGATGAGGGCATTTACGGAGACGCTGTAAATGTAGCCGCGCGCGTTCAGGCGCTTGGAATTACAGGCTCGGTTATGATTTCAGGGAAGGTGTTTGATGAAATCAAAAATCACCCCGGTATTCGCGTAGAGGCTTTCGGTGAACATGAGCTTAAAAACATCTACATCCCTATAAGCATCTATGCCCTGGCCGATCGCGGCCTTGAAGTCCCCAAACAAAGCTACATCGAAGAACTGACCGGAAGTTCTCAAAAGAGCATAGCTGTTTTACCATTTACCAATTTCAGCTCCGAAGCAGATAACGAATACTTTAGCGACGGCATCACCGAGGAGATCATCAATACCCTCACAAAAGTAAAAGACCTCCGCGTTGCCTCCCGAACCTCCGTATTCGCCTACAAGAGCGTGACCAAAGACGTCCGCGATATTGGAAAGGAATTGAATGTATCTACTCTTCTGGAGGGCAGTGTGCGCAAGGCCGGAAATCGAATCAGAGTTACAGCGCAGCTTATCAATGCTGATGATGGGTTTCATATTTGGTCCGAAAACTTTGACGGGGAAATGAAGGATATTTTTTCGGTGCAGGATGAAATCGCCCTCAAAATCGTGACCCGATTGGAAGACAGTTTCACTGAACAGGAAAAAGACCGGCTCTATGAATCTTCCACCCAAAATGTTGATGCCTATAATTATTATTTACAGGGGCTTTTTTACTGGAACAAGCGGTCTCCGGAAGCTGTCAAAAAAGCCATTACCTTTTTTGAAAAAGCCATCCATGAATGCAACACCTACACTAACGCCTACTCTTATCTGGCAAATTGCTATACCTACCTCGGAACCATTGGACATATGCAAGGCGAAAAAGCGTTTACCAAGGCAGAAAAGAATGCGCTGAAGGCTATTGAGATTAACAATTCCCGGGCCGACTCTTACATTGCCCTGGGTTTCGTGAACCTGTTTTTTAAGTGGGATTTTTACACCGCCGAATCCAATTTCCGGAAGGCAATTACCATGGAGCCTAACAGCAGCGAAGCACGACAAGCTCTTTCATTTTATAATCGGATTGTTGGCCGGTTTGACAGGATGATTCGGCAAGCAGAAGCAGCTGCTAAAATTGACCCCCTTTCGTTGCCGGCACTGCTGGAATTAGGCCGATCACATTGGGTAGTTGGCAATTATGAAAAGGCCCTGAACTCGTTCAATGAAGCGCTCGATTTAGATCCTCTTTTCCGCGCTGCACTGGAAGGAAAAGCGCTGGTTTATATGAGCCAAAAGAAATATGACAAAGCCTTGCGGGCCGCCAAGAAGTACATCGACCTCATCGACTCTAAGTACAAGGGTGGCTCTCAGCTTGCCTGTATTTACGCTTTAATGGGAGATAAAAAACGGACGGAAGAAAGTATCGAACTCATCAAAAAAAGAGAAAAAGACCAGCCAAACCAAAACCTGACGCTGGATTATGCCATGGTATATGCTGCTCTTGGCGATAAAGACCGGGCCTTCAAGTACCTGAATAAGGCGTATAAACAGAAACTCGGCTCGCTCCTTTTAATACAAACGCTGCCCGTCATAAAAAACCTAAAAGGCGATCCGCGGTTTGAAGAGCTGGTTCATAAGATCGGACTTCCTAAAGAATCAAAAGTGAGCCTCAACGCTCATTAATTCATTGCCTTTTCGTATCTTAGCGACTCACAACTCGGGAAAACCATGTCAGACACACAACAAGAAAACCCTCAACCGGAAGAGGAAAAGAAAGATCTCGGCTCACGCAAGCGGGGTGTTTCAGATATGTTTCGGACTTCGTACCGCACTCACATTGAGCTGAGTGCCATTGCAGATAACAAGTCCAACATCATGATCAGCATCAACGGGATTATTATATCCATTATCCTTGCGTCCATCTCTCCCAAAATTGATTCCAACCCGTGGCTGCTCATCCCGACTTCTATTTTACTGGTAACCTGTATGGTTGCCCTGGTGTATTCGGTTTTGGCAGCCCGCCCGAGGGTTAGCAAAGAAGAAGTGTCGCTAGAAGATGTGCGTTCAAACCGGTCAAACATTTTGTTTTTCGGAAATTTTAATAAGCTGAACCGCGAAGATTATGTAACCGGCATGGAAGAGCTGATGACGGACAGCGAACGACTGTATGATACCATGGCCCGTGATTTATATGGATTGGGATCTGTTCTTTCTGAAAAATACCGGCTGATCAGGATTGCCTACAACGTATTTATGGTTGGGCTGGTGCTATCGGTAAGCAGCTTTATTTTGGTTTACCTGATAATTTCGGGAGGCTCCGGTTTTTAACCTTCCTCTTCTCCATCTATGTTTTTGTATGCCTGAGTGATGCGCTGGTTCATCAGGCGACGGTAGTTTTTAAACTCATATTCACTCACCGTAAACTCAGAGCGATACTCCCCGTCAAAACATTCTACTTTTAGTTTATTGGGCTTGTCCGTCTCCGAGATGGTAACCTGAACATTTCCCAGCCTGTATGAATCTCTTTCTTCCATGAATTAGTTTTTTCAGGAAGGTAAAAAAATCTGCTTTCAGCTGTTGAACTTTAACCGCTTTTAAATTGGTTTCATGCATAACAAATGCCTCAGATTTACTATTTTTCATCTTTAACCAATTTATTTCGTTAATGAAGAAGAAAGTTGCCATTACCATCGTGGTTTGTGCGTTCCTTGGGATTTTTATGTACAACTCCCTTTCCAAGGTTCAACCCAATGTAATAGAAAACGCCCCTGAATGGATTCCGATTAATGAAGCCCAGGAAGTAGCCGCATCTACCGATAAGCTCATTTTTGTGGATGTGTATGAAATCGGCTGCAAATACTGCCGGGCCATGGATCGGGAAGTATTCCCGGACTCTACCGTTCGACAGGTGCTGGATGCCAACTATATCCCCGTTCGTATCGATGGCAACTCCACGGAACCTATTCAGTTCAACGGACAGGAAATCCCCTCCAAAAAATTCGCCCAAAGCAAAGGGGCCTATGTATTTCCTACTTCCCTGATACTGGATGCACAGGGAAACGTTGTCAAGAAAAAAACAGGTTATATGGGCGTAGATGAATTCCGACAGTTCTTATACCAATAATCAGGATTAACCAAAGACTTATTATGATTTTCAAAAAACTGACCCAACACTTACTGCCCTTTGTTGCGCTGCTTGTATTTTCTACCGGATGCAACAGCCAAACCAACGACACCAAAACTCCTCCGGCTTCTGACCTCAGCGTTGAAGCCCAATTAGTTGTAGAAGGAATCCGTATTGGCTGGGGAATCGGCTTTCTCCCCAATGGAGATATGCTGGTAACCGAGAAAGCTGGAACCTTGTACCATATCAGTGAAGGTGAAATTGTTGCTGAAATTACCGAAGGCATTCCTTCTGATCTTGACGTGAACGGACAGGGAGGTTTCCTTGACGTAGAAACCCATCCGGATTACGAAGAAAACGGTTGGATTTACTTTTCCTATGCTTCCAGCCAAGGAGAAGGCTCAGGCAGTAACACAAAAATTATACGTGCCAAACTGGATGGAAGCAGCCTGACTTCCGTTGAAGAAATTTATAAAGGAACTCCCAACTCCCGCCGAGGGCAGCATTACGGAAGCCGCATTGTTTTTGATGAAAACGGATACCTGTTTTTCTCCATCGGTGACCGTGGAAATCGCGATGTTTATCCCCAGGACATCAATCGTGACGGCGGTAAGATTTACCGGTTGAATGCCGACGGCTCTATTCCGGCTGACAATCCTTTTGTAGGCAAAGATGGCCTTGATGCTATGTACACATACGGCCATAGAAATCCCCAGGGAATGGCTGTTCATCCTGAAAGCGGACTGGTTTGGTCGCACGAACACGGCCCGCGTGGTGGTGATGAAGTCAACATCATTGAACCGGGTAATAACTACGGATGGCCGGTTATCAGTTATGGTATTAATTACGATGGAACCGAGTTTGCCGAAGACACCGCCCGCGAAGGCATGGAGCAGCCCATCACTTATTGGGATCCATCAATTGCACCATCCGGAATGGCATTCATCACCAGTGATAAATACCCGGGCTGGGAGGGAGATCTTCTGGTCGGTTCTTTGAAATTCGCCTATATCGCCCACTTAGATTTGGATGGCGATGAAGTTGTAGGGGAACAAAAACTGGTTGAAGGTACCGGAAGAATCCGCGCAGTTGAACAAGGTCCTGACGGCTACATTTATTTTTCTGCAGAAGGCGACGGAATTTACCGATTAGTGCCCACTGAAGACTAAAACTCATCTTCTGATATTGTTTTCTGAAAGCCTGATCGTTTGGTCAGGCTTTTCTATTAGCCACCCATTTCTCATTTGCGATAAAATTTTTTGTAAGGAATGGGTGATTTATCGCTCTTACTTACATGGGAGCCCGAACAACATACCAATTCCCCTTTAGCCGCTACCCGGCCGTCAGAATTGTTTTGCTGATGATTGCCGGCATTCTGCTTCATGAGTACTACAAGCCTGCTCTGCACTTCTCCCTCATACTTTTTACCCTGCTTTGTCTGATTTTTGGGTGGGTTGAGTGGAAGGTTCAGCAGTCATCTACCTCTGCTTTTCCAAAACTGGGCACCTCCCTTTTTCTCTTGTTAATGGTCTCATTTGGGATTTTTCGAAGTGCCCTTCATTCCGCACAGGATTCCCCACTTATTATAAAACTGATTCAAGTTTCTGATTGGGAGTCGGTCAATGTAACCGGATCGATCGCCTCTATTTCAACAACCTCCTCCGGTAAAGAACGCTGGGATGTTGCCATTTCTGAAACAAAAATAAACCACCTGAATTCTGATCTGAACTATAAAGCACGGATATTGGCAGACGAAGCGGCGCGAGCAGCTACATTGGGAGATAAGGTGAGCTTTTCAGGAACTATAATCCCCATTTCCGAAAAGCGTAATCCGCTGGACTTTGACTACAAAGCGTACCTGCATTCACAAGGCATTTCTGCTCAATTCAAGCTTGACAGCCTTCACCATATACAGCCAAACAACAACCCGACGGAGTGGGTGTGGTGGAGAGAACGTGCCTTAGAACTCGTCGACAAAAACTTTGACGCTCAAACCTCACCAATAGCCAAGGCCTTACTGGTTGGATACAAGCAAGAATTAGACAGCGAATCAAAAACAGCTTTCGCCCGCGCCGGACTCTCTCACATTATGGCGGTTTCGGGTTTACACGTTGGGTTTATCATTGCTCCCTTCTGGATCATCATTCCCTATTTCTGGACCAAAAAGCATGGAAGCAAAATCGGGTTGATTCTTTTGATCCTGATCCTATTCAGTTATGCGGGCATCACCGGGTTTTCTCCATCTGTGATGAGGGCATCTGTAATGGCCGGTTTTCTGACCTACGGTAAACTTTTCCATAAGATTAACGACTCCATTAACCTCACGGCAGCGGCCGCTCTTGTTCTCTTAATTATCAACCCATCGCAGCTATTTAATATCGGGTTTCAGCTTTCCTTTTCGGCAGTACTGATTATACTGCTCATTCTGCCGGTCATCCAAAATCTGCTGCCGTATTGGGTTCGGGTTCGATGGTACAGCAAACCCCTGATGGTCGTCATTGTTTCACTGGTGGTTCAATTTGGATTATATCCCTTACAGGTGCATTACTTTGGGGAAATTTCTTTGGTAAGTCCTATTGCCAATGCCCTGTTCGTCCCCTTCCTTGGGATCGTAGTTCCGCTATCGCTCGTCGCTCTGTTTATCACAGCCATTATTCCTGCTGCCGGATTCGTGCTCAATTATCCTTCTTACATTTTTCTTGGGTGGATGAGCGACTTTGTGAATATGGGCGCAGGGTGGGACTGGGCCTGGACCACCGCTTCCCTAAACAATAACCTGATTTTTATCCTCTGGCTTTTTCTGATTTTGGGAATCGCCGCCTGGCACACCTCTGCTTTACGGTGGAAACTAACGGCTTCTTTCCTGGCTACCGCTTGTCTGATGGCATCCCTTAGTGCAATCCACAGCTTAAAACCGGCCACATTGCGCGTCACTTTCTTTGATGTGGGCCAGGGTGATGCCGCCCTCCTCCACACCCCAAACGATAAATACATTCTGATTGATGCCGGAGTTTGGTCGCCGGGGTACAATAGTGGAAAGTCCGTTATTATCCCGCACCTTAAATCAGCCGGAATCCAAAAGCTGGATGCCGTCATTCTCAGTCATCCCCATGCCGATCATATCGGAGGCATTCTTGAGCTGATGAACTCTATACCCATCGATGTAATTTATAATTCCGGTTATGAATATGATTCCAACCTCTATCAAACCTACCTGAAATCAGCCACTGAAAAATCTATTCCTGTACAGCCATTGGTATCCGGAGATACACTCGCGCTGGATCCATCCATGCTGTTTCTCGTACTTGGCCCGGATGGCAACATGTATAACTCTGACCCGAACGAACATTCCATAGTACTGAATGTGATTTATGGGGAGTCGGAGTTTCTATTTACCGGCGATGCGGGCGAAGATCAGGAAGAACGCCTGGTGCATGCTTACAATCACTTATTGGATACTGATCTTCTGAAAGTAGGTCACCATGGAAGCCGAACCAGCTCGGGTTCAGCTTTCCTGAGTTCTGTGACTCCCGAAATTGCTGTGGTGTCACTGGCTGAGCGAAACCGATTCCGGCATCCACATCGCGAAGCCCTGAACCGACTCTATCGCACAGACGCCCAATTACTCTTTACCAGCCGGGAGAGAGCCATCATTTTTGAATCAGACGGCAAATCCATTCAACGCATCCACTGGTGACTGTGATCGGTGAGATAAATAGCCCCGTCCTTTAGGGCGGGTTGAAAAAGGAGCGAACAAAAAAGCTTCGCCCCACAAGCAGAAATGAAAATTTTCTGGTATCCGAAGCTTTGGCTAAGTAGCCGACTAACGTGTATGTGCCCAACCCTGCGAAAACCATATCTTCCGCATACTCTTATGATGCTTGGGTTTTGTGTTACTCTCAATGCCCCCGCCCTAAAGGACGGGGCTATTTATTCATAATCATCACATCCATCACAGTAAACTGTGCCTTTTTCCTAAAAAACCGGTATCCTTCAGGGCTAAACTGTATTCAAAAATCACCGTACCAAAAAAATCTTAATGGCAGAAAAGGAACGACTTAGCTTTGAAGAGGCTTTAAAGAAATTGGAATCGATAGTGGAACAACTTGAGGACGAAGAGATTACACTGGAAGATTCCGTTAAGCTGTATGAAGAAGGCGTTCAACTATCTAAGTTTTGTACTGAAATCTTAGAACAAGCTGAACTTCGTATAGAACAAGTAAACGAAGCGAATACGCAGTAAATTTTTATAAACCTATGGAACAGAAACAGCCAAAACCGGGAAAGTTACTCGCTCAGATTAATTCCCCTTCCGATTTAAAAAAGCTTGAGGCCGATCAGCTTCAGGAAGTTTGCGATGAACTTCGCCAGTACATCATTGACATAGTTTCTGTTCATGGTGGTCATTTTGGTGCCAGCCTTGGGGTAGTGGAACTAACTACCGCACTTCACTATGTGTATGACACTCCTAAAGACCTGCTGGTTTGGGATGTTGGGCATCAGGCCTATGGGCACAAAATACTAACCGGCCGAAGAGAACAGTTTCATACTAATCGCGTTTATGGCGGACTATCTGGATTTCCAAAAAGATCTGAAAGCGAATATGACACTTTTGGTGTAGGTCATTCCAGTACCTCAATTTCTGCTGCTTTGGGCATGGCAGTTGCCCGCGATTTAGACCAATCTGACAAAAAAGTTGTAGCCGTAATCGGGGATGGTGCCATGACAGCCGGCCTCGCTTTTGAAGCCATGAATAACGCCGGCGCAATGAACAGCGATATTCTGGTGATCCTCAACGACAATAACATGTCGATTGACCCGAATGTTGGTGCCCTGAAAGAATATTTGGCTGACATCACCACCAGTAAGACCTTTAATAAAATGAGGGACGAAGTGTACGACATGCTCGGGCACTTTAAATCTGCCGGCGAGAAGATGCGCAAGGTAGCCTCTCGCCTGGAAAAAGCCATGACGGCTGCCCTTACCCCGGGTTCCCTCTTTCGCTCCTTAGGATTTAAATATTACGGCCCGGTGGACGGACATGACGTTGACGGGCTCCGCAGAATACTGGAAGACCTCAAAGACGTGAAGGGACCAAAATTGCTTCACGCCGTTACTGTTAAAGGCAAAGGATTTGCACCGGCTGAGAGGGAGCAAACCAAGTGGCATGCCTCCAGCAGTCCTTTTGATAAAATTACCGGTAAGTCACTTTCCGCTCCATCTAAGCCAAACCCGATTCCAAAATATCAGGATGTGTTTGGGGATGCTTTGGTTGAGCTGGCCGAAAAAGACGAACGTATTGTAAGTATGACTCCGGCCATGCCCAGCGGTTCAAGCTTATGGCCAATGATGAATACCTTCCCCGAGCGGGCTTTTGATGTTGGTATCGCTGAACAGCATGCCGTTACCTTTGCAGCCGGATTAGCTGCCGAAGGGAAGAAAGCCTTTTGTGCTATCTACTCATCTTTCTTGCAACGCGGTTATGACCAGCTGGTTCACGATGTAGCCATCCAAAACTTACCGGTTGTATTTTGTATTGACCGCGCCGGACTTGTTGGAGCCGATGGTCCTACACACCACGGAGCTTATGACACCGCCTACATGCGGGCAATCCCCAATATGATTATTTCTTCTCCGCTGAACGAGCAGGATTTACGGGACATGATGTACACAGCCTCCAAGTATGATGATGCCGCCTGGGCTATCCGTTATCCTCGTGGAAGAGCGACCGGAATGGATGTTAGGGAGAACTTTGAAATGATGGACATCGGTAAAGGGGTAGAACTCAGAGAAGGTGAAGACATTGCGATCCTCAGCTTTGGTCCGATTGGAAAATATGTGTTTGAAGCCGCCGATCAACTTTCTAAAGAAGGGATTGAGATCGGGCATTATGACATGCGCTTCGCCAAGCCCCTCGATACGGAATTAATCGATCAGGTTTGTGACAACTACAGCCACATCATCACGCTGGAAGATGGTTCTAAGATGGGTGGATTCGGAAGTGCTGTTGCTGAGTACATCGCTGAGAAAGAAGAAAGGCCCACTCTTAAAATAATGGGCATTCCTGATCGTATAGTAGAGCACGGCACCCAGGAAGAACTTCATGATGAAATCGGAATTGGCGTTGCCGGTATTATTGAGAATGTTAAGCAAAAAGCAAAGGTAAAGGTTTAGTTTTGAGATACACATCCCTACTACTGTTAGTCATTTCATCCTTAACTCTGACGGGCTGTTTTTTTAATAATGACAGCACGCCGGTATACCGGGAAGCAGAAGGTGTAGTGTTGGAGAATGGTGAAGCCGTTGCCAATGCTGACATTCATATCCGTAATAAATTTGATCCGGGCGGCTTTTCACAACAGCCTGCAGCTCCCAATTACATGATTAATTTCAGTGTACAGGTCGAAGCTTTGTATTCTCTTTCGTTATTCCGTCATGGGTCCGATAGTGTTTACAATACATTTTTTGAAGACACACTGGCTGCCGGTGAGCATGCGATTCAGGTACCAGACTCTTTACTGACTAACGGAATTCTCGGCTATGAAGTCAGGTCTAATCAGGATTTGCTGACTACAAGCCTCTTTTTGGTGAATAAGCCAGACAGCGCGCTCCCCGGTTCTTTGCCTTTTACACAAACCAATGCCAGCGGCGAGTTCACGCTAAACCCCGAATATCTTGCATTGGGCAAGTCGTTTACATCACAGACGGGAAGCTTCGAAATCACCGACAGCCTGAAAATTTATGTTGTGCAAGACAGCTCTATTCAGGTTATATCCGGAGTGAAGTATAAGCCCGACCAGGATAATTTCTTTGAGATTATTGTTGATTAACCTGATTTTTGGGGCATGAAGTTTACCCTTTCTGATTTCGACTACAATCTTCCTGAAGAACTCATCGCCCAGTCACCGGCTCAGCCCAGAGACCATGCCCGCTTGCTGGTTTATAACCGGGCCGACAAAACCATCACCGATGACCATTTCTACAATATCGGGGATTACCTGCCAGATGATACCACCATGGTGGTTAATAACAGCAAAGTTGAGAAATGCCGGCTGCTATTTGATGACGGAAAGAAGGAGCTTTTTGTAACCTCTGTAAGTAACAATAACACCATTGAAGCAATGGTACGGCCCGGTAAGAAATTTAAGCAGGGCAAAGAACTTCAATTGGCTGAAGGCATCTCTGCGAAAGTAATCAATATTGCCGAAGACGGGTTACGAACCCTGGTGCTGTCTTGTGATATAGACAACCCAAAGCTGGAACCTTATAAACACACGCCCTTTCCTCCTTACATCGAGCAGGATGAATCTCTTTCCGAGGAGTATCAAACCGTTTATGCAAAGGATTTGGGAAGTAAGGCAGCCCCTACGGCCGGACTTCATTTCACTGATGAACTGCTTGCCAAACTGAAAGATGTCGGGATTAAGAAAACGGAAGTCACCCTGCATGTGGGACTGGGCACCTTCGCCCCGGTAAAAACGGAAAACCTGGACGAACACAACATGCACAGCGAGTGGTTTCAGCTAACCGAGTCAACCTGTGAAGAGCTGAATGCAGCCCGTCATATAACCGCGGTTGGGACCACCAGCATCCGCGTACTGGAGACTGCCTCCAACTCCGAACGAGAATTCACCCCTGAAAGCAGGGAAACTGATATTTTTATCACTCCGGGCTACTCCTTTAAAGCGGTGGATGCTTTGATCACCAATTTTCACCTTCCCAAAAGCACCCTCCTGATGCTGGTCGCTGCTTTTATGGGATTCGATGAAATGAAACGGGTTTACGAACACGCCATCAGCGAGGAATACAGCTTCTATTCCTTCGGCGATGCCATGCTGATTCTTTAATAAATTCAGACTTGTTTTTTGCTGTTTCTGAACCCTACTCTTCTTATATTTGATGCCCTTTTGAAAATATCACTCGATGTTCACCCTTCGGTGTTCCTTGTTCGATATTCAAATGCGCCCGTAGCTCAACCGGATAGAGCGTCTGACTTCGGATCAGAAGGCTGAGGGTTCGAATCCTTCCGGGCGTACTTAAATAAAAAAGCGACTTATAGCCTCAATTTAATCAGTTATAAGTCGCTTTTTTGTTTAATGCTGTTCATGTAAATTCTGGTTAGACTTTATTAACCCACTAAGACTCACCAAAATCATCTTCCCAAGAATCCAATAGGTCCGGATCACCTATTTCATCTCTATCAAATTCCGTTGTATTATGAGACTTATTTCCATAAGTAATATTGAAATAATGCTCATTTTCACGGCTAGCTTTCTTTGCTCGCTCTAAATCCAATTCTCTTTGCATGGAAATGATGTTTATAAAATGAGACTTAAGTTGTTTTGGCTTGGTATATTTGTTGGGCTTAATAAGTACATTGAGTACTTGAATAATTAGAACTACCTGGTTTTCCGAAAACCCAGCAAACCTCAATTCATGCTCTACATTTTCAATTCCACATTCTAAAAAGTTAGAAGAAAGATTTTTAAAACTTACTTCTTGCCAATTCCCATTTATTTTTCTTTTCACAAAAATATCAGGAAAAGTATCTGCGTTTGCTAACTCCAGGTTGGAGTTAATCTTCACGCCCTTACCAATTTCATTAAATCCTTTTTCATCAAGCTTGTCTCTGTCTGCTTGATCAAAAATGTTTCTGCTTTTTTTCCAGTAAATAAAACCATCTTTGTCAATTACTGGTATTAATCCGAAATAGCTAAATGCTTTCAATGCCTCACTATATCCTCTATCAATAAATTCGAGTATCACATTTTGTTGGTTATATGTAAACCCACTAAAATATATTCTATCAAATTTTTCTTTATTAAATCTCTCTTTGTCAATCGGTTCTAGTTTAATTGAATTTGTAGAACCAAAAACTATTACAGCTCTAATATCAATATCATTTTCGACAAAGGTTGGGGTAACTTTTGAGATTAATCCCATAGTCATTCTTTTGTTGTATTCAACTCAGTTATACCAATAGTTCAATAATTAAAGAGGATTCAGCATTTATATTCTATAGATATGCTAATACCAAGTGACCATTTAGTTTAAATAAAGCATGATCAATATTGGAAAACAAGTTTACACTTATTTAACCTCGTTCCTAACCACTCGGTTCGGAATGTCTTTTTGGACCTCCCGGTCCAAATTCTATCAGACACAACCGTCACTTCAGTAGGTGAAAAGCCCGTCAAACAAATCATTCATTACCTTCTACAATTTTCCCACTCCTATTATTAAAGGTTTCTAATATTATTATATTACTTAAAGTGTAATAACCCTCTTTAGGTTTTATAAAAGCTTTAACACCCTAATCCACATCAACTTTGTGTGATTAATTAACCCTGTAAATAATGGGAAGTAACTTTACGGAACTTGAGCGTTCAGAGAATTCAACGTTGAATCTCGCGATGAAATTAATTCACGAGATCACCCGGCTCAATGATAATGAGCTCTCAGTTTCTGAACTGATTCGCAACGCTTCTCATCTTATATCTAAATTCTGGCCTGAACAGGCAGGCGTTTTAGTTAGCCTAAGTTTTGATGACATTTCTCATCATTCAGGGCATGAATCCTCAAATACTGAATTCTATACATCCGGTTATGAAGCAGGCGGGCTTCCTGTTGAGATTTCAGTTTCTGCGGAGAGCGACCGTCACTTCAGTGAAGATGATACTTATTTCATTGAAACTGCTTGCATGCTTGTGGCATCAAAAATAGAACGTATTCTATCGAAACAGAGAATACAGGAAGAGCAGGAGCTCATTGATAAGGCTTACCAACTCGCTCACATTGGTACCTGGGAATATGATATGATTAACCATGAGCTACACTGGTCCGATATCACCAAACAAGTTCATGGTTTTGAAGCGGATTACAACCCCGATGTAGAAAGTACGATTCAATTGTTTAAGGAAGGTTACCATCGCGAAACCTTTGCCAAAGCCGCCTATGACGCTATTGAACATGAGATCCCATTTGATGTTGAATTAAAAATTATAAGCGGCAAAGGTGATGAACGATGGATAAGAGCTACCGGTGAGCCTGAATACGCTGACGGACAGTGTATCAGGTTTTATGGTATCAGCCAGAATGTAACGGAGCGCAGAAAGGCCGAGGAAGATCTTGAACTTAATGAGAGAAGGTTCAAAGCTTTAGTACAAAACGGGATGGATATGATTGCCATCCTTGATGAAGAAGGTAACTATACGTACGCCAGTCCGGCATCAAAGAACGTACTTAATCTTCCTCCGGAATACTTCATGGATAAAAATGCATTCGACCTTATCCATCAAGATGATAAAGACAGACTCTACACATTATTTACTTCTCTATCTAACAACGAAACAGTTCAGATTAACCCTTTTCGTTTTTTGAATAATGAGAAACAATGGAGGTGGCTGGAAGGCACGATCACAAACCTTAGCAATGACCCTGCTGTTAAGGGATACGTTGTGAATACCCGGGATATAACGGAACGGCAGATTAAACACGAGCAAATTCTGGATTCGCTCAGGGAAAAGGAAACCCTGCTTTCAGAAATCCACCATCGTATTAAGAACAACCTTTCCGTCTTAGTCACCATGCTTCATTTACAAGCTTCTGATGAACAGAATGAAGCTGTTTTAGACCGGTTACTTGACAGCATAGCCAGAATTCATACCATGGCCAGCATTCATGAACAACTTTACCAAACCAAAAACTATGCGGCCTTAGATTTTAGTGAACGCCTTAAGCTTCTGGCTCAAACAATTAAGAAGACATTACAGACAGATGTTGAGGTTGAATTAGTGTTTAATTGTAAACCTCTCACCATCCCCGTTGACTATGCTTTAACTTGTTCGTTAGTTGTTAATGAGGTACTGACCAATGTATTTAAACATGCATTCAGAGGCATGCAGAAGGGCCTTGTGACTTTAGATTTGAACCCTGATTCATGTGGAGATAAAGCTCACCTTAAAATTTCAGATAATGGTGTCGGGTTACCCAGTAATTTCAATCCCAGTGAAAGTGACTCATTAGGACTGTCACTAATCGATATGTTATCTGAACAAATAGCCGAAGACTATTCTTTTAGCTCTTCAGATAAAGGCACCGTTTTTACTCTTACCTTTAGTAAAGAGGTGCTGGAGTCGGCTTAATTATTTTCGCTTAAAGCATTCACTTACAATCTCGGGTTCACCACATTGTTGTAAATAGAACCAAAGCTTAGTTCCAGGCCAAAGCTGAGTTCATAAGAATAGGAGGTTGCCCGTTCTCTCAGGTTCAGCAGCTGCTCCTGCTCGGTGATACCACCGGCAGGGATGGAAAGTTGATTGTTAATCCAGTCATATTCTCCCCTGAAATAGACCGACAAACCACGAAAAATCCTGAAGTCCAGCTGCAGGTCGGTTCCTATCCTGTTTTTGGTAAAGTCATGCAGAAATGCGGAGCCAACAATCCGGGCCTCAAATTCACCCCAGGGTTGCGTAAACCTGATTTGGGAACTTAGCTGCTGCTGTAATAATTTCTCGGAAGTTTTGCCATAAACGGTTTCTTCATTGTATTCATAAAGCCCCACGGTAAATCTATACAGAAAGGTAATTTCCCGCTTAGTGAATTCGCGGTACGGGAATACGCTGTACTCTATCGCCGGACTTCCTTCCAGCAATAAATCATAGTTACTTCTTGTAGAGTGGCGAGCTTCTGATGAAATACCGGCCGACCAATGATCTCCCAGGCTTTTAACTAACAGTGCTTCTGCCGATCTGCTTTCGCGGGTAAACGTGTCGGTTTCGCCATCATCTTCAAAAGTCTGTTTCTCGTAGTACTGCTGCACTTCAAACTCAAACTTCCATTCCGGAGTTACCCTTTCTGCACTTAGCCGACCGTTTAGCGAAAATTCATTTTCAGACTTCTCTCCTTCCAAATCCGTATCGGCATTTATATCAAACACCCAAAAGTTCCAGTCATCTCTTTGCTCTTGTTGTTTCCCTTCGTTTGCCGCGTCAAAATCAATAATTAACCGTTGGGCTACCGGCCTATCTTTTAAGTAAGGAAACAAACCCAGTTTTATGTACTGGTTTAATCCATTTCTCCTTTCATCCTCGGTATCCGATTCCGGAGAATAGAATATCATTACATCGTTTACCCCTGAAAAATCATTTTCTCCAATAAACTCAAGCGTATATTCCTGCCCCTCGCTTCCGGTTTGTTGACGGGTGATCAGCAAATGCACATCCGCATCTTCATTTGTACGGACGTAATTAACGAACTGAATTTCATCACGGACAAAACTCTCATCACATGTTCTTCGGCAATCTAAAAATACATTAATCGTGGATGATGAATCCTGAGCTGTTGCAGATCCGGGATATGTAAAACAGGCCATCAGCAACAGATACGTTAGTTTCTTTTTCATTTGGGGGAATAAATTAACGTTGATTTTAGTCTTGGAAGCATGATTAAGGTAAACAGAGGGCGCTGCCTTTTCTGTAATTCTTTATTAAAAAGGGCCTTGTCATCTTCATCGCAATGGACTAACCCTGTTGCCGGTCGGTTCATTCAGTCTATGGAAGCTAAAATCAGGGCAATAGGAACTTTCTATTGTCGGGTTGAGTTATCTGTGCATACATTTAGTTCAACATTAAACTATTTAATACTAACCTAACTTATATTATTATGGCAACCTGGAATATCGACCCAACTCATTCAGAGATACAGTTTAAAGTGAAGCACCTGGTTATTTCGACCGTAACCGGCAATTTCAAAAGCTTTAACGGTGTGTTAGAGACAGAAGACGACTCTTTCGAGAATGCATCTGTTACCTTTGAAGCTGACATCGACAGCATTACCACCAACAATGAAGACAGAGATGCTCACCTCAAGTCTGACGACTTCTTCAACGCCAAAAAATTTCCCAAACTCAATTTTGAGTCCACTTCATTCAAAAAAACCGGTGGGGATACCTACGAATTGACCGGAAACTTAACCATCCGCGACATCACCAAAGAAGTGACCCTGAACGCTGAGCATGGCGGAACCGTAAGCGATCCATACGGACAAACCAAAGCCGGATTTGAAATTAATGGCTCCATCAACCGAAAGGAATTCGGGCTTAAATGGAGTGCGGTAACCGAAGCCGGCAGCGTGGTTGTAGCTGATGAAGTTAAATTACACCTGAATGTACAGGTCGTAGAAAGTGAACCCGTGGAAGCATAGGTTCGTGTAGTTATTATTTATTTACGTATAGAGGGGCGGTCTTTGCTGAGGCCGCCTTTTTTTATGCAATCACGCGGTGTACTTCTCCAGAAAGGCTTCTTTGTATGCCTTCCCAACCGGCAGGGAGTGATTTCCCAATTTGATGAGATTTCCTTCCAAATAGTCAATTTTGGCAAGGGCAACCACATAGGATTTATGAACACGACTGAACAGTGATTCAGGCAGCTGGCTGTAAAAGTCTTTCAGTGTTTGATTGAAGGTCAGTTTCTTTTCTTTAGTGTGAACCGTGATGTAATCGCCCTGGCTTTCTGCAAACATAATATCATTCACCCCAACCCTGTATAACTTACCATCCGCTTTGATGGTGATGACCTGATCGGCCGCTTGACTTGCTTCCGTTTTATCCCACGCTTTATCCACTGCTTTCAAAAACCTCTCAAATGAGAACGGTTTAAGCAGGTAATCCACTACATCCAGTTCATACCCTTCCAACGCATATTCTGAGTAAGCGGTGGTTAAAATTACCCGAGGTGCATTATTCAGCGTTTTAAGAAACTCGATGCCGGACAAGCGCGGCATGTTGACGTCCAGAAACAGTAAGTCAACATCCTTTTCCTTTACCACTTTCCGGGCCTCTAAGGCATTTTTACACGATTCTGTCAGCTGCAGTTCAGGAGTGTCGGCAATGTATTGTTCCAGAACGGATCGAGCGGCCGGTTCATCATCGATTATTACACAACGCATCATCCTGTCCCCAGTTTTAATGTAAGTTCATACAGGTTTTCCTGTTGGTTAATGTCGAGGCTGTAGCTTCCACCGTAGGCGAGATCTAATCTTCTTTTGGCATTCTGAAGGCCGGTTCCTGAAGTCTTTTCCTCCTTATTTCCCTTTTCATAAACGGTGTTTTTACAGTGCAGAATTAATCCCTTTGCTTCCTGTTTTATCTGGATGGATATCAGAGCTTCCTCATCCGTCAGGTCTGCATGCTTGAAACAGTTTTCTACAAAAATGATTAACAGCAGCGGGGCAATTTTCCTTCCTGAAAAATCACCCTCTGTGCTAAAGTGAACTTTATCAGGCTCATTCAACCGCTCTTTATGTAAATCTACAAAGTGAGTAAGGTATTCTATCTCTTCTTCCAGCAAAACCTGCTCCTGATCCATCTTATCAACCACATAGCGTAGCATATCCGATAATTTCAGAATCAGCGCCGGCGCTTTATCACTTTTCTTGAGGGCTTCACTGTAAATCGTATTCAGCGAGTTAAATAAAAAGTGCGGATTTACTTGTGCCCTCAGGGCTTTCAATTCTGATACCCGTTTCTCGGATTCCAGCTCAGCAATTTTATTTCTGCTCCTCAATACCTCAAACCAACTTCTTCCGAACTCAAGCGTTGAACTTAAAATCAAATAAAGGACAGCGAAACCTGTTACCTCGATAAAGCCATAAACCCCGACCAAATAGTATCCGGGAAACAGCCAATCAGAAAGCAGCAAAAAAGAGAAATTATAAGCGGGGTATGCCATCCCTAATAATACTATAAGGGTTAGCCCGTACAACCAAAAGCGAGACTTAGCCAGGTAGTTCGGAATTAGAAGAAAGGCATGCAATGAAACGATGATAACAAAGGGAACATGGAACAGAAAGGTGTAAATAACATCGATGGTCCGAATGTCGCCTGTACGACTGAACACTTCCAATCCGGCATAAAAAGAAACTGCCCAGAACACCACGTACATAAGCAGTTTCTTATTAAACAGTTTACTGAACCGCATCTGGCACCCTTTTCAGTGTTAACGGATCCTGGTAAGCATCTTCTTCATCCCCATATTTCTCAACAAACTGTTGCAGTTCGGGGGTTGAAGCGGTGATTAATATCTCCGTAGAATCATCATAATCGGCTTGTACCACTTCGTGCTTTATACGAACACGATTATTCAGAATTTGATCTTTGATCCAGCTGCTTTCAAGGTGCTCCATCACCAGTTTCGAGTCCTGAACATCAATCCTCGAGAAAGTATTAATGTTAAACCTGTGAGTAATAACCGGGGAAGCAGACATTCCCAAATCAACATCAAAAAGCTTAAGATTAAGATAATATTGACCATTCAGCTTGCCCACCTTTCCTAAAAATAACACCGGTGTAATGTTAGGTTCATCGGTCTCCTCAAATAAAATCAGGTATGCGTTCATTTTTAGCGAGTCTTCTTCTCCGGGATCAAAACTTATATCTTCATCAGGATATTTCCGAATCAACTCCGCGAGCATTTTCGGGTTATTATCTGAAGCGAATGTCCACCGCTGATCTCCATTTTCAAAAGTACCATCCAATCCTTCTAACAGGATGGCTTCTTCAGCTGTAAATAAGGGGTGAACCGATTTCAGAAAACATCCGGACAGGCTGAGCACCAACAGCGGAAGGATCAAAACTTTAGTTATCGTCTTTTTCATAATTTCAGTGATTAATTAAGATTGCACACCAAAGAAATAAAGCTTTAAGCCGTCATTTAAATTTATTCGATAAACGCACCTGATATCTCGATGAACGTTTTGTTTGCTGTGGTTTTTTATCTGCTAAAATAGGTAAATGAAACAAACGGCACTTTATAATGGACTTTATGTGAGTTATAATCCCTCTTAAATCTAACTAACTACCTGTTATGAAAAACATTTTCTTTGCTCTTCTTTCACTATTAGTACTTAGCAGCTGTACACAACCTCAAAACGATAATGCTCCTCAACCTGAACAAAAAGAGTGGGCTATCGCTTTACATGGCGGGGCGGGATATGTTTCTAAAGACATGCCTGAAGACCGCAAACAAGCTTACATGGAATCCCTGGAGGAGGCGCTGAACATCGGTGCCGAAATTTTGGAGAATGGCGGTTCCGCCCTCGATGCCATTGAGAAAACGGTGAACTACCTGGAAGACAACGAACTGTATAATGCCGGAAAAGGTGCCGTTTTCACCTCTGAAGGAAAGAATGAGCTGGATGCCGCCATCATGGACGGCGCAACACTGAATGCCGGAGCCATCACGGGTGTAACTACGGTTAAAAACCCGGTTTCACTGGCTCGCAAAGTCATGACTGATTCCAAGCACGTATTCTTTTCTGCAGATGGAGCAGAAACCTTTGCTGACCAAACAGATGTAGAACGGGTAGATCCCGAATATTTCTATACCGAAAGCCGGTTTCAATCTTTAAAAAGAGCACAGGCTGCAGAGCAGGAATCCGGTCTCATTGAAACGAACCAACAAAAAGCCTGGAAATATGGTACTGTAGGCGCCGTTGCTCTCGACAAAAACGGTAAACTGGCAGCGGCTACCTCCACCGGCGGCATGACTAATAAAAAGTATGGGCGTGTAGGTGATGTTCCCATCATCGGGTCCGGAACCTATGCAAACGACCTTGTTGCCGTTTCTGCTACCGGATGGGGAGAAAAGATTATGCTGAATGTATCGGCACACACATTGGCGGCTTACATGGAGTTTAAAAATGCCACACTGCAACAATCTATGGATTACCTGGTGGATGATGTACTTGAACCGGGCGATGCGGGCTTCATTGCCGTTGACAAGTATGGGAATTTCTCCATGAAAACGAATACCGGGTCTATGTTCCGCGCGGCAACCGATTCAGATGGAAATAAAGAGGTAGGAATCTGGGAATAACGTCTATACGTGTTAATGTGTTTACGTCTTCTGTTTCTCGTTTACACGTAAACACATTAACACTTTCTCACTCTAACCCGAGGCGAAATTGGTCGCGCAGCTCCTGAATATAGATTCCGATATCATTTCTCAGTTCAAACAATACGGAATGAAATTCCAAGTACTCTTTTTTCACGAAGAGTGATTTCTTTTTAAGAGACTGTAGCAGTTCAAGGGCGTGATTCGCACTGGCCAGCGCCTTTTTGGAGTATGCGATATTGGCCCCAATGTATTCCGGTTCAAACCCAAAAGAATGTCCGCCGGCAAGCTTGGCGCCAATCTTCAGGCTTTCATCCACAAATTCCTGGAAATCTTTAGACTGCTGTTTTACAGGAACTGTTTCTGCCCACTTAAGGATGTCAACAGCAAACTCTTTAGCTTCATAGAAAGCATCCAGGTCTTCGAGTGAGCCGTAATCGGTGTACATGTACTGGTCGCTCAGACTTTTCCATTCTTCACCTTCGTCAAATTCATCGAAATCTTCATCGGCTTGATCCATGAAGCCATCTTCGTTCAGACCAAACAAGAAGTCTTCGTCATCCCAGTCATCATCCTCATCGTCCCAATCATCTTCGTCTTCCGGGAAATAGGCTTCGTCCATAAGCAACTCTTCTTCAACATACGCTTCGAAAGCATCGTCTTCATTCTGGCTTTCCTGAAGCAAGGTCAGCCATCTTGGTATATTCCCTTTGGGGTCAGAGGCGATAAACTTGCGTAGCTGTTCGCTCTTTTTCTCTACTTCATTTAAGTGAGCTTCCCACTTGAATTCGTCCCACTGTTCGTCATCGAATCCATCAAAATGCTGGTGCATATAGGTAGGCTATTGGTTGCTGTTTATTATAAAAAAGGAATTGTCGGTAGTAATGCAATACTTTGTGGAAAAGTAACGCTTTTTGTGGATAAAAAGTTGTTATAACCGCTCCAAAACATTAATAATTACCTGGGTCATTTTAGGCTCCGCCATTGCTGCTGCAGCCAGTACATCTTCAATATCCACCGGCTCTAAGGCATCCGGGAAGCACTCGTCGGTAATTACAGAAATACCAAGTACATCCATTCCCATGTGAACCGCAGAAATCACTTCGGGCACGGTACTCATTCCCACTACATCTGCACCCAGCTGGCGCATATAGCGGTACTCAGCTTTGGTTTCCAGCATAGGTCCCGTCACGGCAAGGTACACTCCCTGGTGCATCTTGGTGGAGTTTTCGAGGGCTACATTCTCCGCCAGTTCCAGCAGACGTTCGGTATAAGGCTCGCTCATATCCGGAAAGCGTGGACCGAGTTCATCATCGTTGGGGCCGATAAGAGGATTATCCCCCAAGAAGTTGATATGATCCTTAATCAGCATGATATCACCACGACTGAAATTTGGATTCAGTCCCCCGCAGGCATTGCTTACAAAAAGCGACTGAGCTCCGATGGCTTTTGCTACCCGTACAGGGAAAGCAATCTGCTGCATGGTGTAACCTTCGTAATAGTGAAAGCGCCCCTGCATAGCTACCACATCTTTTCCGCCAAGGCGTCCAAAAATCAGCTTACCGGCATGGCTTTCAACGGTTGAAACCGGGAAGTGAGGGATGTCGGCATAACTGATTACATGCTCGGTATCTATTTCATCGGCAAGTTGACCGAGGCCGGTTCCCAGAATAAGCAAATACTCCGGCTGGAATTCTGTTTCTCCCTTAATAAACTGAACTGCTTCGTCTCTTTTCTTGCGAAATTCCTCAACCGTATCGTATTTCATAGAATGTAATTAGAAGGTGCTGTTGATTAAATACAGAAGTGCAAAAATACGACAACCACTAATCTATTTCATCAAGAATATCGTCAAGACGGTCGCTGCCGGGAGGGAATGCGTGATCCTCTTCGTCCTCATCTTCATCGCCTTTGCCGGCTGAATCTAAACCATCCGTTTCATTTTCCTCATCAAGCATAAACTTGGTAGGCCGCGTCGGGTTTTCCAGCGATTCTTCTAACCGCTCTTCTTTGGGAAGCTGAAACACTTCCATTTCATCTTTACTGAATTGCTCCACCGACTTCTTGGCGTTTTCAAGATAAGAAGTAATTCCATTGATGATTTCTTCCCGGCGATCCAGCAGCCTTAAAATGCTTTGGCGAATTTGCTGCCGGTTGTGGTTGGCTTCTTTGATGATGGCATCGGCTTCCATCTCGGCTTTTTCCAGGGTATTCTTAGCTTCTTGCTTAGCACCGGATACCTTTTGCTCCATTGACTCTTTGGCGGTCTGCAGCGTTTCGTGAAGAGCATCTTCCACCCGTTCGTAGTGTTTTACCCTTTCCGTCAGCTTGTCAATTTGCTGCTCAAGCTCTTTGTTCTTATTAATCAGGTGTTCAAATTCATTAGATACCAGCGTTAGAAAAGCCTGCACATCTGCCGTGTCGTACCCGCGAAGTCCCTTTTCAAAAGTTTGTTGTTTTATTTCAAGCGGAGTGAGTTTCATAACCAAATGTTTTTCGTGGACCTTAAAGCTTAATAAAAATACTATTTATTCATTTAACATGTTCCGCAGATTTCCGTCGTCGTCTTTTTCTTTTTTTGATGATGAACGCACTTCCTCTTCTTCTATTTCAATTTCCGGCATCGACTTTTCACTGTCGTCTACCAGGTATCGCTCCTCTTCAATATCCGAAACTATTTCTTCGAGGTTAGACAGCCGGCGCTCCGTATTCTTTTTAAACTCTCCCAATGCCTTAAAAAACTGAGGATTAATCTCACTTCTTCCACCACTGCCCTGATCAATTTTTGCTTTAATGAGCTTATAAATCCCCGTCAAAACCAAACTCACGAGTCCGGTTCCAAATATAATAGCAATAATAGATAACAATACTATTTCATTAGGCATAACAGCTCCTTCTATTAAGCTCTTGTCTTCCGTTTTGATCCGGTATTATCGGAATTTTGCCCCTCAACTTCATCATCAATTTCAATATCCCTTAACGAGTTTGCTGGTTCTCCGGACGACTTTCTTTCTTCTTCAGTGACAATCGCTTCCAGGTTTTCAATTCTGGATTTCAGGTTATGGACGATCTTCCTCATCTCGTTCAGCTCGCGGGAGCTGCCCATCCTCTTTTCTTCCATTTCCAGTTCTTTCTCTTTGTAAGCATACACCAGACCGCCAATTATAGCGATCATAGGAATCAATGCGTACCACGGTAATCCAAATAACATAATGCCCTCAATGTTTTGTTTAATAGTTCAAATATAGCTGAAAATTACTACGGAGCAAGCTAATCATAGTTGCGCTCGCCGAAGATGGCACTACCGATTCTGACCATGGTTGCCCCTTCCTGAATAGCCACCTCCATATCGTTGGTCATACCCATAGACAGGTGCTCCAGGTTCACACTTCCTTCGTTGTATTTCTGGTGGGAATCGAACAGTTCTTTCAGCAGCTTAAACTCTGAGCGAACGTCTTCCGGGTCATCCACAAAAGTTGCCATCCCCATCAGTCCCCGTACTATTACATGGTCGTAATTCTGGGCAGACTCTAAAATATTAGCCAGGTCTTCCGGTTCGCACCCGCCTTTTTGTTTCTCCCCGCTGATGTTTACCTGAATCAAGGCGTTTACTACCCGGTTGGCTTTGCCGGCTCTCTTCTCAATTTCTTTCAAGTACTTTGCCTTCTCAACAGAATGAATCCAGTTTACCCGGTCTGCGATATATTTGATTTTATTGGTCTGAATGTTTCCGATGAAATGCCAAACCACGTCCGTGAGCTCAATTTCAGCCATCTTGTCCTCGAGCTCTTTCATCCGGTTTTCCCCGAACTGCAGGTGCCCGGCGGTAACGGCTTCTAAAATATCCTCATTGGGCTTGGTTTTACTTACCGCAACAAGGGTAATCTCTTTCGGGTCTCTGCCGGCGTCTGTTGCAACCTTTTCAATTTTTTGTTGAATTGATTTAAGATTTCGGGCGATATCTTGGTCACTCATTGCAAAAAATGTTCTTTTTTAGCTCTTCAGTGTAATTAACCATAAGATAAGCTTTTATCATTCATCAATAAGCCTTATTTTTGGAAGCTCTAAGGTTATCGTAATTAATGGTTACTGATTTATTGAACGTATTCAAACTCATACTTTTCATACATCATCCGTCCAGAAGGTCGTCGGGTTTCAAAGTGCAAGGAGATAGATAGCATGTCAACCCGAATCCGGCAAATATCTACTTTCCTCAATCAGTGGGCTCCTCCCAAAGTAAAAATGGATTATGATAATGTCGGATTACTCGTAGGAGACCCGAATGCGCAGGTAACCTCTATTCTCACCTGCCTTGATGTAACCGACAGCGTGGTAGCTGAAGCCATTGAAACCGGATGCGAACTTATTGTAGCTCATCACCCGCTTATTTTTAGCAAGATTGGAAGTATTAATCCCACCGATGAGCAGGGTCGTATAATTTACAAGCTCATTAAAAACGACATTGGCTTGCTTGTCGCTCACACCAACTTAGATGCCGCGCTCGATGGCGTCTCTTTTGTGCTCGCCAATATGCTGGGGCTGGATAACCTTAAGTTTCTTGACAAGAATTATTCCATAAGCCGAAAGATCCGCCTTATCACCTCTCATAAAGACAGTGACGCTGTACTGAAGTTGCTGAATTATCACTCTGCGGAAGAGGCTCACCACTTTGATGTAAACAGCCGTGAAGACGGGCTGAAGTGTTTTGAAGCAATCATTGACCAACATAACGTGTCTGTCCTGAAAAAAGCCCTCAACAAAGAGGGGATGCTTAAAGAGGGAAGTTTTCAGGTGATAGATCTTGCTTCAACCTCTCAGAATTTTGGGATGGGAGTTTTAGGAGAATATCCCGAAGAAGGAATTGGTAAAAATGAATTTTTGCACCTGGTATCGAAAGCATTGAATGTAAAGGCCATACGATATTCCGGAGATGTAGACCGAATTAAAAGCGTGGCCGTATGTGGCGGGGCCGGCGTGTTTTTGAAGAACAAAGCCATTGCAGCCGGAGCCCAGGCTCTGGTAACCGCCGATATTAAGTACCATGATTATTTCACTGAAGCCGATGACTTCCTTCTACTGGACGTCGGCCACTATGAAAGTGAATTCCCTGTTGCCGAAGCCCTGAAAAACGAGCTATCCGAAGCCTTTGAAGAACTTACTGTTTCTGTAACGCGAACCGTAACGAACCCGATGCAGGTATATGTATCGGAGCCTGAACCGAAAACTATTCAACCAAGCTGAAACTCACTCCATGAACGAAGTATTACAAAAATTAGCCAACCTCCAATACATAGACAGTCGCATTGACGAGCTGAAACAGCTTCGGGGAGATCTTCCGGAAGAAGTGCTGGATCTGGAGACAGACATCGCCCGAAAGCAAGCAAAGCTCAATAACCTCGAAGAGGAAGATCAAAACCTCACGGTCGAGTACGATAATCTTAAGCTTGATCTGCAAAGTTCTGAAGAAAAAATTCAGAAGTACGAAGATCAGCAGTTGAGCGTACGCAATAATCGCGAATACGATGCTCTGACCAAAGAGATCGAAGCTCAAAAGCAAGTGATTGAAAATGCGGAGTCCCGACTTAAAGAAATCGAGAAGCGTAAAGAGGAAATTGGCCCTGAAATTGACAAAGCCAAGGAAGAACTCGACGCTGCTCAAAAGCTTTACGACGAAAAAAGCGAAAGCCTTGATGATGTAGTCAAATCTACTGAAGAGGAAGAGAAGCAACTTCTTAAAAAGCGTGAAGAGGTAGAAAAGGAAATTGACGATCGTTACATGCGCAGCTACAATCGCTTACGCGACGGGCTGAACAACGGAATGGCTGTTGTTGCCATGGACCGTGGTGCCGCTCTTGGAATGGCGCTGCCTCCACAAACCCAGGTTGAAGTCCGCAGAAAAAATAAAATCATCATCGATGAAAACAGCGGGCGTATAGTGGTAGATCAGTCTTTCTTTGACAACGCTAAAGAAGAACTCTCTATCTGATAAGAATAGTTTTCGGATCAGCACATTGTTTAAAAAAGGGAAGTCGAGCACTTCCCTTTTTTGTTTCTGCTTGCCTGAACAATCTAACCGATTATCGTAGGGGCAATTCATGAATTGTCCCTACGATAATGGCTGAACAACCTTGGTTAGTTCATACAAAAAAAAAGCCTATCTTTAGTTCACAGGAAAGCCGGGTAATCGCTTGGTACAATTATGTGCCGGGAGGAAAGTCCGGACACCAACAAGTACCGCGCTCCCCGATTCGGTTCAGCCGGCGAAGGGGAGGCTTCTCGTCAGGAATGGCGGGATGACAGACAGTGCAACAGAAAACAGACCGCTTCAGCGCGGAGCGCTGAGAAATTCCAAGCCGCAAACTCCAATGAACAACTATAAACTTTAATTGAGCATTGGAATTTGATTTTTGGTGCTTGGAGTTTTCAACGCTCCGCGTTGGAGTAAGGGTGAAAAGGTGAGGTAAGAGCTCACCGCCCCAAAGGCAACAATGGGGGCACGGCAAACCTCGCGGGATGCAAGTTCATGCAGATGGTATACGCCACTTGTCGTGACGCCATCGGGTGGAATGCGCCAGATAAATGATTACCACCCGCACACATTGTGTGGGAACAGAATCCGGCTTACAGGCTTTCCTGTTGAATTTACATGAAAACCCCGCTCTTATCTGAGAGTGGGGTTTTGTTATTTCTGACCAGTTTTAACCGGGGCGTGAGGATTGCCAACCAGATAGCGCTTATCGTTTATATTTACCCGCTTTTTTTCATAATATTCTTCCCGTTTATCCCCTTCTGAAAGCGGGTTATATACTCCATACAAAATTCTCCTGCTTTTATCGGAGTTATTTCGTTGTGACCGGTGGGGCAGGCGCTCTGTGAAAAAGATCACATCTCCGGGCTCCGTTTTCAACTTCTTCCATTCGAGTTCATCCTCTATAGATTGCGAGATTTTTGAAAAGTTAGGATGCTCCGGATATGGCTGTTCCATTGGCAAAATTTCCAGCTTCTCAAGAGGCCAGTTGGGTACAACTTCCAGACACCCGTTTGATTCAGTAGCCGGGTCGATGCTTATCAAGAATGAAATATACGGGCTCGAATCAGCATCAAATTTCATTTCCATTCCCTTTTCATAGGCAACCCCATCCTGGTGTGCAGAATGTGCTCCTCCATTCGGGTATTTATAATTTATACGTTCTTTATAAAGAACGGCTTTTTCGCCCATTAACTCGGTTACTAAACTGATCATTCTTTGGCCCGTCAGTATCTTATTCAACTCATCATGATATGGAGCAAAGTTTTCCACCCGTGATAGTTTAGTTGGATCATCCATCTCATAAAACCGCAGCCACTTTGAATAGTCATCACCCCATGATGCTACTTCATCTACCATTTTTGAGATAGAGTCGATTTCATTTTTGAAGAGCCCCTTTTTGATTAGGTAGGAATTATTTTGATAGAACTGAACTTCATTTTGTGACAGCAACATGCCCGCCCCCCATTGATTCGTTGAATTGGTTAATTTTGTGCGCTGATAGAAATTAATCACATATTAATCTTATAATTCCCCTTCACATTGCGCTCTATCTGTCGCTTCACGTCTTTTTCTTTGATGGAGTCTCTCTTGTCGTATTGCTTCTTACCTTTGGCTACACCGATCAGCACTTTGGCATTTCCTTTTTTGAAGTAGAGCTTTAGCGGCACAATGGTATAGCCCTTTTGTTCGGTTGCTTTTTCGAGCTCTCGTATTTCCCGCTTGTTGAGCAGTAATTTTCGAGGACGGGTTTCATTGTGATTGTAATAGGAGCCGTGCTCGTAGGGCTTAATGTACATATCCCGCAAATACACTTCACCATTCTGGATAAACGCAAAGGTATCAGCGAAACTGGCCTTGCCCTGGCGCAGCGATTTCACCTCGGTTCCCTTCAGAACCAACCCTGCTTCATAGGTCTCCTCGATATGGTAATCGTGGCTGGCCTTTCGATTCTTAATGGTAGGTGTTGTTTTCTTATCGCTCATTGGACCACAGACTTAGTGTGATAACGCTAATTTAGCTGCTTTCTGACACGCCGGGAGTGCCTAAAAGTTAAATTTCGAAGCCTAATTCTTTTAGCTTTTCCATGATTTCCGGCTCCGGACTGCGGTCAGGAAATGTTCGGTAGATGCCCAAAATTTGTTCGGTTTCAGCAATGGCTTTCTCATTTTCCGGGTTGATTTCCAATACGGCAATAAATTCACGCAGTGCATTATTCGCATTTTCCCGCATCTGCGAAGGGTCCGAATTATAGATCAGGTAAATACCGTGTTGCAGGTGCACATTTTCTTTCAGGGCCACTACTTCCGGGGAAGTCGGGCGGCCATCCAGAATAGCCATAGCATCCTCGAACTTGGCTTCTTCCACCAAACTGTTAACCTGCTGCTCAAGCGTTTGTTCTTGTTCAGCTTTTTGTTCGGATTGATTGCAGGCCGTTAGAAGCCCTGCTGTAAGGATGATAAAAAGTAAAGTTCTCATTGATTTCATCAGTTCATATAAATTGGGTTCGGACTAATACAGAGCAGAAAGATAAGCATACTCAGCCAGCCTATCACGCGCCGGGCCGGGGATAATTTTTCTTCAATATCGACCGGCGGATGTTCCACGCCAACCACAAATGCCATAAAAAAGCTCCATACAACCCATATATACGACGCCTGACCGGCCTCCACACCGCCCACAGCATAATCATAGACAACCGATCCTATAATTGAGGCGGCCATCATCGCAAAAATCCAATAACGATCTGAGCGGAAGGCGCGATTCATGAGCACGAATAAGATGAATCCCCACACTACATATTCCGCTAAAGGCATGGTGGTATAGCCAGCAATAAACTCCCGGAGCAGAGGAATGGCTTCCGCTCCACCAATAGCAGTGATCATGGTAAAAAACAGCCTTGCCACCACCCTGTGCTTTTTGTATCCAATAAGAGAATACAAAATGTGTCCACCATCCAGCTGACCCACCGGCATCAGGTTCAGTGCGGTAAAAAACAGGCCGAGCCATCCCGCAAATAAAAAGGGATAATGATACATCTCCCACATGGGCGGAACGTTATCAAACATAGATGCCAACGCAGAATATAACAGCGTATTCCCAACGGTTAATACACCCTGACCTTCCACTTCATCTGTAATAAACTCCGGATAGGTTCCATTTTGAGCAACATATTCTTTCAGCTCCTCGTGCCCGGAAAAGTTTTGCACATACTCGGCCGGTTCGGGTAAAGTGGCAAAACCAATCATTAGTACAACCAATGCCACGATGAAACCGGCTATAGGACCTGATGCCCCTACATCAAACAGCTTGTGCATTTTTCGGATTCGTTCTTTAATCCTGATCACCGCCCCTACTGTACCTATCCCGATGGGAAGTGGAATATAATAGGGCAGCGTCACTTTTATGTTGTGGCGAACCGCGGCAAAGTAGTGCCCGAATTCATGAACCGTAAGGAAGGATAGAAACAACCCGGCAAATAAGAGGCCTCTGAGTATGTCGGTTGTGTTGGGTATGGCAAATGGGAAAAGAACCGGTTCAAAGCCTACAAAATTGGCGCCGGTCATAGTCACAAAGAAAAATGTGAGTAAGAACAGCCCCAGATGTTTTAGAATCGTCTTGGTGTCGGGTTTGTTCTTGGGCTCCTCTTTTCTGGAAAGGACTTCAAAATCGCTCGTAACTTCCTCTTGATATGGATTTGAACTCAATCGTCTCTTGTTATTGGGTTAATGACTTTCTTGAAATCGGAAGTGTCATACATCGTGCTCCGCCTCGCCCTCGGCACAACTCATGACCCTGGAAACTGATGGCTATCTTCTGTCCTTCTTTAGGGGTGAACCCTTCTTTGCCGTATTCTTCAATAAACTCAAACTGGTTCATCAGGTCATAGCCATGATCAACCAAGGTGTTAAAGGTATTGGTATTACGCTCGTAACCTACAATTACACCGGGCGCCAGGGCAAAAACGTTGGCGCCATCAGTCCATTGTTCACGGAATTGATTAGTACGGTCTTCGCCACCACACTTGATGAAATTAAAGTCTCTTCCGGTTTCTTCTTCAAGTGCTGATTGTAACGAGCTTTTCATTTCTGTCTTGATGGAATCCCCATCCTTAAACAGGGCAACAACATTGTTTTTCTGCTCTAAAATAGCCGGGGGAAATACGATGCACTCGCTTTCATCAGCAAACGTAAAAATAGTATCAAGGTGCATGGACGAACGCTGTTTGGGGATATCTACCGCCAACACTGTTTCCACTCCGCTGTTCAGCAGACCTTCTGTGCCCTTCATCAATCCGCTGAAGGATGTTCGTTCGCTCATCCCGATGAGCACAAGCTTGTCTGAAACCACCAATACATCACCGCCTTCTATGGACTGATGCCCGGATATTTTAATGGCATCTTCCCTTACGCTTTCAAACAAAGGATGAAACTCCACCAAGGTTTCCATAAGCAGCGACTCTCGCATGCGGGCTTTTTTCGCAGCTCTTGAAATAAGAATATTGTCTCCTACGACTGCTGCCAGGTCCCGCGTAAAAAGCAGGTTGGGAGAGGGATTCAGGGAAAACCCTTTCGAGCGCTCCAGGTATCCCTGGGTCACAAACACCAGCAGTTCTTTAGGATCAAGTTTCCGAAGTTCCTTTTCCACCACATGCAGGTTTTCTTCCGGAAACTCCTTAATCAGCTGTTCAATAAAAAACAGGCGGGCGTCTTCATTCTTAAATACCTCTGTCAAAAGATCCAGAATCTCGATCACATTTCCAGCTGCCGGCATGGCCGTTTTAAAAACCTCCAGCATATCCAAATGCTCTATCCTTGCATCTTCCTCAAAGATGATGTCGTCGAACAACAGTTCATCTTTAAGCTCGGGATTTACCAGGGAAACCTCATGGCCGGGCGTGTGAACGATTACTCCCTGCAGGTGACCTATTTCTGAAGAAACATTTATATCCATAAAATGGTTGAGTGGTTGATTGTCGGAGCCGTGAAATATAACGGTTACAAACGGCATTTATAAGAAGTAATTGGCTGAGTGAATCAATATCTTGACCGCCAAGCAAATGAAATGAGAGTATGACTTCAAAGACAGAAATAGAATCGTTGCTTTTTTTAATGGATGATCCTGATCCGTTTGTTCAACAAAGTGTGGAGACCCGGCTGCAGGAACTTGGAGAGAAAGCGGTGCCCCTGCTGGATGAGTATCGTTCAGAAATTAGCGGGGAAGACGCCAAAAGCAGGGTGAATGATGTGATTCACAAACTTACTTTTGACACGCTTGAGTCTGACTTTATAGAAATTCTCGAAAATGGCATTAAGACCCGAAAATCCCTTGAGACCGCCATTTTTACGCTCGCACGTTTTGGAAACCCGACGCTTCGCATTTCAGAATACCAAAAGAAGCTGGATCACTTTGCCCAGATGATTGAGCCGCAGATCAAGTACAAGCTTGATGAAAAGCGCAAGATGAAGCGTATGCTTAAATTCATCTTTGAGGACCTGAACTTTCGTGGAGATACAGAATTCTATCACGCCCCCGGGAATTGCTTTTTAAACCAGGTAATTGATCGGCGAAAAGGACTGCCTATTTCACTAAGCCTGATTGTCATGTTTATCGCCCGCCGGCTGGAGATGCCTTTTTTCGGGATCAACATGCCCATTCATTTTATGCTGAATTACGTGGGAGATAAAGAAGAGCTTTTGATTGACCCCTATGATGACGGCGCCATCGTTACGTACGATCAGTGCTATTTCTTTTTGAAGAAGAATAACATTGACCCCCGCCCGGAACATTTTCAGATAGCCACAAACCTGGATATTGTGTTGAGATGTATTCGAAATCTCATCCACAGTTATGAACGGCAGGAAGAGCCCGAGAGAGTTGAAGACCTTCGCAAGCTGCTGAACGTAACAGAAATGTATCAGGACTGACCAATGGCCGGTTATTCAGGAACCCCTCTCCTGAAAAAACTGGGCGTCAAGCCCGGTTATGCAATCCTGCTTGTTAACCCTCCTGACTATTTTCAGAAGTTATTAGGCCCACTTCCCGAGGCTTCACGCTTTGTTGATATTAACCACTCAAAGCCACTGCCTTTCATTCACCTTTTTTGCCGGAATGAAAAAGAGCTCCACAACTTGCTTCCTCCATTAAAAGATAAGTTGGCTAAAGACGGAAGCCTTTGGGTTTCCTGGATCAAAAAATCGTCAAAGCTTACCACGGATATCACCGGGAATGAAGTTCGCTCGCTGGGCCTTCAAATCGGGTTGGTTGATGTAAAGGTGTGTGCTGTTGATGACGACTGGTCGGGCCTGAAGTTTATGTACCGAAAAGAGGATCGTTAATCAGCCGTTTTACCGGAAGGAAACTTAAAGATGTATTCAGCTCCCCCCACTTCTCTGTTATTCACCTGAACCCCAGCCTTTAAGCGGGAGGCAAAAGAATTAATGAGAATTGCCCCAAGACTCTCATCATCCGACTGATCAAACCCGGATGGCAAGCCGGGGCCATTATCGGAAACGATCAGCACGATATCATCACCAATTTGCTTTAGTCGTATGCGAAGCTCACCGCGCTTGTTTTTATTGAACGCGTGTTTGTAAGCGTTAACCACTAATTCGTTAATCAGAAGCCCACAGGGAATTACCCTTTCGGTTTCAAGTAATACTTCTTCCATTTCAAATTTGAGCTCAACGGCTTCTTTGTAATCCGTAAATGTTTTGTGGATGGCCTCTACCAAATCTTTTATATACGTATTGAGCTTGATCTCTGAAAGAGACTCCGTTTTGTACAACTTCTCATGCACCAACGCCACCGACTGAATGCGTGCTTGGGTGTCTTGCAGTACTCTCTTTGCTTCCCGGCTTTCCGTATTTCCTTCCTGAAGATGAATGAGGCCCGACACTATAGCGAGGCTGTTTTTTACCCGGTGATGAATTTCCCTTAGCAAAACCTCCTTTTGCTCTAAGTTAGCCTGTATCGTCTTTGTCTTGGCGTTCACGCTTCGCTTAAGGCTTATGACCCAACCCACTACTACAATAATTAACATTGCAGAGGCGGCTGCAATCAAATACAGATAAAACTGCGGAATGCCCCGAAAAGTCAGGTCTTCCGGTGTTCTGAGAAATAATTTGAAGGTTCGTTCTTTGGGAAACTCCGGGTTGTACTCTGTTATAATCCCTTTTACGGAAATTCTATCGCCCACTCCCAACACATCAAAGTCAAACTGATCATACAAACTGTGGAAATTCGACACGTACACCATCATGCTTTTGGATGAGCCTTCGGTAGATATGCGCACATACTTGCCATTAAACGTGCTGCCTTTTTCAATAATTTTTCCCTCCCCTTCTGCCAACATCCCCAGATAATCCTGTGGGGACTCTATGACTTCTGATAACGAGCGTACTTTAATCGGAGATGAAGTCTTAAAAACCCGGTATGAATCAATATGAACTTCCGCCAGCCCATTGTACCGTTCTATTTTCCCTGTGGCTACGATGCTATCGCCTATTCCGAATGGAGTTTCTATTTCCATCGCAAATACGGACATGCCGGCAGAATCATTCTGCACAAATGCCTGAAGATAGTGTTCATGAAGTAAGCCGGTTTCAATATTAGCGATGCCGGTTATGCTTACTTCCTCCCCAAAATAATCCAGCGTGTTATCGCTATTTGTGTCAGAGCGGATTTCAGAAAAAGTCCAAAAATAATCGGCGTCAGACTGTGCCTTTACTTCGAAACTGAAAAAACCTGCCGATACAACAAAACCTAAGAGAAACCACCCAAGGCGAGTACCAAAATTTTCAATCATTATTCACACTAAAAGTTAACCTAAAGCCGCAAGGGTCGTTTCTGACCCTCAGATGATTGCCAAAATAATATTTTCATCTTTATATCTATAATCATTTTTCACATTATCGGTTTATAAACAAATTTTTGATTCTGCCGGCTGTTAAATCTTCCTCACCACCGCCCAAACAAAGATACAGCCACCCAGCAAAAACCCGATTCCCGTTCCTGTATTGAAAAAGAAAATTTGCCCCAGTCCATATAGGAAAAAGAAAATAGCTCCCAGCGACATCCCAATATTCACAAGCTGAGGTAGCAAGCGGTCGGTCGTGTAGTTTCCATCCCTATACCCTGACCAGCTGCCCATCGGCGTTACTTTAGCATAGAATTTTTTGAGCGTCTCTTCCGATTCCGGCTTGGTCACAAAGGTTGCTGCCAACCAGATTATTGTTGAAAAAGTGGTTGTAAATATCATGCTCCCGGAAAAGTCATAGCCCATTTGATTCGAAAATACAGCCCCGGCAAAAGCTGCAATCATTGCTGAAATTTCACTCCAGGCATTAATTCTCCACCAGAACCATCTAAGTAAAAGTACGCCTCCAATTCCGGCACTTAGCGACAGGATAAACTCCCAGCCGCCGGAAACGGAATCAAAGAAGTAGGAAACACCAACCCCCAGGGCAGCCATCAGTAATGTGGCGACCCGAGAGATGAACACATAGTGCTTTTGGGCTTTCTCTTTGTTCTCAAATTCTTCTTCGTTTTTTATGAACCGCTTGTAGAAATCATTTACCACGTAGGAGGTTCCCCAGTTCAACTGAGTGGAAATAGTGGATACAAATGCGGAGAGAAAAGCCACCATCAATAAGCCCATCCAGCCCACAGGCAACACTTCCAGCATCATAAGCGGGTAACCGGTTTCCGGATCTTCGAGACCCGGGAATACAACCAGAGCAACCAAGCCAACTAATATCCATGGCCAAGGACGAACGGCATACATCAGGATATTGAACAACAAGGTTCCGCCGACCGCATTTTTCTCATCTTTAGCTGAAAACATTCGCTGGGCAATATACCCTCCGCCACCCGGCTCAGCCCCCGGATACCAGGCCGCCCACCAGTTCATCCCCAACCAAATAAACGCTGTAGTCAGTGCTATTTCAGGATTGGTGAACGGGTTGAAACTCAAAATATCATAATTAGCCACCTCACCAAGCTGCGACTTAAGCTCGGATAACCCGCCCACATGATCTACGGAAAAGTAGGCCAGCGCTATTGTCCCTGCCATTGCGAGGATAAACTGAACAAAATCTGTTACCATCACTCCCCACAAACCGGATATTGCTATGTATATGCCAATCAGCCCATACAGCACCAGGATAGCCACCCATTGATCGGCACCGGTAACTACCGTTAGAATTTTTGCCATGCCAACCGTAACCCACCCCATAATGATGCAGTTGAATGGAAAGGCGAAATACAGTGCCCGAAATCCCCTAAGAAAACTGGCCGGCTTCCCGCCATAGCGTAGTTCAATAAACTCCACATCGGTTATTACGTCCGCCCGTTTCCAGAGTTTGGCGTAGATGAATACAGTCACAATACCTGAAATCATCCAGTTCCACCAAAACCAATTTCCCGCAATCCCCTGTTTTGCAACAATTCCGGTAATGGCAAGGGGAGTATCTGCTGCAAATGTAGTAGCCACCATCGAAACCCCTACCAGCCACCAAGGCAGGTTTTTTCCACCGGCGAAGAAATCGTCAAGTGACTCTTGCCCTCTAACCTTGGCTGCCCACGCAACGGCTATCATTAATAGTATATATCCGGCAACAACGAGATAATCAGCTGTCTCAAAGGGCATATTTCGATCTAATTTTGTTTTCTTGA
Source organism: Gracilimonas sediminicola (assembly GCF_024320785.1). NCBI lineage: Bacteria > Pseudomonadati > Balneolota > Balneolia > Balneolales > Balneolaceae > Gracilimonas > Gracilimonas sediminicola. The sequence goes on from NZ_JANDBC010000001.1 coordinate 1,443,462, forward strand.
TTCCATGAATATCAATGGGAAGAGTATAGCTAAAAATATTTTGTCTATTTCAACCTGAAGAATAATAACAACACTGGTTTTGTTAATTATTATTTATTTAGTTGGACTTATTGCTTGCGTTCTGTTATTCTCCGAAAAGTTAAGGCAATGAATGGTTTACGGACCTTAGGGTTTCAGCTCAGTATATAAATGGATACTAACAGAAGTTTTGCAAAAAGCTCTTTCAGGCGGCTCCATATAGACAGAAAGATGATGGGCATCCTCGTCGTTTTTACGGTCTTGGGGATTTTTCTGACCATATCGGTTATTGTAGCCACCAACACACTGTCGGGGCTCAGGGGTTACTCAACCTTTCAGGTAAACTGGACGGAAGCGCGTAAAGATGCCGCTTTTCACCTTCTCAACTACATCAACACGAGGGACGATGTTTACCTGGACGGGTTTAAAGATGCAATGCAGCTCATCGATAATGCTTCAAGTATTCGGGAGGAGCTTAAAGCTGAGGATACCGATTATGCCTATTTACAGGAACTGTATATCCAGACCCATACCATGCCCAATGACGTTGATAACATGATCCGCACTTACCAATGGTTTCATTCTTTTGGGGATTTTCAAATTGCTATTCAGGAGTGGATAGATTCTGATGGCACCATGAGGGAAATGGAGGGGCTGGCTAATGAGGCGCAGATGCTTGTCAACACTAATTCTTTGACTTTTGAACGGCAACAAGAGCTCACGAACCAGGTTTTAGCTTTAGATCAAAGACTAAGAGGATCTAAATTCAGGCTGGCCGCGGCTCTTTCTTCGGGAACAGAGCTTTTAAATTTCATCATGTTGTGGATTGCTGTTTCTCTTGGGTTAATCTTGTTAACCACCGGTGGCATGCTTTCTTTTCGATTTCTGAAGAGCATTAAAAACTGGGAAAGAGAGATCGAGATTAATGAGCAGAAGTATAGGTCACTGTATGAGCAAAATCCCAATGCCGTTTTCTCATTATCCAGAGATGGCCTTCTAATTTCTGCCAACCGAGTATTCGAAAAGGCTGTAGGCATGCAAGCTGAAGTATTGAAAGGTTCAACTATTGACCGGTTTGTAGAAAAATCAGATATCAAAAAACTGCAGTTCCATTTTCACCGAACGCTGGAAGGAACCCCACAGCATTATGAGACAGCTGTTGTTTTAAAAAAATCAGCTCCTATGCATGTAGAGGTTACAAATTTGCCTATGGTTGTTGACGGAGAAATTATTGGCGTTTACGGTATTGCCCGCGACATTACTTATAGAAAGGAAGCAGAACTGAAAATAAAAGAGCAGCTGCAAGAGAAAACTCACCTTATAGCAGAAGTCCATGACCGGGTGAAGAATAACCTGGCTTTAGTTTCCAGCCTGATACAATTACAACAAAATCTATCAAAACAACCAAGTTCCGGAAACTTCTTTGATAATACGATTTCCCGAATCCACTCTATGGCGATGGTGCATGAGCGACTATATCAGAACGAAACTTTTTCAAGCATCAGAATGGATGAATATGTAAATGAGCTGTTAGAAACCATTCGGCGAAAATACTCCTCTCCTTCGGCCAATGTTCAGTTAATAACGCATACCAACCCTGTTACATTAAGCATCAAACAGTCTATACCAACCGGACTTCTACTTAATGAGCTTTTAGTGAACGCTTTTAAACATGGCATCACTGAAGATAATGGGAAGATTGAAGTCTATCTTTCGCAGGAAAAGGATGAGGTTGTCATCAAAGTTTCTGATACAGGCCCGGGACTTTGTAAAGACTTTGACCTTAAACAGGCCCAAACCTTGGGGATGACTTTAATTTCGGTGTTACTCCGACAGCTGGATGCCGATTACCAATTATCTAATGAAGAGGGAACCACATTTACTATTCGGTTTAAAGGTATAGACGTGCTTTCCAGAACGGGCTGATAAGACTGGTAAATTCTTTTTCTAAAACCGGTGTTCAAAGGAGGAGTATAACAGAAAAATTTAGTTACTTCTTACTATGAAAATGAGCCTGCCATATCACCTGGGTTGTACAGTCTGGAGTTTGCCGGAGTGGAAAGGAAGTTTCTTTACTGATGATGCCCAGCCCGATCGGTTTCTGTCTCAGTATTCGTCCGTATTTAATTCTGTGGAAGGCAACACCACATTCTATAACACCCCTGACCCTGAAACCATATTGAAGTGGGGGCAACAAACTCCGAAAGGATTTAAGTTTTGCTTCAAATTTCCCAAGCGCCTCACCCACGAGCGCCGGTTACAGAACGTGGAAGATGATGCGGTGCATTTCGTAAAGTTGTTTGAACCGATCAGAGAGAAAACCGGGCCGTTTATGATTCAGTTTCCTGACAGTTTTGGGCCTCAGGATCTATATAAGCTGGAAAATGTGTTCTCCGTTCTTCCAAAATCATTTAGCTATGCCGTTGAGGTTCGTCACCGTGACTTTTTTGACCACGGAAAGCATGAACGAAACCTGACTTCTCTCCTGAAAAGCTATGATGTGGATCGGGTTATTTTTGACACCCGTAAACTCCATTCGGTTAAAGCTACCGAATCTTCCATTGCAGAGGCACAAAAGAAAAAGCCCAAAGTACCCGTTCGATTCGATACTACGGGTGCCCGGCCCTTATTAAGATATGTAGGTACCAACGACATCCTTAACAACGAACCCTACCTGAAGGAGTGGGCTATCATAGTGGCTGAATGGATTGATGAAGGGCTTCACCCCTACGTTTTCATCCACGCTCCCAACAAGGTGGATCAGCCTAAACTATGCCGGCATTTTCACAAGCTGCTGTCGCAGTTGATTGAGGTTCCTGTCTTGCCTGATTGGCCTGCCAATAAGCAGGATAAACAACTTGGGTTGTTCTGATTTAATTACACCGGTTCGTTCACATTGATTTCGGTATTGGCTTCTACATTATTAGCCGACTTTACCGCTTCCACACTGTACCGGGCGTGGGGTTTAATCTCAAGCCGCTCTTTCTTGATGGGATCTCCGGTTACATCGCAGACTCCATAGTTACCCGTTTCTATACGATCTTTCGCCATCTTAATCTCTTCGATCTTCTCTTTTTGCTTTTCGATCATTGAGTAGTACTTCTCTCTTTCTTCCTCCGAGGAAGCAATATTACCCTGATGGTGGGCCGAGGAGGAAGTAGTATCATCAAGCTTACTCTCAATTTCACTTAATCGATCTTCGAAGGAATTTATCTTTTCTTCGGCATCTTCCAGCTCTTCGTTTAGCCGTTCTTCAAAATGCTCAAGTTCTTCTGATGAAAATGGAGTGTTGTTTACCGGTGCTTCTTGCTGTGTCATAATACTCTCGTTTTATCCAACTTCATTCAGTTATTAAACGAGATATCTGTTTTTAGCATTTCAATAGCTCAACTGAGTCTATTCAAGGTTGCCAACCATGGCCGTGTTTTTGACGAAGTCCAGTTTCTTCAGCTCATCCATAGCCTCCAACTCTTTATCCTCTTCGGTTTTGAGTATCGCTGAACGCTGACTCTTTTGCAGCACCTCAAATTTTAGATCCGGGTAAGCGGCTTTAATATCTGTAACCGTTTTTTCTGTAGCATTATAGGTTAACGCTACTACTACATATTCGTACTCTTTACTATAAGTCAGCTTTGCCAGCAGCTGATTTACCTTATCACTTCCAAGTGTATCGCTATCATTAATCTCTTCCATCTCTTTGTCGGAGTTCCCGGCGGCTTCACTCATCACAAACTCTACCCACTCACTTTCTTCCAGTTCTTTCAGCTGTTGGGGGCTTGGGTTGTTTTCTATGGAAAGCACTATGTTTTTAATCTCGCTGCTCAGAATTTCATATCCCATATCGTCCAGTTTCTGTTCAATAAAGGTTGGAGAAACTGTATCAGAAAAGGTTACCTGGATTTTACCGGCTTCAATGTTGTATTCGCCCTTCTCAAGTTTTTTGATGTCGGTATCGTCCATCACTTGTGCGAAACCGATAAAAGGAACCAACACGCTAACTATTATGACTACTAACTGTTTCATGAAAACCCGTTTTATTTATTATTACCTGTAGCTGTAACGGGAATTTTTGGTATTTGTTCCCCGATGAACTTTCTCTGCGTGTCCGTTAGTCCCGCCTACTTTTTTAAAAGCCTGGCCTTTTGACTTCCGGCACCAACTGCCAACATACAAATACAAATAAATATAAACCCACCGGTGAGTGTAAAATTATCCACCAGATAACCCATGATGGGCTGAGAAAGCATTCCGCCCAGCGCTCCCATTGTTGCCACCGTTGCAAGTGCCACAGCACCTTCTTTTCCGGCAGCACTGAAAATCATGGGGAACGTTAGTGCAACACCTGCGCCTGCCATAACAAAGCCAATTGAAGCAACCATCAGGTTTGGAGATAAGATCGAAATTATCACACCCGTAGCTGCTATTACAGAACCGCCTGTGATTAATGCTTTTGCCCCAAACCTTGGTTTCAGGCGGTCCCCTACCAAACGCATAATTAACATGGAAACTGCATAAGCGGTGTATCCAATGGGGGCCAGTCCCTCTGATGCTCCCACATAATCTGTGAAGAATAAGGTTACCCAGTTCATAATCGAGTCTTCGATGGAAGCTGCAACAAAGCAGATTACCCCCAACCAAAGTAAACTCCCGTGTGGAAGTTTGAATCGTGCTTTCACAGCCTGTGGGTCCGGGCCGTCTTCCGGCAGGTAGCTATAGACGCCCATCAGTACAACCAGCAGCAATATGGCTATTCCCCAGAAATGAAGGGTTACAGAAAACTGTTGTGATGCCATAGCTGTTCCTGCCAAAGCCCCGGCAACATTCCCCACTCCAAACCAGGAGTGGATCATGGACATGTGCGACCGGCCGGTACTTTCTTCGATCCTGGAACCGAGAGCATTGATGGAAATATTATATCCGCTGGCTCCCGCGCCGGTAATTAACAGCACAAGTGTCAGTACAATCCAGTCCGGTGCTACCGCCATGGGAATGAGTGACAGAATCAACAGCACACCAAAGAGCATAGATGCCTTTTTCGCTCCAACACGGTGTATGAGTCCGGTTACTGCCGGCATAATTAATATGGTGCCCAGTCCCCGCCCAAGCAGTGCATATCCCAGCGTAACCGGGGTGAGCATGGATATATCACGAATGGCCGGAATACGGGAAGCCCAGGTTGCAAATACGGCTCCCAGAATAAAAAAAGCAGTACAAGTGGCTATTAGCTCTCGCTTTGCCGTATTGTCGGAAGTATTTGAGCCGTATGAAGAGATCGTTTTTATCTTGAATTTAGAAGCAGCTTGAAAATACGGGCAATGATCAAAACTTCATAAACTTAGTTCTTGGTTTTGGTTATTGGTTTTTAGTGATTATTTGTATTCCTTAGGATTTATTTTTGCAATGAAAGCCTGCTTTTTATGCCCCAACCTGATTTTGACGTTGTCATACTTACTGACTCCCGATATGTAAACCCTCCTGCACCCGGCGGGTATGTTCAAAATATTCTTACGGAAGACCGTATCGTAAAAGAGGCTTTGCAGGATATCGGCTTAAAAGTGGACAGAAAAGATTGGGCTGATCCTGACTTTGACTGGTCTTCAACCAAGACCGTACTTTTCAGAACAACCTGGGATTATTTTAATAGGTTTGGTGAATTTAAACGCTGGATGGAAGACACTTCTACAAGAACCCATTTTATTAATAGTGAGAAGCTTATCCGCTGGAATATGGACAAACATTACCTGGATGATCTCAGCGGGGGTGGCGTTACCGTAGTTCCTACCCGATATCTCGACAGCGGAAATGGACTATCGATACACCAGATTCACAACATCACAGGCTGGCAGGATACAGTCATCAAACCTACAGTTGGGGGAGCCGGCCGCCACACCTATCGCATTCAACCCAAAAACATAGACACCGTTGCCCAAAAGCTTGAAGAGGTAATGCTGGAAGAAGATTTCATGCTTCAGCCTTTTCAGGAGTCCGTCATTACCAGCGGGGAATGGTCGTTTGTCTTTTTTGGTGAAACCTTTAGTCACGCCGTGCTGAAAAGAGCTAAACCGGGCGACTTCAGAGTACAGGATGATTTTGGCGGGACCGTACATGCATATTCGCCTAAAGAGAATGAGATTGAATTTGCCCGGCAAGCATTACGAGCCTGCCCTGAGCTTCCGGCCTATGCGCGGGTTGATATGGTGCTCAATAATTCAGGAGAACTGGCTGTTTCTGAACTGGAGCTCATTGAACCGGAGCTTTGGTTCCGCATGAAACCGGAGGCAGCTAATTTATTGGCAGAAGAAGTCGCAAAACGGACCCCCTGAAATAAACCGACTTATTTCTGATAAGCTTCAAAGTAGGATTGAATGCGTTTTGCATTCACCCCTAAATCACCTCTGCCAATTCTTGACTTCGATCGCACATCTATCTTACTTCCCGTTGCGGTGGTATCAACCCTAATCACAACATCATCAACAAACCCAAACCAGGGTAATTTGTGGTAAGCTTCTATTCGTCCTTCCCGCTTGTTTTCACCTACAACTTGCCAGGGCATTTCCCGCGCTGTTTCAAGAGCACGGTCATAAGCCTCATCATAATCCATTGAAACGTTCAGCGTTTCCAGCCCTTCATAAAATTCTCTTTGGGCTTCGGCCGGACCGTCCTCATGTATATATTCCGGGGGGTTTGGAGCATCTTGCCGGAGGGGAACAATAGCATCAAACTCTGGGGGATTCACCGTATCCGTTGTGATATCGTGGATAGGCGGATATCCTTTCTGAACTTCCATGTACCAATACCCAAAATTTGATAAGGCAGCCAACCCGATAATCATTGCCGTGAAGCCGGCTATAGTATAATTCTGATCCCGTTCTTTCATCCTGAAAAAACCAGCCGTTCCTGCAATTCCACCTAAAATAGCTGATCCTGTTCCCCAGGGAATGATTGAAAAACCGGTACTAAAGTGCCACCAACCCCACTGATATCCATAGCCTGAAAGAATAACTGCCAGTCCGCCCAAAACGGCTAACGAAGTCCCCCATTTTAATAAGCCGGATCCTTTTATGTTTGTTGCTGCCATTCACTTACTCCTACATTTTATTAAGCCTTTAATATTATACACAAGAAATCCCGGTAATCGTTCCGAATGACGATTCCATTAAATATCTGTGGCCCAGCGTTTACAGAATAGCAGAAACAAAAAATCCCGCTCGGTGGCGGGATTTAAACTTCATCAGGAAAGAGCGTTCTTAATTCGCCCGAAGATTTCATCGATGGTTCCTATACCATCTATCTCCTGCACCTTACCCTGTTTTTTATAATGCTTCATTACGGGCCGGGTTTCTTCCCGATATACCTGAAGGCGGGTTTTCACTTTTTCCTCGGTGTCATCCGAGCGGCCTTCACCGCGGGAAAGAATTCGTTTGATGAGTTCCTCCTCCGGAACCGACAACAGGATGAAAGCATCGAGCTCGTCGTTGTTGTTTTCCAGAAAAGCATCGAAAGCCTCGGCCTGAACTACCGTTCTTGGAAAGCCATCCAGAATGTACCCTTCCTGGTATTTGTCTTTACTCAATTCATCTGCAACCAGGTCAACAACGGTTTGGTCAGGAACTAATTCACCGGAATCCAAAATGGATTTCACCTTAACCCCAAGTGGCGTTTTATTTTTGATCGCTGCCCGAAAAATATCTCCGGTTGAAAGATGTGGGATGTTGAACTCGTCTTGTAATAATTTAGCCTGAGTCCCTTTTCCCGCCCCCGGAGGGCCAAACAGAATAATATTCATTCTTTGTTAGTTAGATTGATCTGATAAATAGCCGTAACAAGCTGATCTGCAATCTTAGAACGTTAACTAAAAAGTCTAAGATCGCAGTAAAATTCAGCCGGCGAATTTATTGTTTCTTCGCGCCTTTTTCCTGAATACGAGCAGCTTTACCTCGCAGGTCGCGCAGATAGAAAAGTTTTGAACGTCTTACTTTTCCTTTTTTCTTCACTTCAATTTTAGCGATGAAAGGAGAGTTCAGCGGAAATACACGCTCAACACCAACGTTGCTGCTGATTTTACGAACAGTAAACGTCTTGTTCGGGCCGCTTCCTCTTTCGGAAAGCACAACGCCTTCGTACTGCTGAATACGCTCTTTTTCACCCTCGCGCACGCGGTAGTGAACATTTACAGTATCTCCAGCTGTAAAGTGAGGAACGTCCTCATTTATCAGGCTTTGCTCTACAAGTTTTAACTTATCCATGATTTCTAAATTTAATCCCGATAGCTATCAGGATTGTTATTAATGTTCTTTCTTAAATTTTTCGTACAAATCTTTTCTTCGTTCTTTGGTCCGTTTTTCGGATTGCTCCTGTTTCCATTCGGCCACTTTTTTGTGATCGCCGGAAAGCAGCACATCCGGGACTTTCATCCCCTTAAACTCTGCCGGACGTGTATAAACCGGACCTTCCAGCAGTCCATCCTGAAATGAATCATTCAGCGCGCTTCCTGCATCTCCCAACACACCGGGGAGCAGGCGAACAACAGCATCTGTAATAACCATTGCCGGGAGTTCACCTCCTGAAAGCACATAATCACCAATGGAAAACTCTTTGGTGATGAGTTCATCTCTTACCCGCTGATCAACGCCTTTATAGTGGCCACATAAAATGATGATGTTTTTTTTGAGCGATAATGCATTTGCGTCAGGCTGTTCAAAAACATCGCCATCGGGTGCTGTGAAAATGAGTTCGTCATAATCACGTTCGGACTGGAGCTTTTCGATACAGCTGAATATCGGCTGCGGTGTAAGCACCATTCCGGGTTCGCCACCATAGGGGTAATCATCTATTTTCTTGTGTTTGTCTTCGGTATAATCCCGAAGGTCGTGCACATGGATTTTAACCAGCTCTTTATCGACAGCCCGCTTCACAATACTGTGGTTCAGCGGCCCGTCCAGCAAAGCCGGAACGGCGGAAATAATATCAATTCTCATCATATTCCCTCCAGTTCATCCAGGTTCTGGCAATAGATGTTACCGTCGCGCCGGTCTTCTACAAAATGATCGATGTATGGAATCAGGCGGCTTCCCGATGTAGTAGCTACTACTAAAATAGGGTGAGCCGGATTGTTCATCACATCAACCACCAACCCGATGGATTCATCTCCGTCATATACTTCATGATCAACTAATGAATCGTCGGTTTCAGCTTCTGCATATACAAAAGGCTCGGCTTCCTCTGCTTCCAGAAATATACCTTTGCTTTTCAATGCTTCTGCGCCGGTGCGATCAGCGACATGGTCAAATTGTACAAAGAACGAAATTTTATTTCTTTTTCCCTCTACCCGAAAATCCATGATTCGGGCCGGGTAAAAGTCGCCTCGGTCATTCCGCAAATACACCAGCTTCAGTTCTTCAACCTTCTGCGGGTCATCGACATCAAAGAAAACTTTGACCTCGCCCTCAAGTCCATGGGAGCGTTCAACATGCCCCACCTGAACAAAGCCCGGTGTATTGGCGTCCTGATTCATCGGCGCCGGATATTAATTTTATCCTTCTTGTTTGCTTTCCCAGGCACGCTGAACCGTCACGCGGTCTTCGTCTTCCGGGACAAATCCTTTAAGGTCGTCAAGATCGGTGTTGTTGATGTGATCTATCGCCTCTTTGGCATTCATATCAGTGGAAACCTTGTCGGAAGATGACTCTTCAGCTTCTTCTTTCTCTTCTTCAGCCGGCTCTTCGTCTTTGGTTTCTTCCTCGGCGGCTTCTTCCGTTTCCTCTTCAGCAGCTTCAGCAGAATCTTCTTCTGTTTCTGCTTCGTCTTCTGCAGGTGCTTCTTCTTTAGCTTCGGTTTCTTCTTCAGCTTCATCAGCTGCTTCTTCCTCGGCTTCGGCTTCGGCTTCCGCTTCTGTAGTTTCTTCTTCGGCAGCTTCTGTTGTTTCTTCTGCAGAGTCATCAGACTCAGCTTCTTCTAATGCCGCTTCAATTTCTTCGGCTTCATTTTTAGGAGCTTCGTCTTCTTCTGCATCGGCAGCCGCTTTTTCAGCTTCTACTTCAGCAGCAGCTTGCTTCGCTTTTTTCTGAAGCTGCTCTTTGTATTCTCTTTCTTCGGCAGCAAGCACTTCCTGGTAGTCCGCTTTGCGGCTGGTGGCATCTTCTTTCTTAGAGTCTCTGTACTCTTTCCACTCTGCCAGTGCTTTTTCAATTTCTTCTTCGCTCTTGCCCCAGTTTATGAGGTGACGCTTGTACAGTACACCTTCTCGGCGAAGGATTTTACGTACGGTGTCGGTAGGCTGAGCGCCGGTGTCTAACCAATAAAGAATGCGGTCTTCGTTGAGTACCACTTCTTTTTTCTCGGTTACGTTGTCGTAACGACCCACACGCTCTACGATACGTCCATCACGAGCTTCGTGTCTTTCGGCTACTACGATATGCCAAATCGGGCGTTTTTTACGTCCTTTTCGTTGTAATCTGATTCTTAACAATGCTGTTCTCCAATGTGTGTTTAAATTATAAGTTCTTATCGGCCGATAGGCAGATTCTTCAATCCTTGAAGAGCACGTCCGGCTTTACCCATTTTTGACATGGTCTTCATCATTTTTTTCATTTGATCGAACTGCTTCATGAGTTGATTGATCTCACGAACAGTGGTGCCAGATCCTTTGGCTATTCGGCGTCTTCGACTTCCGTTTAGCAGCTCGGGCTCCTGGCGTTCCTCCGGCGTCATTGATAAGATTATAGCTTCAATTGGTTTGAAGGCATCATCGTCGATTTCAGTATCGTTCAATGCTTTGCTGGCGCCGGGTATCATAGAAACAAGATCACCGAAGTCTCCCATCTTCTTGATCTTCTGAATTTGCTCGAGAAAGTCGTTCAGGTCGAATTTATCCGACCGAATTTTTTGCTGAAGTTTTTCTGCTTCCTTCTCGTCAAATTCTTTTTGAGCTTTTTCAACAAACGAAACCACATCTCCCATGCCCAGAATACGCTGAGCCATACGGTCGGGATAAAAAGGAGAAAGAGCATCCAGCTTTTCGCCGGTACTCACAAATTTGATGGGCTTGTTTACAACGGTCTTAATGGAAAGAGCAGCACCACCGCGGGTGTCACCATCCAGTTTGGTTAAAACCACACCGTTATAATCAATGCGTTCGTTAAACTCTTTGGCTGTGTTAACAGCATCCTGCCCGGTCATGGAATCGACCACAAACAGGATTTCGTGAGGATTTACGGCCTTCTTAATTTCCGCAACCTCATTCATCATCTCCTCATCTACGTGTAAACGACCCGCGGTATCAATGATAACCGTATCGAGTGCCAAACTTTTAGCCATCGAAACGGCTTCTTTGGCAACACGAACCGCATCTTTCTGCTCGATGGAATACACCGGAACATCAATTTGCGAAGCGAGTGTCTTAAGCTGGTCAACAGCGGCAGGGCGATAAACATCGGCGGCAGCAAGAAGAGGATTCCTTTTATGCTCCTGCTTTAAGTGTCGGGCTAACTTACCAACAAAGGTCGTTTTACCCGAACCCTGAAGTCCGGCTATAAGAATTACTGTAGGAGGAGTGTCAGCTTTAGCAATGTCGGCCTTTTCGCCACCAAAGGTCTCAACCAGCTTGTCGTGCACAATTTTTGTGAACTGCTGGCCGGGATTAACACTGGTGAGTACATCAGAACCGAGCACCTGCTCTTTGACATCTTCCGTAAACTGGCGGGCAACCTCATAATTAACGTCAGCATCCAGCAATGCACGGCGAATTTCGCGGACAGTCTCCGCTACATTCACATCCGTGATGCGTGCTTCTCCCTTCAGTGACTGAAAGGCTTTGTCTAATTTTGAGGATAAATCTTCAAACATAATGTTAACAGGATTTTTCTCCGCCAATTACAGAGCCTGTAAAAATACGGGTTCTTTTCCGTGTTATCAACAACAATGTGGATAAATGTTTTTGAGTGATAAATCGTGAACGGAAGTAACGGTTCGATCTTTCCCTCTTTTTAAACCAGAGGTTCAGGCAGGTATTACGAACGAGACGTTCGTAACGAGAAAAATATGCTAAATTGGTTAAGTGCCTGATTTATCCCAATCGTTCAAGCGTCCGCTTGGACGAACTCATTTCTTGTTCCAGCTTTTTTAGTTCCATACCGCACAAGTGGACGGTTGCACTATTGCCATTATAAATTTCCCATTTGGTTAAACCCTCATCAAACTCTCCCGGAACAAAATCGCTTTTCTCTTCTTTAACTGAGTGAATTTTCCGCAAAAAAATTTTAGGTCATGAGAAAGTTAGCGATGATAGTGCCGCTTGTTATTGCATTCAGTGCATGTGCAAGTACCAAACCTCCAAACGACAAACTGACCCAGGTTGAAGCCTCCATTCAGCAAGCCGAACAAGTGGGAGCTGAAAACTATGCTCCGCTTGAGATCCGCGAGGCCCGCAAGAAACTGGACAAAGCCCGGGAACTTGTTTCCAGGGAAAAATACGGGAAGGCTAAGCGAACGGCTGACCGCGCTATGGTAGATGCGGAATTGGCCCAGATGAAATCATTATCTGAAAAAGCCCAGAAAGCCGTACGGGAACTACGGGAAAGCATCCGCGTGCTTCAGGAAGAAATTCAGAATAACTTAGAAAAAGCGGAGCGTCAGTCATGAGAGATTGTACAAGAAATAGTTTAGTTGCTCTCAGCCTGATTATTCCATTGCTGTTAGCCGGTTGTGGCGGACCTCCACAAAACAACCCACTGCTTACGGAAGCCAGGCAGTCTTATGATAAGGCTGAGCGAGACTCCATGATTGTAATGAAAGCCCCTGTTGCATTGAAGGAGGCCGAAGAAGCCCTGGAGCAAAGCCATCAACTGTGGGAAGAGGGTGCTGATAAAAACCTGGTTGAACATTATGCATATATCGCCCATCAGAAAACCAAAATTGCCCGCGAAACCGCTGAATTAAATGCAGCACAGGATGAGGTGGAGCGCGCCGAAGCCGAACGAAAAGAAGTGTTGATTGAAGCCCGGAAAGCGGAAGCCATAGCAGCCGAGCAGCGCGCTGAAAAGGCCATGACACAACTTCAACAAGAACGAAAAGAAGCAGAAAAAGCCCGGCAGGAAGCATCCGAACTGGCAGACCGGTTATCAGAGATGGAGGCCCGCCAAAGTGAACGTGGCATGGTGCTGACTCTGAGCGATGTGCTTTTTGACTTCGACAGTTCTACACTGAAAGCCGGAGCCAATAAAGTGGTAAATGAACTGGCCGCCTTTCTGAACAACTATCCCGAGCGCACGGTCCAAATTGAGGGCTTTACAGATAGTGTGGGCTCAGCTGAGTACAACAAAAATTTATCGCAGCGAAGAGCGGATGCTCTGAAGCAGGCGTTAATTAAAGCAGGGATCTCTTCACAGCGAATTGAGACGGTGGGATATGGAGAAGAGTATCCGGTAGCCACAAATATGAACGAGGCCGGAAGACAACAAAACCGGCGGGTGGAAGTTATAATATCCAACGAGAATGGAGCTGTTTCGCAACGTACGGAATAGCTTCATACGCGAAGAGAGACAAGGGGGAAGGTTGATCACTTCCCCCTTTTTTTATTGTTATAGTGAGAGCTGATAAAGTGATAGAGTGATTTGACCCAGCTTTGAAATTATTCCCTATCTAATCCAAGCGGACGCTTGCACTGGTTGCGCGATTTATTAGGATGACATGACCCCTCCCAATGCTGAGTAACCGAGAATACAATCCATCATTCCGCTTCCGCTTAGCAGGGCCATGCGTATTAATTGGGAGAAGCGGGGTGATGGATGGGACTGTATTCGCCTGGCGAAGTTCCATCACCCGGCTCTTGTCAAATTCAACAACATTTTCTGAGCGTGCTGAGCCGAATGATGGGATTTTGATATAACGAATTTAAAACGCTTCTACTTTTTGACTGCTATCCGAAAAGTGATTTTCTTACCCGTCATTATGGTTTAGTTTTCCGTAGAATCTCCCCATAACTTTTTTTATGGCCTTTTTGGGATATAAAATCTTACTAAGAAAATACCTGCTCATAGACTTAGGCGTATTGTTATTATTAATTGTGCTTCCTCTTTATATCTCACCCGATGAAGCTGTTTCTGCCTTTCGGAGAGCCGTTCTGTATAGCGGTTTTATAACACCAGGCATTAGTTACCTCGAGATCAAAAAATCTCACCAAGCTCCCTTCTTTGATAACTTAGGCGTGTCTTACCTGGCTTTATATGCCGTTTTATTTATACTAAAAACGATCTTTACTCTTTTAATTTCGATATATGTCTAAGCTGATCCTGGATAGCATCTTCTTTTATTATCCTGAACTAAAGGTTTTGCAAGGAGCTTTTCTTGAAGTCCCCAATAGAACTATTACTTGTTTGGTTGGAAGGAATGGCTCCGGCAAAAGCACTCTGTTTAAGATTGCTGCCGGACAAATACAGGCCGACAGTGGCATAACCCAAATAGAGGAATTAAGACTTCACAAAAAATCTAAGATCACCCGATTTAAGCACCTTTCGTATTTACCTCAAAAGCCTTTCCTCCCCGGTTCCATAAAAGTGGGCAACCTGATTGATAAAAGTTTTGCTGATCAAGATGAAATAATCGGTCACGTTTTAAAAAAAAGGGTTAAAAACTTGTCTACAGGTGAGCGTAGATACCTGGAAATTCTATTAGTGCTTTCATTGGGCCGAGAATTTATTTTGCTTGATGAACCCTTTACAGGCCTTTCTCCCATATTGATAGAGAAAGTTATCGAACATCTCCATAACGCCAAAAATCACGGCTCTGGGATTTTGATCTCTGATCACTATATGAGATACATTTCTGAAATTGGAGAGTCTTTCTACTTATTGGAAAGTGGAAGAACTCAAGTGCTTTAATCACGATTGATATTGCTACAATTTGATCGACCTTTCATTTAACACTGAGACAGAGCCGTGTTGCCAAAAAAAATTAAGATTATATTCCCCTTCCCCCATCTAGTTCAAGCGTCCGCTTGGACGAACTTATTGGTCAATAACATGAGCCTTTCTTAGATCAACACCGCACAAGAGGACGCTTGCGCTGGTTGCGCGATTTATTAGGATGACATGACCCTCCCAATGCTGAGTAACCGAGAATACAATCCATCATTCCGCTTCCGCTTAGCAGGGCCATGTGCATTAATCGGCAGAAGCGGGGTGATGGGTGTGACTATATTCGGCTGGCAAAGCTCCATCACCCGGCTCTTGTCAAATTCAACAACATTTTCTGAGCGTGCTGAGCCGAATGATGGAGTTTTATGATCCTGCATTCTGATTTCTCCCCATCTAGTTCAAGCATCCGCTTGAGCGAACCAACCTCATCTGACGACTACAGTTTGTCCGATGAATTTTCATGCATCATATTTTTCATACCCCCTCATTCGTCAGACCGCTAAAACATGTTCTCCTGACAAAACAACTTACCAAAACGGTCGGACGAGCCGTACCACTCTACCCGCCTACATCACCCCTCAACTTTCAACTCTCGATTTCATCCCCTTTAAAACTATATTCCCCTTTCCCTCGTCTTACTTTCAGAATGAACTCGGGACAACACGAACACATGGAAGACGCACAACTGGTACAGGATTTTCGTGGTGGAAATCACCAGGCTTTTAATACGCTGGTAACGCGATGGCAGGATCGCATTCACCACTTTGCGTACCGCTTTTTTGCCAGTTCCGATGACGCCGCCGAGATCACTCAAAAAACATTCATCAAAGCATACCAAAAGCTGGACACACTGGATGATGTAAACAAGTTTGGGTCGTGGTTGTACACCATTGCCAACAACCTATGCCTTGATGAATTGAAACGAGCGGGCCGAAAACGAGCGACTTCCTATGAAGCGCTCAAGGTTGCACCGCAAACAGAAACGGCCACTCCTGCCGATGGCACCGTACTCCGAAACGAAGGACTGGTTCTGCTTCACAAAGCATTACTCCAGCTGCCAGTGGATCAACGAGTGGTGGTAATTATGAAAGAATACGAAGGCCTGACCTTCAGAGAAATAGCAGAAATTTTAAATGAACCTGAAAACACAGTAAAGTCAAGATTGTATTACGGGTTGAGCGCACTCAAAAAGACGTTCGACTCCTGGAACATCAACAAAGAGGTGTTTG
The DNA here is from genome assembly GCF_024320785.1 of Gracilimonas sediminicola. NCBI lineage: Bacteria > Pseudomonadati > Balneolota > Balneolia > Balneolales > Balneolaceae > Gracilimonas > Gracilimonas sediminicola. The sequence goes on from NZ_JANDBC010000001.1 coordinate 1,459,621, forward strand.
ATTATGAATAAAGAAACCGCACGATCGCTCTACATGGATTATCTGTATGATGAACTGGAGCCAGATCAACGAAACGAATTAGAACAATTTTTATCTCAAAACCCGGGGCTGAAGAAAGAGCTGGAAGAACTGTCGAATGTACGCTCGATGCTTTCTCACCTTCCGGTTCAGGACCCGGCCGAGCAGCTGGTGATGGTTGAACCTCACAAATCCGGATTACAGGAGTGGTGGAATGAGTTAATCGGAGGGTTGCTTCCTCAAAACGGATTTGCCCGCACCGGCTTTGCAATGGCCTCGCTTCTGGCGGTCTTCGTTGTGATAGGGGCCTTCACAAAATTAAACATCACCGTTGACGATGGCAGTTTTAACCTGGCCTTTGGAGAGAAACAGGAAATTATCCAACAAGGATTCACCCCGCAGCAGGTTGAAATGCTTTTACAGCAAGTCCGAGAAGATAATGCCGTTATGATTTCGGATGCCATTCAGCAAGCACAACAGCAACAGGAAAACCGGATTGAAAAAACGCTGGTCAACTTTGCGGATTACATTGAGCAGCAGCGGCAGTCAGACCTGCAGATGATCTCCTCCGGGCTCTATAACATGGAAGAAACATATTACGACCGATTCAGACAAACCGATCAGGTATTAGGCGAACTCATACAAACGGTAAGTACCGGAAATTAAATTTACAGGACAAAATTATGAATATGAAAACGAACACTTTTAAAAACCCCGTCATTGCGAGGGATTCCGCGACCATCGGGAGCAAATCCCGCGGCAATCTCCATAAATCGACTTTCGAGCTTAATCAAGGAGATTGCTTCTTCGATCAAGTTGACAGATCAAATTCAAATTACGCGGCTCCTCGCAATGACAGCCCTAATTTTCTTTCCAGAATAATCCTGTTTGGGTTGATGACACTTTTGCTGTCTTCCCTTTCCTTTGCTCAGGATTTTGATACCAACCGCATGAACCGCGACATCAAGATCATGGAGAATATTCTGGGCGAAATGTTTAAAACCCAGTTTACCTCTAATGAAGGTACCGTGCAGGTGCGCTCACAGGGATATACGATTTTTGGAAGCGGCTCATCCGGAAATGTAAAGGGAACCTACATTCCGGGCTATGGAGTCATCTTCATGATTCCTGCCACCAGTAACAGATACATTATATCCAGCGGAAGCTCCGGCTCGAACCGACAGGTTGTTTTCCAGTACAGTTCTGAAGACTCCGACCGTAAGATTGATAAAGAGTCTGTAACCAGCCGAATCGGTGAGTTTTTACAGGATTATGCTTCAACAATCGGCCAGCTTAAAAATAATGAAAGCATCCTTGTTATCTATGGCTCGGCTAACGCTACCGGAAACCGCACTGCTGTTTATAGTATAAGAGGAGATGAAGAAGACCGACCTTCCCCGCTCCCAGTTATTTCAGTTTCTGCAAAGAAATCGGATTTGGATGCTTTCAGAAGTGGCAGAATAAATTCAGATGCTTTGCAAAACCGCCTGTCTGTTTCAACCTCTGAAGACAAAGAACGACTCGATCTTAAAGTACTTGGCAACATTTTTGGAACGGCTTTGGGTGAGGGTGATGGAAATGAGTATCACCTTATTAACAGCAATTCTCTGTCCTACATGTATCTGGACAACTTTGGCGCACTTTACTCACTGGACCTACATCGTGGACATGCACTGGGTTCTTTAAGCTCAAGTGTATTTAAGCTGAGACTCTCCCGGGATGCTGAGTCGGAAGATCGGGCAGAAGCAGAGGCCAGAGAGCATGAACTGGAGCTTACTGAAACCATTGAAAAGGAATACGACGCCCTTGTTAACAAAACCAAAGAGTTCATTATTGATTATGGTCGCACACTCAGCTCTCTTGAAGACGACCAATACTTGTTGGTTTCACTAAACATCAATGAATCAAGCGACATCATTCCTGAGCGGGTCGATTTCCAGGTTAAGAAATCAACATTCAATCAACTCGATAAGGGACAAATTTCCAGGGAAGCGGCATTAAATGCTGTAACCCTCACGGAATATTAAAGTGTAACTAACATCCTATCCAGAAAGCTGCCTTGGATACCGGTCATGAATTTCATCGATCCGTATTCGGGGTGGCTTTTTTACTTTAACGTGCGATTGTGTTTAGGTGTGAATGTGTTAAAGTATCTATATAAGAACTTTAGCACGTTAACACCTTCCCCCCTCGTTTAAGCGTCCGCTTGGACTTTTTTATATCATAATCCCTCAACGTAATTAAACACCGCACAAGCGGAGAACTTTAACACGTTAACACCTTCACACATCTACTATTACAAAACGAAATTACACTCTTTGTTCAGAGCTCTATCCAGTATTTCTTCATATTCTGCGGCTTCAATTTCGATACAGCCAAACTGAGCCAGGTGATCGGTGTAGAACTGAGTATCCCAAAGCAGAAAGCCGTTCTTTTTTAATATTTCATGGCAATGATACAGTGCGAATTTGTCTGCCCACTTTTCTTTTTTAAACATACTTTCTCCAAAGAAAGCGGCTTTTAACTTTACCCCGTACAACCCTCCCACCAGTTCGCCATCCCGATAAGCCTCCACGCTGCAGGCGTTGCCGTATTGGTTCAGCACATCATAGGAATTGATGATCAGATCGTTAATCCAGGAAGTTTCCCGATTGGCACATTGCTTTACTACTTCCCGGAAGTTTTGATTTACCCGAACCTCAAACCTCCCCTGCCTAATAATACGGGCTAAGTTATCCGAGGTGTGAAACTCTCCTATAGGTATTATCCCCCGCTTTCGGGCCGTGTACCAGTTTACATCTTCGGCCTTTTTATGCTCAGCCATGGGAAATATTCCCTGGCTGTAGGCTTCCAGCAAACTTTCCGGCGGGATGATTTTCATGAATGGATTAAGTAAATATTCTGAAGGTCTTTCTCAAAAAACCGTGCTTGTACCATCTTTGCTGATTTTTCTGATGCGCACGGAATTGGAGTTTGAGAATTCAAGTAAAACAACGGATCCATCTTTCGCAAACGCTCCGCCCGTAACCGACCAGTCTCCTTCAGAGCGATATACCTCTTCTTTGGCTCCGTCCTTATAAACCTTTATCACCCTCTGCCCCGAAAACAGAGCTACATACAATTCATTCTCACGGTCAAACCACATCCCCATTAGTGCGTGATGATCACCAACCCAGTCAAATTCAGAGGTTCGCTCAATAAGAGATTCCGTAAACTTCGAGCTGCTTTTTTCAGAAACCTTCACAATGAATCCTTCAAAAGAAACAAATAGATCCCCGGACGGGCTGAGCGTGTGCCAGCGCGGGCTACCCTCAAACTTTGAAAGAGAATGTGAGTGAAACACTTCCTCATTCCTGTAAACTTTTATCCGCTTATTGGGCCTGTCGAGCACATAAGAATGGCCTTCATTGTCACGGACAAACGAATAGTCGCTATACTCATCCGGATAGCCATTTCTCCAACCCATTACGTCTTCAACCGTGCCATCCGGGAGCCGCACCCATACTTTGTGGCGATAATTATCTCCCTGATTTCGCACATCTTCTCCGAAGAGTTCATCGTTCGGGGAGAGCCAAAGCTCATGGGTGTGAACGTTCTCTACAACAACTTTTTTGTCTCCATCGGGAGATATCATCCAAACCCGGGAAAGATCGCTGTAGAAAATATTACCCTTCGAGTCTATAACTACTGATACCGAAGGGTGTGCCGCTACAGATCCCAACATCCCAAAAAGGATGAAGAAAAATATGGTGGCTGATATTCTCTTTCTGTTATTCATACTTCTTTAGAAATCACAATAGATCATGCTGCCAGAGCCGATCGGAGATCCGGGAGGTGGAGCCGGGGCATCCTCAACCTCAAATTCTTCGGGATTGGTTAAAAACCGGCCAATGGTATAAACAGCATATTGGCTGTCTGCATCTTTTTTGCCGGATAATTTGGATTGAAGATCGGTTAGTTTTTTATGTGTGATGGCTTTTGTAACCGGATTGGCATCATTATCTGCTGCCAGTTCAATCATGTTCTTCAGCACCACGTGGTTAACCACACGTTGAATAGATCCCAGGTATCCGTTTTGAGATTTTCTGTTCCAGCTGGCATCGATGAGTTCATCCAGAACTGTTTCCAGGCTCAGGTTGTTATCACGAGCTCCGTATTCAACTAAGCGATTGGCTCGTTCTGCATTCAGAATCAGGCTGACGGGTAAGTCGGCAGCTGTTTCAGCAATGCCTAATGCATCCATGGCCGGACCTGCATTACCATTAAACAGTTCTCGCGAATAGCCCAATGAAGAAGGCCTCGGAGGTATAAGTTCCAGCAGATTTTCAGGAATAGCCAGTGTGGCCGGCTCAATAGCTTTTAGCATTTCACCGAGGGCCTTTTGCTGAGTTGATTTAGCCACTATTTTCGGGGCAGATAAATTATCTCCCTTCATATTATAACTGTAATCCAGCCCGCCAATTAACTTCACGGTGCCTTCCAGCTGATAGCGGTGAAAAAAGTACATTGGCACTAAAGCATCTTCCAGCTCTGCCATCGGCTCTCCGGATTTCAGATTCGCTTCCCCGAAATTCTCAAGTGCTTCCTTCCTGATATCCAGAATGGTTGATAACTGGGTAGCCGGATCTGAACCAAAATCCCAGAGATGGGCATCGGGGTGAGCTCCGCTTTGGGGGCGGGCATCAGCATCCGAGATATACTTAAGGCCGGAGTCATAGGCTTCTTCCAAAATTTCATCGAGCGCCTCTTTCTCATCGGTTCCTTCCGGAAAATCCTGGTAACCATAAGCCACGACCACTTTATCCCACTCACCAATTCCCACATCGTATGGATCAGAAAGGTCTATTTCTCCATTCACTAATTTAGGTTGCGGATGAGGATAATCCATCACGGAAGCATCGCCGGTAACGCTGGCTGCGAAATTGTGAGCTATTCCAATGGTATGACCTACTTCGTGCGCGGAAAGCTGTCGGATTCGGGCAAGGGCCATTTCCTGCATGGTCGTGTTGAGCTCATCATCCCCATAAGGAGCGAGCAAGCCAACCGCGATCAGGAAATCCTGACGGACCCGCAGCGAACCGAGTGATACATGACCTTTTATAATTTCACCGGTACGAGGATCTGTTACCGAAGAGCCATACGACCATCCGCGGGTTGACCGGTGAATCCATTGAATCACATTATAGCGAACATCGAGCGGGTGGGCTTCTTCCGGCAGAATCTTAACGATAAATGCATCTTTATAGCCGGCCGCCTCAAATGCCTCATTCCACCAGCGAGCTCCGTCAAGCAGTGCACTTCTGACCGGCTCGGGGGTTCCATTGTCCAGGTAGTACACAATCGGCTCAACCGGTTCACTCATTTCAGCATCCGGGTTTTTCTTTTCAAGTCGATGGCGAGCTATAAATCGTTTGGTCAAATCCTGATCAATGGGTGTTCCATAATCCTGATATGAAATGCCGAAATATCCGGACCGGGGATCCGTCTCTCTTTTCTCATAACCATCATCCGGCAATTCAATAAACGAGTGGTGCTGACGTACGGTAATGGCTTCCGGTGTTGGTACCACCGAGCGAACGTATCCGCCGGGATTGCTTCCATCAAAGGTTAGCGTGGCTTCAAACTCTGTATTTTGGGGGAAGTTCATGGTGCCTTCTTTGTATAAAGCAGACCGGTTCTTATCCAAACTGTAGGATCCCTGATTTGATCTCCGAAGCGTGTTAGTTACTCCATGAGCATCTCTGAGTAAAAAGCTTGTTAAGTCAATTAACACTTTCCCGTCTTCTTCGGCTGCAACTTCAAACCCGGCAATAATGGAGGATGCAAAAGCCTCCCGAACTGATTTCTTTTCCAGCTCATTATCTGTTTCTGCACGGTATTCGTAGTTAGGCTGAACCATGAGAACTTTCGGTCCCCGGCGTTCAAAATAGACTACCCGGGTATCCCCAAGTTGTCCCCGGTCTAACCCAATATCATTAGAACCGATACCTGCCGTTAATGAATTCACGTATAAGAATTCGGTATTCAGTTTATCGACCTCTAACCAAATCTGGTCTTTTGATTCATCGAAGTAGTAATCAAAATATCCTTCGGTTTTAGTTAGGCCTTCTGTTTTTTCGGATATAGACGGGATTTGTGCTGATACCTGGCTGGCCACAAGCATCATCACAACAAAAGTAAACGCTCTTTTCATTAATGCAGAGTTTTGTTTGGGTTGAAGGGTCGCTAAATAACGGTTTCAGCCAATATCTGAAAGAAGAGCGGATAAGAAAAATGTTAAAGTTTTAGAGGGTTGCCGAATTTTTAAGGGCTCCTATTGAAATAAATTCAAAGCCCTACTCACTTTTAGCAACCTTTCAGCGTCCGTAGGTCCTGGAAGCGTTTCGGATTCGTAGTTGAAATTCAGTTAGCTTTAAAAAACCAGCGAACGCTCCAAGGTCTTGGGGGCGCTTGGAGGTTCTTAAAGGGCTAAAGCCCTGTCCCAAGCCGGGTCAGGGCCTTTCACCGCCCTGAAGGGCGGAGTAATTATTCCTTAGAATGAAAACGATAGTTTTTGATAAACTCCTCATATTCTTCTGAAAAAGACTTTACCTGATGATGCTTTTCTTGTTTATCAATGTAGCCGTTTACTCTTTTCAGTTGTGATTCCCCTACTGACACAGCGAAGTACTCTTCTTGCCAACCAAACTTCTCAGGAAGCGAGAGGTTTCTGTTTGCCCAATATGAAGACTCCCCTTTTATCAGGTTCATGATGGTCTGAATATTTTGATCAGACGATATTGAAATTAAAGCATGAAGATGATCATGCCAGCCATTGATATTCAAGAGGTGAATCTGCTTGGCTTTTGAATATTCCCGAATGTGTTGGCAAAGAGTATTTTTATTCTCCAGACTTAAAAGTTTTTTTCTACTTTTTGTAGCCCAAACAAAATGCCCATACATTTTTATAAATGGCATGTCTCTTGGTTTAATTTTTAGCTTCCCCTTCAGAAAAATAGAAAGGATTAGATAAAATCAAAGCGGGTGTACCATTTAATTGCACCGGCCTTCAGGCCGGTGAATGAGTGGCATAAACCGGAAAAAGGGCTTTAGCCCTTTGTATGGGCGTGAAAGGCAGAGTTTGTTTATTTCTTCTCCAAATACTCTTTAAACTCGCCGTTTTTCAGGCGGGTGAAGTAATCTTTAGAGGCCAGCCTTACTTTTTTGGAAAGTAATAAAGCGGAAGTCACCGTAGGTATGGCCATCAGGGCAAACATACCATCAATCAGGTTGATGACCGCATCCAGCGAAGCCACGGCTCCAAAAATAATAGAGAACACATAGAAGTAATTGTAGAGATGCTGCCTTTCCGCACCTAAGAGGAAGCCCAAACATTTTGAGCCATAATAGGAGTAGGAAAGCATGGAGCTTACACTGAAAGTGAGTACGGATATAATCAATAAGTACGTACCGAATGCAGGGAGCGCTTCGTTAAAAGCGTTGAGAGTAAGCGTTACCCCATTGGCTTCCGTGGATTGCCATACACCGGTTACCAAAATCGCAAGGGCCGTCATGGTACATACCAGCAATGTATCGATGGCAGGTTCCATCATAGCTACCAATCCTTCCCGAACAGGTTCTTTGGTCTTCGATGCACCGTGCGCCAGCGACTCCGTCCCGATTCCAGCTTCATTTGAAAAAGCAGCCCGCTGAACCCCGATAATAATCAACTGACCTACAGCTCCGCCCATCACGGCTTTTCCGGTGAAGGCATCTGTTACAATCAGCCCTAAATAGTAGGGAATGTCTGCAATGTGAACGGCTAAAATAAACAGTACCGAAACTACATAGATCACAACCATGGAGGGAACCAGCTTTGAAGCTACCTTCCCGATTTTGGTAATCCCGCCAAAAATCACCAGTGAAACCAAGCCGACCAGCACAATTCCGGTGATCAGGTTTCCTGTAAAGGCGGCATCTGCTTCAACCCATCCGTTCGGGATGTAAATAAAGTCTCTTAAAATCTGTACCAGCTGGTTGGTTTGGAATATTGGCAGCGGACCAAATAACCCCGCCATCGCAAACAGGTAAGCCAGAGGCATCCATTTGCTGCTGAGTCCTTCCCGGATTACATACATCGGTCCACCCTGAATTTTGCCCTGGGTGTCTTCTCCGCGATACATAATGGAAAGCGTACAGGTGAAAAATTTGGTTGCCATTCCAACAATGGCGCTCATCCACATCCAAAACAGCGCGCCGGGACCACCCATAAAAATCGCAACTGCTACACCGCTGATGTTCCCCATACCCACGGTGGAAGCGAGTGCTGTGGAAAGAGCTTCGAAGTGGTTAATATCTCCCGGATCATCGGGGTTGTCATATTTTCCACGCACAAGGTCTACCGCGTGAAAGAAAAAACGAAATGGGGTAAAGCCGGATGAAATCAGGAAAAAGAGCCCTCCTCCCACCAACAAAATGACAAGGGGGTATCCCCACATGAAAGAGGAAAACGCTGCGAGAAATTCTTCGATGAGTGCCAGAGTATTGTCCGTTTAATTGATGTTAAGCGTAGAAACTAATGAATAAAGGTATTAATTGTGGAGCAAGCGACTATTTTTTTACCAATTTAAATTTTCATGACTTAGTTTAGAGGCTGTTCCACAAATAATTAATTACGTACTACTTAAAGAGATGACCGTTTTTACCAAGCGACTGCTCCCCATTGTAATGATTGCCGTGCTTTTTATAGCGGGTTGCCAAAACAGTACCGAACCCGAATCAAACCCAGATGCCCGATTCCTTGAATTCAGTATTTCTGAACTTCCCAACCTCTCGTTTACTATAGATCATGATGAGGGTTTTGTAGAAGTTACTAATGCAGAACCGATCCATTCCGGTACGGACCTCACCTTGCTAACGGCAAGTTTTTCAACCTCTCAGGGAGCTTCTGTTTTTGTGGACACCGTGCAACAAGTCTCCGGAGAAACCATAAACGATTTTTCTGAAGGCATTTTTTATACCGTTATTTCTGAGGATGGTACTGCCCAACAAAAGTACTTTGTTTACCTCAGTGAAGAACTCCCTCTTAACTACCTGTTAACAGAATACCCTACCGTTCAACTAAACCCAAGCGGAAGAAACCCTTTATCTGCAGAGATAAGGGTTGAATCCCGCGAACCCACTACAGCAAGTATAGAAATACTGGGAGATATCCCTATCGAAAAAACCGTATCCAGTCGTTTTTCTACCTATCAAATTCCCGTATTGGGACTCTACCCCGATGCCGAAAACCAAGTTGTACTTACGGTTGAAAATTCAAACCAACATGTCGTCAAAGATACCCTTAATGTTACAACAGAAGCTCTACCCGACTTTCTTCCAACGCCGGAAATTAACGTTCTTCAGGAATCAAAAATGGAGCCCGGCATGCATTTTAACGAGGTGCATATTGGGAATGCCGGCAAATTCAACAGTTATCCATTGATGTTTGACAACAATGGTGATATCCGGTGGTACCTGGATTTAAGTGAACATGACCGAATTACCTGGCCAATTCAGTTTAATGGTGATGGTACTTTTTTCGCCATATTTGGGGTAACTATAATTGAGTACGATATGTTGGGTAATGAGTTGAACCGGATCGTGGTTGAAGAAAACAACATGCATCATGAAATCATCAAGCTGCCAAATGGAAATTATGTGATAGCAGTAAGCCGTGTAGGTACTACTATGATTAAGAATGGAGAGGAGATAGGAAGTGTAGAAGATTACATTATTGAAGTTGACGGCAGCGGTAGTATTGTAAACGAGTGGGACATGGCTGAAATTCTTGACGTAAACAGAACCACATTAACTGACGGTGGTGTAGACTGGTTTCACATGAACTCAATTTGGTATAGTGAAAGCGACAATACCCTGATTATCTCCGGCAGAAATCAGGGCGTAGTTAAAGTCGATTGGGAGAATAACCTGAAATGGATCTTCGCCCCTCATCAAGGCTGGGGCAAAGCCGGCAGATATGAAAAAAGCACCGAAACCGCTCCTTTTCTTTTGACTGCAGTGGATGAGAGCGGGACGCCTTTCAGTGATGAAGTTCAACTGGGAACTCTTGAAAGCAATGACTTTTCCTGGGTTTGGGGTCAGCATGCTCCGCTTATTCTGCCAAACGGCAACCTTTTTATTTTTGACAACGGTTTCAACCGGAATTTCGGAACAGCCGCATCTAATTACTCAATGGGAACGGAATATGAAATTAACGAACAGCATATGACCGTAAAGCAAGTATGGAGTTATGGGAGATCGCGCGGAGATGAGCTTTTTTCTTCTATCATCAGCGATGTTGACTATCTACCAAATACCCATAACAGGCTTTTTATGCCCGGCGTTGTTCGAACAGGAGCCGGCAACCCTTATTCAAAAATTGTCGAGATTACTCACCCCGATAAAGAAATAGTCTTTGAATCAACGCTTCACTTTAAGAACCAGCTTGTAAATGGACAAGGTTGGGGAAATCTTGATATTACTTACCGTGCTGAACGCATTCCCTTATATGAAAACTAATTTTTAGCCCCTCAGAAAAAAGATGTAATCAGTACCGGGAGGGGTTTGTCCGGCTTGTCGAATAAGCTTGGCTATTTGTGCACGGTGATGTTGGCCGTGGATAACAAGGTGAGTCAAAATATCACCTACAACATTCCCGAATTCCTCACCTTTGGAGTTTTGGTAGGTAATGGCTTTATCACTCTGTGCAACCAAGTCTTTTAGCTTTTCGGTATTCTCCTGCATCTTTTGGCTCATTTCAGCCATCGAAAATTGTGGCCATATCTCCACCGCTGTTTCTTTGCCTGTGATTCTGTTCATCCAAACCTGTTGGGCTGCCAGGATGTGAGAAAGCAAGCCCATGACTTCTTCTTTCGTTTTGCCCTCATCAAGTTCACGAATAGCCAGAAGTATTTTTTTGTTGGCCCATCGGTCGTATTCGAAAAGCTTTTCAAAGTCCATGAGACTATCCTATTCCAAAAAATTTGGAGATACCGTTGATCACAAATTGAACACCAATAGCCAGCGCGATGAAGCCCATCATGCGGGTGATGACCGTCATTCCGGTTTTACCAATATATTTTACGATGGCGGGTGCTACTCTTAATATTCCGTAAGCAACCAGCGCCGTCATAAATACAGCCGCGCCGTTCACCAGGTAATCGGTAATTCCCTGTGCATCGGAACCGAATCCGATTACAACCGCAATACTACCCGGCCCCGAAAGCAGAGGGAGTGCAAGGGGGCTGAATGATACGTCTTCTTTCTCTTTGGCAGCCTCCTGATCTTTCTTGGTCAACTTTCTGCCACCGTTATCGGGGCTTAACATCGAAAAGCCGGCTCTTACAATCACCAACCCTCCGGCTATCTGAATGCCCGGAAGGCTGATTCCAAAGAAGCTGAGAATGTAGGTTCCAACCAACAAAAAGGTGATCAGAACAAAAAACATGTAAGTAGTAGCCTTGCGCGCGGTCCTGATTTTCTCCTCATCGGTATGCCCTTCCATCAATGAAATGTAGATAGGCATTGCTGCAAAGGGGTTAACGACAGAAAATAAAGATGAAAAGCTTGCAAAAAATAATGCTGCTATGCTCATAAAAACAGTAGAAAAGGGGATTATGTCTTTGAAAAATTCTTCCATGATGGCCCTAAAGATACACAGCTTTTTACCAATTTTTAGTTTGTGTTTTTACTTAAAACAAAGCTTAACTTTTATATCGGTTATATTATTTTATTTTCTGTTCCAACAAATTTTATTAATGCTATGAGCGCTGTACAACTTATTTCTTATGATCAATTAATTTCGGATACGGAAAGCATTTTAAAGCGAAATGTGACCCGCGATGAAAAGCTTTTTGCGATTTGTGAATTGTTAGCTGATGAAATCCCTTCTTTCAGCTGGGTGGGTTTTTATCTGCCTGATCCTGAGGGGAAACAGGAACTTGTTCTCGGTCCATTTGTGGGCCCTTCTACCGACCACACCCGGATTCCTTACGGCAGAGGTATTTGCGGACAGGTTGCCCTTAGCCACGAGACCTTTGTGGCACAAGATGTACACAGCGAAGAAAATTACCTGGCCTGCAGCACCGATGTACAATCCGAAATTGTTGTCCCCATCATGAAAGACGATGAGTTTGTAGGCCAACTCGATATCGACTCAAACACAAAAAACTCCATCACCAAAGAACAGCGTGAGCTTTTGGAAGAGATTTGTGAGTTTCTGTCGGACGAATTTTAATCAATTAGTACCACGAGAACCTTTTCTTTTCTAACGAAATGGACATCGATCAACTCAGTCGACTTGGGTTTTAAGACGTTTTCTTATCCTGATTTATGTTTACGCTTACGGGTAGCATGTCTATAGCGGTGGTCACATTAGAGCTGTAGGTAAATCCTTTTTCAGCTAATGTTTTGTGGCACCCGTCCATCACCTGCGACCGTATTTCACCTAACTCGCGGTCATTGCTGAACGTATCAATCCAGAAGAAAACTTCCAGCTCAACATAAGCTGCCGTAAAGCCGGCTATCAGAATATTTGGGGCAGGATTTGCAAGCGTGAGTTTATGATCCTGTACGGTTTTGAGAAGAGTCTCTCTTGCTTTCTGAAGATCGTCACCATAGTCAACCCCAATGATGAAGCTGCCTCGTCGCAACCCATCTCTTGTAAAATTGTGAAGCGGGTTTTTGTAGATGGTGACACTTGGAATGAAAATATCACACCCGTCGGCAGTCCGTATGTGAACGTCCCGTATCTCTATTCTCTGCACAATTCCTCTTATTCCATTGCTTTCAATCAGATCTCCGACATCGAAAGAGCGGCTGAAAGAAAGGAATAACCCTGCAAGTAAATTTTCACCTATCTCCCGGAAAGCGAATCCAAGTACCACGGCAACAACACCACCCGCAGCTAAAAAACTGGTGGCAACTTGGGTTAAGCCAACAAGGTGTAAGGCAATAACCAGACCCAGCACATTAAATGCCCAGCGTACCAGTCGCTTAATCAGCCGGACTTGCTTTACGCCTTTGGTTCTATCATCGCCAAGTAAACGACCAACACCGCTGCTGGCAAGCCTGCCGATAAAAATAAGCACAACCAACGATGTTATAGCAGCTAAAATTTGAGGCGTTGTGCTTATTATTCTGTCCACCAAAAGCTCAAAACTTTCTTGCATGTTTTGTGTCTTAGTTCATGTTTTGCGTATAAAGTACATGAAATAAAACGATTTTAGCGAAGCTTAATTCCGCGCTTCTTTTAAAGCAGCACCAACGGGTTGGTTTCTGATGGAATTTTATCGAGTGCATACACGGCTATTGCTTTAACCTCTTTGGTTACCGAGGCTGATCCATCACCGGTTTTGTTCTCAATAAGAATTACTCCATTTCCACCTAAGTTTTTTGCTTCTATTTTCAGCATTTCAATCATGCTTTCAGTGGAACTTTCTCCGGCTGTTTCCTGAATTTGAACCGTGGCAAGCTCCAGGTATTCTCCCTCAACTTCATCCAGTGAATTGTAAACGATGATTTCCTGACTATGCGTCGGTAGTACACCAAATACATCTGATTGTACCAGGTCTTTAACGTGCGTGGTTGTGGACTTTGTTATTGACGTGCTGCAAGCTGTCGTCATCATTCCGATTATTACTAAGATCAATACCGCATTAACTTTTCTCATCTCTCTTCTCCTTTTATTTATTTTTGAGACAAGAGCTAATACGCCGGTTTCAGAAGGGGGTTACGCCTTTCGGGCAGTATTTTCTTTATGATGAGTAAAAATTTGTTACTACAATTTCGATAAGCTCAAATCCGAAACATGAAGATTCACGCTATGGTTAACACGCAGTCCGTAAATACCGTCATTGTTCATGCCTGATGCATCAATATCTGCAACCTCTTCATCATTAATTGTAAAGCGGATACTCTCGCCCTCAACCATTACCTGCAGTACATTCAAAACAGAAGACACTTCAGGGTCATCGTATATGTTGATTGCATCGCTGGCCGTCCAGCCCTGAATAACCTCGGTGTCTTCGCCTGTCCTTTTTTTGATGAGAAACTCGCCGGTATTCCGAAGTAAAAAATACATATATGTCTGAGCATCACCTTCCAGATCGGAGCCTCCCCAGAAAAGCCCATATCCCTCCCGGTTTCTTTCGCCGGGATTAAAAAAGTGCAGTTCCGTTTTTACACCAAATGAACCGGAGGCCGTGTTGGCTGGGTGATAAAAGATGCCGGCAGGTCCGGTGGTAATATGCCAGCCCGGGGTCATGTTCACAAAATAGATATCAGAAGAGTCCGGCTTTGAACCTATGACCACATCATCCATGCCGTGATCGAGGCGAACTTCCCATCCATCCGGGACTTCAAAATTTGTGCCTTGCGGAATATTTGGATCGGGACGATCCTGTGCTTGTGAAAAGCTGAAGAGACTACACACTAAAATAACCGACGTAAAAAGCACTTTCATAGGAATCCCCACTTTATTTCTATTACTACCTTCCTGATTATACAATAAATGATTGAATAGGAGAAATCCCTATTTACAGGCATCTTGGCGGCCTGCTTTTCCCCTTTAGGCTACTTGATGGAGTTGTATGCGGATAACGTTCTGCGGTAAATCACATTAGTGGTGTCGTAGAACTGCTCTCCGATACTCAGGGCTTTTTCAAAATATTTTGTGGCCTGCTCATTTTTTCCCAGTTGCATGTAAACAGCCCCTATATTACTCAACTCTCGCAAGTGATCGGGATGTGTTTCTCCTTTCACCTTCACATTACTTTGGTGGGCTTTTATAAACCACTCCAACGCTTTCTCCTTTTGGTCATCGTAGAAATATACCAGCCCCATGTTTCCTTCACTGGTCAAGGTCAGAGGGTGGGTATCTCCCAACAAGTCTTTTCGCATATAGTAGGCTTTTTCGATTAACTCTCTTGCTTCCTCATATTTTCCCTGCTTCTGAATGATAATCCCTAAATCATTCATCGCCTTAGCTCGATCTATACTTCGCTTGCTCCCAAAAATATCATTATACAAATCCAGCGAATAGCGGGAATGCTCCTCTGCTTTATCACTCTCCCCCTGCATATGCAATGCCCAGGCCATGCTTGCATGAGCCCCGGCTACCTTGGTAGGCGTATAGTGCCTTCTCCCGTTTTCATATCCTTCCGTTCTCGCTTCGATAACCTCTTCGAAAGTAGAAATAGCTTTTTCATACTCGCCCTTGTCGTACAAAAGCCAGCCATGATCGTGACGGCTAACCCAGTACGCATCCGACATGGTATCCTTTCGGGCGGCATAACCGTCAAAAATTTCATTATACAGGCTGTCCGCTTTCTCATATTCTCCCAGGTAGGTGAACACTTCTGCCTTGTACGATTTGGACGTTAACAGGTAGGCCTGCCAATCCAGCGGCACAATTTCGAGGTTTCTGATTTCCTCTTCATTATTCTCCAAAAATTGCTGAAGTGAATCTGCATAATTCAGCGCTATTCTATCCTGTCCCATAGCCCGCGCCAGGTCGGCTTTTTTGTTGTACACATCAGCCAGCCAGTACCTGTATTCATTGTCTTCTTCAAGAGATCGAAGTATGGATGCCGATTCATTTAGCAACGAATCCGCCGTTTGCAGCTCGCCGAGATTAAACTTTATTGACCCGAAGTTTAACAGTAAGCGGGCTTTTTCACCGGGTACATCACCAAATTTGTACTCCACCATAGCCAGCGACTCATCAAGAAAACGGCTTGTGGCAAGTCGGGGATCCTCGGTCGTAGTATAATCCACCTCCTCAAAAACATTCACCATTACATCGCTTACCATTTTAGCTCTGCTTAAGGCTTCCAGCGCCCGGTTTTTTTCTTTGGTGATGTTGACGCTATAAATAATCCCAAATGTGACGATGGCCACTAAAAATGTAGCTGCCACCGAAAGCTGATACTTGTTCCTTTTCAGAAATTTCTCCGTCTTATACCGGCGGGTGTTTTTTCGCGCCGCAACCGGCTTTTTTTTCTGAAGGCTTTCCAGATCATTCAATAGCTCCCGAACTGATGAATACCGGTATTCGGGTTCTTTTCTGAGACATTTGCTTACAATGGCATCTAAATCTTTCGCATCAATTGTTTTGAGCTTTACCTTCGCCTTTGCGCTGATATTCTCGGTCTCTCTGTTGAGGATTATTTTCTCGGCTTGCTGCAGGGTCTTCCCTGAAAGATCGAATGGCTTCTCCCGTGCAATCATCTCATACAGAACCAAACCAAGCGCATACACATCCGTGGCTACCGTTATCTTTCCCATATTGATCTGTTCCGGCGCTGCATAACTTAGACTCAGCAGCCTGCCCGACTCCATGGTCTGTATCACTTCTTCTTCTGAAAGCTCTTCGGAGATAATTTTGGCAATCCCGAAATCCAGCACTTTGACCCGTCCCTGCTCATTAATCAACACGTTTTGCGGCTTGATATCCCGGTGCACAATCAGGTTGCGATGGGCATATTCAATCGCTTCACAGATCTCTTTAAACTTAGCAAGGCATTCTTTCAGTTCCGGTTCCTCTTTTTGAATGTACTCCTTCAGCGACATTCCCCGCACGTATTCCATAACCAGGTACGGCCGGTTTCTTTCGGATATACCGGCATCATACAACTTGGCAATATTGGGATGCTCCAAACTGGCGAGAATCACTTTCTCCTGCTTGAACCGCTTTTCCCAGTTTTCACTAACCAGACGCCTGTTTAAAACCTTGATGGCGACTTCTCGTTCAAATTCTCCGTCCGAGCGCTTGCCCTTATATACAATGCCCATTCCTCCCTGGTCAATCTTGCCGGTGGTGGTATAAAACCCATAGGTCTCCGGGGTAAAGTCACTTTCTTCCGTTTCGGGTGGGGCTTCGGTATCAGGAATATCGTCGAGAAAAGACTTCAGGTTCTTCTTTTGATCATCCAGAAAGGTCTCGCTGTCATGAATGGATTCCAGCAGTTCTTCGGCTTGTTTCTGCAGCTCGCTGTCTCCCCCGCAAAGTTCTTTGATGCGGTCTTTCTGCTCTTCTTTTGGACAGAGCAACACGTCATCAATGATTTTTTCCAGCTTTTCAAACTCCGACTTTTCCATAATAGTGTCTGTTCTTGATTTCCCGAATTTCTTTTAAGCTAATAAAATTAGTGGATTGATAAAGCTCCCTTCTTATTCATCATTTCTTCACAAAGATTCTATATGTATCAATAGCGCTTTGCAACATATTCAGATAGTTACACTATCAAAAAGGTTTGATCTTTAACTTTGTAATTGGGGGGTTGTTATGGCTAAGAAAGCAGCTCAGATCATCGAACAACAAGTTCAGTTTTGGATGCGTAAAGAGGCCGCCCAAAAAGGCGTTCCCGTCTCTAATTCTACGCGTCCTATAATCACGATATCGCGGGAATTCGGAGCTAAAGGCGCTGCCCTGGCAGAAGAATTAGGACGGCGGTTAGAATTCAAGGTTTGGGATAAGGACTTACTGGAGTTAATAAGTAAGAATATTGGCAGCAACAAAGAGTTTATAAAGTCCTTAGATGAGAGTCGCCGGGGGTTATTGGAAGACACCATTTTCGGGTTTATACATCATCGCGAAACAAACCTCAGCTATCTTCTTTTCCTGATTAAAGCTGTTCGGGCTCTGGAGAAATTTGGTAGTAATATTATTGTAGGAAGAGGTGCAAATTACATCTGCAAAATACCGGACACTTTTCATATCCGTGTGGTCTGTCCTCTTAATAAGCGTATCCAGAACTATGCACGCGACTATCAAATCACAAAGAAAGAAGCCTCCGAATTTATTTTGAGGAAGGACGCAGATCGTCAACATTTCAGTAAATATAACTTCAATCAGGATTCTGGAAATGCAAGCGATTATGACCTGATTCTTAACTCAAGCACTTTTTCTTTGTCAGAGATGGCTGAAATAGCAGTGCAAGCCTATGAAATGAAAACCGGAACTAAGGTTGCTGAAATGGCTCAGCAGGAGTTGTAAAAACCTACCCGTAAATTACAACCAGTCCACGATTTCTTCTTTCTGCTCTACTTCCACATACTTTTCAAATATTTCGTGGAGGCTGGAATCTTTTTGTAGTTCTTTGCGGCTCACAGAGTCCAGGTAGGCTTTAATGTGGCCGTGATGCAGAATGGCGATATCGTCACAGAGGTTTTCTACCACCTCCAAAATATGACTGGTTACGATGATGGTCACCCCTTTTTGCTTCAGGCGCCGGATGATGTTTTTCATCCGCTCGATGGAAATTACATCAACGGCTTCAAAAGGTTCGTCCAACAGTAGCAGCTTGGGCTCAACCAAAACGGAAGTTACAAACGCCAGCTTTTTACGGCTCCCGGAAGAAAGCTTGTTCACTTTAATTTTGGCAAAATCCTTGATGTCGAAATAATCCATCAGCGAGTACGCCTTCTCAATCAGCCCTTCTTTGTTCACCTCGTAGATTTCACACACATACTCGATAAACTCCAGGCTGCTGAACTGCTCAAACAACAGTGGCGGCTGCAACACAGAAGCGGTCAGCTTTTTAATTTCCAGCTCGTTCCTGGCGTTCAGTTTCATCCCGTGAATAATTACATCACCGCCTTCGAAGCTCAGCAAGCCCGTCAACACGCCAATCAACGTGCTCTTCCCGGCGCCATTCGGGCCAATCAACCCAAAAACCGTCCCTTTTGGAATCTCCAGGTTCAGGTTCTTGAGCACCGGTGTTTCCTCGTAGCTCTTGTCCAGATTTTTTATTTCTACAGCTCGCTCCATAATCTCATCAATACTCGATTTTTAAACAGGTTAACCAAAACATCCATGTGTCGCCATAAATAAATTCCCATAATTACAATAACCGTTCCCATAATCGTCAGCCGGTACCATTCCAATCCATTTAGTGGCACAAAGACCAAGTATCCCATAGAAAAAATCAGGAATGAGATAGCGAATGTTACTTTTTGGGGGATAATTGGGTGCTTATAACTGAATGAAGAATAGGTGGCTTTTTGGTATTGGAAATAGGAACTCCAGACAAACAGCAGCATAAACATCAGGAAGAAAAACGTATTTGCCACAAAAATTTGCAAGGGTGAACCGATTTCAGGAATCACAAGTAATTCAAACAGCGTAATCAGGTAAAAAACCAGCAGCGGCAAAACAATCACCCCTAAAAAGCGCTCTTTTAACTGTTTTTCTAAGTTGATGGGAAACTGAAGGTGCAGCAGGAATTCCCGGTTTTCATAACCATACATATTGGCCATTCCCATAGCCAGCAGAGCCACTGGAATTCCCGCTAGAATGGTTGGAATTAAAATAGTTTTAGCGACTTCATAATCTACATTCAACAATAGCGGAACGTATACAATCGGAATAATAGTAAGGGTTAATACCTGCAGCCGGTTGTAGGGATGCTTCATCACATAGAAGTAATATTTTCCTGCATTCCGCCCAAGAACTTTACGAAGTATTGTCCAGAGCTTGCTGCTTTCCTCTTCTGCTTTTTTAAGTCCGGGGTTCAACAGCCCTTCCTTCGTTTTGTTGAAGTGATCAACAACGGTAAGCCCAATCAGCACAATGGCAAAAAAGAGAATGGTAAGTGCATTCATCCACCCATAATCTTCGGTTACGGTTTGGATTAGCATGCCGCCCGGTAGCCACGACAAAAACGCATTTACTGTCTCAACCTGAGGCAGTAATTCCGCAAAGATCTTTGTCGAATTGGATGCAAAAAGTGACACTAATTGAAACAGACCGAATACCAGCACAAAGAAACCAATCACAACGGCAATAAAGCGCTTTTCAACAACACGGATAAACCGGTGTTTTACTGAATAAATTAACACATAATTTAAAGCTACAGCTGCTATCGCCACCGGCACCTGATAAGCGGCATGTACCTGTATCAACAAAAAAACCAGCCAGGTTAAATTGTAGATTATATTTACCGGATGACAAAACCCGATGATGGTCAGATATTTGGCCAGCCTTTTTAAAGGGAAGCCAAAGCCCAACAGCTTTCGGTTTTCCTCGATATTCATCAGCCGCATATTGGTGAATGAAAAGTGCATCACCCAGTAGGCATTGGCAAACACCAGCAGAATAAAGGAATAAATATCCGGCGTTAGCCACGGAAGCTGCATCTGCATCCAGGGGTCGCTGTCCATCAGTACTACCACAATGGCAGTCCCGGCAAGGTTCACCAGCATAATCCCCAGAAACAGAATGTACCCGATGGTCAGCAGCAGCTGAAAGCGGTTCAGGTTGGAGATAAATATTCTCCAGTTTAATGTAAGCAGCCTGTAGAACAAGGGCGGTTAATTAGTTGATGAATAACAGGATGCTATTATAACAGTATCATCGTGATTTTACTATTTGAAAGTTCAAATTTTCATCAGTTGGCCGTGCTTATGATTTCATTTCATGTTTAAATCATTTGATCAGTAACATTTTCTTCACCTTGGTATAACTGCCCGTCTGCAGCTTGTAGATATACACTCCGCTGGAAAGCCCGGATGCATCAAAATTCACCGTAAAGGTGCCTGCCCGTTTCTGTTCATTGACCAGTGTATGGACTTTTCTCCCCAGTATATTATACACCGTTAAATCAACATAAGACTGTGTGGGCAACGAGTATGTAATGTTCGTGTTTGGGTTGAATGGATTAGGATAGTTTTGCTTTAAGGAAAAGGTTTCGGGTAGTTCACGGTCTTTCTCCCCGGCAGTGGATATCATGACTTCAAATACCAACTCGGCCTTTGGCTGTTCTGAGTCGTTACTGATAATTGAAAGCGAATCTATTCCGCTTGCAGAGAGATGGCTTGCATCCAGTTCTACATTTATCGCGACCGTATCTCCAGCGCCGATGGTTCCTGAAGCCGGGTTCACGGTTTTTATAATCGCCCCGGTGCTATCTGCAGAGTCGGCAACAGTGTTGCTTTTCAGCGCCGCATCTTCGGTAAATTCAGGAACGGTAAAATCTATTTCCGCTTCTCCATCATTCACCAACACCACCTGCTCCGTCACGGTTGTCTCTTCACTGATGGTAACCTGATACTTGGTTTTTTCTATGCTGAGACTCCTCTTTCTTTGCGGGATGAGCTCTATCTGCATTGTCCCAATGTTATTAGCTTCATCAAGCTCAAAAACCTCCTTGCTATAATCTACATACGCTCCCACATTATAGGTGCCTGCACTTATTCCCTGAGGTAACCGGCTTCCCATTGGGGATTGTATAGCAATCGAGCTGTCTTCACTCAACTCGTTCACTCTTACTTTAGCAAACAGGGAGTCTTCTGTTGTGATTTGCTCGTCATCCGACAAGTAGAAGCCCACCAAAAAACCATTGGCTACTGCTTGTTTACCATTATTGGAAACTTCAGCCTGAAAGCTGTTATTGACGAGAGCGCCGGCCTCAAGTGTATCGCCGCTTGAGCTTACAACTTCTCCGGCCATCAGTTCTGTACTGTCTCTTTCAGTAACCGACAGAATGGTTTCAATGGTGAATGACTCGTCGTTTACATCGTTGGAGTTAATTCGCAAGGATGTGTTGTATTCTCCGGGGGACAACTGTTCTGTTTGAAAAGTAAGTGCCAGTTCTTCTGAGGCTCCTCCTTGAATTGAGCCCGAAGACTTATCAAAGGTAATCCAGGGCGACTCCTCTGACTCCTCCAATTCCCACAGAAGTGTTTCACCACCGCTATTGGTCAGCATTACTTTTTTGTCTTTGGATTCGCCTTTATACGCATCCAATTCCAGTTTAGCTGATGAAAGTTGAAGTTGTGGCAGCTCAGAATCCCGCTTTATGGAAAAGCTTTTTACAGCTCCTACATCCTGTCCTTCTTCGGTATCCAATCCGGGCACACCCACCAGTATTTCAGGCTTGCCATCGTTGATGTAGGAAATTAATGAAGAGCCAAAGAGCTCCGTCGTTTCTTTGTTATCTGCGCCTATGGCACCCAGCGCCTGCCACTCATCATCTTTCGGTGTTTTTTTGTAGGAGAACACTTTACCTGAGCCGGCCTTAGGAGCTGATACACTCAAAAACGTTTCCTCGGCTACTTTAATCAATGAAATTTGTTCGCCAAAGCGACCTCCTACAGGCACTGTTTGAGAACTGACCGGTACTTCTTTGCCCACCCATTCGTCTTCTTTAAGTGAGTAGCTAAATACCGCTCCACTTGGCTCCGACTTAGCAAAAGTAGTTCCGGGCGCTCCAACAACTATTTCGAAGCCACCTTCAGCATCGGCACTAATGTCTATCGATGTTCCAAAGTCAGCAAAAATGAGCAGGTCTTCACTTATCATGCTGTGGAATACCCACTGACCTGACTTATACTCATACACAAACACTTTCCCGGAGGAAACTTCCGAGTCTGTACCCGGAGCACCAATCGCCATGAATCCGCGGGAGTCTGAAAAGGCTATGTCAATAGCTGCTCCGAAATAGTCTCTGGCTACAGATTCGTTTGGGGTGATGGGTGCTGTCTTCCATCTTGTTCCGTCGTGCTCACTTACAAAAACCCCACCTGCATTAGTCTGTCCGGTCGCATCCCATTCAGGGGCGCCGGCAATAATCAGCGGTTTTTTCGAGTCGCTAAGTGGATTCTGCTCCAGCAAAACAGACTCCCCATATCCTGCTCCGGTTTCCACATCGGCTTGTATTTTCGCTTGTTGCTGCCACTCTCCCAAAACTTTCTCAAAATAATATACCGATCCGGGAACAGTATTTTGGGTCTTCAGCTTATCGGGATCGGTGCCCGGTGAACCTGCTGCAGCAAAATCATTTTCATTTAATCTCAGCACATCCATTGAATACCCAAATCGTTCTCCGGAAATTGGTTCGGTAGGTGAGATTTCGGTTCCTTGTCCCCAGCCGGCTTCCGTAAACTCATAAATATAGCCTACCCCCAACTGTTCATTTCTGTCGGGAATACCTACGGAGATAAATTTCTCATCCGGGTCGCCTCCTATTACTGAGCCGAACTTATCAAAGGGAACACCATATATAGCACGAAACGCCTCTTCAGGTGTCGGGGGAATGTTGGAATCAAACACTCTTAAAGATACAGGTACATCGAGCGCGGATACGCCGGCATCAGGGGATGTAAATTCCAGCTTCCCGGTCAGCTGACCCGGTGTGGTATTTTCTGATCCTAAATAAACCGTCACTTCTCCTGTAGCTCCGGGAGCTAATGACCCTGAAGTGAAATTAAAATCAATCCAGCTTTCTGCCGAACTTACATTCCAGTTCAGCGTGCTGTTATTCTTATTGATGATCTGGACCTTGTATTCTGCTTCGGTTCCTTCCATTACCCGCTTGCTTATTTGTCTGGGCATCACGGGTATATCAGGTGTTTCATATACTGCCTTGTAAGCCTTGTCGTTTTGGTCGGGATTAAGGTCAAGATATCTGGAACTGTATGATGATGCGTTCGGTAAAATCCACCTTTCAAAGCTATCGGTTCCAAAATACTCGGGGGCATACACGCTTACGTCCGTGCCCGGAGCAAACCTTCTTTCAACCGTTGTGGTGCCAGATCCTTCATCAAGCACGTCATCCGGAAATATGCTCAAATCAACCCCGATTGGATCGTTGTTCTTATCAACGGCCTCGAAAGTAAGTACAGATGTCTCTGTGATATTTATTTCAAGAGCATCTTCACCGTCCGTGTCGTTGTTGTCCGTATTGCTGTCTTCATAATCTATTACTACTCCAAGATAGTTTTTACCCGTTACCCCATCGGGAAGTTTGAAAGGCTGGGTATTTACCGTTAAGCCTGCTGAAGGTTGAAAATTAAACGAGAACGTCTGCGAACTCAGCAGTTCATCAGACGTTGAAATGTTATTGTTATCCGATAAATAGATGTCTACATCCCAGTTGCCATTCATCTGCTGGGTAGAGCGATTAAACACCTTGAACGAAAGCCCATTTATTTCCTGTCCTTCAGCCTTATCCGTTACCAAAAGGTCTGTTTCCATGGCAACCAGGTCCAGGTTTTGGGGTGTGCTGTTATTCTTAAAACCGTTCCAGGTATTGTAGCGTGGCTGCGTAACTCTGGTATAACAGGTTGGGGGCTTGCGGTTCTCATCTTTATCCTCTTTTGTATGTGACGTGGTTGCATACATAATGCGATCTCCGCTTTTAAATGCATAGGCGCCGCTACCACTTTGGCCGCCATAACCAACGCGATCCTGGCATACGGTGTTTTTTTCTGAGGCAAACGTTCTGAAGTCAAACTTGCCGTCCCACTCAAACATGAAGTTACCGTCATAGGGACTTTCTGCCGGATAACCCTGGTTGTAAAAGGTATTGTTTTTGAAAAAGTCATTGTCGTTGTCAAACCCGTAGCCAAACCAGCCTGTTAAAAAACCCACAGGCCGTTCCAGTTCTATCCAGCCGATATCATAAGATAAATCATCGTTATCGGTCCACCCCGAAATTGAGAATAAATTCTTTGCCATCGCTCCGCCAAAAGGTTTATCCCCGTCTTCATAGGCCGGAACCACCTCTACCGATGTAGCCCAACCTCCCCGGTTTTTGTCCTCACTGTACACACAGTGTCCGGCGGTAAGCACCCATTCAAAATCAATTAATGAACCCGAACAAACCAAATTAGCCCCGTTCGAAAAAGTCATGAAAACTTTCACATTCATTTTGTAGGGAAAGTCTTCCGGGTCTGTTACTTGCTGCAACGGACTGAATTTAGCCCTCCGTTCCTGGTTTTGATTTTCCTCTATCTTCGAACCAGCAATCGGGCTGTGGTAATTTCCCTCTCTGAAATTATTTCTGCTCGGAACCGAAATCTCATTCTCCCGGAAACGTTCTACTTTTCTCGTTTCTATGTTATACCGATAGAAAAGCTGCTCACCGGAAGATTTTTTAGCCCGCTCTTCATACACGGGCAGGTTCATGGGTTTAAAATCTTCGTAATTGTTAAACCCCGTTTCCACAGGCTCATCATCAACGAGCTGTATATTTTGAAGCTTAGTCGTGTCCTTGACTGCTGTAGTCTCTGCCGTCTGTGCGACACTCGTAATTTGCGAGGCAAAAAGAAGGGTTAATATTACCAGTGATGACCGAAAATTTATTATCTCTCTCATTATGTGGGTTTTTATTGTACTTCATTAACTCATACGAAGCACAAAAAAGAATCCGCTCAAATACATAACTCAGCCTTTTCAGTCATAAAAAAAGTGCCTTCAAATTGTCAACATTGCGACAACCCAAAGGCACTTTAAATTTTTTGGCAGAGACTAAGGCAAGAAACGTCTCTTATCTACAATAGATACTGATCTCTAAAATTCGATCCCTACAGTCAGGGCAAAGGCTCCATTTTTTGCTTCATCGTTGAAGTTGTCGTTGGCTACATCTTTCAATCCGACGGTGTAGCGCAACCCGATGTTGAACTTACTTATATCTAACCCGGCACCAACAGCAATTCCAAAATCGGTTCCCTCGGCTTGGTCATCAAGGTTGATGGAGCCGCTTTCATTCTTCACTTCCGAGTTAAGGTTAATCCCCATGTATGGCCCGAAAAATACGTTAGGCTGTACTCCCGGAGTATTAAACCCAAACTTTAGCAGTACGGGAATTTGCAGATAATTCACTCTGAACCAGGCATCACTGTTTTCAATACCTGCTCCATATTGAGCATATAGTACTTCCGGCTGAATGGTTAGCGGCGATGCAGGAACTTTGATACTTGAGTAAATTCCCCCTACAAATCCGGCTTTATACTCTACATTGTCTGTGTTGTTAAAAGTTGAGTAGTTTGCGCCGGCCTTCACCCCAAACTTTGGCAGTACTTGTGCCTGTGCAACGCTTCCCAGCACAAAAAAAACTCCGGCTACAATTCCGATTATCGTTTGTCTGAGTTTCATTTTATGATCTTGTTTTACTTTGTAATTATGATGAACCTGCTAATAGCTGTTTAAATCAACATTATTGCAGGTAGTCTTTTAAAAATGTACCTGTATAACTCTCTTTATGTTCCATAATGTCTTCAGGCGTACCTTCTGCTACAATTTGTCCGCCTCCAAATCCACCTTCCGGCCCGATATCAATAATCCAGTCGGCACACTTTATGATATCCAGGTTATGCTCGATGATAATTACCGAATGACCCTGTTCAACCAGCTCATTAAACGAATCAAGCAGTTTGGCCACATCTTCAAAGTGCAGGCCGGTTGTTGGCTCATCGAAGAAATAGAGGGTGTGGTCGGTGGAGGTTTTAGCCAGGAATTTTGCCAGCTTCACCCGCTGGGCTTCCCCTCCGGAAAGGGTGGTCGCGCTTTGCCCTAATTTTAAGTATCCAAGCCCTACATCTTCCAGCGGCTGCAGTTTGTTAATGATGGTGGTTTCGTCCACAAAAAACTCAATGGCTTCAGAAACCGGCATCTCCAATACGTCATGAATATTCTTGCCTCGATACTTTACGCCTAACACATCTTTTCGAAAACGGGTTCCGTTGCACACTTCGCAGGTCAGCTCAATGTCGGCCATAAACTGCATTTCAATCCGCTGAACGCCTTCTCCCTGGCAGTTTTCACAGCGGCCACCGGGCACGTTAAAAGAAAAGTGACCCGGTTCGTACCCCATTATTTTGGATTGCTTGGTATTGGCAAACAGGTCGCGGATACCATCAAAGGCTTTAGTGTACGTGGCCGGATTTGAACGGGAAGATCGGCCAATCGGACTTTGATCTACCATCTCCACGCCGTGAACAGCTGCCATTCCGGACAGGTCCGAGAAACGTCCTACTTTATCATTATACGACCCAATGTGTTTTTGAATGCCGGCGTACAGCGTATCGTGAACCAGCGTTGACTTCCCGGAGCCTGAAACACCAGTCACCACCGTCATCATCCCAAGTGGAAAATCCACGTCTACATTCTTCAGGTTATGCTCTGAAGCTCCCCGCAATTCAATGGTTTTCCCATTTCCTTTTCTTCGTTTTGTGGGAACCGGGATTTCCTTCCGACCACTTAAAAACTTCCCGGTTAGTGTGTCGGCTTTAATGAGTTTATCTACAGAACCCTGAAATACCACTTCTCCACCATGAGTTCCGGCAAAAGGACCAATATCAATTACATTATCCGCCGCTTTTATCATTTCGGGATCGTGCTCTACCACCAATACGGTATTTCCGATATCCCTCAACGACTCCAGAATTTTAATCAACCGGTCGTTATCCCTGGGGTGAAGTCCGATAGTCGGCTCATCCAGCACATACAAACTTCCTATCAAAGAGCTGCCAAGTGCATTAGCCAGGCTGATTCGCTGCGACTCACCTCCACTCAGGGTATTTGCCAGCCGATCCAAAGTCAGGTAATCCAGGCCCACTTCATCCAGATATTTGAGGCGCTTTCGGATTTCGTATAGAATCTGCCCTGCCACGCCTTCCTCAAACTCGGTAAGCTCCAGGTCTTCAAAATAATCGCGGGCGTGGCCAATGGTCAGCTCAGAAACTTCGCCCACATGCAAGTCGCCAACTTTCACATACAGTGCATCTTTCCGAACCCGGTAGCCTTCACATTCCTGACAGCGGCTGTATCCGCGATAGCGGGAATACAACACGCGCATGTGCACTTTATAGGATTGGTTCTTGATCTCGTCAAAGAACTTCCAGATTCCGATATACTCATCTTTCCCTTTCCAGATTACATCTTTGAATTCTTTGGAAAGCTCCGCGTATGGCGTGTCGATAGGATATTTTTCACGGGCTGCAACTTTTATTAAATCCCGCAGGTGCATGCTGAATTTCTGGGAATCAAAAGGGGCGATAGCTCCGTTCCTGATCGTTTTTTGGTGATCGGGAATAACCAGGTCTTCATCGATACCGGATACCTTCCCAAAGCCTTCGCAGTTATCACAGGCTCCAAATGGATTATTGAATGAAAACATCTGGGGAGTCGGCTCGGTAAACTCGATGCCATCTTTTTCAAAACGTTCACTGAACCGAAGTTCTTCACCGCCCCTCATCTTAATTGAGCACCTTCCGCTGCCTTCCTGAAAAGCCGTTTCCAGCGAATCGGCAATTCGTGTGCGGGTGTCTTTATCATCCTTTAAAACCAGGCGGTCAATCAACACCCGGTGCTTGTCAGCCTTAAATTTTTTCAGGTTGATTTCATCCGTTGTTAAATCCACCATGCTTTCGTCTTCGATGTTTAAAAGACGAGTCAGCCCTTTTTCTTTGAGCACTTTAAGCTCTTCATCCAGCTTCTTTTTTTCGTGATGTGGAATGGGATGAAGCACATAAAACCGTTCGCCTTCATCCTGGCTTCCAAACAGCTTCTCAATGGCAGTGCGAGGGGTGTCCTTTTTTACCACTTCTCCCGAAACCGGTGAAATCGTCTTCCCTATCCGGGCAAATAACAACCGAACGTAATCATAGATTTCGGTCGTTGTACCGACGGTTGAGCGAGGATTGGAGGTAGTCGTTTTTTGCTGTATGGCCATGGCCGGCGATATTCCCTGCATAAAATCCACATCCGGCTTATCCATTCGCTCCAAAAACTGACGGGCATAGCTGGAGAGACTTTCCACATACCGGCGCTGCCCTTCCGCATAGATAGTATCAAAAGCGAGACTCGATTTTCCTGAACCCGAAACCCCGGTAACCACGGTCAGCTTATTACGGGGAATTTCTACGTCAATGTCTTTGAGGTTGTGTGTCCTCGCCCCCTTTATAATTATCGGACGCTCTTCTTCTTTCTCTTTTGCTTCTTTGCTTGCCGTTTGAATTGTGGACATAGATTTGTTGAATCCTGATTTAGTCGAACCCTGAATATAAACATTTGTTGGGAGTGAACCGACAACATCAGAAAACAAAAAAAGCGAGAGATTCTATCCCTCGCTTTCTGATTTTATTAGTGTATATCGTAATCGCCCTATTATAAATATTCTAAGCGAATCGACCCGCCGCTGGTTTTGGCTTCGATAAGGGTTCCGCCTCCGTTCATGGTGCCGTTGATTTCATCTTTCTCAGCTTGTCCGCTGAAATTGTTCAGGTCAACATAAACGCGGTTTCCATCCAGGTCTAAGTTATATCCATTTTCCTGGGGCACTCTAATGGTGATACTTCCACCGGAGGTTTTCAGTTCTATATAATCAGATGGAGCAAGGATTTCGGCATTGATTGAGCCTCCGCTTGTTTTAGCGTCCACATTACCTTCAATACCGGACAGACGAATACTGCCTCCGCTGGTTTTGGCATCCAGGTTCCCAACGATGGTTTCTGCACGGATGGTACCGCCACTGGTATTCGCTTCCACATCACCCTGCACTTCCGTCATATTGATGCTGCCGCCGGAAGTTTTTAAAATCATTTTCCCCCGAATTCCTTCCGCTGTTATGCTTCCACCTGAAGTTTTCAGCTCCTGGGAACCACTCAGGTTACGGACGGTCAGGCTGCCGCCGGAGGTCTTTAGCCGGCTTCGTGTTTCTTCCGGTGCATACACCACAAAAGAGATAGAGTACCCGTCGTTATTCCAGTTCCAGCTGCCTGACCTTCTTTCCACAATTGCCCTGACGTTATTGCCATCTTGCGCAATTTCTATTTCATAATCGTCAAGGTCAGCATCACCGGGCTCCACGTAGTCGCCCCTTTTTCGCACATACATTTCCACAATTACTTCGTCCTCATTAGATCCTACTACCGAAATACTTCCCCCTGATGTTCTTACCTCCAGGCTCACCTGTCCTGATACGCGGAACTCTTCAACCCGATATACATCATCACTTGATTGGGCTAACGCGGGTTGAGCCGCTGACAAAAAAAGTCCGGCCACTAACGCGCCGGATAGCATCAATTTCTTCAAATATTTTCCTGTTGAACTCATATTTTCTCCATTGGTTTTCACTCACTCTCTTTACACGAATGATTTTTGCAGTAGTTACATTTTTATGTGGGCACTGATGTGAACTATTGATTAAATTTGCCCGCCATCAAAATTTGGAGTTTCATGAAGATACCTTTCATTTTAGCAAAACGCTTTGTAGCCGGAGAGTCTTTTACCGAATCAATTCCGAAAGCAAAAGAATTAAACAAAAAAGATCTCAAGCTTACCTTGGATCTTTTGGGTGAAAATATTGACGATCGCCAAACCGCAACAGATACCGTTGATGCTTACATTCGCCTGCTTGAAGGCATCAAAGAGCAGGATTTAATCAGCAGTATTTCCATTAAGCTCACCATGATGGGGCTGGATATCGATCATGATTTCACCCGGGAAAACCTGTTTCGCCTGCTGGATGTAGCTAAGGCTCAAGATCAGTTTGTGCGGATTGATATGGAGGGTTCTGATCATACCCAAATCACACTGGATATCTTCAAAGAAGCTTTCGAAAAGTACGGCAAGCATGTGGGTACTGTGATTCAGGCCATGCTGCATCGAAGCCATAATGATATCCACGAGCTGGCTGAAATGGGAGCCGATATTCGTCTGGTGAAAGGCGCTTACAGCGAACCTTCCAAGATTGCACTCCAAAACATGCCTGCCATTAGGGAGGCTTTCAAAGAGCAGGCGAAAGTGCTTTTAGAAAAAACACCTTTTCCCCGTTTTGGGACTCACGATGACGAACTAATTGACTGGCTTAAGAGCTACGCCGCCGAAAATGAAATTTCCAAAGATCGTTTTGAGTTTCAGATGCTGTACGGGCTTCGGGAAGAAACCATGGTTCAGCTTAGTGATGAAGGCTATTCTGCCCGCGTGTATGTTCCGTTTGGCACCGACTGGTTTCCCTACTTCAAGCGCCGATTGATGGAGCGTAAAGAAAACGTTTGGTTTGTGCTAAGCACCATGTTTAAGAAGTAAAGTAAGTGTTAAAGTGCTAACGTGTTAAAGCTGAGTCCTTGCCTAACACGTTAGCACTTTAACACTTCAAAACTTGAACACATTACCTATGTCCTTTCTTTTCGAGCCTTCTTTCCACCGATACCTTATTGGCGTTTTGTTTATTCTTGCCGGTCTGCTTCACTTCCTGAAACCCGGTATGTATATGAGCATCATGCCTGACTATATTCCTTTTCACAAAGCGATGGTTCTCATCAGCGGGGTGGCTGAAATATTGGGAGGAATTGGAATCATGGTACCTGAATTTCGCACTTTTGCAGCCTGGGGATTAATTGTATTACTCCTCGTCGTTTTTCCGGCTAATATTGACATGGCCTGGAGCGGATATAAAAACCATGGCCTCACCCTTTATACCTGGGCGCTGATTGCCCGGCTGCCTTTACAATTCGTGCTAATATGGTGGGTATATTGGGCAGGGGTAAATTGATTAGTGATTAAGTGACAAAGTTTTTGATAACTTACTTCTTCACCATACCACTACATCACCTAACCGAACTTGCTCAAAAAGGCACTTCCATATCTGATTCCTGTTTTACTTGGGATAGCACTACTGCCTGTCCCGTTGCTCCGTGATTTTCATTTTGAATCAGCAGCCCTTGCCGCTGTTATTGGTTGTTTTTGGGCGAGCCTCAGAGCCGCTAAAGCAGTTTCTGATAAGGATTTTTTCCACTCTTTGAACGTACTGGGCTTTTTATATCTCGGCGGGCTTCCGCTTTTTATCACATCACTTGTTACGGGTTGCCTGACTTTTGACGGGTTTGGGTTCTGGATATTCATTCCACTTCCCTCTGTTTTTCTGGGAACAGCGATTGGGCGCTTATTCCGTTCTTTCAAGTTTCCATTTCCGGGATTATTCACCGTTGGTGTTCTTCTTTTTTGCGGGGTTGGTGTTTGGTTAATTGAATTTTTTAGCTTTCCCCAAGTGTATTTCTATAATCATATATGGGGAATTTGGCCCGGACCTATATATGATGAAGCTGTTCAGCTTTCCGGTTCCTTCCTCTACTTTCGCTGGATTACTTTTCTGTGGATTGTCCTGCTTTGGGTGGTTCCCAACTGGAGCCAGAACCTGCAAACCAAACTCATTACCGGCTTTGCCCTCATCAGCTTACTATTCAGCTACCTTAATCTTGACGAAGCCGGCATTATCAGTCCAAGAGCATCCATTAAAGCGCAGCTGGGAGCCGTCCATCAAACCAAACACTTTGATCTTTATTTTGATGAGAACTTCTATTCACCGGAAGAGATTCGGTATTGGGCAGCAAAGCACGAATTCTACTTCCGTGAAATTAATAACCTGCTCAACATTGAGTGGCCGAATGACCGGAAAATCGAAAGCTTTCTGTATGCTCATGCCTGGCAAAAGAAGAAAATCACCGGCGCCAAGTTTACCAGCTATGTGCCCATTTGGCTGGAGCAGGACCAGCTTCACGTCGCCAAACAACAGCTGGAAGGCGTGTTGAAGCACGAGATGGTACACGTGCTTTCCAAGCAGTTTGGAAACGACCTGTTTAACGGAAGCCGAAGTATTGGATTGATTGAAGGTCTTGCTGAAGGAATTGCCAAAGATGCTTCCACTCAGTCCACTCTTCATCAAATCGTTGCCGGGGAGAAACCCTTCCCTTCATCGGAAGACATGCAATCTGCGCTTTCATTTTCCGGATTCTACAGCAGCGCCGGAGCTATCAGTTATACCACCGCCGGCTCTTTTGTCGCATACCTGCTTTCAAATTATAGTGTGGATACCTTCAAGAAAGGCTATGCTTCCGCTGACCTGGCATCTGCCTATGACACCTCCTTTTCTGCATTGGTAAATAGTTGGCATCAGACGTTAGACAGCACTGCTCTCGATTCTGTTGATCAGCAAGTATCAGAGTTTATTTTTGCACAGCGGTCTTTATTTGAGAAGAATTGCCCGCATTCCATTTCAAAGGAAATGAGGCTTTGGGATGAATACCGGTTTTTATTAGCTGATCGGGACACCTCCTCCGCTTATCAAAAACTGGATGATCTCTACCGCCTTTTCCCTCAAAACGATTTGGTGAAAGATGCCTGGGTTCGGGCTCAGCTGATGCAGGGAAATTATGAGCAGGCTTCAGACGCCATCACCCCAAAAGACACCCTGCTTGCTTTACAGGTACTCAAAGCGGATGCGCTTTTTCTTACCGGGCAAGTCCAAAAAGCTGATTCTGTATTGGATCACATCTCCCCAAAAATTCAACAGTCGGAAGCACGGAACTTCCGGTTTACCCTTCAGCTTCGGGCAGATTCTGTCCAGTGGAAACATCATGTTCAGCGACGTTACCAAAACATATTTCCGGATAGTTCTGCTTTTGTTGAACTGAATCTCCCCAACCGTATGCTAAGCCTGAATAAGGTCCTCATGGAAAACCGGAAATCACTGTCCCTGCTTTACGCCCGGCAATTGCTTGATCATAATCCCGACTCGCATTGGTTTAATATTTATGAAGCCACTGTCGATTGGCTTGCTTTCTGGGGAGCCTTCGATCTCGCCGAGCAATGGATAGATTTGGTTGATGAAGAGAACCTCCGCCTGCGATACAAAGAACGACTTGAGAAACAGCGAAAGTGGCTTCGGTTTTTAAAGGCTGAATCAACAGTTGCAGATTAACCGTTTTATAATCATGTTTGATCATATTCACAGAAATACTTTGGGTTGATGGGTTACAATAGTAAATCGATAATTACTGCTGCTGTTTTTTTTACATGCCTTGCCATGCTGATAACGATCCCTCAATCAGCTGCTTCCCAAGACTGGCGCCTTTCCGCAACCTATAACGTGCAAAGTGTGGGCTTTAACTACGTGCCTAATCGTACCTATTCCGGGGAAATCAATAAAGCCGTAAAGGGAATGCTGGAAGTTGAGCTTGAACGGTATTTATTATACCGGTTGTATGTAGCCGGAAAAGGTGAGCTTTTAGTCCAAAACCAGGAAGATTTTTTGATTGGCGGTCCGGTTAATTTTAACCAGATCAATTTTGGGGCCACAGCCGGTTTGCAATGGCCCAAGCTTGGAGTATATGGCGGAGTAAAAGCCGGTGGCGTGTGGAATTTTAACATCAAAGCAACCGACCCCAATGGAAATCAATTCTGGGTGAAGCCCACCGAAAATGCCGACCGTTTTACTACTTCAATAACCGGAGGTGTAAAATACTATCTGCTGAATTTTGTACGACTGCAGGCCGAGATCACCAAAACCCATAATCTTCCCCAAAACATTGTGCCTGAAAGCAGCTTCACCGAAAGCCCGGCT
Source organism: Gracilimonas sediminicola (assembly GCF_024320785.1). Lineage (NCBI taxonomy): Bacteria > Pseudomonadati > Balneolota > Balneolia > Balneolales > Balneolaceae > Gracilimonas > Gracilimonas sediminicola. Next base: position 1,493,784 of record NZ_JANDBC010000001.1, read on the forward strand.
TTTCGATCCTTCGATTTCAGTCCTGTTACCTTTTCAGTTGGGGTTTCCATCAGTATTCCGTGGAATGAGAGAGAGCGTCCGGAAGGAGATAAAACCAAACTGCCATCCCTCATGCGGGTAACAGCCGTCAATTTTGACAAGCCCATGGACGATACGTTCGTCACTTCTAAATTCGGCCCCCGGTGGCGAAGCACTCATGAAGGCGTGGATCTGGATGCAAACCTGAGAGACAATATCTATGCAGCAGAGCAAGGTGTTGTTGTAAAAGCAGGAAATGGCCGGGGATATGGAAAAATGGTCCGCATAAAACATTCGGGCGGATTTGAAACCGTATATGCTCACATGAGCAAGATTAAGGTTAAGGAAGGTGACCGCGTTAAAAAAGGCCAGGTTGTTGGCAAGGCCGGAAATACGGGAACCTCCAGCGGAGTGCATCTGCATTTTGAAATCATCAAAGACGGCAAGCCAGTTAATCCTCAATCCTATATTCGTTTTTGATTTCAGAGTTTTTACTATCCAGCAATTCACAAAAAAATAGACGCTATGAAGAATGTTGCCCTTATCCTCCTTTTTATATTGCTTTCTCTTCCTCTTTTAGCCCAGGAGCCCGACTCCACGGCTCAACCCGAAACCTTTGTGTATGAGTGGTCGGGAGAAAAAATGACCATGCAGAAATATTTTATCGTTTTTCTGAAATCGGGCCCGGAACGGAGCCAGTCTGAAGAAGAGGCGATGAAACTTCAGCGCGAACATCTGGCTTACCTGGGTGGACTGTATGAAGAAGGCATCATTAACCTGAACGGACCCACAGATGGAACAGGAGATATCCGTGGTTTTTCAGTTTACAATGTAGCTACCATCGAACAGGCCCGGGAGTATGCGGAAAATGACCCGATGGTAAAAGCCGGCCGCTTGGTTGTGGAAGTTCACCCCTGGTGGTTGGCAAAAGGTTCGGGAGTGAAGTAACTTCCGGTATAATCCAAAGAACAAAAGACCATAATGCGTGAAGCCATCTTCGTACCCCTCGAATCTTACAAGGAACTCCCACAGGATGAAATGAAACAAAAGGCCTCGGAGTTCTACGAACTGGTGAAGCGCCGGCGCACTGTTCGTGAATTCAGTTCCAGAGCCGTGCCCAAAGAGGTTATCGAGAACTGTTTATTAGCCGCAGGCACCGCCCCGAATGGAGCGAACAAACAACCCTGGCATTTTGTGGCCGTCAGCGATCCGGAGGTGAAGAAAAAGATTCGGGTTGAGGCAGAAAAAGAGGAGCATGAGTTTTATAACCGCCGGGCCCCGGAAGACTGGCTTGATGACCTTCGCCCGCTTGGAACCGATGAGCACAAACCCTTTCTGGAAGAGGCCCCCTACCTGATCGGTATTTTTGCCCAAAGTTATAACCTGGATAAGGAGGGCGAGAAAGAAAAGCATTATTACGTTAAAGAGTCCGTCGGCATTGCCACCGGAATTTTGATTACCGCTTTACACAATGCGGGTTTAGCCACATTAACTCACACTCCAAGCCCCATGGGTTTTTTGAATGAGATTATGGGTCGGCCTTCACACGAAAAACCATTTCTTTTGTTGGTGGTTGGATATCCCGCTGAGGGAGTTACGGTTCCGGACATCACCAAAAAATCACTCGATGAAATTTCAACCTTCATCTGACCACCTTGTTGTTACTACAAGCTCTTTTAATTCTTAAATCCTTCTGATCTTGTGACATGAATGAAAAAGAGCAAAAACCGAAAAAGACATCCTCCTTTAAAAAAGAACTCCTGCAATGGGGAGCTATATTTCTGATCGGAGCTATTTTATACGGCACCGGGTATCACACAGAAGTAATCGGAAAGCTTCAAAGCGTGATTTTATACACCGGCCTCTTTCAGCCCGATGTTGAAGAGTCTGTTGTACATGGAAATAGTGCTGACTATAACATGCAGCTGCTTACCCTTGATGGCACCCCTGTTTCTTTTTCGGACTTCAAGGGCAAAACCATCTTCCTTAATTTTTGGGCGACCTGGTGTCCGCCTTGCATCGCCGAGATGCCGAACATCCAGCGGTTGCATGATGACATTCAGAGTAATGAGATCGTTTTTGTGATGGCTTCACTGGACCGGGACCCACAGAAAGCCCGGGATTTTATAGAACGGAAGGAGTTTAGCTTTCCGGTGTATTCTGTACGAAGCAAACCCCGCGTTTATGACGCATCCATTGTGCCTACTACCTACGTTATCTCCCCAACCGGTGAAATTGTGCTAAAACATCAGGGCATGGCCAACTATAACACGGATCGCTTTAAGAATTTCTTGAGTGCCGTCTCTTCCCTGCAGCCTGCTGAATGGAATGCGGCTGATACTGATTCTGCCGAAAGTCGCTGATCTTCTTTTTTTGTGACATCGAAATCAAAAAAACGTACCTTGGCGCCCTCTAACCTTCATCCATTTCACACTAATTTTATGGAAAAAGTAATTTCAGGTATTCAGCAAATTGGAATCGGTATTCCGGATGTCCACAAAGCCACGGATTGGTATCGCCGTCATTTTGGTATGGACATCAAAGTGTTTGAAGACTCTGCCACAGCTGAACTGATGACACCATACACCGGCGGCGAAGCTCATGACCGAACGGCCGTGCTGGCTCTGAATATGAAAGGTGGGGGTGGATTTGAAATCTGGCAATACACCAGCCGCACTCCTCAACCCGCTGACTTTGACTTAATGATGGGTGATTTGGGAATCAACGTGGGCAAGATCAAGTCCATTAACGTGCCCGGAACCTATGATGAAATGGAAGCTGCAGGTTTGGACATTCTCACTCCCCTTGAGAAAAACCCCGCAGGTGATTATAACTTTTTTGTGAAGGATTTGTACGGCAACATCTGGCAGGTGGTTAAAGGGCTAGATTTCTTTAAAACCAAAACACCGGCATCTACCGGCGGAGTTGTTGGGGCCATCATCGGCTCCACGGATATCGAAAAAGCCCGTAAGCTTTATTCCGATGTTTTGGGTTATGATGAAGTGGTGTATGATAAAACCGCTGCATTTGATGACTTCAAAGGATTGCCCGGTGGTGAAGACCGGTACCGCCGTGTTTTACTGCGCCATTCCCAGTCCCGTCAGGGTGGCTTCAGCCAAATGTTTGGTCCTACTGAAATAGAACTCATCGAAGTTCAGGAGCGCGAACCTCGTAAACTTTTTAAAGACCGATATTGGGGAGATCTGGGTTTTATCCATCTCTGTTTTGATGTACAGGGAATGGATGCCCTGAAAGAAGAGCTGGAATCCAATGGGTTTCCGTTCACCGTAGATTCTGCCAACAGCTTTGATATGGGCGAAGCCGCCGGGCGTTTTACCTATGTGGAAGATCCCGATGGCACCCTCATAGAGTTTGTGGAAACGCACAAGGTCCCAATCATCAAAAAGATTGGTTGGTACATTGATATGACCAAGCGAGATCCCAAAAAGAATCTTCCCAACTGGATGATCTCAGCCCTTCGGTTTAGCCGAATGAAGGATTAATCAAACACCTTTTTAAATAATTGCCAACTATTGTTGGCGAGTGCTCTCCCCTGGATTCAGGGGTTTTCCGCCTTCCAGTACATCCATTTCACCGGGAAGAATTTCTTGTATATAAGATGCATTTCGCTCGGTATCGTACTGAACCCTGTACTTCTTATTTTCTTGATACAAATCAAGCATACCGGTTAGCCGGCCATCTCGTAACAATAGTGTGGCAAGGCCTTTTTCTTTGTTCCCAATATTTGCTGAAATGGAAGTAATTCCGGGTATGGTTTCCTGAACACGCCGCACATCTAATGTTAAGGCCATTTGCCCCTCTTTTGTTTTGACCTCAAAAGTGTCTCCCTTTTTCAATACGCTTAGAGCCTCTATATCCGCTTCTAAATAATATTTTTCAGCTGATACAGTATCTGACGGTTCGCTCTGATTTGGTTTCACCTCTTTCATTACACTTGCTTCTTTTTCCTGCTCCTTGTTTGAACAGGAGAACAGAGAAAGCACGGACACCAATGCGACGAATATGGGGATTGTATTCTTCATACTACTTTAATAACACCATTTTGCGGGTTAGCAGTTGTGATCCTGTCTGTAGGCGATATATATAAACACCGCTCGATAATCTATCCGCATTGAATATGACTTCGTGTTCGCCCCGGTTCTTTTTTTGGTTTAGCAATGTTGCCACTTTTTGACCTTGCATATTATAAACCGTCAACTTCACATTCCCTGGCTCCGATACATTAAACCGGATTGCAGTAGATGGATTAAAAGGATTGGGATAATTCTGATGCAGGTTAACCTGCTCTGGTATTTCCCCAGGCTCGTTAGATACCATTTCATTCACCGTCAAGGTAACCGGTATTTCAAACTCTGGGTTTTCTGGGTCATTGGTCGTTACTTTCAGGAGAGTTTCGTAAGTGCCGGAATCAATTCCTTCTGTGTTGAATGTTAGCTCAAGCTGACTCGCTCTTCCCTCCAGTGACACGCCACTCATTGATGGAACGGAGAGCCATTCATAGGGTGCTCCGCTCTGCTTTATTTCAATATTGTCAATATCCATATACGTCCCTGAAACTTGATTTCGATGCAGCACTTGTATTAAGCCGGGTGTGAAACCTTCAAGAAAACTGTTCTGAGAAATCAGGTTGCCATTGTAATAGTAGTCGATAGTTTCGTTGGAGTTGTTATACACGATTCTCAGCTCTCCATATACATTTGGTGAAACACTGGCGCCGGTACCAAAAAAGGATACTTGTCCGGATTCATTCTCATCTGCTGCAAACATAGTTTGATTGGCTATAATCACCCCACTCGAAAAGCCCCCGGTTTTCCCATCAAAAATGTAAAAATCATAGGTCTCGCTTGTGTTTGAAACCAAGAATCTGATAGAAATTTCATATTCCCCAAAAAGCTGATACCCAAAAAATGGAGAGGCTATAAATTGAGTATTACCACTTCCGTCATATTCCAGTCTCAAATGTTGGGTTCCGGTATTAGGGTTCTCACCTGATATCTTAAACTCGGAATCGGAAAGAGCCCTCCACCCGGCACGCCCCTTATAGCTGCCGGAAGAAAAACCCTCATTACTTTCAAAAGAAGTATTGTAAATAACTTCTTCAGCAAGAGCAGTTTTCAGAGGATTCATAAAACCCGAATAATTCGCAGGGTTTTGCAACGGACTCTCAAGAAAAACGGGCTTTATTTCCTCTCCTTCCCGTTGGGTCTGTTTCTCAACGGTTTGAGAAGTAAAATCAAAATCTGCGCTCCACATCAAGGCACTGTTTCCTGAATTGGAAATATCTATTGTGGCAGTGAATTCGTCTTCCCGGTTCATTTCTACTTCTATTTCGTTTGCAGAAACCGCAGCTACGGGGGCATCAACCACCGATAGCCGGTAAGAGGCTACGCTCCATTTGATCTCTTTCATGCTTCTCGCATTGTCTTCCGGTGTTTGAACATTATTCGTTCCCGTTGGCACACCCTGCCATGTTAAATCCGGGCTGGAAAAAATCGGCGCCTCGCTCAGTCCGTCTGCATAGGCCATAACAGTATGAAAGTCACTGCTTTGGTTCTGATATCCCACTGAATAGTGATATAAACCTCCGGCATCTGTCGCTGAAGAGCTGTTTTGCGTTCGCGAATGCGCATTTCCCATGTTGTGCCCTATTTCATGAATGAGTGTATAGCCGTTTGCAATTTGTTGTACACGGTTCAGGTTAAATGCATAGGCTTCCTCTCCGCCGGAACTACCCAGTCGCCAACCCAATCCACCGGTATCATCTATTTTAGCGATAAGTGATACTACGTCTGCACCGTATTGATTCCGCAAGTCGTGGACATCTTCCATGTAACCGTCATACTCTGCCTCAAACTGTGGGTTATCCGGGTTTTGAGATAATCTCCGAAGCCGGTCTTCAGACTCTACTCCATCATTTTCTTCGTCATAGTTGGTTTTGTAGGTATGAACCAGTCGCAAATTGATTCCTGCCTTACTGTTATCGAGGGCTGTTTGGGAGAGAGTCATTGCCTGAGCCATAGTAGCATTTATATCTCCACTCGAAGAAGTGGCCGCCCAGGTTTCAGCAGCGTTTGTATAAACAAGCATTACATCAATAGTGACACTGTCATCTGCCGAGCCATATAAAAGAGTGGGTTCGCTACCTTTTCGTGCTTTTGTATAGTTTGCTTTGTCGGAACCAAATTTTCGTGGTGGGGTTATTAGTGACCTTTTACTCTCATGTACTCCACAGGCCAATAACTCACCGGCAGACTTCTTTTTCTTTGACATGTAATTTTGCGCTGAATCCTCATCGTAACGCAAGCTCAAGGCCGAGTCATGCGACTTGTGGTATATTCCGTTTAAGCGTCCCTGATGATATGTAAAAGATAAAACCCGTTCTGTTTCCCCTTTCTCTGCCGCTATTATTGAAATATAGCCCGGCAGGTATTCCATTCTCCGGGTTACCGTAAATTCACGGCTGCCTTCCCCCGTTTCAAAAAAGAAGTCAGCTCCTTTTTTGAATTCCGGATTACTGAAAACTTCATTGTTCAGTGAATAGAACGTTCTGTTTGGGTTTTCAGGATTTACTTTAGCAAAAGAAGGGAGTACTTCATTAAGTAAAAACTTCTTTTGAGCTGTTGCACTTGTTGAGGCAAGGCAAATTCCAACAAGCGATAACACAATGATTTTAATTTTCATAGAGGGTTTTTAGCTGGATCTTTGAACTAATATCACAAATCTATCTGAATAAAACCGATTTTAAGCAAAACGGTCTGCCAGGCGATTTATTAAATATCCGCTTTCGTTAAGTGCTTGGGTCGCAAACTTTCCAAAGAAATCGGTTACCCCTTCGAACTCTTTGATGAATCCTTCCCGGTCATTTTTTTCTACCATTTGCACCAGTTTTTTGTGATGATCAAAGAACTTTAGCAATAAGTCCCGGCGCTCTTTATTCGCAAATACAATATCGGCATACAGCTCGGCATCCTGTGCAAAAATCCGCCCGGTCATCATCAATTCTGCCCGATAAATGGGGGAGGAGTAATCGAGCATGTCAGTCGGTTTTAAATCATACTCTTCCATAAACGAGCCGTGCAGCAGCGCCACAAAGTGACGAAGCCCCTGAACCAGGTGCATCACATGATCGTGTTTTTCGGGATCTGCATGTATAACCCGCATTCCCCAAAGCTCACATTGGTCCTGGAACCACTTTGCCTGCTCTCCATCGCGGGCATCGCAAAAAACCATCAGCTGCTTGGATAAGTTCTGAACATCCGGGCCGTGCATAGGGTGCAATCCAACAACCGGTCCCTCATGCGCCTGTAGCATAGCCTGAATAGGGTTTGATTTGTTACTGGTGAAGTCGGCAAGAATGGTGTCTTTCTTCAGACGTCCACCCAGCCTCTCAATCACACTTTCCGTTACGTTGATTGGAACGGTAACAATAACCATATCCAGCTTTGGCGACATTTCTTCCAGCTCATGCCAGTTCTTTTTGTCTATAGAATAGGTTATGTGCCCGGTTTGATCGGCCATGCGCTTATACAGCTTACCCATTCCGCCTTCACCGCCTATAAATAGAATATGCTTGGGCTCTTCGGTAGCAATAGGAAAGGTTTCCTGCGATTGCGTTGCCCGCGAGGCCGTCATAATCATCCTCAGAAAATCCTCAGCCCATTCCGGGTCAATCCCTTTGTTTTGGGCAAGCTCTTTGAAAGCTTTCGACTTTTCCTCTTCCCTGGCCGGCACAAAAACAGGTAGCTGGTTTTCTACTTTTCGTTTGATGACATCCCGAACAATTTCACCCCGCTCCGAGAGTAAGTCCAGAATTTGTTCGTCAATTTCATCAATTCGCTTTCGGGGCGATTCTAAATCTTTATGTCGATGGGACATTTGCGTCGTTTTGTTGGCCACGAAAGCTCTAAAACACAAAAATTGTTTTTGATTTGCAGATTTTGCTTTATCGGGCTCGTTTACCCAATGGAATTTTAAAACCCGATTCGTGCTTTAGTGATTTGGTGGCATTAATTTTTCACAGTTCTTGTTTCCTAAGTTACGTTACAGTTTGTACCTTTAAAAGCTAATTATGGCTCAATTTAAACTTCACTCACCTTACAAACCCGCAGGCGACCAGCCCACTGCCATTGCCGAACTTACGGAAGGCATCAATGCGGGCGACAAATTCCAGACCTTACTTGGGATTACCGGCTCCGGAAAAACACGAACCGTTGCCAATGTTATTGAAAATGTGGAGAAACCAACCCTGGTGATGAGCCACAACAAAACGTTGGCTGCACAGCTTTACCGGGAGCTCAGTGACTTCTTTCCCGAGAACCGTGTTGAGTTTTTTATATCCTATTACGATTACTACCAGCCGGAAGCCTATATCTCTACGCAGGATAAATACATCGAAAAAGATTTGTCCATCAATGAGGAGATTCAGCGACTGAGGCTGCGGGCAACCAGTTCCTTGCTTTCAGGGCGGCGGGATGTGATCATTGTTTCCTCGGTAAGTTGTATTTTTGGTATCGGCTCTCCTTCAGAATATGAAAAGCTGATTCTTACTCTGAAAAAAGGGCAGGAAATTCCCCGAAATACCATTCTATATGATTTAGTAGATCTGCATTATAACCGAAATGACCTGGATTTTAAACGCGGTACTTTTCGGGTGCGGGGTGATGTCATTGATGTGTACCCGGCTTATTCGGATGAAGGATTGCGCATCACTCAATGGGGAGATGAAATTGAATCCCTCCAGCTTTTTGATGTAAATGACGGTACGGTCCATGATTCGGTTGATGAATTTCGGGTTTACCCGGCTTCCCATTATGTAACGTCCAAGTCCCGTCTTGAGCAGTCTATAGAACAAATCAGGGAAGAACTTGAATGGCGCCGGCAGGTCTTAATTGATGAAGAAAAATTTCTGGAAGCCAAGCGCATTGAACAGCGCACCCTGTTTGATATTGAAATGATTCAGGAGATTGGCTATTGCTCAGGTATCGAGAACTATTCCCGCTATTTGAGTGCCCGAAAACCCGGCGAGCGCCCATACTGCCTGCTCGATTATTTCCCCGATGATTTTCTTGTGGTGGTGGATGAAAGCCACCAGACCATCCCTCAAATTTCCGCTATGTATGGGGGTGACCGATCCCGTAAAGTAGAGCTGGTTGAACATGGATTTCGCCTTCCCTCTGCGCTTGATAACCGGCCTCTTACTTTTGACGAGTGGGAAGGACTGATCAATCAGGCTATTTTTGTAAGTGCTACCCCCAGCGATTATGAACTGGAGAAATCCGGAGGGGTTTACACCGAACAAATCATTCGTCCAACCGGACTTATGGAACCTGAAATCGAAATTAGGCCTCTGGGTAATCAGGTGGATGATCTGCTGGCTGAAATTCAGGAGAAGGTTGAGAAAAAAGAGCGTGTACTTGTAATCACGCTTACTAAACGATTAAGTGAAGAGCTCAGTGAGTATCTGAAAAACCTGGGCATCAGTGCGGCTTATATGCACAGTGAGTTAAATGCTCTTGAAAGAATCGAAGTTTTATATAAATTCCGCCGCGGAGATTTTGATGTTCTTGTGGGCATTAACCTGCTTCGGGAGGGAATTGATATTCCTGAACTGAGTCTGGTGGCTATTATGGATGCAGATAAAGAAGGATTCCTGAGATCGGAAACTTCGTTGTTCCAGATAGTTGGCCGCGCAGCACGTAATGTCGGTGGGAAAGCTATTCTGTATGCAGATAAAATCACAAACAGCATTCAGAAAGTAGTGGATGAAACCAGGCGGCGGCGCAAACTGCAGGAAGAGTACAATGAGAAGCATGGAATTACCCCCGAAACCATTAAGAAGGAACTGAAACCATTGGTTGATCCGGCGTTGATTTCAAATCAAAGCTTTGACTTTGCCGGCAAAGACGAGGAAGCGGATGAAGACGCTCTCGAGGTGGTGAAGGTTGCTGAGGATGGCATTCAGTATAAAGCCAGCCCGGCAATGAAGGAAGTAACCTTCGAAAGTAAGGACAAGCTTATTGAACATCTTCGCGAAACCATGGTTCACGCAGCCAAGAACATGGAGTTCGAGGAAGCGGCTCGTATTCGGGATCAAATTGCACAATTAGAACAAGAATTATAGTTACCAATGAAGAACACGCTTACGTTTTTGAAATCATTTGCAACGGATAAAGACGTTGCTTCTATAACTCCTTCTTCCAAATACTGTGTGCGAAAACTATGTGAGCATATCGACTTCACCACTACAAAAACTATTGTAGAATATGGTGGCGGAACCGGTGTTTTCACCAAGCATTTCCTCAAACAAATGAGCCCCGATGCCCGCCTTTTTGTATTCGAAACCAACGATAACTTCTACAAGAAGCTGAGTGAAATTCAGGATGAACGCATCACCGTTTTTCACGAAAGCGTGGAAGAGATCATGAACCTGCTTCCTGAACAAGTAGTTGGTGCTGTTGACCATGTGGTTTCCGGGATTCCCTTTTCCTTTTTTGATTGGGAGATGAAAATCGACATACTTGGGAAAACTCAACAAATTTTGAGAAATGAAGGCTCTTTTCTGGCTTACCAAACTTCGGGTCACCTGAAAAAACCCCTTACCGAAGTCTTTGATAACTATACCACCGATTTCTGCTGGAAGAACATCCCGCCTTATTTCATTTATGAGTCGGTGAAGGACTAATCTGTTGGGTTACAGATCACCGTAAAGAATTGTTATTAAAAAAAGTCCCTATTCCGGTTTTTGGCCCAGCTTTTTACAGATGCCGGCCAGCTGTTCTTTTTCTTTAATGCTGAGACAGCTAAACTCTTCTTTGATTTTATCCAGATGCTGGGGAAAGAATTCTTCAATAAAAGAACGCCCCTTTTTGGTTAAGCTGATGATCACTGCCCGGCGATCATTAGGGTCTGTTTTCTTTTCAACCAGGCCATTCTTTTGGAGGTTGTCTATTACCAGCGTAATGTTGCCCCCGCTTTTTAACAGCTTTTGGCCAAGTTCTCTTTGGTTCAACGGGCCGAGGTGTAGCAGGGCTTCGAGGGTTCCGAACTGACTGACGGTTAGATTGGCATCTGATAAGTGGCGGGAAAGTCGGCCGTTCAAGCTTTCTGAGGCTCGCATCAATTTGATAAACGCGTTAAGCGTCGACTTTTCTTCGTCCGTACCGTCGTAATGTGTTCCCATAATGTCTCACCTGTTTCGTGAAGTCAAAACTTTATGCCGGGTGGCATCGTTCGCTCATACATCATATACAACACTGACGGGAGCATGATCCGAAATATCCCACTTTTTTTCTATTTCAGCCACCTTTGCTTTTTCTGCTAATTCATTGGTCGCCAGATGATAATCAATTCTCCAGCCTTTATTTCTTTCCTTGGAAGCAGCGCGATAACTCCACCAGCTATATAGATCTTTTTTCCCGGGATGAAGCTCTCTGAATACATCATTGTAACCGACCTCGAGAAAATCCGTTACCCATGCCCGTTCTTCCGGTAAAAACCCGGACGTTTTATGTTGTTTATCCGGGTTATGAATATCTATTTCGGTGTGGCAAATATTGAAATCCCCACAAAAAACGGAGGGCTTTTCATCTTCAATAAACTTCTTTCCGAAACGGATAAAGTTGTCCAGAAAATCCATTTTCATATCCTGCCGAATATCGCCCGTGGTTCCACTGGGGGCATAAATGCTGAATACTCTGAAGCCATCATACTCCGCCATAATCACACGGCCTTCACTGTCAATCCAGTCAACCCCTATTCCTTCTTCAATTTTCTTCGGCTTTTCCTTGGAATAAATAGCTACACCCGAATACCCCTTTTTCTCAGCTACATGATAATATTCGTGATATCCCAGCTCTTTTACTTCTTCGGGAACCTGATTCTCCAACGCACGAAGTTCCTGTATACAGATGATATCCGGGTCGCTTTCTCCTACCCAGTCAACAAAACCTTTTCGGTGAGCGGCTCTTATTCCGTTTACATTGTATGAACTGATTTTTGTCAAACCGATTTATTTCGCCTTTAAGATTCCGAAATTTCTTTTTCCAACCTTCAGGGCAAACTCATCCCCTTCTGAGAACGTGATGGAATGGTTTTTGTCGGTGACTTTCTTGTCATCGATGCTGATACCACCCTGTTTAATCATGCGCTTGGTTTCGCCATTACTTGGGGAGAATCCTGTTTCTGCAACAATGTCCAGAAGACGGATTTCCTTCCCGGTTTCAAAGAAAAATTCGGGAGCATCGTCCGGAACTTCCTTGTTAATCACCGTTTGCTCAAAATGTGTTTTTGCGCCTTTTGCCGCGTCCTCTCCGTGGTACATGCGTACGATGGTGAACGCCAGGTCGTGCTTCGCATTCCGCGGATCCTTCTCAATTTTCTCTTTAATAGAGGGAAGTTGTGAGGTTTCCACATCGGTAACCAACTCATAGTAGGTGTAAATCAGATTGTCCGGAATAGACAGCGCTTTACCGTACATATCATTCGGCTCTTCATTTATGCCGATGTAGTTATCGTAGGATTTGGACATTTTTGCTGAACCGTCGGTACCCACAAGCAAAGGCATCATCAGACAAACTTGCGGTTCCTGTCCATCTTCTTTCTGAAGCTGACGGCCAACGAGAAGATTAAATTTCTGATCTGTTCCGCCTAACTCAACATCAGATTTCAGGTGCACCGAATCCTGCCCCTGAGCCAATGGATACAGGAATTCATGCAATGAAATCGGCTCATTCTTTTCAAACCGTTTTGAGAAATCATCCCGCTCAATCATGCGTGCAACCGTCAGTTTTGACGATAGCTTGATGACATCCATAAAATCCATCTCACCCAGCCAGTCGTAATTGTTGGTAAGGGTGAGTTTGCTTTCATCTAATATGCTGTTTGCCTGCTCAATATAGGTTTGGGCATTTTCTTTAACCTCTTTCATCGTAAGAGGCGGCCGGGTTTTATTCTGCCCGGTTGGGTCGCCGATCATGGCGGTAAAGCCACCAATAATCAGTATAACTTCATGCCCTAAATCCTGGAACTGCCTCATTTTTCTGAGGATAACAGAATGACCTAAGTGTAAGTCGGGCCGGGTTGGATCTACCCCCAGCTTTATTTTCAGGGGCCTGTTTTCTTTTCTGGATTTTTTAAGCTTTTCAATGAGTTCTTCTTCAGGAACAATTTCTACCGTTCCGCGGCGGATGATTTCAAGTTGTTCCTCAACAGGTAAAAATGACATTTAGTTATCTGTATTATCGTTTAAAAATGGGATGTTTTCTAAGGGATTGTGATCGCTGATGTTGGCCTTCAGCGTTTCGGTATAATTTTCGGCACCCGGGTAAACCAGGGCTACACCATTGTAGGTTAAGGGAGCAAGGTAAATTACATAAGGGTATAAATAGGATTCATTTCTGGCTTGTTCGCCCGGCACATTAAAACCGGCTAAAAGCAGCAGTATGGCGCTTACCACAAGTCCGCTTTTCAGAGCTCCAAAGGTAGCTCCCAAAATACGATTTACCATGCTTAGTTTAACTGCTTTCAAAAGTTCTTTTGTACCGTACGCGATTAAAGCAACAATACCGATGGTGCCTATAAACAGGATAGCGCCGGATACAAAAGGCACATACGAAGCCCCTTCTTCAAACAGCGGCGCGATGATACCGGTAAAGGCATCCAGGTAGTTAAAAGTCAGGAAAACCGCGAGTATAATCGCTACAATATTAAGTACTTCTTTTACCAATCCATTTACAGCCCCTTTGTAGCCAAAGTAAAGTATGGGCGTGGCAATAATCAGGTCAAGGATCAGCATTCATTATCCCCCAAGTTCTTCTTTCACTATGCGGCTAACCAATGATCCATCGGCTTTACCTTTTAGTTGACCCATAAGCGGGCCCATCACTTTGCCCATGTCTTGCATGCCGGAAGCTCCAAGGGCTTCTATCTTCTCCTTTACTATGCTGCGGACTTCATCTTCGTCCATCATTTCAGGGAGATAAGCCTCAATAATTTTCAGCTCTTTTTTCTCATTCTCGGCCAGGTCTTCTCTGTCACCGTCTTCAAACTGCTCAATGGATTCTTTCCGTTGCTTGGCAGCTTTCATCAGTACTTCAACAGCCTGCTCATCGGTGAGGTTAGCTTCCCCGTCTTTTCGCTCGCTGATTTCTTTTTCCATCAGTTTGGCTTTTAAAGAGCGTAAAACCCGCAGCTTATCCTGCTGTTTGGCTTTCATCGCATCCTTGATGTCTGAAATAATCTGTTCTTTAATTGTCATAGTAAATTCCTCCGAGGCTGAAAATAACCAAAAAAAAAGGTTACACAATCATAATTGCGTAACCTTATATATTCATTATGAATGTAGTATCTATCAGGCTTTATTTTGCTGAATAAATTCTTTCACATTTTCCTGGTCGATCATCACTTCCTTGTAGGCAAATTTGCCTTTATCGTTCTTGGTAGAAATGATAACCTTTGCCATTTTGCGGTGAGCCGCTTTCGCTTGTAATGCTTCTTGTCCAAATGATTGCTTCTTAGCCATAACTCTGGTTATTTAATTTCTTTGTGAACGGTGTGTTTACGAAGAACCGGGTTGTATTTTTTTAGTTCAAGTCGATCCGTGGTTGTTCTTCGGTTTTTAGTCGTAACATAACGAGATGAACCGGGTTTTTCGGTACACTCTAAAATCACCTGAACTCTGTTTCCTTTTGCCATTTTTCTACACTTCTTTTATAAGAGTTCCTTTTTTCCGCGCTTCTTTCAATACCGCAGAAATTCCTTTCTTGTTAATTGTTCTGACAGTTTTCGCAGAAACTTTAAGGGTTACCCACTTATCCTCTTCCGGAACGTAAAAACGTCGCTTTTGCAAGTTCAATTGAAAGCGATGTTTTGTCTTATTATTTGACTTGGAAGAACGGTACCCGTTCAAAGCTCCTTTACCTGTAATATCGTCTTTTCGCGACATCGTTGTAATCCGTTAATTCGTAATGAAAATAGACACCAAAGATAGAAGTATAATCATCAAAGTTCAACGGTTTTAGCGATGAAAATTCTAATTATTAACATTTTCCCGAATTATCCACATTTACAACTGCTTTTTTTAACGGGGATTTAACCCCAGAAACGACAGCTCTAATATTTTCAACAAAAACCCTTCCTTTTTTTGATTTTGCTTGTGTAAGCTCTATTTTCAGGCGTTAATAAACTCATCTTACAAAGCTATCACTCCATAATTATGGCAAAAAAACAAGGTTCCGACTACAAGGCATCAAACATACAAGTTTTGGAGGGTCTTGAAGCGGTACGAAAACGCCCTGCAATGTATATTGGGGATACAGGTCAGCGCGGCCTTCACCACTTAATTAACGAGGTGGTTGACAACTCCATTGATGAAGCGCTTGCAGGCCATTGCGATCACATTATAGTAACCATTAATGAAGACGGCTCCATGACCATACAAGATAATGGTCGTGGTATCCCGGTAGACACTCACGAGAAACTCGGTATTCCCGCTGTGGAAGTCGTGCTTACCAAACTGCACGCCGGCGGTAAGTTTGACAAGGATTCATATAAGGTATCCGGTGGACTCCACGGGGTTGGTGTAAGTTGTGTGAATGCACTGGCCACCAACTTCCGGGCTGAAATTCACCGCGATGGTGAAATTCATGTAATGGAATTTGAACAGGGTAAAACCACCATTCCTCTCTCCGTAAAAGGAAAAACGAAAGAGACCGGAACAAAGATTTCTTTCACCCCCGATCCGACTATTTTTACTCAGACGGTTGAATTTAAGTTCGACATTATTGCTGAGCGCATGAGAGAGCTCGCTTTCCTGAATCCCGAGGTTACCATCGAATTGGTTGATGAACGGGAAGAAGACGAAGAGCTCAAAAAAGAAGTTTACCACTACGAAGGCGGGGTAAAAGACTTTGTTGATTTCCTTGATGAGCACCGCGAGTCGATGCTTACCACCCCAATTCATATTACCGGAGAAGTTGAGAATGTGCCTGTTGAAATTGCCATTCAATACAATAGCTCTTTCAGCGAAAACGTCCATTCTTATGTAAACAACATTAACACCCGGGAAGGTGGTTCTCACGTATCCGGTTTCCGAAGAGCATTAACCCGTTCTTTGAAGTCTTACGCTGAAAAGAACAACCTTATTAAATCTAACAGCAAGATTTCCATCTCCGGGGAAGATTTCCGGGAAGGAATGACAGCCGTACTGAGTGTAAAAGTTGCTGAACCTCAGTTTGAAGGACAGACCAAAACCAAACTGGGTAACTCCGAAGTTCAAAGTGCCGTTGAGGTTGTAGTTTATGATCAGTTAAACGAGTACCTGGAACAAAACCCTAAAGCAGCTAAGAAAGTAATTGAAAAAGTAGTTTTGGCTGCAGAAGCTCGAGAAGCGGCAAGAAAAGCACGCCAACTTGTTCAGCGCAAAAGCGTTATGAGTGGCGGCGGACTTCCGGGAAAACTGGCTGATTGCTCTATAAAAGATCCCGAGCACAGTGAAATTTACCTCGTTGAGGGTGACTCTGCCGGTGGTTCTGCCAAGATGGGCCGTAACCGAAGTTTTCAGGCTATCCTTCCATTAAGGGGTAAAATCCTGAATGTTGAGAAAGCCAAGATTAACCGGATTTTGGAGAATAAAGAAATTCAGGCCATGATTACGGCACTGGGTACCGGTGTTGGTCATGGGGATGAGGACTTCGAGCTGGACAAGCTCCGATATCATAAAATCATAATTATGACGGATGCCGATGTGGACGGTTCTCACATTCGCACACTTCTGTTAACATTTTTCTACCGCTATATGCGTCCGCTAATCGAAAACGGGTTCATATATATTGCCACCCCTCCTCTATATAGAATCACAACCAGCAAAGATCTGGAATATGCATGGGACGATGAAACCCGTGATAAGTTGGTAAAAGAACTCAAGAAAACCCGTAAGAAGTTTGATGTTTCCCGCTATAAGGGTCTTGGAGAGATGAATCCCGAGCAGCTATGGGAAACCACAATGGATCCGGAAACACGCACTCTACAACAGGTAAATGTTGAAAGTGCTGCCGGCGCCGACAAACTTTTCTCAACCCTGATGGGTGGAGATGTGGAACCTCGTCGTGAGTTCATTGAGCGAAATGCCAAGTACGCCAACATCGATATTTGATCTAACTAATCTGAATACAGACTAACCTTTTTTATTACCTGATTTATGGCCAGAGAAAAAATTATACCTATTACTATAGAAGACGAAATGCAGTCGTCCTACATCGATTATTCGATGTCGGTGATTGTGTCCAGGGCGCTTCCTGATGTTCGGGATGGATTGAAACCCGTTCACAGAAGAGTTCTTTACGGGATGAATGATCTCGGAATGCTTCACAACCGTAATTATAAGAAGAGCGCCCGTATTGTGGGTGAGGTGCTTGGTAAGTATCACCCCCATGGTGACTCAGCCGTTTATGATTCTATCGTTCGGATGGTGCAGGACTTTTCACTTAGATATCCGCTCGTAGATGGACAGGGCAACTTTGGGTCCATTGACGGTGACAGTGCGGCGGCCATGCGTTATACAGAGGTTCGCATGGATCGGCTTTCGGAAGAATTGCTTTCCGACATTAACAAGGAAACCGTTGACTACTCTCCCAACTTTGATGACACTCTTGAAGAGCCCACGGTTCTTCCAAGTATGCTTCCCAACCTTTTATTGAATGGTGCTTCCGGTATTGCCGTAGGTATGGCTACCAACATGGCACCTCATAATATGACGGAAGTTATTGATGGAGTCACCGAGTATATCGACAATCCCGATATTGAGATTAAGGAGTTGATGCAACACATCAAGGCTCCTGACTTTCCAACAGCCGGTATCATCTATGGTTATGAAGGAGTTAAAGAGGCTTACGAAACCGGACGGGGAAAAATCACCCTCCGTGCCCGCGCTAATACTGAAGAGCTGCGCGGCAACCGTGAGCAGATTGTAATTACAGAGATCCCATACCAGGTTAACAAGAGCACGCTAATTCAAAAGATTGCATCTCTTGTTAATGATGAGAAAATCACTGAAATATCTGAAGTTAGAGATGAATCTGACCGTGAGGGTATTCGCATTGTTATCATTTTAAAACGTTCTGCTAACGCCGGCGTTGTACTCAATCAGTTATACAAGTACACGCAAATGCAGACCACCTTTGGTGTGATTAACCTGGCTCTTGTTAAAGGCCGTCCTAAGGTGATGGACCTTAAAGAGCTTATTTATCACTTTGTTGAGCATCGTGTTGATATTATAATTCGTCGCACCATGTATGATCTCGATCAGGCGGAAGCCAGAGCTCATATCCTGGAAGGACTTAAGATCGCCCTTGATAACCTGGATGAAGTAATCAAGACCATCCGGGCTTCTAACAGTCCTCAAGAAGCGAATATTGAGTTGCGCAAGAAGTTTGCTCTCACCGACATTCAGGCCAAAGCCATTCTGGACATGCGTCTTCAGAAGCTTACCGGACTGGAGCGCGAAAAAATTGATGGTGAGTACAGAGAGATTATCGACAAGATTTCTGATTACCGCGAAATTCTAACCAATCGTGATAAGCAAACAACAATCATAAAACAAGAGCTTGCAGATCTGAAGAAACGCTATGGTGATGAGCGAAGAACACAAGTTGTTCACTCCGCCGACGACTTCAGCATCGAAGACATGATTGCTGATGAAGATGTAGTTGTAACCATTTCCAATAAAGGCTTTATCAAACGGATGCCGGTAAGCGGCTATCGCAGACAGCGCCGTGGCGGTAAAGGAATGAAGGGAACAACCACGCGAGATGAGGAATATGTAGAACATTTATTTGTAGCCACAACCCATAATTACATTCTGTTCTTCACAGAGAAAGGAATGTGTTACTGGCTGAAGGTCTATGAAATTCCGGAGGGTGGCCGACTTGCAAGGGGACGCGCTATTGTTAATCTCATTGAGCTTGACAAAGACGACTCCATCAAAGCCTTTGTTCCGGTTAAAACCCTTGATGAAGAAGAGTACATTAATAATCACTCTATTATCATGGCGACCAAAGACGGGCTTGTTAAGAAAACAACCCTCGAGGCCTACAGCCGTCCTCGACGTGATGGTATAATTGCCATCAATATTAAAGAAGGCGACAGCTTACTTGCTGCCGAACTTACCGATGGCGATAGCCAAATTATTCTTGCCAACAAAAACGGCCGAGCCATCAGGTTCCACGAAGAGGACGTTCGGGAAATGGGCCGAAACACTTCCGGTGTGAAAGGAATGAGCCTCGGCAAAAATGGTGAGATCGTTGATATGGTTGTGATCCGAAACGCTCACGAAGCCACCGTGCTCGCCATGTCTGAGAATGGATATGGCAAACGTTCTCTTGTTGATGATTACAGGGAACAATCCAGAGGTGGTAAAGGCGTGATTACACTCAAGATAACTCCGAAGACCGGAGACCTGATTGCGCTTAAAGAAGTTACCGATCAGGATGATCTTATGATTATCACGGAGCGAGGTAAAGTTATCCGAATGAATTGCGGGGGCATCAGAACCATGGGTAGAAATACTCAGGGAGTTCGCATCATGCGTCTGGATTCTGATGGCGCCATTGCAGCCGTAACGCGAGTGGTTAATGAAGAGGAAGGAGACGAAGAAGATGAAGATTAATTCTTAATCCTCTCTCAAAATAATTAAAAAGAAAAGGGCTTCAATTTTGAAGCCCTTTTTTATTATCTGAATTTTTTGGCCGGTTAGTTGTCCAGCATTTCCCGGAGTAACTTCTTTCTTTTTTCGATGAGTTCTTTGGGCTCTTCAATTTTTACTTTTTTCCCAAACTGAAGAAGCCATTCGTTTATAAAGTCCAAATTATCGAATTTAAAACTCACCTTAATAAATTCAGAATTTACCTGAGTTTTCTTAATTATTTTAGCCGGTAAATTCGCCTCCAGACGCGACATCTCTTCTTTTTTGACCTGTAGTATTATTGATTGAGAACTCTTCTCAGATCGAAAGATAAGGCCCTCTATGTCCAAATCGTTGTTAAGGTGGTAGTTTTCGTCTAAGATTTTTACTTCTTCCACCTTTTCGAGAATAAAATTTCTGATTTCACCCCGAAGATGGGATTTTCCAATTACGTTCCAATGATCTTGGTAAAAAACCAAAATGTAGGGATCGATTTTTCGAATTCCCGAATCCCCTGATTTTGTGGTGTACTCAAATTGCAATCTTTTTTGCTGAGCGATGGCGCTGCTTATGAGATACCAACTCCCTCCTTTCTTTTTTTCTCCACCAAACCTCAAATAGGGATCGACGATTGTTCTTCCTTCTAATGAAGTCATGAATTCTTTTAATTCATCCGGAAGTACATTTTTGATTTTCACCTCCACCCCCTTAGCATCTTCCACCAAGCCTTGGTCAACCTGAGACTTCACAAAATTCAGCCCAACCATGATGGTTGCAAGCTCTTTGGAAGTGAACATGAGCGGCGGCACCTTATAGCCCTCGATTAATCCATAGCCTGAATATCGATCCCAGGTTACCGGCACGTTAATTTCCTGAAGCGCATTAAAATCACGGAAAATCGTTCTTCGACTTACATCAAACCGCTCCGCCAATTCATCTACCGTTAAGCGTTTACCCGGCTGCTGAAGCAAAAGCATCAGCTTCAGCCTTCTTTCTGAACTATTCATGACTGGCTTATTCTTGAGATTTCTACCATAGCCTTTCCTTTATAAAACTCTTCATCAAACCCGGGCATCAGGTCAATGATGTTAACCTTCAGGGGCTCTTTTGCTTTTTCAAGCTCGGACTCAATTTCATCCCCTCCTTTTAGCAGGATAATATTTCCCCACGGCTTTGATTCAAGCATTCGTAGCAAATCCCCTATCTTAAAGGCATGCTTTGAAACCAAGAGCTCATCCCCAGCAAATCCAACCTTTTCTATAGAACAGGAACTTGTTGATATATTCTTCAGGCTCAGAGCGGAAGCAATGTTTCTACATGCCATCACCTTTTTTGTTACCACATCATTCAGATGAATCTGCTTCTCTCTATAACAGATAGCCAGTGGCATTCCCGGCAAACCACCGCCGGTGCCCGAATCTATAACTTTCGCAGTCTTTTCAAACAGTTCAGACTGAGTTAGAACTAATGAGTGCTCTACGTGGTCTTTTATAGTTTCACGTGAAACATCCCGGCTCACAAGATTAATCTTTTTGTTCCACCAAAGCAGACGGCTTATATATTCTTCTAATTCTTTTTCGTGACGATCAAATAAAACCCGAATATTCTCAGCTTTTTCGTAGGCTAATGGAGTATATAAAATCTGATGTTCCACGTGAAACAGTCCTAATTTTTCAGATAAACCATAAGCACGGAGAGGTCGCTTGCTGAAACCCCACTTATTCTGCTTGCCTGACCTATTGTTTCCGGGCGAATTTTAGAAAGCTTTTGCGCTCCTTCTGTGGAAAGGCTTTTGATGCTTGAATACTCTACCTGCTCAGGGATAGACATATTCTCCTGCTTCTCCATCTCCTTCACCATCTCGAACTCTTTTTCGATGTAGCCCGCGTATTTTATTTGAATCTCTATCTGCTCTAACACCTCCTTGTTGTCGCTGATATCTTTTACCTGTTGGGCAAAGTCTTCGTCATAATCCATCATATCACGTAAAGAAACCTCAGGGCGAAGTAGAATTCTCTCGGCTTTCATGGGTTGACTCATGGTCGAGCTTTCCTTACTCTCGAGCATGGGGTCCATCTTCTCAGGATAAACCGTATAGTCTTTAATTAGATCGTCGAGCTTATTTATAGCTTCTTTCTTTTTTTCAACTCGTTGCATTCGTTCATCAGAAGCCAGGCCTATACGATTTCCGATCTCAGTCAGGCGAAGATCGGCATTGTCTTGGCGGAGCAAAATTCTGTGTTCTGCTCGTGATGTAAACATTCGGTAAGGCTCTTCTGTGCCTTTATTAATAAGGTCATCGATCAAAACGCCGATGTAAGCCTCCGATCGCTGAAGGACTAAAGGTTCTTTTTCCTGTACATGAAGAGCCGCATTGATACCGGCCATCAATCCCTGGCAAGCAGCCTCTTCGTAACCGGTAGTCCCGTTAATTTGTCCGGCAAAGAATAACCCTTTTACTGATTTAGTTTCTAACGAACGCCTTATTTGGTGTGGGGGGAAATAATCGTATTCGATGGCATAACCAGGGCGAATCATAATTACGTCTTCAAATCCGGGAATAGTTCGTAACGCTTTGTACTGAACATCTTCCGGAAGGGAGGTCGAAAATCCATTCAAATACATCTCATAGGTATTCCACCCTTCAGGCTCCAGGAATAATTGATGTCTGTCCTTATCTGCAAAGCGATTAATCTTATCCTCAATGCTTGGGCAGTACCGGGGGCCAATGGATTTAATGCGTCCATTAAACATCGGGCTTCGATCGAATCCTTCCTTTAAAACTTCGTGTACTTCTTCATTGGTATAACCAATCCAGCAAGACATCTGCTCTTCCAAAGAAGGCAGGTTCTCCGTCAGAAAAGAAAAGGCTGTTGGGTTCTCATCCCCAAACTGCTCCTCCAGTTGAGAATAGTCCACGGTTCTTCCATCTACCCGGGGAGGTGTTCCGGTCTTTAACCTGCCAACTTCAAAGCCAAGCTTTTCAAGAGCAGCGGAGATACCGATGGAAGCTCGCTCTCCGGACCTACCCCCTCCATAATTACTTTCACCAATATGAATAAGTCCGTTTCCAAAAGTACCGGTCGTTAAAATAACTGACTTGGCAAAAAACTTTTGTCCGGTCTGGGTAACTACCCCCTTAATCTCATTATCATTTTCTGATATTAAATCGACTACATTATCCTGGCGGAAAAACAAGTGATCTTTATCCTCGAGCTTTTCCCTCATTTTTTGAGCATATAACATACGATCGCTTTGGCAACGCGGGCTCCACATAGCGGGACCTTTGCTCATATTGAGCATCCTGAATTGAACGCCGGACTCATCGCTGACTATTCCGGACAGCCCGCCCAGGGCATCAATCTCTCTTACCAACTGGCCTTTTGCTACCCCACCCATAGCCGGGTTACAAGACATCTTAGCGATAGCTTCCAGGTTCATGGTAATCAGCAGGGTTTTTGCTCCCATTTGAGCTGCGGCTCCGGCGGCCTCACTTCCGGCATGGCCTCCACCAACTACGATTACATCATATGTAGGATCTAAAACGGACATTACTCTCTGTTTTTTATGTATTTATAAAAACTAATTAATCCTTAGCTATAATAAAGATAAGAAATTGTAGCCCGCTGAACTATAACCTGCATTGGGTTGATTTGCCGAAGATTCGCGAATACGGGAAATCACATTTACATAGTGGCTACAAACAAAAAAAGCTTCCAACTATGTGGAAGCTTTATTGCGATCCGGAAGGGACTCGAACCCTCGACCTCCTGCGTGACAGGCAGGCGTTCTAACCAACTGAACTACCGGACCTTTTTGAGAGCATCAAATATACAGACCATATCGATTGGAAGTCAAGCCTTTTTCCGAAAAAGATTAATTAAAAAAAATGAGGATCACGAACTCAATCGTGATCCTCTTATCGGGATGGTGATGGGATAAAGTTCTTAACGATTCAATTCCTTTTCAATAGCAGCAACAAGGGTTTCACTCTGTGGTTCTACGCCACTCCTGAATCTTCTCTTTAGTAAACCATTTTTATCGATCAAAAATTTCTCAAAATTCCATTTAACCTCACCATCAAAGTCATCATTCGGTACTGAGGTCAAATATGAAAACAAGGAAGCCTGATCTTCACCCTTAACGGATACCTTCGAGAACATCGGAAATTCCACTCCATACTCAAGCGTACAAAATTGTTTTATTTCCTGATCTGTTCCCGGCTCCTGCCCATTAAAGTTATTAGCTGGAAACCCCAATATCACAAACCCATCATCTTTATAGGTTTCGTAAATCTTTTGAAGTCCTTTGTACTGAGGGGTGTATCCGCATTTTGAGGCCACGTTGACCACTAAAACAACTTGTCCTCTATATTGTTCCAGGGAAATCTCCTCACCGTCAATATCCTGAACGGTAAAATCGTATAATGATGTTTGGTCTGATATTCCCATAGTGGCTGTGAGTGATAGAAGCAGAGCTGTAAATAAAATTTTCATTGAAATATTTTTTTCTTCGGTCGTTAGTCTTTAAACTGATTCACTTAATAAAATCATTCCCCATGATACAATCTCTTTTTAAGCGGTTTCTGTTATTGGTTCTTATTGCCTCCCCTGCCTTCTGTTATGCTCAAATGTTTTCCGTAGGTGATGAGGTGGAACAACGATCTAACCCTTTTGCCCCATACATCCGGGTTGGCATTCAGCCTATCGACTTTAGTTATACCGGGAATCCGGCCGCCCTCAACTCGCATCAATCATTGGCATTTACCGGGACGGCTGCTCACATCTCTTTTGAATCGGGTGGATTTAATATTGGTGCAAGCCTGGGTAACGACATGACCGGCTTGGACAACAGAAATTACTTTGACCTGAACATCAACTTTACTAATCCTTTCTATTTTGTGAGAAGACCTAACTTTGGTCTCGGTGTGCCCATTCAATTGGGTTCGAAGATAACCAGCGTTCGGAGTGATGATATAAGTGAAGAGTTTTCTCAAACCAATCTGCATGCCGGAGCAGGAGGAATAGCACAACTCTACTTTCCTGATAAGCTTGGTGTAACGGCTCAATTTATACCCAGCTTTGGGTTCAGTACTGCGAGTGGTGGTTTAATTGGAGGTAACGTTTTTTCCATGAGGGGGAAAGCAAGGGTGAATTTCTACAACCTGATTTTTGGAAGAAACATAAGTTTGGGCTATGATTACATATTCGACTCCTACGATATTGACGGTGACGAATTTGATTACGATTATTCAGGACATATACTAACACTCGGAATTTCCCTTTGAAGCCAGAAAAATTTCTTCTCGAACTTGAACAAATCCTTGAACAGGCGGGCTACACCCTCCGCAAAGAGCGGGGTTCGTTTCGTGGGGATGAGTGTATAATTGAAGGACAGAAGCTGGTGATGGTAAATAAGAACAAGCCGGTAGCTTCGCAGCTTGGAACTATGGGGCGGGTGCTTGGCCAAATTGATTTGGCAGGCGTGTACATTAAACCCGCCGTCCGAAAAAAACTGGAAGAACTTTGGGATCAATTGGCGGTAACCCCTGAAGAAACTTCTGAGGATTTTGAGTTAGAATGAAAATTACTTTTCTGGGTACGGGTACGTCTATGGGAGTTCCTGTTGCGGGAGGCTTTAGGCGCGAAGAACTTTCACATGATCCAAGAAATGAACGCACTCGCTGTTCCGTCTGGATTCAGGTTCACGGAAAATCGATCCTGATTGATGCCGGACCCGAATTCAGAATACAAAGCATTCGCTCGCGCATCAAAAAGATTGACCATTTTCTCATTACCCACGAACACATGGATCATGTTTCCGGGATCGATGATCTCAGAGTTTACTCTTATATAAATAAAGCCCCCATTCCAGCTTACACTTCCGGGCAATGCATTGAATCTATCCACAAGCGCTTTGATTATATGTTTGGGGAAAACAAATACCCCGGATCTACTTCTCTAGACCTGAACGAAGTAACCTCTTCTTTTAAATTAGATGAAGAAATCGAGGTTACTCCTTTACCGGTACAACACGGCGATTTGGATATTCTGGGATTTCGGGTAAATGACTTCTCGTACCTGACGGATGTAAAACATATCCCTGACGATACACTTGAGCTCATAAAAGGCTCTAAAGTGATTGCACTGAGTGCGCTGCGGTGGGAGCCGGAGCACCCTACCCATTTAACAATCCCCGAAGCGGTTGATGTGTTAGAAAACCTGGATGTCCCCGAAGCCTACCTCATTCATATGAATAGTTATGTGGATCACCAGCCAACCAATAAAAAGCTGCCGGATCATATCAAGTTAGCGTATGATCAGCTTTCCATTAAGATCTAATCACAGAAATTTTTGCAGGTCTTCTGCCGCCTTGAGCTGTTCTACAATTTGCTTAACACCCTGAGCAGAATTCAGGTCACATACCAAAATAGCGTCATCTGTTTCAACAACGGCAACGTTTTCAATGCCAACAAGTGAAATCATTTTTTCTGCATTAGAGAAGACCAGATTATTTTCAGATCCGGCAAAGGTTGCAAACGTGGTCTGAACAGCATTTCCAAGCTTGTCTTTATCTGCCAAATCATAAACAGCTGACCAGCTCCCTACATCATTCCAGCCAAATTCGCCCGGTACAACAAACACCGATTCAGAATTTTCCATAATACCGTAATCTATGGAGATTGATTCACAGGCATGATAGAAATCATTAACCGCAGCTTCGTGCATATTAGTATACAATTCGGGAGTGGCTGCTTTGACTTCTTCGTACATTGATGGAAGGTGACGTTCAATTTCTTTCAATACCGTCTCTGCTTTCCAGACAAACATACCGCTGTTCCAGTAATAATCACCTGAATCCAGAAATTTCTCGGCCGTAGGTAAGTCCGGTTTTTCGGTAAATGCTATAACAGGGTGAACTTTATTCTCTTTTAGTTCTTCCAGAGAGCCATTATCTGAATGAATATACCCGAAGCCTGTCTCCGGACGGTCAGGTTTGATACCAATGGTGACCAAATGTTCTCCGGATTTTGCTTTTGCAATAGCGCTTTCTAAGTACTGATTAAAAGCACCCGGATCTGTTATATGGTGATCTGCAGGAAGTACTACCATAACCGCCTCAGGATCCTTTTTATAGAGCATTTCTGCTGCTATAGCCACACACGGAGCTGTGTTCTTGGCAACCGGTTCTCCAACAATATTCTCTTCAGGTACTTTAGGGAGCTGTTCTTTTACAATGTCCACATAACTATCGTTTGTGACCACCATTATCCGCTCTTGTGGAATGAGGCCTTCAATCCGTTTGGCGGTATTTTGAATCATAGTTCCTTCACCAAAAAGAGAAAGAAATTGTTTGGGAAGCTTCTTTGTGCTTTTTGGCCAGAACCGTGTACCTGACCCGCCGGCCATTATTACTGCATATACCATAAATATTATACTTGTGTCACTGTTGGTTTGGGAAGGAAAGTACGATTTATATAATCAAACCTGAACCGGATCCAAGCGACGAAGGCTGATGGTGAAGGTTGAGCCTTTGTTAGGTTTACTTTCAATGTTGAACTTTTCTCCGTGGGCTTCCATAATATGCTTAACAATGGCCAGGCCGAGCCCTGTTCCGCCCCGTTCTCGGGATCGGGATTTATCAACCCGGAAAAACCGCTCCGTTACCCTTGGGATATCTTTTTCATCAATACCAATGCCGGTATCTTTAACCGAAACAAAAACACGCTCCGGTTGTTTGGGCTTCGTGAACACATTTACTTCTACCTTTCCATTAGGCACATTGTATTTAATCCCATTTTCCACCAGGTTAATCAATACCTGCTTCACCTGATTTTTATCCGCCTTCACCTTAATGTTCTTGTCAAAGTCGTGCACAATCAGCTTTATATTCTCTTTCTCGGCTTTGTAATTCAGGCTTTCGATAATGTCGTGCAGTACTTCATAAAGGTAAATTTCCTCTATCTCTGACTTCAGCTCACCGGTTTCAAGCTTGGAGATTTCCATCAGGTCTTTGGTGAGGTAAATGAGCCGGTTCACATTCCTCATCGCTTTTTTCAGAAAATCCCGGTTTACCTCTTCATCCTCTAACGCTCCGTTTAATAACGTTTCTATAAACCCCTGGATGGCAAAAATGGGCGTTTTCAACTCGTGAGAAATATCGCCGATAAATTCTTTACGATAGTTCTCTATACGGTTTAGTCGTTGAATTTCCCGCTCAATGGTTCGGCTCGACTTGATCCCCTGCTTCACCAGGTAGTCAACTTCATCATTGTGGGTAGAGGTTACGTTTTCGTATTCCATGAACCGCTTGCGCGCCATGTTCTTAAACAAGCGTTCGATAGTATCAATTCTCTGGTGAGAAACGAAGTAAATGACGGCATAGGATGTCAGGAATATTACACCGCCCACAAGAGCAGAAACAGACCCAGCGTCTTTTGGGGTGAAATTATACCCCAACCACATCAGCAGAAAGATAAGCGCCGCTGAAATTAGTGAAATGTAGATGGCTGCACGAAGGCCAAAGCGAAAAACGCCTCGCTTCTTCTTTTTAGATTTACTCATTCTTTAAATCTGTAGCCCACTCCTTTTACTGTTTCGATGTAGTGATCTCCCAGTTTCTCCCTGATTTTTCTCACGTGTACATCAACGGTACGATCTACCACATAAATATTATCGCCCCATACTTTGTTGAGCAGGGTTTGGCGATCTCTGACTTTTCCCTTGCGGCTGGCCAGGTAGTATAAAAGCTCAAACTCTTTGCGGGGAAGCTGAAATTCATCGTCGCCACGTGTTACAATGTATCGATCTTTGTCAATGGAAAGATCATGAACATCCAGCCGGTCAACATCTTCCGTGGTTTCATCAAACCTGCGCATCACGGCTTTAATCCTGGAAATCAATTTTGTGGTACTGATGGGCTTGGTTATATAATCATCGCCGCCTTTATCGAGACCTTCCACTTCTGTTTTTTCATCACTGCGGGCGGTCAGGAAAATAATGGGGATTGATTTCAGGTCTTCATCGGCGCGCATGGTCTCCACGGCTTCCATCCCATCCATTTTCGGCATCATGATATCCATCAAAACCAAATCGGGCTTATGCTCTTTGGCTATTTTGATTCCCTCTTCCCCATTTTCAGCCTTCAAAACGGCAAAGCCTTCTTTTTTGAGATTATATTCGATCAGGTCGAGCAGATCTTTTTCATCATCTACTACAAGTATGGTTTGTTTAGCCACGGCATCAGGATTTTGTGAAGATTTTCAGATAAACAATGGTACTAATGTACCAAGTTAATAGAAAATGAATGGGGATTAAGAAATTGTTACCCGATTCTCTTTAAAATAAGTAGTTTTTAGCGTTTTTCTCTTTCTTTGCTCATCGCAGCAAATAACCGACATTAGCCGGTTGATGTAATAGCCATCCCGTTAAACTGTAACGGGGCACATTTGTGGTTAACACCTCATGCTCAATGGTATCACTTTTAAAAAGTAACAGACGTTTGGAAAGGGGCTCAACCATTATCTCCTCTCCATCTTTGTAAATAATAAGTTCCCCGCCATCTCCCTTTTTCCAGTCTTTGTTGAGATATATAAGAACGGTTATCTGTCGGTTGGCACGTTCATTAAACTGATCCAGGTGCCGGTGATAATGAGTGCCGGCCGGGTACTTGGCTATATGAAATTCCGACCCCGATAAACTCAGGTAGCAATATCGTCTCAGGCTTTGAACCAACTCCTCTTTTAAATCAAAGAAAAAGGAAAGCTCCTCATCTCTTTCTTCATCCAGCCAGTAAATGAAATCTCCACGGACTTCAGCTTTTAACTGGAAGTCCTTTTTTGCCCCGACTCCGGCTTTCTTCAGTTTATCACTTTCCTCCGCTTCAGTGAAAAAAGCCATTATCCTATCGTAGAACTCATCAGAAATGAAATCATCCACAATAACATAATCTTGTTCGGCCAGCCGGTCCATCCAGCTAACCCATGTTTCTTCTGTAAAAGTCATACTATTCAATAAATTAGATAAGCTTGTTCTCTCTTCAGATAATGAAATTACCCTTTATTTCAGAATAAAAGAATAGGCAGAATCACTGGGTGTATTATTTAATTTTGAGATGCAAAAATCAAAGAAATAATTTCATACAAACGCTCTTGCTCGAACTCATTTTCACCTTCGGTATCAACCCGGTGAACCATTACCAGCTTTGAGCCAGGATAAACCCCCAACATGTGAACCCCTGCTCCGGTATGATAGAACGATTTCGTTTTGCGTTGCTCATTGGGAATCAAAACACTCCACAACATACCATATCCAATATTTACATACTTGTTGGTAAGCGAGTAAGAAGTGGTGCTGGCTTCAACCCAACTTTTGGGCACAATCTGCTTTCCATTCCAGCGACCGTCATTCAGATATAAGACACCATATTTCGCCAAATCATGAGCCGACATTCTGAAGTGATACGCCGGATATTTTGATTTACTTTTTTCGTACTGATACACACCATCTGTATCCGGAAGCTTAGCCTTTTCATCTTCTCCATCCAGTTCTGCAAACCTCCCCTGGTAGTGGAGCATACCCAATGGAAGGGCAATTTCTTCATAAAAAAGATCGTATATGGATTCTCCTGTTTTCATTTCGAGAATATAGCCAAGAGTGTTGAAATCCCAGTTGTTATAGTAAAAATGCTCATTCGGTTTGAACGATCCCCGCTCCGGTTTTCCAGCCAACATACCACGGGAAACAGCAGCAGCATTATGGTACACCCCCGATCTGGATTTTAACAAGTCTGCAACTGTGGCCTGCTTTTCCCTCGGGGTTAAGGAGGGCTCAATATCATCAATGCCCAAATCTGCTAATGTAGCACTGGTATCTATCACCCCCTTCTCCACGAAAATTCCGTACAAAGAACTCAACAACGCCTTTCGTATGGAATGTATAACATGTTTTTGGTCCGTTTTGCCCCAATCAAAAAATACCTGCCCGTCATACACCAGCAAAAGTGCCGAAGAGCCTGAGCTTTCCAGATAATGTTCCAGTTTTTTAAGAGAGTCAGTATTAAAGCCCGCTTGTTCTGCCGACATCTCAGAAAGTCGGGTTTTGGGAACTTGCGTGAACGCAACCGAATTGAGTACAAAAAGAACAACTAAAAATACCGATGAAAACTTCATTAACTTTTGCTGGTTATCTGTGACCGTAATAAGACTTAATTTTCAGAAGAAAGTTACGACCGGCTCAAATAAACAACATCCTTTCTTTTAACTTCTCTTTGATTAATATTGCTGCATGAAATTTTTCACTTCCCAGATCAGCTACTTCGTTTCTAACCGAAATACCCGCACCAACATCCGGCGGCTTATCCGCTTTATGCTCATTTTATTGGGGATGATTATCTTATACGGGGTACTTTTTCATGAAATCATGGAGATGGAGGGGCAAAAGCATTCATGGATGACCGGTTTTTACTGGACCCTCACCACCATGACCACCCTCGGTTTTGGCGACATCACATTTACTTCTGATTTAGGCCGGGCCTTCTCCATTCTTGTGTTGATTTCCGGGGTGATTTCCCTGCTCATTATGCTTCCCTTTACCTTTATTGAGTTTTTCTACGCCCCCTGGATGGAAGCTCAGCACCGTGCACGAGCCCCCCGTGAGCTTCCCAAAGGCACCAAAGATCATGTTATCATTACCAGCTTCGATGCCGTAACCAAAGCCCTGATCGAAAAGCTGGACCAATACGGACATGAGTATGTGCTTCTGGTGGATGAACTGCAGCAAGCCCTTGATTTATATGATCAGGGATACCGGGTGATGCTTGGTGATGCCGATGACCCGGAAACCTACCGTAAAATGAATGTGAAAGATGCAGCCCTGGTAGTTAGTGGCGGCACCGATATGTTTAATACCAATGTGGCCCATACTATCCGGGAATTCAGCGATGATGTTAAAATCATCTCTACGGCCAACTCATATGATTCCATTGATATCCTGAAATTAGCGGGGAGCAATCATGTGCTTCATATGGGGAATATTCTGGGGCGAGCCCTCTCCCGGCGAACATTAGGGCAGGATGCCCGGGTGCACCCGGTGGGCAGATTTGGTCGGCTTGTAATTGCAGAAGCCACCACCTATAACACTCCGCTTGTTGGCAAAACACTACGGGAAAGCAGGTTGCGGGAAGACCTCGGTATTAATGTGGTTGGTATTTGGGAACGCGGTACTTTTGTGGGCTCCCATCCCGAAGTGGAAATAAAAAGTCACAGTGTGTTAGTATTGGCTGGTTCCGTTCAGCAATTACGTAAGTATGACGAGTTATTCGGTATTTACAGCATCAGCGATGACCCGGTTGTAATTATAGGTGCCGGACGTGTAGGCAGGGCAGCCGCCTATCACCTGAAGAGAAGAAACATCAAGTTTAAAATTGTTGATAAGAATCCGGATCGCATTCGTAATTCTAAAAACTTTATCCTTGGTGATGCCGCCGATCTGGATACCCTAAAGAAAGCCGGTATCGAAACCGCCCCAAGCGTTATCATCACTTCTCACCTGGATGATGTAAACATTTACCTCACCATTTACTGCCGCAGCCTTCGCCCCAATATCCATATTATTTCCCGTTCTACTTTGGAGAGAAATGTGAATACGCTGCACCGCGCCGGAGCAGATTTTGTGATGAGTTATGCCTCGATGGGTGCAAATGCCATCTTTAATATTTTTGAAGAGAATGACATTGTTATGATCGCTGAAGGGCTCAACGTATTCAGCCTTAAAACTCCCTCTAAAATTCAGGGTAAATCGCTTATTGAATGCGATATCCGAAATAAAACCGGATGTAACGTGATAGCCTACCAAAAAGACGGAAAGCAGGTTATTAATCCGGATCCCAAAGAACCCATCCCGCCTGAAAGTGAAATTATACTCATCGGGCAGGCAGATGATGAGCAACGATTCATTAGTCATTACAAAAAACAGGACGATTAATCGGTCGGTTCTTCCTTACTCATTCTGCGCGCAAGGGCGATGGCTTCGAGTATAATCCAAATCGTGAACCCGAGGATGACAGCTCCGAAAATAAAAAGCAGCATGTTTCCTTCCGTATTTCCGTAGCCTGACCAGTCAAAAATTACCTGTTTACTCATGGCCCAAAGCGTCATGATTAACAAGAAAATCATGGGTACCAGGGTGTACACAATGCTTCGTCCATTTCTTTTCAGCCAGATGCTTACCAGCAGCAAGCTAATTCCCGCCAACAACTGATTTGATGTTCCAAACAACGGCCACAGTAAGTATCCGCCGGAACCCAGGCCTCGTGGTCCTTCGGGGAGCAAAACCAGTGCTGCACTGGCACCAACGGCAATCAGCGTAGAGGTGTGAAGTTTGGTAAGGGACTGTACTTTATACTCTTCTCCCAACTCGTTAATGATATATCGCATCAGTCGAACGGATGTGTCCAGCGTGGTAGCCGCGAAGCTGATCACAATAACTGCAATGATCGTCTTTGCGACTTCAAGCGGAATGAGTAGTGCTGTTGCCAGTTGGGCGGCTCCTTCCACAAAAATAGTTAACCCAACGGCTCCCGCCTCCGAAAAGGAATGATAGACATCCGTAAATTCGCCGGTGGTGTTGAAATAGGTTACAATTGCCACAATGGTGATAAGCGCCAGTGAACCTTCCCCTATTGCCCCGATGTACCCAACAAAGCGCGCATCGGTTTCATTATCAAGCTGTTTGGCGGTTGTACCTGAAGAAACCAATCCATGAAATCCGGAAATAGCACCGCAGGCAATGGTTATAAATAGAAGTGGAAACCAGCTCACATCCGAAGTTTCGGGATTGGTTGCCGGTGCGGTGATTTCCGGGCTGCTCACAAATAATCCGAGATATAAAATGCCCAAACCCAATACCAGCTGATAAGCATTAATTAAATCGCGCGGTTGTAATAATAACCACACAGGTAAAGTTGAAGCGAAGTACACATAGATCATCAAAATGACAATCCAAACAAAAAAAGCCATTTCAATGCCGCTCAAACCAAATAATACAACGTTTTCCGCTCCACCAAAATATTGTATCAAGTCAATTTGCAGCACCGGCACATAACTGGCGATAATGGCTGTGAAGTACATCACAAAAAGCACAAGGATGGTAGGAATGATCATGCCCCCGGTTTTTTTGAACGACCGATAACCAATCCATATAGCCAGGGGAATCTGAATAAAAATGGTCAGCACCGTTGCCGGGAAGCTGATAAAGAGATTGGAAATCACCCACGCAAACACGGCATTTACCATCAGCACCAAAATCAGGATAATAAAGAGGAACAGAAGTTTTGCACGTGAACCGATTAGTTTATCAGCAAGGGTTCCTACGGATTGTCCTTTATGGCGAACGGATAAAACCATGGTCCCGAAATCATGGACTCCGGCCGCAAATATGGTTCCTAAGACCACCCAAAGCATAGCCGGGAGCCAGCCCCAGTATACCGCAATAGCCGGGCCTACAATGGGCGCAGCCCCTGCAATAGAAGTAAAGTGATGACCAAGCAACACCCATTTATTAGTGGGCACAAAGTCCACCTCATCGCTGAACTCATGAGCCGGCGTCATAAAATCAGGGTTGAGCCGGTAGATTTTCTCCGCCAGGAATTTGGAGTAATACCGATAGCCTATAAAAAACAACAGTAACGATGCCGCTGCGACCCAACTTGCCTGCATAATTGATTCGGTTTAATTATTAAGTACCAACAATCTGCGACTTAATTACTATTTTTCATTTTGTGATGCAAGCCAACCCGAAACACCAATGTACCAGCGAGATTTTCTTATAAAACTTGTGCAGGCCCGAATGCCTTTCGGGCAATACAAGGATCGGTATATCACGCAGCTTCCCGTTCACTACCTGGAGTGGTTTTCTCGCCAGGGCTGGCCCAGCGGTCAGCTTGGGCAATATCTCGCCACCATGTTTGAGATTAAAACAAACGGGCTCGATGAGGTACTAAAACCCATCATCCGCCAGCATCGATAAAAAATTTAATTTTGTGTGTAACATATTTTTTACACCACGTAAAGAACTTTTGACATCTAACTAACACAATTTCATTATGTCAAAACAAGAAATTTTATCGTGGACCTCTATCGGATTCTCTCTCTCCGTTGTATTCTTTTATGTAATGTTCGTTTTTGGCTGGCCTGACACGATTCCTGATTATTCCGACCGGTTCGTAAAGATCTTCTTTAATGTATTCTGGGTTGCTGTGATTGTGGAGTTCATTATTGAATTGACAGAGAACAAGAACCAGATCAACAAAGATGAGCGGGATGAAAAGATAGAAGCCATTGGCCATAAGCGGGCTTATTCATTCCTTATTTTTGCGATTGTGGCCATTCTTTTTCAGGTGCTGCTTTCCAATTTTATAGGTGTGGCCAATAATGATTACCTGTTACTTGGGCAGCCTAACATGATCTTCCATGCTTTATTCCTGGTTCTGTTTACAGCCAGCATTGTGAAGAGAGCTTCCATGCTTTATTACTACCGAAAGAGCTATTGATATGGAAGACGGACAAATTGTAAATCAGATTCGAAAGCTTCGGTTTATGCATGGTGAAATGACCCAGGCTGAACTGGCGGAGAAAGTCGGGGTTACGCGCCAGACCATTATTGCCATTGAAGCCGCTAAATACTCTCCTTCTTTAGAGCTGGCTTTTAAAATTGCGGCCGTATTTGATAAGCCTTTGGAAGAAGTGTTCAAATATAAAATGTAGGCTTTACCGGAGCTGGAGTTGAAGATTCAATTCCTTTCCTATTCTCGCACAAGCGCCCTTAGAGATTGATCACTTTTCTGTACAAAACGTCGCCCTCCTATTTCTTCGGGTAGTATTCTATCTATTCTCAATTCTATTCAACTTTTTTATTAGTAACACCTTACCCAATATTAAGCTCTCAGACAGTAGAAGCTCATTTTTTGGCCTTTCTTTATTAAGTAAAAAATCCGGCCTGTCGATAACCACGGTAACTATGGAGTAATAAACCCCATACCAAATGAACACAGATTTTGATGTGGATAAGTCGAAAGAAGAGTTCACAACAATAAACATAAATTAATTCATCATGTTAAAAATGAAAATTTCAGCTTTAACCACACTTTTTGTGTTAGTAATAGGTATAGAGAGTGCTTATACGCAAGGCTTTTGGGAGCCGGTTACCAATGTCACAGGATATATTTCCACAGAGTTTAATTATTTCGATGACCTTGATGGTTACGAAGTAAATTACGGTGCAGCCGTATCTGAAGCAGGCATGTTAGTAACATACCGACCTACTTCAAATTTCAGTATTAAAAGTGTATTTGTTTACCGTCCGGGATATGACTTCGACCCTATGCTCAACGAAGCGTTTGGTGAACTCAATACCTCAGATGCTTTAAAAATTAAAGTAGGACGTTTCCTGACTCCATTAAGTCCGATGAACACCTACTACTATGCACCGGTAAATACCAGTGCAACTCTGCC
Source organism: Gracilimonas sediminicola (assembly GCF_024320785.1). Lineage (NCBI taxonomy): Bacteria > Pseudomonadati > Balneolota > Balneolia > Balneolales > Balneolaceae > Gracilimonas > Gracilimonas sediminicola. Next base: position 1,530,008 of record NZ_JANDBC010000001.1, read on the forward strand.
AATCATTATTACCAATAATGAAAACTTTCCCCTGAACATAGATGGTATTTCTCTGAATGGTTCACTTGGTGAATCATTTAAATTGAAATACGATGTTTTCGGAGGCGGATATACCAACTCAACCTGGAAACCTTCCGGAGCCATTAGCTTTTTTGGACAGGAAGTTCCTTACTACAAAGCTCAGATCAATTCCCAGTTTACCATTGGTGAATCTTATAATGGATCTTACAATGTAGGCGTTGGCGGTAAAGTCAGTGTAGCTTATGAAAGCTATGTTGAAGTAGGTGCCGGCTTCTTTAATCCTAAAAAAGAAACCATGCCTATTGCTATAACCTTGCCCCCAAATGCATTAGGTGCAGGCTCACCGGCTATGAATATTACCTCACCTACAGGCATTAAACGACCTACATGGGGTTATAATGCAAAACTTAAATACGGAAATACCGAAGTTAATGCAGAGTATTGGACCGGTGATATACAACTGGATGCCATTGCTTATGACTTTACCGGAGGAGCAGGAAGCCCAACAGTGCTTCAGGCAGAGAGTGAAGTTGAATTAGAAGGACGTTTTATCCAGTTAAGTCACCGCATAGATAAATTCATTCCTTATGCCCGGTATGAGTTTCAACATACATCTGACGCCAAGTACAAAAGATATTCTGCAGGGATTAACTACAAGCCCAGCTTTACCCGTACTGTAAAATTAGAGTATGTGCATTACGAACATAAGTCCGGCAATATCAATGGACTTGTTGCTGCCTTAATCTATTCATTCTAAAGGAGTAAAAATGAACACCATGAAAAAAATATTTATCACAGCTGTCCTCCTCCTTGTTTTTGGAATGAGTGAACTGGCTGCACAATCTTTTAAAGTGATTGTGAACGAAGCGAATGCTACCGAAAGCATTTCCAAAAAAGACCTCTCAGATATTTTTCTGAAGAAGAAAACCAAATGGAATAGTGGTTCTGATATTACACCTGTTGATCAGGGTATCCGTTCTACAACACGTGCTGCTTTTTCTTTGGAAGTGCACGGACAGAGTATCGGTTCCATCCGAAGTTACTGGCAGCAAGCGGCCTTTTCAGGTGCCGGAACTGCACCTTTGGAAAGATCAAGCGATGCTGATGTAATTGCTTTTGTGAAGTCGTACCCGGATGCGGTTGGTTATGTATCTGAAGCTGCGGATGTATCCGGAGTTAAGGTTCTAACCATCGAATAATCCTGATAAAAATAGAGTAGTACAATCTGATCTTTTACGATTAGGAAAAAGCCGGTTATTAAATTAACCGGCTTTTTTTATATCCAAAACTCAAAAAGTTCGACTGGATAAACGGTAAGGCTGGGCAGTTGAATCAATATCTATTTCAAAACTTATGATTCCCAATACCAGTCCTTCTTTGGTGATTACATCCACCTCCCACTCTCCTTCCATCATTTTATTCTTGTAGGTATATCCCCGAAATCCCTCATCCCTGCCGCCGGTTATTTCGAAACCTATTTCGTCTATTACTTCCCAATTATTGGTATGTGGACTATACCATTTCCACCGGTGCAATACATCTTTTCTGAAATCAGAAGGAGCAAAAATAGATGTAAACACATACACATCAGATCCCGGTTCATATTCAAACTGGTGCCGGTTATCCTTCCAGATTTTGTACCAGGGCTCGCGCTCATAGGTCACAACATACGTGTCATCGCTGCGCTCAACATGATGGGCAACCAAGCCTTCATCCAGCGCAAGAGGAACCGGAGGAATTAAGTTGAAGAAGTAAAACGTATGGATAAGCAGGTATATTCCAAAAATGAACCCCAGCATCTTACCAAAACTTATTTCTTCTCGGGTTGATGGGCTGGCGTTGTAGATATAAATAATCAGCCCAAGCGTGATCCCTAAACTAATGGCACCCGACAGCATAAAAATGAACTGGTTCATGGTTCCAACCACCATCGGTACAAAGAACGTGAAGAAGGTAAAGTTCACAAAAAAGTACGCGCTGAACTGAAGGTACTTGTTAGAGATCCGTTTCTTGAGCAACTCGTTTGCAAATAACAACGCCACAAGAAGGATGAAGAAAATGACCGTTTTGGAAAAGGATACACTTCGGGAAAAGTAAATAACGTATGCACTGCACAATCCTCCCAGAAAAAACTGAATAGCTAACGGCAGATAATCCTGATACTTCTCAAAAAAGGTGTCTTCCCATTTTCCATCATCAGCAAGATTGAATAGGTACAGACAAACGGTAAGTGAGCTGAGGTACGTGCATAAAATAATGCGATCATATAAGCGATCAATTCGTCCAAGAGTCAGCGAATCCCAAACAAAACCGGCCATAAAAAAGACCACCGGTAAATACCGCTGGTTAGCACGCACAAAAGCCCGGAACCTGTTGATCATGAAAGAAACATTAATACTTCATTTGAAATTGACATCCAAGATAGGGCGGAAGGATGTTTTTATCAGAAAATATGTGAAGGAGCTCAGGTATAACTATAAATATATTGAACCATGATTTATAGGATAAAAGGATTGTCACGATTATGAGGTTAAATCAAGGTAATCATACAATCTTTCAAATCATGGTTCAAAAATGTTCCGGCTATACATCCCTTTCATTTAATCAGCATCATCTTTTTTCGTTCTGCAAAAGAGGATGTTTTCAACTCGTAAAAGTAGATACCGCCGGAAAGTTGGGAAGCATCGAAGGTGATGGTGTGATTTCCTGTCGATTTAAGTCCGTTATACAATTGATCCACTTTTCTGCCCAGAATATTATAGACAGAAACCACAACATTGGAGGGTTGTGATAGCGTAAACCGAATATTTGTGGTAGGATTAAAAGGATTGGGATAGTTCTGTTCTAAACTAATACCATAAGCTTGGGTTGGGTGTTTATCTTCAGAAGAAGTAATCACTCTGAATCGGTTGTTTCTGTAAATCCGTTGATTGGTAACCAGGTACCCTGTTTTATTTTTTGTGAAAAGGACATCATTAATCTGCGTGTCGGGGTCAATAACCGTTTTGGACCAACTGTTAAATCCATTTGTTGTTTCCAGCAACACGCCCTTATCCCCGGAAATAAATACCGTATCCGTACTGACTCCATTGATGGATATATAATCATTAAGAGGGAGCTCAATAACCTGCCAGGTATTTCCTAAATCGTGAGACTTAAAAAGCTTTTTAGGATATCCGCGGGAATTTGACAGAACATACACTGAATTTCCCTCTACATAAGAATCCACAAAATAATGGGAGAGTATATTTTTCTCTTTTATCGGAAGGGGAAGCGGATTCAAATTCTCGCCGTCATCCGAAGTTCTGTACACAAAATAATTCGTTATAAACAGATTCCTCTGTCCGCCCCCCAATTTAAAATCGATAAGTGTTTCACGCTCATACATGGTTTCTCCATGGTTACCAAACAATGTGCTGTAATCGGCTATGGTTTCCCACGATTCTCCACCATTGGTCGATCTCAGTAATTTTCTGCCACCCACATAAATGGTATCCCGGCCAATGGTGAACATAGACTCCAGATATAACGGCTCGTCCACCCCAAGCAGGTCTACCGACCATGATTGTCCCCCATCTTTGGTTCTATGCAGATTGTCTTCCGGGCCTAAAGCCAGTCCGTTTAACGAATCATAAAAAGTGAATTCTTCAATGCTATATACTTCCGGTATTTGAAGAAATTCGCTTGTCTCAAAGCCATCATTTGTTTTGTAGAAATGATCGTACCCGTTGTAAAGGGCAAAACCCAGTTCATCATCAAAAAAATAGAGTCCGCCAAAAACGTACGAATCGGTTCTGTACACCTCTTCCCATTGAGCAAAGGCCGTGCTTGTACTGAAAAGACATAAAAAGAAAAGCAGTAATTTTTTCATACAGGCTGAATTATTTATCGGCTTCTTTTAATAACAGCACATTCAGCCAAATAGTTTAACAGCCTGAGATAAGAGATATAAGTGGTTTTTTAAGGCAGATCCACCTCTGCTTCAAAATTTCCCTTTATGGAAATCTCGTCACCCGGTTCATGACTGCTAAAAGAACGCTCTACAACCACTCTAAAATTAAAACTTCCCCTGATTTTATTAGATGAAGCATTGTAATTGGTAACCGTGACGGAGGGAACCACACTATCATAGTCAAGGCCGGCATAGGTTCCGATAGCATCACCACCGGTAACATGATAATACGAAGGATTTCTAACCTGGTATTTACCTAAGCTTCCATCAAAATCAACAATAGAAAACTCAAGGTTTTCTGAATTTTCCCATTCTCCTTTTCTGCCAATGATAACAATGTCTGCATTCCCCACATCATTCTGATAGGCAAGAGCCTCAGCTGAAAAGGATTTAGATCCTATATTCGCTTCAAAACTTTTACCATCTGAATCGGCATTAAATATGGAACACCCGCTAATGAGTACAACAGTAAATAGTAAAAGCAGTTTTTTCATGAGGTTGGTAATTATAGTTCGTTTTAAGTTAAACTAATCATTAACCGATTTATTATCTCACAGTTCCAATCTTAAAAACTTCTTCTCCCAAATCTTCCGCTCTTTTAGTAACAGCACCTACCTGATCTTCAGAAACCACGACAATCAGTCCAATTCCTAAATTGAAGGTAGCTTGCATATCCTCTTCCGGTACGTTCCCGATTTCCTGGATAAGGTTATAAACCGGAGGACGTTCCCAGCTGTCCCAGTTAATATCCAGTTTGAGTCCTTCCGGGAGAATACGCTTGGTATTCCCTACAATTCCGCCGCCGGTGATATGGGAAAAACCGTTTACCCCGTTCATTTCTTTCAGCTCAGTAATCAATGGCAGGTAGGACTTGTGAACTTTTAGTAATTCATCCCCCACAGTACTTCCCAATTCTTCTACATAGTTCTCTACTTTATACTTACTGAAAAGCACTTTTCGGGCAAGAGAATATCCATTGGTGTGCAGCCCGGTGCTTTTGAAGCCTAACAGTACATCTCCCTTTTTGATGTCGGATCCATTGATCACTTTCTCTTCATCTACGATACCTACGATAGTGCCGGCCAGGTCAAATTCTCCGGCATCATAAATATCCGGCATTTCGGCTGTTTCACCTCCAATCAGGGCTACACCATTTTCCTTGCAGGCTTTGGCAAATCCTTTTACCACATCCACACCTACATGCTGCTCCAGCTTTCCGGTCGAAAAATAATCCAGAAAGAATAATGGCTTGGCTCCGCAAACAGCAATATCGTTTACACAGTGATTTACTAAATCCTGCCCAACGGTATCATATTTTCCCGCCTTAAAAGCCACAATGAGTTTAGTCCCTACACCATCAACAGAACTTACAAAAACCGGTTTCTTGTAAGAGCCTAAATCCGGTTTAAAAAAACCTCCAAATCCACCAATGTTAGAAAGAACTTCCGGTCCGTGAGTATCTTTAACCACGCCTTTAATGGACTCTACCATTTCTTCCCCGGCTTTGATATCTACTCCGGAATCTTTGTATGTAATTTGTTTCTTGTCACTCATGTAATCGTTGATTTGAATTTGTCACGAAGGCTCTAAAACACAAAAAGTTAAGTATTACTCATTCCTCACTTTGGGTAACCAATCGAATATGGGCTAAATGATGATTGGAATGCCAGGCATAGTGATAAGCAGATCTTGCCAGCGTAAATGTTTCTCCGGATTCTGGGTTCGTATAGGTTCGCTCCCATTGGTTTTCATTCAGGCTTTGATAAATACGAACTATCATTTCATGGGTATTTTCAAGCATATCCAGTGTGAGTTCCAATGGTATTTCGAACTGAAAATCTACATGGGCCCATCCATCCTGTTTATAAGGTCGAATAGTGGGGTTATCTTCTGTTAGGGCTGTTTTTAAACGAACTATGGTGTTTAAATGACTATCAAGCAAATGACTGATTACCTGCCTGACTGTCCAGCCATTTTCCCGATACGGAGTAAGTAATACATCATCTGAACATCCATCAATCTCTTCTCGGATACGCTCTGGCAATAAAGCAATATCATCAAGCCATTGATCCAGATCTTCCTGAGTGTAGTCCTCAGAAAAAGAAGGTTTACCTATGGGAAATTGGTTATTCATTTTGGAAGAATATATTGCTTAAAGAACAATCTAAATATAGAATCTTTAAGAGAGTGTTTTAAGAACTTTTTGGCTTTCTTTTCCACAGCATAATACAATAAGTATGAGATTTATAGTTTTTGTAGTAGTAGTAGAGACTGTGGATAAGTGGATAACTTTTTTATCCTGAATTTTACCGGCCACCTTAAAAACATGTGGATATTTTTGTGGGAAACCTGCTGATAAAAATCAATAAGTTAAACCCGTTCTGAAATTGTTGTTCACATACACATATATTTTTTACATAAAACCGTGTTTACAACCATCAACATTAAAAGTTGTTCTTTTTGAATGTTGATTATCCGGTTTGATTGTGGAAACTTGTTTACAACTTTGGGGCATTTTAGTTATCCAACTTTTGTTAATGAGTAATCCACATAGTAATCCACATATCCACAGTTTATGAAAGCAGTTATTCAGCGCGTGAAATCATCATCCGTTATGGTCGATAATGAAATAACCGGGGCCATCGATCAGGGACTTTTAGTATTACTTGGAATCCACGAAGACGACACCGATGAACAACTGGAGTGGATGTGTAACAAAATTGCCAAGCTACGAATTTTTGAGGATGAAGAAGGAAAAATGAATCTTTCGGTACAAGATGTGGGTGGTGGCATTCTGGTGGTATCTCAATTCACTTTATACGCCAATGCTGACAAGGGCACGCGGCCAAGCTTTATAGAAGCAGCGCGACCCGAAAAAGCCGAGCCGATGTATGAGGATATGATTGAATGGTTTACAAACCATACAGACCTGGACATCCAAACCGGAGAATTCGGAGCCATGATGAATGTGAAGCTGGAAAATGACGGACCGGTAACCATCATCCTGGAGAAATAAATGGCGGTTATATTCATATTTATAGATGGCGTTGGGCTTGGCGAGAAAGATTCCTCTAATCCATTTGCCAAAAACAGGTATGAGTCGTTTGAGATTCTTACAGATGGCTATTTCAACAAAGATGCGAAGCCGGTTCAGCAGAAAGATCATCTTTATAAAGCGATAGACGCCAATTTAGGAGTAGAAGGATTACCCCAAAGCGGAACCGGGCAAACGGCTCTTTTTACCGGACGAAATGCTGCCAAAGAAATAGGAAAGCATTTTGGTCCTTTCCCTCACTCCGGAATCAAGCCTTTCTTAAAGAAAGAGAGTGTTTTTCATGGGGTGAAGGAGATGGGCAAGAAACCGTACTTCATGAATGCTTACCCACCCATCTTTTTTGAGCACGCCCAAAAGAGGAACCGCTGGAGTTGTACAACGTTAATGACCAAAAGCGCGGACCTGAAGCTGAATTCCACCGAAGATGTTCTGAATGAAAGCGCACTTACAGCCGAAATAGTGCAAAATGCCTGGCGGGAGAAACTGGGCATTGATATCCCGAAAATCACCCCAACGGAGGCTGCAAATCGCCTGCTGAATGTAGTACCAGATTATGACTTGGTGCTCTATGAATATTACCTTACCGATAAAGCCGGCCACAACCAAAGCCCGGAAGAAGCCGAACGGGTGCTGAAACCGCTGGATGAGTTTCTTCTGCAAATCATTAAAGAAAAGCGCAGCTCAGATACCCTGGTTATCACCAGTGATCATGGAAACCTGGAAGACCTCTCCACAAAAACACATACACGAAATAAAGTGCCCTTGTTTATATTGGGTGAAAATGGGGAAAAGTTCGGGGAAATAGCGAGCCTTACGGGTGTAAAAGAGGCAATAATTTCGTTAATTGAGTAGCAAACTCATCGAATTATGATTACGAAAGAACAAGAAAATATCATCATAGAAAAAACCAGGCCTTTTAAACCGGAAAGGATTGGAATATTTGGATCCTATGCCCGAAATGAACAAACCAAAGAAAGTGATTTAGATATTCTGGTGAATTTCAGAGAAAGGATTAATCTGCTTGACATCGTTGGCCTTGAGCAGGAGCTGAGTGATTTGCTTGGAATGAAAGTCGATTTGATAACAGAGAAGTCAGTAGATAAGAAACTGAGAAGTTACATTCGGAAAGATTTAAAATTGATACTGGATGACTAAAGACCCAATCGTTTATATAAAACATATGCTTGAGTGTATTAAGAAAGTTGAAAATTACACGAAGGGCATTAACGAAGAAGAGTTTTTAGATAATGATCTGGTTCAGGATGCAGTAATCAGAAACTTCGAGATTATAGGAGAGGCAACAAAACAATTACCAAAACACTTCAGAGAAAAGCACCCATCTATAGAATGGAGAAAAATTGCAGGTATGAGAGACAAACTCATCCATGATTATATAGGCGTAGATATAGAAGCGGTTTGGGGCGTAGTTGAAGAAATACTTCCGGACTTTAAAAAAGAACTGAATTCCATATTAGAGGATGTCGATTAAGAAAGTCCATTTAGTTTTAGGAAGTGGTGGTGCACGCGGGATTGCTCATATTGCCGTTATCGAGGAACTGGAAAAACAAGGATATGAAATCATCGAAGTAATCGGTTGTTCGATGGGCGCTGTAGTTGGAGGAATTTACGCTGCCGGACAGCTTTCCGAATACAAAAAATGGCTGACCGGCCTATCCCGGCGGGATGTATTTGAACTGCTGGACTTTACCTTCACCAAGCAGGGATTTATAAAAGGAGAAAAGCTTTTTGCTAAGCACCTGGAGGTAACCGGTAAATTCAATATTGAAGAATTTAATATCCCTTTTACGGCTGTTGCTACCGACATGAAAAAAAACGAGGAAGTCCATTTCAAGTCGGGAGATTTATATAAGGCACTGAGAGCCTCCGTTTCCATTCCCGGATTTTTTGTTCCTGTTGTAGATAATGGCCGGGTTTTGGTAGATGGCGGCGTGCTCAACCCCCTTCCTATAAATCTTGTGAAAAAACAGGACGATGCTATTATTATTGCGGTAAACCTGAACGGTAGATATAACCCGGCCTATGACAGAAAACCCGGCCCGGATCGTATTCAGGAAGTGCAACAATGGTTCGAAAACCTGCTGCCTGACGTGGTGAGAGAAAAGCGGAAAAAGAAGCAAAAATCAGAGCCGGAAGAAGACTCTTTTTCGCTGATTGAGCTCATGGACAGCACCTTCAGTTTTACGCAGGACCGGCTCACCGAACTGATGATCGACATCCATAAACCGGACAAGCTGATTGAAATACCCCGAAATGCCAGCGGCATGTTCGATTTTGATCACGCCAAAGAAATATTGGAAGTTGGCAGAGAATCGTATAATAAAGTCATGAATGAGTAAATGAGGCGAATAAAATGAACTATTCTTCACTGATCCTGTGGGTTGTGTCTGCCCTGCTTCTTTTAAGCTGCGAACAAGAAGTGTCCGAAACGGAGTATTTGCCCAGCGAAAACTACAACTACACCAAAGTAGATTTTGATGTTCTGGAAAAACGACAGAAAATCTATGTGCCTATTTATTCGGACATTTACGTTTTTTCGGGAAGCAAGCGGTTTCCTCTTACCGCCACGCTGAGCATCCGCAATACCAGCTTCACGGATACCATGTATGTAGGAAAGGTTGATTATTACGATTCCGAGGGAAACATGACCAAAGCATACCTGGATGAACCTATTTATATGAGTCCGCTTACATCGGTAGAATTTGTGGTGCGCTCCAATGAGAATATTGGAGGAGCCGGCGCTAATTTTATTGTTGACTGGGGAGCAAAAAGCCGGACCAAAAACCCGGTCATACAGGCGGTGATGATCGGGGAAAGTAACCAGCAGGGAATTTCGTTTGTGACCAACGGTATTGTAATCGAAGAGCATAATAATGGAAGTGGCGAATGAACAGAGCAGATTTCCTTGATGAGATAAAAAACTACAACGACTTTTGGGATATAGTGGTGATCGGTGGCGGGGCTACCGGATTGGGATGTGCCGTTGATGCGGCTTCCCGTGGGTATAAAACGCTGCTTCTTGAAATGCATGACTTTGCAAAAGGCACATCCAGCCGCAGCACCAAGCTGGTACATGGCGGCGTGCGTTATTTGCAACAAGGAGATGTTTCGCTGGTAATTGAAGCCCTGCACGAACGCGGATTGCTCATTCAGAATGCCCCGCACCTGGTTAGTCATCAGTCGTTTATCGTGCCGAGTTATGAATGGTGGAACGGCCCGTTTTATGGAGTTGGGTTGAAAGTATATGATGCGCTGGCAGGAAAGCTTGGGATCAAGAAATCTGAAAACCTTTCCAAAGAAAAAACCCTGGAAAAAATCCCCACGCTGGAGCCTAAAGATTTGCGCGGAGGGGTGATGTATTATGACGGCCAGTTTGATGACTCCCGCCTTTCCATAAATCTCGCTCAAACCATAGCCGATGAAGGAGGCTATCCACTGAACTACATGAAAGTGACGGGACTAAAGAAAAATGGGAAAGGTTTTATAGAAGGACTCCAGGCCCGGGATATGCTGAATGGGGAAGATCATGAAATTAATGCCCGGGTGGTGATCAATGCTACGGGCATTTTCTCCGATCATATTATGAAAATGGATGATCAGAACCATGAAAACATAATCCAGTGTGCCCAGGGAATTCATCTGGTGCTGGATAAAGATTTTCTGCCGGGCGAGTCGGCCATTATGGTTCCCCATACCGATGACGGACGTGTACTTTTTGCCGTTCCGTGGCATAATAAAGTGATCGTAGGAACTACCGACACCCCAATTAAAAAACCCTCGCTGGAACCGGTGGCACTCGAAGAGGAAATTGAATTTATATTACGACATGCTGCCCAGTATCTCACCAAAAACCCTTCCCGTAAAGATGTGAAAAGTGTGTTTGCAGGTTTGCGTCCACTGGTAAAACCACCGGATGTGAAAAAGACCTCTGAAATATCCAGAAGCCATCACCTGCAGGTATCTGAATCGGGCCTGGTAACTATAGCAGGTGGAAAGTGGACGACCTATCGCAAGATGGCGGAGGACACCATCGACCGGGCAGCGTTGGTAGCCGGATTGGAGGTAAAAGAGTGCCCAACTAAAGACCTTCGAATTCACGGCTGGCTGAAGAATGTGGATCGCAAGGATCATCTGTTTGTATATGGATCGGATAAGGTAGCCTTGCAAAAACTGATAGACGAAAATGAGGAACTGGGTGAACAACTTCACCCCGATCTCCCCTACATAAAAGCAGAGGTGATTTGGGCGGTGCGGAACGAGCTGGCCCAAACCATCGAAGATGTACTTTCACGACGGACAAGAGCTCTGCTGCTGGATGCCAAAGCCAGTGTGGAAATGTCCCCTGAAGTAGGCCGGCTGTTGGCGCAGGAATTCGGCAAAGATAAAAGCTGGGTGGAACAGGAAGTGAAGGAATACAAACAGGTGGCGAAAAATTATATCTTGGAATGATTGTAAAATGAACAAGCAGTAATGAATACGGAAGAAGCCATACAAAAACGCCGGACCCTGAAATTGAGGGTAAATCCGGATGAACCTTTGCCGGTGACTAAAGGGGAAGAATTTAACAAAACCATCGAGCGGCTGATTGAGCTGGCCGGGCAGGCGCCCTTTCATTATCAAAGTGCGGAAAGTCATCAAAAGAAGAAGCTGACCGGCGCGGAACCGTGGCGGTTTCACGTTTTGGATGGGGAAAGTTGTCGGCAATTGCTGAAAAGCCTGAAGAAGGAGGAGCCCATGAAAGCCAGCGATGGAATCAAACAAATGCTGGCCGCGGCTGATGCCCTGATTTTAGCAACCTGGCTTCCCGAGCGCTCAAGATCTCTGTCCAGAAAATTTCATCCCAACGTGAAAAATATGGAACACATTGCAGCCACCGGAGCGGCCATTCAAAACCTGCTGCTGGCAGCCACGGCTAAAGGGGTTATCAATTATTGGTCGTCGGGAGGATGCTTGCGAAAACCCAAAGTGTTGGAGTTTTTAGGAATCCCCAGGCAGGAAATTCTGCTGGGCGCCGTCTTTCTATTTCCGGACGAATACCCCGATTCCGTTCAAACCAAACCCGGCAAAAACGCAGAAGCCAGAGGAAACCTGACAGACTATATGGAGTGGGTTGAGCTGTAGAATATCGAACATTGAATATCGAACATTGAATATTCAATGTTCGATATTCTTTACTCTTCCTTAATCAAGGCCAGTAGGTCATCATTTTCCGATCCAGCGCAGAGTGAGTTTCTAACTTTTTTTGTAATATAAGGGTATGCCAACGGTTTTAAGAATAGACGGATACAGGTTCTTTTTCTTTAGCAACGAAGGAAATGAACCCGTTCATGTTCATATTGAGAGTGGTGATGGATACTGTAAGTTTTGGATTAACCCTGTTTCCATTGCATATTCTACTGGTTATCACTCTGCTGAGTTAAATAAGATCAGGAAACTTGTTGAGGAACATAGAGAACATCTCGAGGAGGCATGGAATGAATACTTTAGTAAAAAATAAACCTACCAGGGCAACGGAAATTTGGTTCGATGATAGCAAGCTGTATGCGCTTCTTGAAGATGGAAGAGAGATTGCCGTGCCCTTAGAATGGTATCCAAAATTAAGAGATGCGAAAAAAGAGGATCTGAATGAATGGCGTTTTATAGGCGGCGGGGTTGGCATCCATTGGGAAGAGCTTGACGAGGATTTATCAATTGAAGGTTTTCTGCATTAAAAAGCCAAAATACAGAATTCGCTCCGATGCAGAGCGTCAGATCGAGGTTTTGAGTGAGGCAACGATGGCCTAAATTCATCAAAAACTCCTAACCCCCCCGCTCTTGTTCTTGTTCCCATCGATCCGCGGTGGAACATATAACTAATACCACTGAGCCCTAATACACAGGAAGAAGCAACTCCACCCCCTCACTTCAACAGTGAATGTTCAATATTCGATATTCCTTACCCTTCTTTCATAAGTGTCAGCAGGTCATCAATTTCATCCTGGTTGATAAGCTCTGAACGCAGACCAAGTTCGTTCTTCATCCGGTAATTCCGTTGCGGACCCAGGGTGAAAAACATCCGAAGCAGTTCCAGTTCGTTGTCAAAGTAGGTTGAGGTGAACCGGTCTTTGAACGTCAGGTTCATGATATGCTCTTCAAAATGATCGGCCAGCAGGCTGGAAGACCCTTTCAGAAACTGATCCACTAAAAATCCGGATTCCTCATCCAGCCGAAGCTGAAATTTTTGAGGGGTGATCCGGTTTAGTAGCTGGCTGGGTAGATAATGGGCGCTGGTGATGCTCGTTTCCTGCACAAAAAGCAGCTTCAGCAGTGCGCCGAGTCCTTTTCGCGTTTTAAGGTGACCTTTAAAGCAGCCATACACTTCCGGATAATCATCCAGCACCCGCATGGATAAGCGGAACTCCTTCTTGTTGCCCCGGCGCGCCGTGGAAATATAATAATAGGTCTCCGGTTTTTTGTTGGCATGATTGAAAGGCGGACGTAATGAACGAATAAGCAGGTTCTCAAGCAGAATGGCATCCGTTTCCGTATTACACACTTCGTAGCTTATACGCTCCAGGTGGGCAATCATTCGCTGCACCTTTTTTGACTTGGAATACCGATAAGAGGTAATGCGCTGCTGCAGGTCTTTTCCCTTGCCCACATATAATACCTGGTCGTGCTTGTCGTACATGGTATAAACGCCCGGCTCATGGGGAGGAAGCTCCTCTCCCATGGCTTTGTTCACCCGTTCTTTTTGGGTGATGGCAGTGGGTTCAAACAGGTCTAAAGTCACGAATGGAAATTTATTTGATTGCTAACAACGAAAGCTAAAATAGAAGAATAGCGACTAAAAGTGGAATGGGATTTTTTGGGAAATATATCGGTGGAATAAACCATCATTTGTTCGTCCGGTTTATAACAACTTATTAATTGGTTAAACTCTATTCTGCCCGGTACTCCCTGATAAACAATTGTTTAATAAATCAGAATAAAGTAGCTTCGTTGGTATAGTTATATGTTATACCACATGAATCAATAAGGAGGTCATATGAGAACATTCAGTTTTATTCTTCTATTTACTTTTTACATTGGTTGTTCTGATAATCAATCTGTAAACCTATCTGATGAAATTGAGTTTGGAGCTGGATACAGTATTATTACGACTTCAGATTTACCAAACATTAATAATGATACTTTAGATACTAAAGTATCATACAGTGGTTGCAGTGATGGTCACGAGTTTGAACTAAAGAATCGTACGGCAAATTCTACAGCTGAGCTTTGGTTATTTAAAAAAACCGACGATCAGCCTTGTGATGCATATTTTGAGGAAGAAAAAACTTATAATCTTTCGGAAAGTATTCTTAGCGCTGAAAACATTGTTTTAATTACTCCAACTGAAGATAGAATAACCCTTAAGTAAACATCGCTCTGTGGTATAACAAGCAAATTAAGCGGACGCGGACGGAGTTTGACTACCATTTTTATACTATTCATTGCCAATCTTTCTTGAAAGTGATACTTTAGTGTTACTATGAAAACCGAATTAGTCACAACGCTTAAACGTCAAGCAACTAAACTTCTCAAAGAGTTACGAGAGGAAAAAGAACCTGTGCTAATTACTGAGCATGGAAAACCTTCAGCATATCTTGTGGATGTGGATCATTTTGAACACATTCAAAAAAAATTATCTCTTCTTGAAGGATTGGCTCGCGGTGAGAAAGCAATTCTTGAGGGCCGTATTGTTCCCCATGCCGAGGCGAAAAAGCGCATGGCAAGATGGCTCGAATAATTTGGACTGAACCGGCTCTCAATGAGTTAGACGAAATAGCTGACTACATTTCTTTAGATAATCCAGCAGCAGCAAAGAAGTTAGTTCGATCTGCATTCGAAAAAATAGAGCGCCTGGCTCCTCATCCTAAAAGTGGTAAGCTTGTTGAAGATATTGATAACTCTATATATAGAGAAGTAGTATTATCTCCTTGCCGAATATTTTATCGGGAGGAGAATGAGATTGTATATATAGTTCATGTAATCCGTGAAGAACAATTTCTGCATATAGATCTACTTAAATCGCGGTAGAATAATTAGCTTAAAAGGGTTTTTAAATTGAACGCGTATAAGGTGCGATGGAAACTTGTTTGCAAGAAATTAATTTCACTACTTCAAGTCGAAATACCATTCACAATTAAAGTAAAACATGATCATTCGAGACATACAGCCTGAAGAATTTGAAGCCCTTGGTAACATTATGGTTGATGTTTATTCCAGGCTCGGCGGTTTCCCGAGCCCTGAAGAACAGCCCAAATATTATGAGATGCTGCAAAACATTGGTCAACTCACGAAAAAACCAGATACCAGGGTGCTTGTCGCCTTATCAGAAGAGGATGAAATTTTAGGTGGTGTGGTCTATTTCTCTGATATGAAACAATATGGATCAGGTGGAACGGCTACCAAAGAACAAGGAGCTTCCGGCATCCGGTTATTAGCGGTTAGCCCTGATGCCAGAAAACAAGGCATTGGCAAAGCCTTAACGTTCCATTGTATTGACCTCGCTCAACAATCAAATAATAATCAGATCATTTTACATACAACCAAGTCTATGCAGGTTGCCTGGAAAATGTATGAAAAATTAGGGTTTGAACGGTCTGAAGATCTTGATTTCAAACAAGCCGACCTGCCGGTTTATGGGTTCAGGTTATATCTCTGAGCCACTAAATGGTTTTTGTTGTCAACAAAAAATTCTGCTTTTTTAAACTCGTTCCGCCGCTCTACTCCGGAATGCTTACACGAGGCTCTGCCTCAAACTAAACTGACCTTTTACTCACCAACCCAACACCTACTTTATCAGCGTAACCCCGCCGGATATATGCTCAATGATATAATTACTGATTCCGCCCGGGCCTTCATCGTTAATATCCCACTTAAAATCGGCCCCGCCTATAAAAAGGTGATCGGCTTTCAGCTTATTCATTTGCTCAACAATCACTTTCCCCGGTTCGCCTGTTTCCACAAAGGGAGTCAGCGGGCCTTCCTTTCCAGCGATGTCTTCGAAGGTGTATTTAGCCATTTCCAGAATAGCCTTCGCCTCGGTTAGTGAATCATCATCGATGGCAACTACCAGAATATAGACTTCCGGTTCGGTTCGTAAATCCCGAAAAAGCTCAGCTGCATATTTAACCGCTGCACTGGCGTATTTTGTACCGTTGGTAGCTATTACCCACTTTTTTGCATTTCCCATAATTCAAATATTAAGTCAAAATTATCTATATAGGTTAATTCCGGCGGGTTACTATGGTTATCGCCATCAAAACATTAACCGGTTTGTCGTTGTGTTCTCCGGGAACAAACTCAATTCTCTCAAAAGTTTGAAGGATCAGTTGTTCACAAAATGAATTAAGTTTACTCCGTGGGTGTAACCCTACTATTTTTCCCTCTTTTCCTATTACATATTGAAGTGTAAGGCTGGAAGGGCCATCACTACATGGTTGTTCTTTACGGTATGTATCTCCTAATGCAGAAGTAAAGAACTTACTTCCCCTAACCGGATAAGGTAAGTAATCCGGAGTAGTGTAAACGGTATCCTTATGACCATATTCCGATGCTTTGTCCCATGTCATTCCGCGTTCTATGCCCGGAGGAAGAGGGGGAGCAGCCCTTCTGTTAGATTCACAAGAAAGGATAAACAAGGAAAGAAATAAAAAAAGGTATTGAAATCTCATGTTATTGAAGAAACTACTTTTGGGAAAAATGATCAGACAAAATATCTTAGTTCTCCTCTGAAAGCAATCGCTAACATTCCTATCTTTGGCATGCTTTGAAACATATGGAAAATATACCGCCCGAACATCAGAAAGTATTTAATATCATCAGCCAAGCCGCACAGGAATTGGACTGCCCGGTGTATGTGATTGGCGGCTACGTCAGAGATTATTATCTCAACCGCTCTAAACAAGGAGAGATAGATCTTGACTTTGTTACAGTTGGATCCGGGATTAAGCTGGCTCGCAAAGTTTCTGAAAAGATTGAAGGCTCCTCGTTGGCTGTATATAAGCAATTTGGAACCGCACAGGTTAAAACCGGAGAGCTGGAGCTGGAGTTTGTGGGCGCCCGAAAAGAAAGCTACCGAAAGAACTCCCGCAAACCCATTGTGGAAGACGGAACCCTGGAAGACGATCAGCTCCGGCGCGATTTAACCATCAATGCCCTGTCGTGGTCGCTGAACAAAGAGAACTTTGGAGAGTTGAACGATCCTTTTGGCGGGATGGATGACCTGGAGCGGGCGCTCATCCGCACCCCCATCGACCCGAAAAAAACCTTTGATGACGATCCCCTGCGCATGATGCGGGCCATTCGTTTTGCCTCTCAGCTGGATTTCCGGATTGAGGAAAAAACCTTTGATGCCATTTCTGAAATGTCGGAGCGCATCAACATTATTTCCAAAGAGCGGATCATCGAAGAGCTGAATAAAATTATCCTGAGTGATTATCCCTCGCTGGGTTTAACCATGCTTTTTAAAACGGGATTGCTGAAAGAGTTCTTCCCAGAAATGCACAACCTGCACGGGGTGAAGGAAGTGAAGGGCGTTCGCCATAAAGATAATTTCTGGCACACCCTTAAGGTGCTGGACAATGTGATTAAAATGGATGCAGACCTGTGGCTGCGATGGTCGGCCATCATGCACGATATCGCCAAGCCTCCCACTCAGCGTTTTCAGGAAGGAGTTGGGTGGACGTTCCATGGCCATGACGCCCTGGGAGCCAAGTGGACCAAAAGAATATTCCGACGGTTGGGTCTTCCGCTGGATGAACGGATGCGTTATGTGAGGAAGCTGGTGCGATTGCATCTGCGTCCCATTGCCCTGGTTTCAGATGAAGTTTCGGATAGTGCGATACGTCGGTTAATTTATGAGGCCGGTGATGACATCGATGACCTGATGAAACTGTGCCGGGCTGACGTGACTACAAAGAACGACTACAAGCAAGAGCGCTACCAAAAGAACTTTGATTATGTGGAGCGACGCATTAAAGAAGTAGAAGAAAAAGACCGCATCCGCAACTGGAAGAACCCGCTTTCCGGGGAGGAAATCATGGAGGCGCTCGATATTGAACCGAGCCGGACTGTAGGTGATGTAAAAGATGCGGTGAAGGAAGCGATCCTGAATGGCGACATTCCTAACGATCACGATGCCGCTTTTGAGTATATGATGAAACACAAAGAAGATTTTTTGAACTGATGGCAGAACTTTGGATTTCAAATTCACACGCAAAAATTAACCTGGGGTTGAATGTACTCGAGCGACTGGACAATGGATACCACACCATTGAAACCGGATTTTGTTTTATAGAATGGAACGACCGTTTTGAAGTAAAACACGCTCCCCGGATGGAGCTGGTGATGAGTGATGAAAAAATTCCGGTAGATGACTCCAACCTGATTGTAAAAGCCATCAAGCTGCTTCAACAAGAAGCGGGACTTAAAGATGAGTTCTATATAGAAGTGGAAAAGAACATTCCGGCCGGAGCCGGTTTAGGGGGCGGAAGCAGTAATGCGGCTACTACCCTTCGAATGATGAACAAGATTGCAAATCTCGGCCTGAACGAACATGACTTAATGGAGCTCGGGAGAAAGCTGGGCGCTGATGTTCCCTTTTTCATCAAAGGGAAGCCGGGTTTTGCTACGGGAATTGGCGAAGAAATTGAAGAGCTGGACATTCAGCCCGATGCGTGGGTTGTAACCGTTTTCCCGGATATTGAAAGCAGCACGGCGGAAGCCTATCAATTTTGTGAACCCAACCCGGAGCCCGAATTCTCTCTTAAAAACGTGCTTCTCGATGAAGAGCCGGAAGAATGGCGTTACCTGCTGATGAATCAGCTGGAGCCTGCGGTTTTTCCCCGACATCACCTCGTAGGGAACCTGAAAGATCAACTGTATGAATTTGGCGCCGACTATGCCAGTATGAGCGGAAGCGGTTCCAGTGTTTTTGGCGTTTTTCAGCAGGATTTTGTTGCAATTAACGCCTATGAGTCGTTTCATAAGCTCGGATTTCCGGCAAATCTCACCCGGCCAAAGTTTGAGCCTGATACCGGCATTTATGTAAAGGAAGAGTGAGAGTGATAAGTGACGAGTGATGAAGTATCCATACTATGAAAGCGATACATTATTACGGATTAAAACTTTATCACTTCATTACTCCTAACCTTCAAAAAGATTTAAGATTATTTATTAAGGAACAGCATTTATGAGTACCAAAAAAACAAATGGAGTGAATATCAGGTCCGGGATGGATAAGGATTCGCTTCGCGAAGATATTAAACTGCACCT
This sequence comes from Gracilimonas sediminicola, assembly GCF_024320785.1. Lineage (NCBI taxonomy): Bacteria > Pseudomonadati > Balneolota > Balneolia > Balneolales > Balneolaceae > Gracilimonas > Gracilimonas sediminicola. Next base: position 1,549,357 of record NZ_JANDBC010000001.1, read on the forward strand.
GCGCCATACCCTGGCTAAAGATGAGTTTTCAACCACCAGCTGGGATAAGTACAGAAGCGTGGCGCTTACCATTATGGATCGCCTGAACGACCGGATGCTGAAAACCCAACAGCATTTCTACAAAACCAATGCCAAGCGGGTGTACTATCTTTCCATGGAGTACCTGATAGGTCGCCTTCTGGATAACATGTTGGTAAACCTGGACGTGCGCGACCTGGTAGCCGAGGCACTCGACGACCTGGATCTTTCCTATGAAGAAATTCGTGATCAGGAATGGGATGCCGGACTTGGAAACGGAGGCCTTGGAAGGCTTGCAGCCTGCTTCCTCGATTCGATGGCAACATTGGGGATTCCGGCAATAGGTCATGGCATACGCTACGATTACGGAATTTTTTATCAAAAAATTAAGGATGGTTACCAGATTGAGCGGCCTGATTTATGGCTAAAATATGGGAACCCCTGGGATACGGTTCGACCTAAAGTACAGTACCCGGTTGAGTTTTATGGAAATCAGACCACCCTTCAATCCAGCAATGGAAATACCCACTACACCTGGGAAAATACGCACCGGGTCAAAGCAGTGGCTTATGATACGCCCATCCCGGGATACGACAATGGCATTGTTAACTACCTGAGATTATGGAAAGCGGAATCATCGGCAGGGATTGACCTAAAGAGTTTTAACCAGGGCCAATACATTGATGCGGTTCGTGATAACCAGCTGGAGCAAAATATTTCGCGAGTACTCTACCCGAACGACAAGGTGTTTGTAGGGCAGGAACTTCGGCTGAAACAGGAATATTTCCTGGTGTCGGCATCCATGCAGGATATCATCCGACGCTTTAAGAAGCAGTCGAGTGATTTCACCAAGTTTCCTGAAAAAGTATCCATTCAGTGTAATGATACCCACCCGAATCTGGCGATTCCGGAACTGATGCGTTATCTGCTGGATGAAGAGCACATGGATTGGGAGAAAGCATGGGATATCACAGTAGATACCATGGCGTACACCAACCACACGTTGCTCCCGGAGGCGCTCGAAAAATGGCCGGTTTCCTTAGTAAGGAACCTATTGCCACGCCACCTGAATATTATTTATGAAATTAACCGTCGCTTCCTCGACGATGTTAAGATTAAGCTGGGTGATGATAAAAGCCGTCAGAGTCGCATGAGTATTGTGGGCGAAGGCGAACACCCGGTGGTTCATATGGCGCACCTGGGAATTGTAGGATCTCACAAAGTGAACGGTGTTGCGGCGATGCACTCCCGCTTGCTGAAAGAATCCATGTTTCGTGATTTTGATGAGATGTATCCGGATAAATTCACCAACAAGACCAACGGGATTACACCCCGCCGCTGGCTGAAACAATGCAACCCGGACCTGTCTGACCTCATTTCGGACAAAATCGGGGACGAATGGATTACGGCACTCGATGAGTTGAAAAAAATCAACAAGTTTGCCGACGACAAGAAATTCAGGAATAAGTTTGCAGAGATTAAGCTGGAGAACAAGAAGCACCTGGCTGAATACATTAAAGAGCATAATGGCCTGGATGTAGATCCTGAGTCGATGTTCGATATTCAGATTAAGCGGATTCACGAGTACAAACGTCAGCTGATGGCGGCGCTGCATGTGATTACGCTGTACAATCGCCTGAAAGAAAATCCGGACCTGGATATGACTCCCCGCACCGTGATATTTGCCGGGAAAGCGGCTCCGGGCTACACCATGGCCAAACTTCACATAAAGCTGATTAACAGCATTGCCGAAGTGGTGAATAACGACCCGGAAGTGAATCAAAAACTGAAGTGTGTATTCCTGCAGAACTACAGCGTAACGCTGGCAGAAAAACTGATTCCTGCGGCCAACCTCTCCGAGCAAATTTCAACAGCGGGAATGGAAGCTTCCGGAACGGGGAACATGAAGTTTGCCCTGAACGGTGCCCTTACCATCGGTACGCTGGACGGCGCCAATGTGGAAATTAAAGAAGAAGTGGGCGATGAGAACATCTTCATCTTTGGGCTGGAAGAAGAGGATATCGACCAGCTTCGCCGCGAGGGATACAACCCTTGGGATTACTACAACGCCAACGAAGAATTGAAGCAGGCGCTGGATCAAATCCGCGATGGCTTCTTCAGTAATGGCGATAAAGAACTTTTTCAGCCGATCATTAATGCGCTGCTGCATGAGGGTGATTACTTCATGGTGCTTGCTGATTACGAAGCCTATGTGAATAAGCAGAAAGAGGTTTCGGCTTTATTCAAAGATAAGGACGAATGGAACCGCAAGGCCATCCTGAATACGGCGAATATCGGGAAGTTTTCGAGCGACCGAACCATCAACGATTACAACGATGAAATTTGGAAGGCTCCAAAAGCAAGCCTCGACAAATAAGTAAAAAAGAAAGCCGGGTTATGGCATACATGGCCCGGCCTTCGATTACGCTTAGAAAATACTTGTGGGTTTTTTGTTTCAATCCATTACATTTGGCTCTATGAATCAACTACCAACAACAGCACCTTCTCAAATCGATTCTCTTGCTCCCGACAGCGGGCTTATCCGGGCAGACTCAGTAGATATCCCCAATCCTACGGATTATTCTCTGTCTGAATTCTTTATCTATATCTGGGATTTGCTTCAGGTTCAGTTATTCTCCATTCAGAATACACCGGTTACCTTCTTGAAGCTGATAGTTTTCATTCTGCTTCTGGTGGGCTTTTCATTCCTGGCGTCTTTCACAAAGAGAATGCTGAACCGCAAAATATTGCCCCGCTTCGTTAAAGATGGCGGACTTCGCTATACCCTGTCGAGGATGTCTCAGTATGTGGTGGTAGTTATCGGGGTGTTTATATCCTTCCAGTTTTTGGGGATAAACATGACGGGGCTGGCGGTAATTTTTGGTTTCCTGTCGGTTGGTATTGGTTTTGGATTACAGAACATCACTTCAAATTTCATTTCGGGTTTGATTGTGCTTTTTGAACGCCCGATTTCAGTAGGTGATCGCGTGATGGTTAATAATATTGAAGGGGATATAGAGGAAATAAATATCCGCTCTACCAAAGTAAAAACGCTGGATAACATCTCCATCATCGTTCCGAATTCAGAGTTTGTGTCCAAAGATGTGATTAACTTTTCCCATGGTGATCCCACCTATCGGTTAGGCATCAATGTAGGCGTGTCTTATTCCTCAGATCTTGATAATGTGTTGAAGGCTCTCAATGAGGTAGCCGAAGAGAGCGATGATGTGCTTAAAACCCCCAATCATGAAGTGCAGCTTCGCAGTTTTGGAGATTCCTCCTGGGACATGAAATTACTGGCCTGGATTCCGGATGTGAAGAAAAGGTATCAGGTTCAAAATGCACTGAACCAGGCGATCGTCAGAAAGTTTGCTGAATACGATATCGAGATCCCCTTCCCGCAAAGAGATTTACATGTACGCTCGGGACTGAATTTTGATAAGGATGAAGTTAAACACGGCTCCGAAGACTCTAAAACTTCGAAGAAAGACTCACGGGAAGATTAGGTTGAATTGGTGGTGAACACTGTCCCGGTGAGTAAAAGAGAAGTTGTAAGTTCCGGCCGTTTTCACATCAATCTTAATCTCTTTTTCGAGTAAGCCACATACAGCCAGGCAGGGATTTCCACTTCTTTCTGCTACTAACTTAACAGAGTACTCATCTCCACTTTTCTTAACTTCTGGTTTAATGTTCTTCCAACAACCGGATGAGCAGGTATTAACAAAGTTAAAAGTAACCGAACGATCACTCTTCTCTTGAAGGGTAACTTCATTTGGCGTGATGGACAAAGTATCAGAATCTCCTGTTCCAATAATCTGATCACAGCTAAGAAAAAGAGATAAAGCTATAACTGGGAGAATAATTCTTGATTTCATGGCCTTGCGATTAAATGTTAATCAAACACAAAACGAAAAGTTATAGTACCCCACTGGGTTTGCTGTGGTACACCGCCCGGTAGTCGTGAAAAGCGCCAGGTACGGAGCGTACTCATCACTTCTCTCTCTAATTCCGGGTTCATCTTTTTGATGGGGATAATGCGCCCGACAGTACCATCGGGACGAACTTCAAACCGGACGGTGATTACGCCCTCAGTATTGGAGGTGTTTTCAGGAAGAGGCTGAACCATCGGTGAGCGGTCAATTTCTCCCTCCCACTTCAGTTCATAAGGAGAAGTTTTCTCTTCATCATTACCAATTCCCTGGTCAGAATTCATATCGCCTCGGGCACCGTCCACATCACCGCTTACTTTTGCACCATCGGTAGATGTCTCATTCTCTTTGGCTACAGGCGGCACTTCTACCTCTTCTTCCTCAGGTTTGTTTTCTTCCTGATTCGGATCAATCTTTTCTGTTTCCGGGGTTGAAACCGGATCTTCCTGAACATCTTCAACCTGGTCAGACAGGTCAACGGCCTTAGTCTGTTCTTCGGTTGTTTCCTGTGGGGTTACTTCCGGTTCCGGCAATTCTTCAACCGGCTCTTCCGGCTCTGTTTCGGAGGGATTAGGACGCTGTGCAACCTGCTCATTCTTTACTTCTGAGTACTCGGCAAGCTGGCCGGTTTTAAACTCTCCGAATTCCACTTCAATGTAAGACGGGCGTGCATTTCGGTTCATATCTAAGGTGAACCAAAGGGAGAACAGCAATAAAGCGGCATTTAACCCGAAGGTTACATACAATGCTAAGCGATCGTCTTCCGTGAATTTCATGGTGTGATTATGAGCCTTGTTCGGTGGCCATTATAATTTTAAGATTCAAAGCCTTGCTTACATTCATAACGCGAACGGCATCATCAACTTTGGCATCTTTGTCGGCTCTCAATACAACGGTTCCCTGGGGCTTATTATTTCGGGCGTTTCGGATGGCCGTAGCAAGTGATCCGCGGGCGGTTAAATCACCGTCCACATAAAACTCACCGTCTTTAGTAACGGCTACCGATATGAACTGAGCCTCTGTTGCCGCACTGCTTTCTGCCTTGGGTACCTCTACTCGAATACCGAAATTGGTAACGAAAGAAGAAGTCAACAGGAAGAAAATAAGCAGTAACAGTACAATATCCGTCAGCGACGACTGTGAGAACAGCGACAGCGGCGGCAGCTTTTTATCTCCACGTCTGAAATCGCGCGACATAATTAGTTATTCTCTTTTTTGGCAGGTGATTGAAGCAGATCAAGGAAATCAGCCGAAGCATTTTCCAACTCAAAGATAGAACGGTTGATTTTACCCAGCAGAAAGTTATAGAAGCCGTATGCAATCAAACCGACAATCAGTCCGGCTGCGGTGGTGATCAGTGCCTCCCAGATACCTCCGGCAAGCACGCTCGGGTTTACATTTCCCTGAAGCGACTGAATATCCATAAAGGCTTCAATCATACCGGTTACGGTTCCGGTGAATCCCAGCAGCGGAGCCACACCGGCGACGGTAGCCAGCCAGTTCATGCGTTTTTCCAGGAAGAAAATCTCTTTCTTTCCGGCATTGTCAATGGCATCCTCAATATCACGAATGGGCCTTCCCAGCCGCTTAATACCCGCTTTAATAATTCGGGCAATGGGTTTGTCAAAATCGTCACAATAATCCATGGCATTCGCAGCTCCGCCCTTTCCGGATTTAAGCATACTCTCAATGGTGGAAAGAAACTTTTCCGGCTGTACATGAGACCGGGTTACGGCGCTCCAGCGTTCAACGATTACATAAACCGAGATGGCGAACAGAAGAAAGATGGGAATCATTAAAACGCCACCCTCGATCAATAGGTCGAAAAAGGTGACGGTCTCTTCCTGCATGGCCATCAGTGAATCAACCGAGGCCGTGTCTTGCAAAAAAATCAGCAATAAGTGCATGTAGATGATATTCGTTTAGTTAATTTTGGTTATGAAATAATTTTCTGAAAGGGGCGAATCAAGGGTTTCCGCAGCAATGGCAGCATTACGCATCGATTCAAACTGCCCTAAACTTACGCGCCAAAGCTGTCCATATTGTTGTGAAGGTATGGTGGCTAAAAGCACACGATAACCATCATCACTTAACTCTTTTTCTATGGACTTGGCATTGCGTTCGCTGCTTAATGAGTAAACCACGATGGTATAGCCGTCATTAGCATTCGGATTTACGACACCATTCAGCCCGTACATAGGTTGTCCTGCAGGAACCGCTTCACTTTGTGATACCTGATTATCAGTTGCTTGTTCCTGAGGTGGATTTTGAGCGGATTGCTGGGCGGGCTCAACATCAGACGATGTTTCAGAATCATCCTGCCCCTGGTTGGTTTGATTGTTTTGTTGAGCGGGCTGAGTCGGGGTTTCATCAACAGGAGGAAGTGGAACCGGGTCAGGTTGAGTTGCGGAAGCCTGTTGAGGTGCTTGTGGGGTGATTCCCGGAATGTTTACCACTCCGAAATATCCCAGCCCATAAGTTCCTCCGGCCAGCAGAACGATAATTAACAACACCCAAAGCAGTACCGGCGCTCCCTGAGAGTCCCTCGATGTAGACGGGCGCTTCGGTCTCTTGGAGGATTCGTCTTCTTTTTCAGCCGTCTCCTCTTCTTTTTGATCGGGCTGCTCTTTTTCCTGTTCAGCGCGTTTCTTTTTGGTTTCTTCAGAGGCGAGGTTGGTAATAACCGGGATGATTTCATCCTGATCCTCTTCTATAACATCTGAATCTATAAGCTCGTCAGGGGTTTCTTCGGGTTCCTCTTCTTCATCTCCGGCAAGGGCAGCGAAAGGATCGTCTTCACCGCCACTCTCGTCATCCAGTTCTTCTTCTACATCCGCATCCCCGAACAGAGCATCCAGAGAATCGTCTTCATCGTCTCCTTCAGACAGTTGCTTGTTCAATTCAGCCGCCAGGTCAGAATCATCGGTTTCTGAGGATTCTTCTGCTTTCTCATCATCTTTATCTCCTAACAAGCCGGAGAAAGTGCGCTCTGCCGAATCATCTTTGTAAGTATCAATACCCCACTTATCGGGACCCGGTTTGGGTTCTTCGGCATCCGAAATTTCTTCTTCCGTGTCTTCCTCAAGGTCTTCATCAGCAAAATCGAAAGGCGCCTCTTCCTCATCATCGGCAAACTCCTCAACGTCCTCGGAAGTGTCTTCATCAATTGGTTCATCTTCGCTGTCATCAAGCTCAAAAGAAGGGGTTTCTTCGTCCTCCTTGTCTTCATCTTCAAGGAGTCCGCCAAAAGGATCATCATCCTCACCGGCATCAGCCACAACCTCATCCGATTTTTCAGAGGCATCTTCATCTTCCTTTTCTTCTGATTGAGGCGCTTCCTCGGTGGTTTCCGGAGCCGCGTCATCCATCTCTATCGGCTCCATGCCCACGTACTTATAATTTATTTCGGTGGCAAAATCATCCGAAGGGATAAAGAGAATATTATTTCCTATTCCGCTAAACACCCCCAGCCCGGATACTTCGTAAGCATCGCCTTCGGCAATGGCTTCTTTAATTTCTTCAACGAGTTCTTCGAGCTGACTTTCAACCTTCTCTTTTTCAATTCCCGAAGTTTCGGTGAGCAGCTCTACCAGTTTTTGATGATCTATATGCATGACTTACCCCTTATTTTCTGCTGTAAATTCAACGGTGTCTTTTGGGGGGATCATCACATTGGTACCGTCGGCCTGTTTTTCTTGTTTTTGATTGTGATGAACGGCTTTAAATGTACCCAAGCCTTTTATTTCTACGGAATTCTTCATGATGATTTGATCACGAATCACAATTCCCAACGCTTCTAAAAACTCGTTTGTCATGTTATTAGAATTTTATGGTTAAACCTCCGAAAACCTGGAATGGTCGTTCCTGATATCCATTCCAAATTTCATATTCCTGTCCCAAAAGATTTAATAGTTTGGCATAAACGCCAAAGGTATCATTAATTTGATATTCAACTCCGGCATTAAGCAGTACGTAAGCACTTAAATCTGAGTTTGCCGCCGGTGCTTCCCGTGAGCCAATATATTCTGCCCAACCGTTAATTGTAAGTTCTTTTATCACTTTATATGAAATAGCTCCTTCCACCCCAAGCTTCTCTTCATAAGGTATAAATCCACCCCCGCTTAACTTTGGGCTGCGAACATATACTTTACCGTCAAACCAGAATTTCTCAGGAAGTAATTGCTGGCTGGCTCCGGCGTAGAGTTCAAAAATGTTAGCGTCTGCATAGTTAACATTATAAAAGCCTGCAGTATTGGATGGCTGGAGTGTCTGACGCCGGTAATATGCATAATCTTTAACGTGACGATAATTAACTCCTCCAAAAATACGGTTGCCATCAAACAGCTGGAAATTGACTTCGCCGGTAGTCCCAAGGTGATAAGCATGACGAAGTTGATTCTGAACATTCAGGAATCGATTGTACTGGTGGTGTGATTGCTGAGTCTGCATTTCAGGTTTAGCAAAGGCGGTTCCTGAAATAGAGAGAGCGTTGCTAAAGTTATGTTTAATTCGGATTTCAGGAGTAAAATAGACCTTGCTGGTTGTGGGATCTGAGATATACTCAATTCCTCCTTTTCCACTTATTCTGGTACTGAAGTTTAACAATCGCTCATACTCAAAAGAAGCCCCGGCATCTACCCAGCTTTGATCGGATGATACGGGGTTTGAATAGTTTCCGGCTTCAAGAGAGGCGCTTATATCAAAGGTTTCATAAAGGCGATTTCCCGGCCAGTAATAAGAAAATGTAGCATGGCCAATCTGCTCATCTAAATCTCCGGAAAGGCCGGAGTTTCCGGCATCTAATGAAGTATTAAATACATTTCCTCCTAAAGCGGCTCGCCATCCGGTCAGGGTATTCTTGGACTGTTGAAGCGAAAGCTGCGCAGAGCCTCCGGAATAACTCTTGTTGGATGTTTTACCAATAAAATTCTGCTGTAAGTTATCGGAGAGGTTAAACAGATCATTATAATCGCTCAGCCCTCCCACATCAATGGTAAGCCTGAGATCATCCTGAACCTTGGTTATATAACTTACATTGGCATCCAAATATCGAAAGGAGCTTTCCTGGTTGTCTAAGTGTCCATCTGAAGCCCGCATGTTTACATCGGCAGAAATCAGGCTTTTTTCATTCAGCTTATAAAACCCATACCCATTCAGCTCCGGCGTGATAAAACTGCCAAAACCACCTCTTATGTAAGCATTGATGCGGTCAGGATTGGTGAGAACAGATCGTTGGGGAGGCTCAGGGCGGCCGAGTTGAGTGATAGAGATATCGGCTACGGCTTCTTCCCTCGTCTCCATAAAGGGCATGCGGTTGGGGTCGATCTGGAAAACCCGCGGCTTTGGATTGAAGCCCAAAATAGGCTGTCGTCTGAGGCCCGGAAAGCGTGCCTGGAATTCACTTCGGATCTCAATATCCTGAGGATTAATTTCCGGCAAAAGGGAATTATCGGCCCCTTGTTGTCCGCCCTGTGCCAAGGCGAAAATCGGGCAAAAAAGAATAAATAGGGTAAATAATAGCGGTCTTGATCTCATCATGGAACTGCGTTTCCTGAATGTACTAATTTTTATAGGAAGGATTAAGCGTTTACTAACGAAAAGATGTACCGGGAATTTTAGATGGTTGTTCCTGAAATGAGCTGTTTTCTATCGCTATATAGAGCTTGGTTGATTAACAAAGAGAAAATTATTGATCATTGTTTATTACCTTAAAATAGCTTGATTTGTTACTGCTTATAAAGTTTTTTGTAGTGTCATTTACAGATACTGCAACATCATACTCTCCTGGCTCTAGGTCAACAATGAAAGAGTAAGTATTTTCAGTTGTGGAAATAGTCTTTTGGCTATTAGGTAAAATCCATCCAAAAAGTAAATTCTGAGCCACACTATCTTCTAACACGCAGGTGATCATAATTACCTCATTCATTTTAACTGGGTTAGGATCTATATCAATTCGAATGATCTCAGCTTCAATCGGAGTTGGGGGATCTGGTACCGATTTAAAACCATCACATCCGTAAAGAATTGATATTAATAATACTATGGCGGGGAATAATTTCATTGGAAACGAGATCTGCGGTAACGAGGTTATGACCGTTCCAGCATTCGGTTTAATGCAAGCACCGCATTTTCTGCCACTGCTTCAGGCACGGTTATTTGATTAACCACTTCTCCCTCTTCCAGCTTCTCCAGCGACCACAGTAAGTGTGGAAGATCAATGCGATTCATCGTCAGGCAAGGACACATAAACGGATTTAAGGAAACAATTTCTTTATCCGGGTTTTCCTGTGCCAGCCGGTTCACCAGGTTCATTTCGGTGCCGATGGCCCATTTCGTGCCGGGCTCAGCATTTTCAACGGTATCAATGATAAAGCTGGTGGAGCCATTGTAGTCGGAGGCCTGAACCACATCATAGGTACATTCGGGATGAACCAGAATTTTTGTGTCAGGTTCCTGCTTGCGAAGGTTTTCGATGTGCTTAATATTAAACTTCTCATGAACGGAGCAGTGCCCTTTCCAGAGAATAACTTTCACATCTTCAAAATCGCCGTCATAGATGAACTCCCCTTCAATGGGAGCCCAAATGGCCATCTGCTCAAGAGGAACGCCCAGGTCGAAAGCCGTATTTCTGCCTAAATGTTGATCGGGTAAAAACAGAATGCGCTCCTTTTGGGTGAAGGCCCATTCCAGCATTTTTTTGGCGTTGGATGATGTTACCGTGGCTCCGCCATGTTTGCCTACAAAGCCCTTGATGGCTGCGGTAGAGTTGACGTAGGTAAGTGGCAAGATGGTATCACCCCAAATTTCCTGCATTTTCACCCAGCCCAGCTCGGTTTGATCGATGTCGGCCATATCTGCCATAGAACAACCGGCGCGCAAGTCAGGGAGAATTACTTTTTGATCTGGTCCGGTGAGCATATCAGCCGTTTCGGCCATAAAGTGAACGCCACAGAATGCAATAAATTCAGCATTGGGCATTTCGGCACAGATTTGAGCGAGTTTCAGGGAATCGCCCCGGGCATCCGCAAACTGTATCACTTCATCCTTTTGGTAATGATGACCCGGAATAAAGAGCCGATCGCCGAATTTGGCTTTTATTTCCAGAATACGAGCTTCCATTTCTTCCTGGGAAAGCTCACTGTATCGCTTGGGAAGGGATACTTCGGATTCAATCTCTAAAACATCTAAAACTTCCATAAAGGGATAATTAAGAATTGGGGTGCTTCTGAGGAGATTCCCTCAAAAAATTTTGCATCGCTTTAGAAGCATTTTTATGAAGTAAATCCCTGTCAGCATAATACTTTTCATAAAAACGATTTCTTAATCGCTTCTTAAGGTCCAAGGCTTTTATTTCTTTTTTTTCACCCATAATAAAACTCCTTTGGGGAGCGGATTTCTATTTCATCATAATTTAAGGAATTGTTGACTATATTAAATCCCTCAATTCGATTAAGGTTAACGATATGTTTAAAATTCCAGCTAACCAAGACATCGACTTTATAAACGGTTGAAATAGCTACGTGTAATGCATCTTCAAAGTATTTTTCAGAAACAACTTTTTCTTCTATGTATTTGTCAGCCAGTAACTCACAGTTTTCAGTCAATTCAAGGGTTTCAAGTTTGGTTGCTTTCAAAGACGTTAGCAATTGGATTACACGCTCCGGCGCTCCTTCATATAACTCATCCACCGTAATAGCTGATATTACCGGGCTTAACTTTTCCTGTTCGAAAAGCTCAAACAATCTCTTGGTTTCTTTCCTGAATTCTTTGTCAAAAAAGCCACCGAAAATGGATGTGTCTAAGTAAACTCTCATTGCCTCACTCAAGGTTAAAACTGATATCCAGGGCCTTAACAGAATGGGTCAGCCAGCCCAGAGAAATTACATCTGCACCACAATCTTTATAACCGGCGATGTTCTCCGGGGTGATGCCGCCGGAGACTTCAACAACAATCTCGTCAGGGATTAATTGCATCAGTTCTTTTACTTCTTCCGGAGAGCGGTTGTCGAGCATGATAACATCTGCTTTTGCTTTTACGGCCTCCAACACCTGCTTTTTATTTTCCGTTTCTACCTCAATTTTCACCATATGTCCAACCCGGGCTCGTACCAGCTCAACCGCACTTTTTATGTTACCCGCAGCTTTAATGTGATTGTCTTTGATCATTACCCCGTCATCCAGCCTGAAGCGGTGATTTTTGCCCCCGCCACAACGAACGGCATACTTCTGTAAAGAGCGAAGGCCGGGCAACGTTTTTCGGGTGTCGGTTATGGTAATGTTGGGATCTCCCAGCAGCTCAATAACCTGCCGGGTAGATGAAGCGATTCCGCTCAGGTGCTGAATCAAATTCAGAATAACCCGCTCGCCCTTCAGTAATACCTGAACAGGGGCTTCAACTTCGGCTATTTTCTCCCCTTCTTTTACAGGCATACCGTCATTTTTATGAAGGGAAATCCTGGCCGACTCATCTAACATTTGGTAGCCGGCGGCTATAACTTCCAGCCCTGCCAGCACCCCATCAGCCTTAGCGGTGTAAACGCCTTTCCCAAGCTGGTTTTTGGGAAAAATAGAATCGGAAGTCAGGTCGCCCAATCCAATATCTTCACGAAAAGCGTTGGTCAGAATTTCTTTTAGCTCAAGATGGTTCATAAAAGTGAATCAGCCGTTTTATTTGTCTATTTTCAAAGGGTAACAAAGATACCTTTTTTTAAACATAAGAGCGATCGTCGATGATTTACCTGGACCATGCCGCTACAACGCCCATCAGTGACAAAGCGCTGGAGGTGTATGTAAATGTCTCGAAGCATTATTTTGGCAACCCCAGCAGCATGCACGATGAAGGCTCTTCGGCAAAGCAGATTCTGGAAGCATCCGCAAAAACCATAGCCGGGACTTTAAACGCGCGCCCTAAAGATGTGTTCTTTACTTCCGGTGCATCAGAATCGAGCTTTCTGGCAATCTATTCACTGTTGAATTCGCTGGGGGAAGAATCGGGACACCTGATTACCACACCCATCGAGCATTCTTCGGTGAGAAACCTGTTTTTAAAGCTGAAGCAGGAAGGGTATGAAGTATCAGTAGTTTCTGTGAATGAGTATGGGGAAGTGGATTTTGAAGAGTTGAAAAACCTGGTTCGGGAAGATACCGTTCTTGCCTCCATTCAGCATGTGAATTCGGAAATCGGAACCATCCAGGATTTAGCCAGGATAGGCGCTTTTCTTCATGAAAAAGGAGTGATGCTTCACAGCGATTGTGTGCAAAGCTTTGGCCGTATCCCGATAGATGTACAAACCTTAAACGTGGATGCTATTTCCCTATCAAGCCATAAAATATATGGGCCGAAAGGATGTGGAGCAGTTTGGATGAACCCCAAAGTGGAATGGAAACCGGTATTCCCGGATACAGATAATCAAAAGAAATTTAAGCCCGGAACAGCGGATGTTCCCACTGTTGCAGCTTTTGCAACGGCGGCCAAGTTAATCACACAAAACCGCGTGACTGAACAACATCGCATCCTAAAACTTAGGGAGCAGCTATTAGCTGAATTAACAAAGCTGGATTATGAGGTGGTGGTTGAGCAGCACCCGCGTGAGTATGTGCCCAATATTTTAGGCTTGCGGTTTCCGGGTATCGAAGGGCAGTTTTTTATGCTGGAATGCAGCCAGGCAGGACTGGCAATCTCAACCGGGAGCGCCTGTCAGGTTGGTTCAGAAAAACCAAACAAGACCATGACAGCCATTGGAAAAGACGAACAAGAAGCACGGGAGTTTGTGCGTTTATCGTTCGGAAAGGAGAATCAAATGGAACAGATTCCACAGATAATTGAAAAAATGAGTGGTATCTTGAAGCGACATTTTGAAAAAGTTAATCATCATAAGAAGAAAGAAGGGATGACGACATGAAACGAGGATTATTCTTACTCACGCTATTTGGGCTTTTATTCAGCAGCACGGCATTTAGCCAGGGTTCAGGAGAGTCGGAAACGAGAATCAATATTGTGAAATACAGTGATTACCAGTGCCCGGCCTGTAAATACTTCGTATCCATCGAAGAGCAGCTGAAGGAAGAATATGGAGGTGAGATTTCCATCACTACCAAGCACTTTCCGCTGAATATGCACGAATACGCGCAACTGGCATCGCGGGTTGCCGAGGCCGCCAGGGAGCAGGACAAATACCAGGAAATGCATGACATGATTTTTGCCGGGCAGGAACAATGGGCCCGGGGAAATGCGGAAGCTATTTTTATCGGATATGCCAAAAGCCTGGACCTGGATATGGAGCAGTTCAGAAATGATATGAACTCCGCCGATATGCAGCGAAAAGTGATGGCAGATAAACGGGAAGGATTGAACCTGAACGTAAACTCAACGCCGACATTCTTCATTAATGGAACCAAGTTGGAGAACAACCCGCGCACCTTTGAGCAGTTCAAGCAGCTTATTGAGGCAATGGTTAAATCATAACCGTTACCTTTGATTTTATCGCTACTAAATCGTGAAAGCACAAAAGGCTTAGTGGTTGGTTTTTATGCCGTACTGTGCTCGAAATAGCAAGCGATGAAGTTGCAATTTCTCTTCGTTACAACGCAGAGATTCAGGAGCGAGATTGTCTCTTACACCGAATAGATTTATTGTGCATCGTTCAAAATTCAGTGTTTGATGTTCAATATTCGATGTTCTTTTCCCTTATCTTTGGGGTGAATTTTGAAACCCATTTTTTCATGAAAGAATATTTAGTCGAGATTCTCAGCAAGTCGCTGGATCAATTTGAGCTGGAAGAACAACCGGAAATTCGTATTGAGGAACCCAATCAACCCGAGCACGGGGATGCCTCCACAAATGTAGCGATGATGCTGGCCAAGCCTTTGAAGAATAATCCGCGGGCTATAGCTCAGCAGATTGTGGATGGTTTGGAATATAATGAGAAGAAAATCTCTGCCGTTGAAATAGCCGGTCCCGGTTTCATTAATTTCCGATTTGCCGAGGATTATTTGTTTGATGAACTGGGAGAAATTCTGGGCACCGGATCTGAATACGGGAAAACAGATGCCTACAAAGGGAAAAAGGTGCTGGTTGAATTTGTGAGTGCCAATCCGACCGGCCCGTTAACGGTGGGTCATGGCCGAAATGCGGTATTAGGTGATACCGTTTCCCGGCTCCTGGAATGGACCGGCGCTGACGTAGAACGAGAATATTATTTTAATGATGCCGGCCGTCAGATGCGTGTTTTGGGTGAAAGTGTTCAGGCCCGCTATTTGGAGCTGTTAGGCAAAAGTGACGAATTCCCGGAAGGCGGTTACGAAGGTGAATACATCCGGGACATCGCCCAGGCTTTGGTGGATGAGCACGGAGAGGACCTGATTGATGCTGAAGATGAAAAGCCGTTCAAAGAAAAAGCCGAAGAAGAAATTTTTGCGGACATCAGCAGAACGCTGGATCGAATGGGCATTAAAATGGATTCCTATTTCAATGAGCACAGCCTTTATGAAGACGGCAAAATTGAGGAAACTATTGAGAAGCTGCGAAAGCTTGAGTTAGCGTATGATAAAGACGGGGCCGTTTGGTTTAAAACCACCGAATTTGGTAAAGACAAAGACACCGTTCTGGTAAAAAGTACCGGTGAGCCCACCTATCGCCTCCCGGACATTGCCTATCATGCGAATAAACTGGATCGTGGTTTCGACCTGTGTGTGGATGTATTTGGGGCCGATCATATTGCTACCTATCCGGATGTGCTTTCGGGGATTAAATCTCTGGGCTACGATCCTGATAAAGTGGACGTGGTGGTTTACCAGTTTGTGACTATCGTTAAAGACGGAAAGCCATTCAAAATGAGTACCCGTAAAGCGAACTTTGTCACCCTCGACGAACTCATGGACGAGGTGGGAGCCGATGTAACCCGCTTCTTCTTCCTGATGCGTTCACCCAACACGCATCTTGAGTTTGATATCGCCCAGGCGAAAGAGGCCGGAGAGAAAAACCCGGTTTTTTATCTGCAATATGCACATGCCCGAATTTCCAGTATTCTCCGAAAAGCAGAAGATGAATATGATTTTTCAGGAAAAGTTGATCTAAGCCTGCTCAGCCATCCGGCGGAAATCACACTCATTAAAACCATGCTGAAGTTTCCTGAAATTGTTGCGACAGCGGCCAGGCTTAGGGAGCCTCATCATGTAATAACCTTCCTAAATCAACTGGCGTCCGATTTCACAAGCTTCTATCACGACTGCCGAATTCTGGGAGAAAATGAAGAACTGGCGCAGGCCCGAATGGAGCTGGCGAAGGCCGTAGCGCAGGTTCTAAGAAACGGGTTGGGTATTTTAGGTATCACCGCTCCGGAACAAATGTAAGCAGATGAGCAAAATTATAAATAAAAACGTAGGGTTAATCGCATGTCTTCTATTTGTAGCATCAGGCTGTGGGTACTTTGACTTTAGTGCAGACCCGCGCTTTTGCGATGAGGTGAATATAGTGGTGGAGGAAATGCCACAATTGATAGGCGGAATGTCTCAACTTCAGGAAAGTGTGGAGTATCCTGCTGAAGCAAAGGAAGCAGGAATTGAGGGTAGGGTCACTGTTCAGTTTGTGGTAAATAAATTAGGACAGACGACAAGGGTTCAGGTAATCAGGGGAATTGGCGGCGGAGCAGATGAAGCAGCTGTCAGCGCTGTTGAAGAAGCTAAATTTGAGCCGGGCAAACAAAACGGTAAACCGGTGTGTGTTCAGTATGCTTTACCTATTAATTTTCGGTTAGAGAGTTAGGCAGGAGTTAGTTCTCCGCTTGTGCGGTGTATTACTACAAACGGTTTATGAAGGTAATGTCCAAGCGGACGCTTGAATCAGTTCGTGTTTAGATGATGACTAAGAAGGGGTAAGTTTAGTAAAGCACACAATGCCTTTTACTAATTGCTCTTCTACGTTAAAGCCGGCTTGATTAAATAGCTTGTTACTTTCATCAACGGTCCAGAAGTGAATCCCCCCAATAGCTGCTGATTCTTGCAGCAGTCGGCCGTACCAGGCATCAGATTTAGTCAGGTGCATCATGAAGAAAACGCCATCGTCTTTAATAACGCGTTTGGCTTCATAAAGGACCTTCAACACTTCGGTAAGCTCATTAAGTGTTCCGCCCATCACAATGCCGTCAAATGTCTTAGAGAAAAAAGGCAGCTCCCGCCCATCGGCTCTTAAAAAATACATGTCGGTTTCATCGGCTTCTGCTTTTAGTCGGGCTTCTTCCAGCATCTGGTACGAAAAATCGAGAGCTACAATATTGGCTTTTTTCTGAGCGGCTTTAAGTGCGCGACCGTAAAGCGCCGTCGAGCATCCAAGGTCTAAATAAAAGCCATCTTCTTCGGGAGCAGTCCAGTCGATGAGAAGCTCATGCTCTTTTTCAATGGGGAACTCTTCACCGGATAAAAGAGAGAGAGAGCGCTTGCGCCAGATATCCTCATAAATAGCAGCGGTCAGCTTCCAGTGATTTGTGCTTTGGGCGATGGAAGTGAATTCGGGTTCTTTCCCGAGCAAATCTATAATGTTGTTTTTAACCTGATACTCATCCCCCTCTTTGGACCCTACGGTACCATTAAATGGAGTAGAAAGGATGGAAACTTCATCAGGGATGGAAATCCCTGCTCGTTCGTCTATTGGGGAGCGTAATTCAAGTGTCATAAAAACCAATCATTTTTTTGTGATGAATACGCTTAATTACCGCTCGTGTTACAGGTTCTTTCTATGTCTTAGTAACTTTTCCAAAGTTCCTAAGGGACGATAGGTGGCGTTGCTCCCTGTTAACTTTGGAAAAGTTAATTAGGGTTCCACTACCGACTACTTCTGCAGCACGATTGAGATTTGCGCACCTTTGTCAACACTTAACATCTGTCCGGCATTTCCTTTGTTGATACCAATTTCGAGCATCCCCGAACTGCCTATAAATGCTGCAGGCTCTCCTTCTTCCACATCCCCAAAGGTAGAGACGATCTTTTTGAGCATGGTATTACCCACATAAATTTTGACGTCTTTCTTTTTAATGTGTTCTTCAAAAAGTTGCTCAGAGATATTGGTAATCAGGTTGCCAAAACGGTCAATGTGAACAACCCAGCCCTGAAGGCCATCCTTATCAGCGATGGGAACGGCCCAATGATAAGTAACCAGCTCTTCGATCGGCTCTCCTATTTCGTCAAAGGAAACGCCGTTGCTGAGGTGAGCAGTAACCGGGGCAAAAACATCCCGTCCATGAAAGGTTTTGGATAAGCCTTCCTGCCGCCAATAATCTTTGTTGTTAATCTTTACGGCTTCGTATTCAAATTCATCAAAGAAAAGAGAAAAGATGCCGTTATCGGGTCCCACAAAATATTGATCACCTACTTTTAATGCGATGGGATGGCGGGGAGTGCCTACACCGGGATCTACAACAACAAGGTGAACTGTGCCGGGCGGGAAAAGAAAAGCTGCATTGCGTACCACCCATGCTCCGGCCATTATATCCTGCGGGGGGATGTCATGAGAGATGTCGATGAGGCGAGCATTGGGAGCAATTCCAAGGATGACCGCCTTCATAGCGCCCACATAATGGTCTTGCAGACCAAAATCAGATGTGAGGGTAATTATTTGACTCATCAGGCATAGCTGTTGAGCATCACCGGCATAACCAGCATTAGAATATCTTCGTTTTCATTCTCTTCCGAAGGCTTCACAATACCGGCGCGATTAGGTGAAGAAAATTCAAAAGTTACTTCTTCATCATCGATGTTGCTGAGTACATCACCCAGGTATTTTGCATTAAAGCCGATTTCCATCTCCTCGTTGGAATACTCGCATTCGATGGTTTCTTTCGCCTCGCTGCTCATATCAAGGTCTTCGGCGCGAATGGTGAGTTTGTCGGAGCCCAGCTGTAACCGGATCTGTCGGGTAGTAGTGCTCGAGAAGATGGCCACCCGTTTTACGGTAGAAAGCATCTGCTCTTTACTGATGGTCAGGAACTTGTCGTTATCGCGCGGGATAACGGAATCATAATTCGGATACTGCTCATTAATCAGTCGGGTAATAACGATGGTGCCGCCACTTTTAAATCGCGCATGATCTTCGGTTACGGTCAGGTCGCACTCATCACCGTCAATGGTTTTCTGTATGAGGCTCAACGCTTTATCAGGAACAATGAAATTCACGTCATTGTCGGCTGTAATCTCTTTGTTGGTGTATTTAACCAGACGGTGCCCGTCGGTAGCTACAAATTTGCTTTCATCGGTTCCAATCTGGAAATATACACCCATCATGGCCGGGCGAAGGTCGTCACTGGAAACGGCAAATAATGTTTTATGAATGGCATTATTCATCAGCTCCGTTGTAGTATTGATGCTGGTTCCCTCATCAAGGTTGGGCACTTCCGGGAACTCATCAGCATCATCACCTACCAGCTTATAGGTACCTTTATCGGTGCGGAAGTTGATGTTTTTGCGGTCGTCCACATCAAAGAAAACCGGGATGTTGGGCAGCTGACGTAAGGTTTCGAGCAACCTGCGTGCCGGTATGGCAACCGCTCCGTCTTCTTCTATATCTGCATCGATGTACTCGATGATTGAAATCTCGAGATCGGTAGCGGTGAGTTTGAGTTTTCCATCTTCGCTTTCAAAAAGGATGGTTTCCAAAATAGGAAGCGTAGCTTTTGAAGGCACGGCTCCAATCACGGCCGAAAGCCCTTTATTGAGTTCGTTGCTCGATACAGAAAATTTCATAAATGCATTATTTAAATGGGTTAAAAGGCAATTTTCAACCAACAGTTGCCCTTTCAGTGGAGTGTGCTTATACTAAGAAATACTGGCTCTCTCTGCAACCGCAGAAAGCGCAATTTTCATCCCAAATAAGTCACAGAATATATCGTTTAAAGCGCTACAGTAACTCTTAATATATCGCTGTTTTTTTGATGAACCGATCCTTCCCCGCGCTTTTACTTTTTGTGATGATTCCTGTCCTCACCTTTTCTCAAGCTACACAGGCGAAGTATGGAAATGATTTCCTTACAACAGGAAGCGGAGCCCGTGCGCTTGGAATGGGGAGTGCTCATGCAGCCCTAACCGGCGATGTGACTTCGGCTTACTGGAATGTGGCGGGACTTGCAGAGGTTGAAACCCCACAAATCATGTATATGCATTCCGAGCGATTTAGCGGCATTGTGGGCTATGACTATGGAGCAGCCGCTCTTCCCCTGAAGTCAAACAACGGGGTGGTTTCAATCAGTTTTTTCCGTCAGGGAGTTGATAACATTGCCAACACGTTGAATGCCTGGGACCGTGAACGGGATCAGCCCAAGCAGGATGTGGAATCTTATATTACCAGGTTCAGCACGGCCGATATGGCACTTCTTTTTTCGTATGCTACACAGAAAAGTGAGAAGTTGTCTTATGGTGCTTCTGCTAAAATCATTCGCCAGAAACTGGGGCCTTTTGCTGAAGCATGGGGATATAGCCTGGACATTGGTGTAAAGTACCAGGCCGATTTCGCCAGTTTTGGGGTCACGGTTCATGACATTACCACCATGCAGAAGATGTGGGATGTAAACGAGTCAGCCTTTGGTGATTACGAAGCTCAATTCGACAGTCTGGGAGCCTCGCTTCCAACCGGACAAAACGAGTTTGTGCTTCCGTCTGTGAAATTGGGTGTAGCAAAATTATTCCCGATTGGAGGCGACTTTTTGGTTTCAGCAGCTGCAGATGTGGACCTGCTTTTTGAAAACCGGCAGGCTTATTACATCAACCTGGGCAGAATGAGTGTTGAACCACATTTAGGTAGTGAAATTTCATATAAAGATGTGATTGCCTTACGTGCGGGCGTTACCGATTTCATTACTGATCCGGTTTCAGGTTTTTCCGTTTCTCCTACTCTCGGACTTGGCCTTAAGCTTTCCTCCTTTGTGCTTGACTACGGCTTTACCAGTTTCGCCGGCGCTTCCAGTGATTTAGGCTTCACCCATCGCATTTCTCTCCGCTTTGATATTTAATGTGTTTAAGTGTTAGAGTGTGAACGTGTTACAGTGTTATGATTATATTGTAACGCAAACTCACGAACACTTAAACACGGTATTTCTTGCGAATCATACTTTTAGGTCCAACAGCGGCCGGAAAAACCGAACTTTCTCTACAACTTGCTGAGAAGCTTAACACATCTATTATCTCGGCAGATTCCCGCCAATGCTTTAAGCATATAAATATTGGAACCGCAAAGCCTTCACCGGAAGAATTAGATAGGACTCAGCATTATAACATCTCCCTGCTGGGCTTGGATGAAGAAGACTCGGCCATGGACTTTCAAAAGCGGGCTGAGCAATGGGAAAAAGAAATTCTGCAGAAATCGGAGCACGTGATTTATGCCGGAGGTAGTACCCTCCACCTCCAAAGCCTGATCCAACCTTTCAACGAGATGCCGGAATCGAATGAGGAAAATATAGAGGAGCTGGAAAGCCGGATAGAGAGGGAAGGACTTGAATCACTTTATGGGATGCTAAAGGAAGTGGATCCTGAATACGCTAAAAAAATGGACGGAATGAACCGGCAACGCATTATCCGTGCGCTGGATGTGTGGATGAAAACCGGTAAGCCTTTCAGCAGTTTTCATAGCAACGATGAAATTTATCCCGATGAAGACACCTTGGTTTTTGGTTTGAAGTGGCCCCGGCAAAAACTCTACGATCGCATCAATCAACGGGTTGATCAAATGATAGAGCAAGGCCTGGTGGACGAAGTAAAATCAATTTTGGCATCGGGACATTCAAAGGAGCTACAATCGCTGAATACGGTGGGTTATAAAGAGATCATCAAGTATTTGGAGGGAGAGTGGACACTGGAAAAAGCAGTGGAGAAAATTAAAACAAGCACCCGACGATACGCAAAACGACAGATTACCTGGTTTAAGCGGTGGGAATTTATTGAATGGCTGGATGCGGAGGAGCTTTCTGTGGATGAGATGAAAGAAAGAATTGTGTTGAAAGTTGCACAGGGCTAAAGTCCATGCTTGTAAACTGGAAGATATTCAACCAAGGCAGGGTATCTCTTCAAGTACACAAGCAAGCCATTTATGGCTGTGAACAAATGGGAGTCAATTCTTAATCCAGGTTAGCAGCTAAGTTGCAGAAAGGTTAACTTTGGCACTCACTTAAACGAAGCCCAACTATGTACAAAGCGAAAGTAAATGTAACGCTCCGTCCATCTATTTTGGACCCTAAAGGTAAAGCCGCTCATCATGCTCTGCAGAATCTTGGTTTAAATGAAGTTCAGCAAGTTCGTATTGGAAAATTTATTGAGCTTGATGTGGATGCAAAGGATGAATCTGCGGCTAAAGAAATTGTAGAGTCAGCCTGTGCGCAGCTGCTGGCTAATGAAGTAATGGAAGATTTCGAAATTACTATCGAATCCTGATCCATGTTTCTGCTTGCTCAACATATCGATGAACTCGTGTTGTCTGGGACCGAAGTAGAAGAAACCACAGAAACCAAAGAGAAAGAAGAAGTCAAAGATGCGGTGGATACGCCCTGGCGACTGATTCTATATGATGATGATATTCACACCTTTGATGAGGTCATTTCCCAGCTGATGAAAGCGACCGGATGCAGTTTATCAGAAGCAGAAGATAAGACATGGAAAGTCCACAACGAAGGTAAAGCGCTGGTGCATGAAGGCGAATTTGAAGAGTGCCTTCGCATTGATGGCGTGTTAAAAGAAATTCAACTTGTTACCGAAATAAAAGGATAAAACAATGGCCACATTTGGCGTAGTAGTATTCCCCGGCTCTAATTGCGATCATGATGCCTATCATGCCATGAAGCACGTAATGGGTTGTGAGGTGAAATTCTTATGGCACAAAGATACCGACCTCTCAGGGATCGATTTTTTAATTATCCCCGGCGGATTTTCTTATGGCGATTACCTCCGCTCCGGAGCTATTGCCCGCTTCTCTCCCATTATGCAGGAAGTGGTGAAATTTGCTGAAAAAGGCGGACCGGTAATGGGCATCTGTAACGGCTTTCAGATTTTGCTTGAAGCCGGACTGATTCCGGGAGCCATGATGCACAACCAAAAGCTGAAATTTGTGTGCAAAAATGTATTTATTCGATGCGAAACTACTGATTCCCTGTTTACAAACTCGCTGAAAAAAGGTGGCGTTTTTGATATTCCCGTTTCTCATGGAGAAGGTAATTATTTTATTGATCAGTCGGGGTTGAAGTCGCTGCAGGATAACGATCAGGTTTTATTCAGGTATTGCGATGCGAACGGAGAGCTCACCGAAGGCGCCAACTTTAATGGCTCAATCGATCATATAGCCGGAATTTGTAATGAAGGGCGGAATGTGCTGGGGATGATGCCTCACCCTGAACGAGCCATGGAAAAGCTCCTGGGTTCTGAAGATGGAAAACCTATTTTTGAGTCTATTCTTAATTCTCTTTCCGTAGCTTAATCACACCGATATGAGCACAGAAACCCAACCGGAATTAAAACTGCACAGCGAGGGCCTGGTAAAGCGCTATCGCAAGCGAACGGTTGTGGATGATGTGTCGATTAATGTACGGCAGGGTGAAGTTGTAGGGCTGCTGGGTCCAAACGGTGCCGGAAAGACCACCACTTTTTATATGATGGTTGGCTTGGTGCGCCCCAATGCCGGAAAGATATTTTTGAATGAAAAAGACCTGACGGGCGAACCCATGTATAAAAGAGCCCGCATGGGAATCGGCTACCTTGCTCAGGAAGCCAGTGTATTCAGAAACCTGACCGTTCGTGAAAATCTCGAATCGGTGCTCCAGTTCTTATCTATCCCCAAAAAAGAAATTGACCTTAAAGTTGATAAGCTTATTGAAGAATTCGGGCTTCACAAAGTTGTTGACAGCAAAGGGTATAGCTTGTCGGGCGGAGAAAGGCGGCGGACTGAAATAGCCCGCGCTTTGGTTACAGATCCGAAGTTTATTTTATTGGATGAACCGTTCGCCGGAGTCGATCCGATTGCCGTAGAAGATATTCAGCAAATTGTATCGGGTCTCCGCCATCAAAACATTGGTATTCTAATTACCGACCATAACGTACATGAGACGCTGGCTATTACCGACCGCGCCTACCTTATGTTTGAAGGAAAGATATTAATGGAAGGCTCCGCTGATAAGCTGGCCGAAGATGAAAAAGCCAAACAGCTGTACCTTGGAAAACAATTTAAATTAGATCGTTACACCTCAGAATAATCAACCATGAAAGAAGTAACCGTACAAGAACTGAAAGAGAAAAGAGAATCAAACGAGGACTTCTTCCTTCTCGACGTCCGCGAAGATGTAGAATACTTGGTTTCAAACCTGGATGGAGAGCACATTCCCTTGGGACAGCTCGAAAACCGGATGAAAGAGATTGAAGATAAAAAGAGCGAAGAAGTGATCGTGATGTGCCGCAGTGGAGGGAGAAGTTCCAAAGCCGTTTCTTATCTTGAAAATAACGGCTTTGAGAAGGTGGCGAATCTTAAAGGCGGAATGAAAGCCTGGGCTTCTGAGATTGACCCATCGGTTCCGGTGGCGTAGTTATTCGTTCCGACGCAGAGCGTCTGGAACGAGGTGGATTTAGATTTTAAAGCCTCATCAACAGTTGTTTCCTTGAAGGAAGGCGTTGATGCCGATGAAATTCGGAGTCTCTGAGTATAAACGGCAAGACCGGTGTGATAAATATCCGAAGAAAAGCGAACTCGCTAAAAGGTCATTCTGAACGAAATGAAGAGTCTTTGCCGCGAAATATTAATCAAGTCAGTTCAGGCAAAGATTGTAACGAAACCTCAGGATAGTTATTAAGCCAGCGCCGCAATTTGGTTAAGCAGCTCTTGGTTGCTGTCGGTGTTCTTAAGCACTTTCAACAAGCCAAGCATAGACTCTTTTGGAGATTTTTTAAGCAAATATCTTCTCACCATGTTTCGCTCTTCAAGAGAGTCGGTAATAAACTTATGCTCATTTCTGGTTCCGGACGCCGCAATATTAATGGCCGGGTAAATTCGGTCGTTCGCCAATTCCCGATCCAAAACCAGCTCCATATTTCCGGTTCCCTTAAACTCCTCAAAAATCAGGTCGTCCATTCGGGAGTTTGTTTCAATCAGGCAGGTGGCGATGATGGTAAGTGAGCCGCCCCCTTCAATTTTCCGCGCAGACCCAAAGATCTTTTTAGGTATTTCGAGTGCACGGATGTCCAATCCACCGGAAAGCGTTCTTCCGCTATTGGATTGCACGGCATTGTAAGCACGGCCAAGTCGGGTCAGGGAGTCAATCAGAAGTACGGAGTCCTCTCCCATCTCGGCTTTACGTTTGGCATAACCCAGGGCCATTTCGGTGATTCGGATATGGCTTTGTGTGTCTTTGTCGTTAGAGGAAGCAAAAACCTCGGCCTGTGTTGAACGGATAAAGTCTGTCACCTCTTCCGGGCGTTCATCAACCAAGAGCACGCTTACGTGAATATCATCTGAATAATTATCATTGAGCGTTTTGGCGATCTTCTTCAATAAAACAGTTTTACCCGTTCGCGGAGGAGCCACAATAAGCGAGCGCTGCCCTTTCCCGATGGGAGCAACTAAATCGAGAACGCGCATTTCAACATCGTCTGCATTATGTCCCATTTTAATCCAGTCAACAGGCATGATGGGGGTTTGTCGCTCAAAACGACTGGATTTAGTCCAGGCTTCGACCGGACGGCCGTTAACCACATCTACCGAAGCCACGTGCTTATGGCCTTTGTTATCTTCTTCAAACTCTCCTTCTAACACCAGGCCGGGACGGAGGTCAAGCTCCTTCACTTCATCGGGCTTCAAAAAAGGATCTTTAGGCTGATAAGAAAATTCGTAATCCAGCTTCCGGATGAAGCCCCAACCTTTAGAGTTGATTTCTAAGACTCCTGCATACTGCCCGGCAATCCCCTGGTTGTTTTTCCAGTAAAACTTGGGGATAAATACGTTTCCGCCTTTATTATTATTACGGTTTCGTTTGTTCTTATTACGATTTTTTCTACGTGCCATTAGCTTATGTGTGTTATTTATCCTTCTCCCGAAATCGAAAAGTGAGATTCAAATATGTATGTGACTTGAAAAGGAGGGAAGGGAAAAAAGAGGTGCGGATTTAAAGATCCGCACCGTTGAATTTAGTAGATAAGAAAAAGATACAAATGTTTTTGTTGATACCCAATCCAATTACCGTACAGTGGTGGTCTCATTTATCCAGCTGTAGCAAGGCATCAGAGAGCCGTCAACTTTAATTTCTTGTCCGTTTTCGAGGTTCAAAGTAAAAAACTTATCCTCTGTAGTTGGAGTTACGGCCTCATAGTTAGGTAGCTGCCGGTTTACGGTAGCAGCAACAGATGGATCTTCTTTCTTGGCTCTGTTTAGGTAGTCAACAACTAACCAGTAAACAACGCGGTCTTGGGCTTCAAGCTTACGGTCGCTGGTACATTTTGTAATGGCTGCGCCATAAATGGTAGCCATCTTGATGTATGCATTTCCGTTTTTTGGCTCAATTTTTAGCGCGTTTTGCACATGGCCCTTGGCAGCACTTAGCTTCTCAAGGTTAATGTTAACATCAGCAAGATCAAGGTAAAGCTGAACTTTGTCCTCATCTGAAGATGCACGTCCTAAAGCCTCGTTAAAGTATTTGGCCGCTTCGGTGTAGTTGGCATTCCCTTTTGCAAGCTCGGCAAGCTGTAATGCGGAGTCATAAGAAGGTTCCAGCTGATTAATTTTGACAAGAGCTTCTTTACGCTTCTGACGGTTTTCAGTCTCCTCATACGCACCTTCGAGCGCTTTCCAGGCAGCAAGATCGTCCGGATTATCTTTTATAATTGGAGTAAAGTATGCGATTTGCTCTTCTGGTGAACCGAGAAGTTTCTGCTGCTGTTCCTCTACATACTCAAGCTTTTCGCCATCAACAAAAGGCTTCACGATATCTATCAGGGCCTGTGCTTGTTCTTTGTTATCCCTGTCCACAAGGTTGCCGAGAGCTTGTCTCAGGTAATATCCATCACCCATATTAATAGCGCGCTCGGGGTTAATTTCAAAAAGCTTGGCATAATCGGCGTAGGCTTTTTGAAGGCCATCTTCAATGTAGTCATAGTTCTGCTGGTAGAAACGTCCCCGTTTGAAGATGATATCAAACCTGCTTTCCTGGTTGGTTCCAAATAGCTCAAGACTTTCATTCAAAAGGGTAAGAGCTGTGTCAAGGTGTGCAGACCGAACACCGGGGTCTTCTTTTCCTCGAGCAATTTCTTCATAAATGGTTACTAACCGGTTGTACTGGGTTTCCAGCTTAAACTGAGGATTACCATCCAGCTTTTCCGGTTGGGCACATGCCATCCATTTTCCATATTTGAGGGCAAACTCATAGTCTCCATTTTTATAGTTTGAATAAAAAAGAGAATAAGCTGCCAACGGTGATAGCCCGTCAGGAGGTGTTTGTTTACAGTTTGCTTGCGCGTGTGTAAGGGAAGAGCTAACAAAAAGAATCCCTATAAGTGTTATTAGTTGCTTCATCGATCTTGTGTTGTTTATACCTTTTGTCTATTAAACTAACCAAATAGTTTAATTATTATATCAGTGAATTTGTAGCTTAATTTAGTTTTTGCCGGAAAAACATAAGTTCGGACAAATTGATGGACAAATTTAAAGCCCAAATATTTTCTCTTATTAAATCATTATTCGTCGTTCCTCTCAACCCGTAGCGGATACTGATATCCACAGAAGAGCGTGTTCTTGGATTAGGAGAAATTATTCCTAAACCGGCAGAAAACCAAAGGGTGTTTATGTCTTGTCCCTCTATATTAAGGTGTCCGGAGTCAAAAGTAACCCCACCACTGTATCTGAAATTAGACAGAAACCGTGTAGAATTGGTTCTGTAAGGGTGATACTCTACTCCCAGGCCGGCTTTTACACGATCTTTCATGTAAGACAATTCAGTGCCCCGGTCGAAAGCGGATTCGTAATTACTCCACTGCTCATACAAACCTTCAAGCGAGAAATTCACTAAACTGGTAGGATAATAAGTCAATCCGGCATTTAATTCTACCGGCAATGTAATTTCACCCTGCTTTGGGTCCCGTAAAAGCACTTCTTGCTCCCGCCCATTCACGAATTTAGTTACCGTTGTTTTTTCCTTCGCATCTATGGTAACAGGAAGTGTAGCCGTAGCACCAAAACTGAGGCGATCGTTAGACCGAAACAGTTCACGGAATGTCAGTAACGTACCAAAGCGATGCCCCATAGCGGTACCGGTTATTTTAGCATCGGAGTTACTGGTTCCATAACCTGACTCGCTGAAGAAAACATCTTCGGAGTTATTCTGAGACATAAATGTAAGAGACGGTGCATAACCGAAGGCAATATTCTCATTAATCTTCCAGCCAAGCCCAAACTCAAGCTTATTTACACCACCGGAACCACGAATATCCGACGCATATTCAAGCATATTTGTGGGTGATGTAGCGGCAGAATCTAACGTAACAAACCGGTAATTAGAGCGGGTTACGGAATACAAAGAAGCAGATATCCCCACCTTTTCTCTGGCGACCGGAAAGGTAAACTGCAAATATCCTGCTTCCAGAAGCTGGTTTATACTGTTGTTTGTTTCGCTGGATGCTCTGAACTGTGTAAGGTTAAAGCCGGAAGAGGCCGATGTAAACACATTGGTTCCCCATAAAGCCGGGTTTTGAAGGGTGTTGGAATCATCACTGTGTAAGGAAACGCCTAAAATTCCCATCCCCAGTTCTCTGGGGTTGCTGTTATCGGTAGGAAAGCCGACTCCAAAAAGCGAGTAAAAAGATCCACTTCTGCTCTGGCTGGCGCCTTCAACCTGAGCGAATAACTCTTTAGCGGGTAAAAGGAAAAGAGCTAATAGTATAAGTCCGTTAATAGTCTTCATTATTGTTGATCAGCTAAGGAGGTGATAATTAACTTTGGCCGAAGGTTTTCCGGTGCAGTAAAGTCGTAGATCAGTGTTGACCTCAACTGCGCGGCGGTGTTGCGAGTACCAATAACCAACTCATCTTCCGATTGATCACCGAAAAGCACGCTGTTCACATAATTGGTAACGTTGATTTTAAAAACACCGTCACCGACATCAGAATCGGAGCCTCCTATAGTAGCACCGAATTGATATTCATAAACCGGTTCAACATCAGGCTCTATATACAAGTTTAGGAAATCGACAGGAGGCCGGTTGTGATTTGCCGGAATGCTTTGGCTCATCTCGTCTTCAGCCTCGTAAAAAACAAGGTCGGCCCGGATTATATTCTCTGACTGACTCTCTTCTATCAACACATCATTAGGCATGGTGATTTTCATCATTCCCTCAAGGGTAGAATGCAGCGGAAATGTATTCGGAGAGTTTATCGCTCCTGTGCGCTCCATTGTAAATCCCCAGTCCATAAGCGGAACGGTGACCGTGTCGGTGGTGTCTGATTGCACGCCGTTCACAAGGATGAAGTTAAAACTTCCCGTTCGGGCAATTGAAATTCTGGAGTTGTTTTGATCGGCAACCAATGCCAGCCCTTTCATTTGATTTGCGTAGAGCGAGTCGGAGCTGGCGCTTTCATTGAAATAGAAATTTTTATAGCGATCCACCCAATCCTGACTTAAGTCCACAATAATGTTTTTCTCATCGCCAACGGTGAAAGAGCCTACCTGGTTGGAATACTGAATTTCGTCATCGATGCGAATGGAACGCCCCCGCCAGTCTGAAGAAATCTCGTAGAGGTTGAAATTCGACTGCGAAAGCGTATCGCCGTAATGGGGCAAGCTGTCGAGCTGAATCCGCATTTTAAGCTGGAAGTTCTCATCAACCTCAATGGAATCATCCACAGATGGGTTTATAGATGGTTGAACCAGGCTGAGCACGTCAACCTCTCCAAAAAGCTGATCGTTGTACTTTCCGAATGGAATAAAGCTAAGCCTTCCGGAATATGCGTTGTAACTCAGGGCCTCAGTTTGTGAGATAGATAAGGTATCGAAGGTTAAACCGGGTCGCTCAACAAATTCGCTGCCAACGCTTCCGGGATCCTCACATCCATTAAAAATTATAACTAAGGTTAACAGTGAAATACATAAGGAAAAAAAGCCCTTATTTGTTCTGCTCATTAAATAAGTATTTAAATTGTTCTCTATCTATTATTCGGCGTCAGAAATAGACCGATAGTACTCGGCAAACTTGTCAGATACGTCTTCCGGGGAACCCTGAATTTTTGTAGGGTTAATTCCCAGCTCATCGAACATGTCGTCAAACTCGTCTTTGAGGTAGTTTCCTGTAACCACATGATCGCTGTACTTTAATCCAAGTTTCAGAAGATCGACTCTGCCTTCTTCTGTCAGGTTGTCGATATCGGTATCGGCCGGAAGCCCGAGAAGTTCTAACACTCTTGCTGAGTCTGAATCTCCCTCATTAATAGGGTGATGCAGGTTATATACAATCTGAGTGTTTTTAAAGATTTTCTCGTCCTTGTATTTAGTTCGCACTAAAAGCGGAATCAAACCAGCAGGCCAGTCATGGCAGTGGATGATGTCCGGTTCCCAGCCGAGCTTAATAACTGTTTCCAGCACGCCTTTATTGTAGAAAGCCAGGCGCTCATCGTTATCCTCATAAAATTCATCGGTATCCGGCTTTTTGAATAGCCCTTTTCTCTTGAAATACGTGTCGTTATCTAAGAAATAAACCTGCAGCTTCGCATTAGGAATGCTGGCTACTTTTATTTTCATGCTCTCGGTATTTTCACCCACCTCAACCTCAATTCCGGAAAGGCGAATAACCTCATGGAGCCTGTTGCGCCGGTCGTTAATGGAACCGTATTTAGGTAGCAGAATCCGAATTTCGAATCCTTTGTCTTGAAGTGATGCAGGCAAGAACCGAAGCAAATCGGCGGTATAGGTCATGCGTGCAAAGGGGGAAATTTCTGCTGCAACGTAAAGAATTTTCATAAATATATGCTCTCAGTGATTACTCTTCGTTAGAGATTGCGTTATTGTCTTTCATGACTTTGTTGAGGTCCTCATCGTCATCCAATGAGTAAAAGTCTAATAGGGTATCGCCGCGGAGGCCAAGTCTGAGTGTTTCTACAGAAATGACATCGGCCGGCTGGATATTTCCTAAATTCACATTACTTCCAAACTTTCGAATAAACCAAACCTGCTGCTCTTTTTGAGGAGCTTCGAAAATCAACTTTTCTTGGGGAATCTGGTCGGTTATTTCTTCTATTAAGCCGGATCGGACTTCACCATTGGGCCGGAAAACACCAACCGTTCCGCTTTCGCGTGCCTCACAAATAACTTTTTCGGCACCGGCGGCTAATTCTTTTTCAATGATACGCACCCACTTGTAAGGAGGGATGATGTCATTCGGGTTTTTGCTACCCACTTCAGAATAAACGGTGAAATCTGTACTTAAATCTTTAATGATGGCCTGCTTTCTTTCATCAGAAAGCCAAATGGTGCCGTTGGATACTTCTACATTTTTAATGCCGTACTTATTCATCAGCTCTACATATCCATCCAGCTGATCGCGCAGTACATAAGCCTCAAACAAGGTTCCGCCAAAATAAACGGGGATGCCGGCATCATGATAAACAGCAATCTTTTCTTCCAGGTTTTGGGTTACATATGAAGTACCCCAGCCCAGCTTCACAACATCAATATAGTTGGAGCAAGCTTCTACAAAGTCTTCGGCCTGACGAACGCTGTATCCTTTATCCAGCCCCATGGTAAGGCCTTCATTTCTTGGTTTTTCAGTTCGCTTTGGTAAGTGATTTAGTGAAAACGCCATATGTATTTTTTGAAATATCTAAGCCTGAAATATACAAAAACACCGTCTGTATATGAAATCAAGCATTTTAGATTACGAATTGGTGTTAAATCGTCTGTTACTAAGTTCTGCCAGATGTCGAATTTGGTCTTCGTCAACTTCATTTAACATGTCCGGGGTGTACCTCCAAAGCCAATTGCCTGATGAAGTGCCCGGTATATTCATTCGGTGAGTACTGTCTAATCCCATAAAATCTTGCAGCGGGAATATAGCCTGATCTGAGACCGAAAGCATGCCCAGCCGGATAAATTCCCAATGGATACTTTCGCCGGATGAGCGGGTGTAGGTTCGTGCCCGGTGCTGCTCTTCAGCGTTGGTGGTGTTGTACCATCCAAGGGCAGTGTCGTTGTCGTGCGTGCCCGAGTAGGCCACACTGTTCTGTGAATAATTGTGGGGAAGAAAGCTGTTGGTGGAGTCTGAGTCAAAGGCGAATTGTATAATTTTCATCCCCGGGAAGTTATACTTGTCGCGTAGCTTTTCGACTCCCTCCGTCACAAAGCCAAGGTCCTCAGCAATAATGGGCAGCTCGCCACATTTTTCTAAAATAGTATCAAACAGTTTTTCTCCGGGACCGGGCACCCACTTCCCTTTTTCTGCTGTTTTTGCCGTTGCTTTCACTTCCCAGTACGCATCAAAACCACGGAAGTGATCCACGCGGATGGCATCACAGGCATTGAACATGTGTTTAAAGCGGTCGACCCACCAGGAAAATCCGTCTTTTTCAAGTTCATCCCATTTGTAAAGGGGGTTGCCCCATAGTTGACCGGTTTTGCTGAAGTAATCCGGCGGAACTCCCGCTACCAATTGCCGGTTTCCCTGCTCGTCCACTTCAAAATATTTTGGGTTGGCCCATACATCGGCGCTGTTGTGATCCACAAAAATGGGGATATCGCCCACAATGCGAATTCCCCGGTCATTAGCGTATTTCTTAAGGTCATTCCACTGGTTGTTAAACTCGTATTGTAACCAGTATTGAAGCTTTATTTCCTCTCGGAATTTCTCACGGTAAGCTTTCAGCGCTTTTGGCTTTCGCTGGGCAATGTCTTTATCCCATGTGTTCCAGGGCTGTTTGTCGTAATGAAGAGAGCAGGCCATGAACAGCACATAGTCATCCAGCCAGTGCTGATTTTGCTTTTTAAATGCGTTGAAGGCTTCTTCCTCTTCTTTCTTCAGGTTCTTGTAAAACCGGTCAGAAGCAAGCTTGTAAACCTTGTCCTTATTCTTAAATGAAGCCTCGTAATCTGCACTAAGCCCAGAAGGCAATTGAATGCCTTTAATTTCTTCTTCCGTAAGCAACCCTTTTTTATGAAGTACATCGGGGCTGATCAGGTACACATTCCCCGCAAAAGCGGAATAGCTGGCGTAAGGGGAATTTCCATATCCGGTTGGTGTAAGCGGAAGAACCTGCCAGATGGTTTGATGTGTGCGTTCTAAAAAATCAATAAATGTGCGGGCTTCAAATCCAAAATCACCCATCCCATATTTTCCGGGAAATGATGTTGGATGAACTAAACAACCGCAAGAGCGTGGAAACCTCATCTATGTGTTAACTCTTTGGTTTTAAAATTACACCGGCCAGGGGTGGTATGGTGATTGAAATGTTGGCTTTTTGGTTATGCCAGTCTCCCCACTCAGCATGTATTTTGTTGTCTCCGGCATTACTGCCTCCGTAAAATTCTGAGTCGCTGTTAATCAGCACTTCGTATTCTCCTGCATGGGGAACCCCAATTTTATATCCATAATGAACAGTGGGGGTAAAGTTAAGAATCACGACCACAAAATTTTCAGGATCTTTTGCACGGCGAACAAACGAAATAATGCTGTTGTCGGCATCACTGATATCAATCCATTCGAAGCCGCGCCAGTCAAAATCAACTTCATGGAGCGCCTTCTCTTCTTTATTGATGCCATTTAAATCCTTAATCAAAAGCTGAACGCCCTGATGCTTTTCCCATTCCAGCAGGTGCCAGTCAAGCGAGCGCGACTCACTCCATTCTGCCCACTGTGCGAATTCACATCCCATAAATAACAGGTTTTTTCCGGGATGTGTGTACATATACAAATAAATGAGCCGGAGATTTGCAAACTTCTGCCAGTCGTCGCCGGGCATTTTGGCAAGCATAGACTGTTTCATATGCACTACTTCATCGTGAGAAAAAGGAAGAGTGAAGTGCTCTGAAAAAGCATAGATCAACGAAAAGGTAAGTTGATCCTGGTGGTATTTTCGGAAAATAGGGTCCTTCTCAATGTAGGAAAGAGTGTCATTCATCCACCCCATGTTCCACTTAAAATCGAAGCCGAGTCCGCCGGTTTCCGTTGGCCTCGAAACGCCTCCCCAAGATGTGGATTCTTCAGCAAAAGTAATAACTCCGGGAAAATGATGGTGAACGGAGTCATTAAAGTTCCTCAAAAAATCGATGGCCTCAATATTTTCCCGCCCACCGTATTGGTTGGGAACCCACTCGCCTTCATCGCGGGAGTAGTCCAGGTATAACATGGAGGCAACGGCATCAACCCGAAAGCCATCAATGTGAAATTTTTCGCACCAGTAAATGGCGTTTGAAATCAAAAAGTTTTGAACCTCGGTGCGCCCGTAATTAAAAATGCAGGTTCCCCAGTCTTTGTGTTCACCTTTGCGGGGATCATCATGTTCAAAAAGGCCGGTGCCATCAAAACGGCGAAGGCCATGATCGTCTTTAGCAAAGTGAGCGGGAACCCAGTCTATAATCACACCAATGTCATTCTGGTGGCACAGGTCTACTAAATACATGAAGTCTTCAGGAGTGCCAAAGCGACTGGTGGGCGCGTAATAACCGGTAATCTGATATCCCCAGGAAGGGTCGTAAGGGTGCTCGGCAACCGGGAGCAGTTCAACATGGGTGTACCCTAAATCTTTGAGATATGGAACCAGTTGGTCGGCCGTTTCCCGGTAGCTTAAAAAGTCGGGGTCCTCACCTACTTTACGTTTCCAAGAACCAATATGCATCTCGTAGATAGTGATGGGCTGATTCGGCGCTTGTTTTTCCTGCCGAGATTTGAGCCACTTTTCATCGCTCCAGCTGTAGCTGTCAATATCTGTAACAATAGAGGCTGTTCCCGGGCGCAGTTCAGAATAGAAAGCAAAAGGATCCGATTTTTTCAGCGGGGGATCCTGAACGGGAGTTTTAATTTCGTATTTGTAGTAGTCCCCTTCTGTAACATGGGGAATGAAAATCTCCCAGATTCCCTGGTCATGAAATTTTCGCATTCGGTGAACCCGGCCATCCCAGCCGTTAAACTCACCTATTACACTAACGCGATCGGCGCTGGGAGCTGTAACAACAAAATGAGTTCCATCCACCCCTTCAATAGTTCGCTGATGGGCCCCCATAAATTCGTACGCTTGGTGGTGATTTCCTTCACCCCAAAGCTGTAAGTCAAAATCACTTATTAAAGAGTCGAACTGATAAGCATCAGTAATGGTAAATTTTTTGCCTTTATGAGGTACAATCTCCAGCTCATAATTAAACTTATTTTTTCTGCGGGCAAAAACGCGCTCAAATAATCCCTTGTCCGAAATACGATCCATTTCATATTTCTTCTTGCCTATAATAATGGTAGCTGATTTGGCTTCGGGACGAAAGGCTCGCAACACCAATTTGGTTCTACCGTCAATGTCAGCCTCATGAAGTCCAAGTACGGAGAAGGGATCGCCGTGGGATCCATCAGATATTGATGCAATAATTTCTTTTGTAAGCGTTGAACCCATTGGTATTTTTGAATTCGAAAAGGGCGTTAAAGATACTAAAACTTTAACAAATGTCTGTCTTCATTTAAAGTGCTTTCAATTGCTTGATTCTATATTTTGTGCCTATGAAGAATTCCGGATTTATTGCTCGGCGGTACCTGTTTTCCCGAAAACATATTTCGCTGATTTCCACCCTTACCTTTATCAGTATCACCGGTATTACCATTGGCACGGCTCTTTTAATTGTGGTTTTGTCGGTTTTCAACGGGTTTTTTGATGTGATAAAAAACTTCCTGCTCTCCTACGATCCGGATGTAAGAATAGAAGCTTCAGGGGCAGCTACCTTCGCACAAAATCAGGAAATGATGGAGCAAATAAAGGCACTTCCTGAGGTGCGGGTACTCTCTCCATATGTTGAAGGAAAGGCGCTGTTGGCTTTGGAAGGGGTTCAAAACGAAGTGGTGGATGTGAAAGGTGTGGAGCGGGATCTTTTCTTTCAGCTGGTGGATATAGAAGAAAGCATTACCACCGGTGTTTTTGATATTTCTGTTCGGGATCGCACGCCGGGTATTATCGTGCATGAAGAACTAAAAAACCGGCTGAGGCTGAATATCGGGGAAGATATTGCCCTGCTGAGTGCCGCCGGGATGAAGAATGCACTCACGCAAATCACGGTTCCGCAAACCTATCGCTTTGACCTTCGCGGGGCGTATTTTTTACAGCAAGTAGCGGGCGGACCAAAAGTGTTTGTAGATATTGAAGCAGCAAAGCGATTGTTCCGTGCCCGTAACGAGATTACCGGCATCGATATTAAACTTCACAGCAATGAGAAAGCTGAGGGTGTTAAGAAAGAACTACAAGCTATGCTGGGGGATGATTTTGAGATTTCAACCTGGTACGATCTTCAAAAACCGCTGTACGATGTAATGTACCTGGAGAAGTGGGGCTCCTTTGTAATCTTAATTCTTATTGTGATTGTGGCCGTGCTGAACATCATCGGCTCCCTTACCATGATTGTGATTCAAAAGCAGCGGGATATCGGCATCCTTATGTCGATGGGATACAGCAAAGCAGGCATCAAATCAATTTTCAGAAAACAGGGATTATACATCGGACTAATTGGCTGCGGAATTGGCGGGGCGCTGGGCTTACTGCTGAGCTGGCTGCAAATGAATTATGGATT
This sequence comes from Gracilimonas sediminicola, assembly GCF_024320785.1. Classification (NCBI taxonomy): domain Bacteria; kingdom Pseudomonadati; phylum Balneolota; class Balneolia; order Balneolales; family Balneolaceae; genus Gracilimonas; species Gracilimonas sediminicola. Next base: position 1,586,044 of record NZ_JANDBC010000001.1, read on the forward strand.
GGTGAAGCTTTCCTCTGCATTTATCATTGATGCTTATCCCGTGCAGGTCAGTCCTTTGGATGTGATTATTATTTTAGTTGCCAGTTTATTGCTGTGCATTTTGGCGAGCTGGTATCCGGCGCACCGGGCGTCGCAGGTTCAGCCCGCGGATGCGGTTAGGTATGAGTAGGAAATTATAAATTAGAAATGTTGAATTATGAATTTGGAATGACCCTGAAAGATAAGATTAGTCCTCCAATTCATAATTATTAACTCAACATTTCTAATCCCTACTCATTATACACATCAGGGAGGTCGTTTTCGTAGAGGATGATATCTCCGGCGCGGGCATGTTTTTGGACAAGTTCGTTCGCCTCAAACAGGGTGTTCACTAAGCGGACATTCATCGCGGTGCTGTCAAAGCTTTTGATGCCTTCCAGAATGGGTTTGGCTCTCTCTTCCCCCACCAAAACAACCAAATCCAGGTTAGCCTTGCCAATGGTTTCGCCGAATTTCCTGTTTTCCTCTTCTTCAATCTCACCCAGCTCCACCATTCCCGGAGTGATGATAATGCGCTGGCCGGAATTAAACTGACTCAGGATTTCCACCGCATTTTTTGCCCCAACCGGATTTGAATTAAAAGCATCATCAATGACATAAAGGTCGCCCTGTTTTTTGAGCTCAAGGCGATGCTCTACGGGTTCAATCTTTGCCGCAGCAAGAGCCATGGTTTTCAGGCGCAAGCCAAAGTGATGCGCCACCCCTACAGCCAGTAATAAGTTTTGAACATTGTGGGCGCCCAGCAGTTGGGTTTGAAAGCGCTCGGTTTCACCCTCTATCTCAACATCAAATTCCATTCCGGAGGTGTCGTACAAAATGTTGGAGCCGTGAATTTCACCGCTGTTCAATCCGGCTAAAATACGAGTGATTTCAGCCCGCCCGGCCCCCATTTTGGAAACCCGGGGATCGTCCGCATTCAGGATGGCAGTATCTCCCGCAACCAGGTTATCAACCAGAGTTCCTTTTTCGCGGGCAATAACATCCTGCGAGCCAAAAGTTTCTAAATGCGCAACTCCAACATTGGTAACAACAGAAATATCTGGCTTGGCAATATCACACAACTCCTGAATATTTCCTTCGTACCGGGCTCCCATTTCAAGGATAAGTATCTGGTGATGCGATTGAAGGTCGTTATTAATGACTTTGCAAATTCCCATCGGGGTGTTGTAGCTGCCGGGTGTTGAGCAGACGTTGAAGCGCTCTTTCAGTAAATCCCGAATCATGAACTTGGTGCTGGTTTTGCCGTAGCTGCCGGTGATGGCAATCACTTTTAGATCGGGCATGGAAGCCAGTTTGCGGCGGGCCTGTTTTTTGAAGCCGTTTTGAATAAAATGCTCAATGGGTTTGGTAATCAGTCCGGCCACGAAAAGGAAAAAGGGAACGATCATAGCGCCAAAAGCCCAGCCGAATACAAGGATGGTCAGGTCAAAACGCTGAAGCCCGGAAAAATAATTGGGTAGCTGCACATCCAGAAAAGGAAGCATTCCGGTAAAACCCAGGTAGGTAAAAAGAACCGGGAAGAAGCTGCAAAAAAGCACGTATGGAATCATCAGCCGGATAACCCTTGGGGTAAACACCAGCGGCTTCTTCACCTTTTCAGGCTTGTAGTTAGAAACCGACCCAAACCAAAAATAGCTGACCACAAAAAAGAAAACAGCCAGCGAAGAGTAAGTGAACGTGTCAAGAAACCATCCATCAAACCAGATAAAAATAAAGATGAATACATTAAGAACGGCGATGTTTGCCGGGATCACTTTTTCGTCCCAATGACTTTTCATCCACTGCCAGAACTCGTTGTTTTTATATCCCACCTGCTGATAGGTGTGCAGGAAAAAGCGCATCCTATACCAGGTATATCGCAAAAAAATGAGGCAGAACAGAACAGCGCCGGCATCAAGAAGTGTATAGTACCAGTTCAATATGTTTGGTTTTAGTTAGTTATGCAGATGATATGATATTCAGGGGCATTAACAAGAGGTTATCATCAAAACAGAAAGTCGAAATTGGTTGATAACCCCCCTATATTCACCGCCACTAAATTAAATTGTTTCAAGTAACGCAGCCAAATATATGAAATTAATTATCCCAATGGCCGGACGTGGAACTCGTGTTCGTCCTCATTCTCATACCGTGCCCAAGCCCCTTCTGCCTGTTGCGGGAACCATGATTATAGAACGCATTATAGAGACGTTTAACCGCACCCTGGATCGCGACATCACCGAGATTGTGTTTATTCTGGGGCCTGATTTCGGGGAAAATATCAAACAGCCGCTGCGCGAAATGAGTGCCCGCCACAAAGCGAAGCCCATTTTTGAAGTACAGGCCGAGGCTTTAGGAACCGCCCATGCCGTTGCCTGTGCAAGCGATCACCTGGATGGTGAGGTTATCATCGCCTTTGCAGATACTATTTTTGACAGCGAAGAACCCTTTGAGTTGGGTGATGCCGACAGTGTGATCTGGCTTAAGAAAGTTGAAGATCCATCCCGATTTGGAGTAGCCGTGTATGAAGGTGATACCATTACCGGGTTTGTGGAGAAGCCGAAAGAATTTATCTCTGACTTAGCCATTATCGGGGTGTATTATTTCAAGAGCGGTAAGGCCCTGAAAGAGAAAATCGATAAGGTTATCGGTGATGATATGCGCGGCCCGGGCGGAGAGTATTTCCTGACCGCAGCCCTTGATATGATGATTAAAGAAGGCAAAGTATTTAAAACAGCCACGGTTGATGAATGGCTGGATTGCGGAACGCTTCCGGCCTGGCTGGAAACTACAGGCATCATCACCGAAAAAGAATTTGACGGAGTAGATGAAAGTAAATATCCCGGATCAACCATTATTCCGCCGGTGTTTATTGGGGAAGATGTGCAAATTGAGAACAGCACCGTGGGTCCCAGGGTGAGCATTGAAGCCAACACGGTGATTAAGAACTCAAAAATTGAAAACACCATTATCCGGGATCATGCCACGCTGGAAGATGTAGAAACGGAAGGCTCAACGATAGGCGCCCATACGCATCTCAAGAATGTGAAGGGCAAAGTGGATGTGGGAGATCACAGTGCGCTGGATATGGAATAGAGGTAAAACCATATTCTGATAAATTAAAAGCCCCGGATTGCCGGGGCTTTTTTATGTTCCAAAGAAAAACAATTTTCTGTACAGACAGTGAATTAAACTTATTAACCAGCCTTTCTATTTGTTCAAGCTGGCAAGGGCTTTCTTAATGATTACTGAAGGATCATCACTGCCGGTGTTTTTGATGGCTTTGAGAACCGCTTGTTCGGATTCTTTTTTCTTGAAGCCCAATGATTCAAGGGCCGATATAGCTTCTCCGGTTACCCCTGCTTCTTTCGATCCGGTTGGAGTTACTCCGGCTGAAACAGCATACTCAGCCAGTTTGTCTTTCAGTTCCACAATAATGCGTTCGGCTGTTTTCTTTCCAATTCCCGGCACTTTGGAGAGGGTGGCTGCATCGGAGCCGGTAATTGCACCAATAAGCTGATCGGCGGGAAGGCCTGAAAGGATCGTTAAGCCAAGCTTTGGTCCCACCCCCTTCACGGTAATCAATTTTTCAAAAAGAGCTTTTTCATCGGTTGAAAAGAACCCAAAAAGTCGCTCATCACTGTCAGTGATATGATGGTAGGTTAGTAATTTTACTTCTGAGCCGGCGCTTTCCAGCTGTTCCTGGGTGATAGAGGAAATCTCAACCCGGTAGCCTACGCCCTGAACGTCGAGCACTACAACGCCGTCTTTCTTTTCTTCGATGTACCCTTTTAAAAATGCGATCATCTTCTATAATTATTTCTTTAATCGATAATGAGGTTCCCACTTTCGGGGGAATGACGGTTTTGGGTTATGGTTAGTCTTCATCGTAAAGCAAAGATAGTTCAAGCGTCCGCTTGGACGAATTAAAGCCCTTTCACCCGGTCCGGGTTATCCTGCACAAAACTGGCCCAATCCCCTTTTTTGTTGTTTTGATGCGTTTTCTTTTTAGCTGAACCGGGAATACCCTGCCCTTTCATTAAATGACACCAGGCTACAGCCAAAGCATCCGTGGCATCATTGGATAGTTTCTCATCCGGCAGCTTTACCATTTTATTCAGCATAAAGGCCACCTGCTCTTTGCTGGCGTTTCCGTTTCCGGTAATCGATTTTTTCACCACTTTTGGGAAATACTCGGTTACTTCCCGGCCGGAATTTTTAATGGCCAGCATGGCGGCCGCCTGGGCTCTTCCCAGCTTCAGCATCGCCATGGGATCAACTCCATAAACCGGGGTTTCAACCGCACAGGAAGTGGGCTGGTTAGACCGGATGATTCCGGAAACCTGGTCAAATATCACCTGTAATCGCTCGGCATGATCATCAATATCGGCCATTCGGATTACATCACACCGCAAGGCGATCAGTTTTCCGTTTTCTTCCGTCAACAACGCATAGCCAGTGTTTCGGGAGCCGGGATCAATACCGAGGATTATATCAGGCATAAATTATTCGTCGTCGTTTGAATACAGCTTGGCGAGGTCATCAATCATTTCCTCAGAAATACCAGCGGTCACAAAACCACCGTCATGGTACAGGTTCTGCATGGTTACTTTGCGGGTCAGGTCTGAGAATAAAGTCACACAGTAATCGGCACATTCATCGGCAGATGGATTCCCCATAGGAGCAATTTTCTCTGCAAAGGTGTACATGCCGTCAAATCCTTTAATGCCGGTTCCGGCCGAAGTTTTGGTAGGTGCTTGGGAAACGGTGTTTACACGAATGCCGCGATCTGCCAGTCGGCTGCCATAGTTTCGGGCAATGCTTTCCAGCAGTGCCTTAGCATCGTTCATATCCGAATACTTGGAGAAAATACGCTGCGCCCCGATATAAGAAAGAGCCACAACACTTCCGCCATCATTCAAAATCTCGGATTTCTCGGCGTGGTGCAGCACCCGGTGCAGCGAAATGGCTGAAACATCCAGCGTTTGCTGATACCAATTATAATTTAGATCCGTGTATTCTTTTTTCTTGCGAACATTGGGGGACATCCCGATAGCATGCAGGATAAAATCAACACCGCCCAAGTGTTCTTTGGTTTTGGTCATCAGCTCTTCAATTTCATCATCGTTGGTTACATCACAGGGGATGATGGGGGCATCGGTTTCTTCCCCGAGCTTATCCAAAGCACCAAGCCGTAATGCAATGGGGGCATTTGATAGTACGAAGTCAGCTCCTTCTCGTTTACAGGCCAGGGCGATTCTCCAGGCGATGCTTCGATCGTCCAGCGCTCCGAATATGATTCCTTTTTTTCCTTTTAGTAGTCCGTAACCGTCACTCATTTTCTGTTAATTTCTTTGGGTTGATTGTAGTGTGGTGAAATTCACGATTATCTTGGTAAAATGATAGTGTGGAAAGTGTTTGCGTTTGGATGTGTTATAGTGTTAACGGGCTAAAGTGCCCATTAAATTACTTTAGCCCGTTAACACTATAACACGGAAACACTACAAAGAAAGCTCCAATTGCTCGTACACGGTTTTCTCATTCAGGTTTAAATTTGACAACGTGATACCCAGCAAACGCACCGGTCGACTTCCCACTTCGGTTTCCTCCAGCAGCTTTCGCACTACTTCGGTGATGTCGGTATAACGATTGGTATAATGTGGCAGTGAATAACTCCGGGTAATGGTATCAAAATTTTTATAGCGGACTTTAAGAGTGATGGTCTTTCCGGCAGCATTTATCTTCTTCATCCCCTCAGAGATGGTTTGCGCCAGCTCGTCCAGGAAATTATGAATCCACTCCAGGCTGTCGATATCTTCAGAAAAGGTTCGCTCCTTGCCATACGATTTTCGAACGCGATGTGGCTTTACCTCACGATGATCAATCCCCCGAACAATCCGGTAATAGAACCGTCCGGATTTTCCGAAAGCTTTAACCAGATCAATTTCACTCCACTCTTTTAAGTCAGCCCCGGTCTTAATACCCACGGCATGCATTTTTTTCTGTGTCGCCTTACCCACTCCAAAAAACTGTTTGATATCCAGCTCTTCCAGAAAAGCTTCAGCTTTATCAGGAGTAATTAAGGTAAGTCCGTTTGGCTTGTTGATGTCGGAGGCGACTTTGGCCAGAAACTTATTATGTGCCACCCCCGCCGAAGCTGTTAATTTGGTGACTTCATAGATCTTTTCCTTAATCTCTTTAGCAATTAATGTGGCTGAGGGAATCCCCTTGTGGTTTTCGGTTACATCCAGAAAGGCTTCATCCATAGAAAGGGGTTCCACTAAATCGGTGTATTCAAAGAAGATTTCGCGGATTTGCCGGGAGGCTTTTTTGTAGGCGTCAAAATTAGCTTTTACAAAAATACCGTGCGGACAAAGTCGGATTGCCTGAGAAGCGGGCATTGCCGAGTGAACACCAAATTTCCGGGCTTCATAACTGGCGGTAGCTACAACTCCGCGCCCGCTGGGTGAGCCTCCCACAATCACCGGCTTCCCCCACAAATCGGGATTGTCCCGCTGCTCAACGGCGGCATAAAAAGCATCCATATCAACATGGATAATCTTGCGGATGGGAATTTCAGAGCTCATAACATAAATTACACATATGCACTCATATTAAAAAGCGTTTAATTTCTTTAAACCGAAAGAGAGGCATCGATTTGGAGGAACAATTACTCCCCACAATCCATTTAAAAGAATGAACTGAAAACAATGAAAATATTAATCATGAAATTTTTGACACCTAAGTCCATACTAAGCACACTAATTGTAGCGCTAATTGTATTTAGCACCGGTTGCCTGGATAATCCCACAGGTAATGATGATGACAAGGATATCGTTTACTCCCACGCAGAAAATCCGGGCCATTCTGCCAATGATTTTCTTTCGGGAGAAACATTCACTTCTCTGGAAGTAGAAATCGATTACATGCAGGGCTATGCACCCAATGCCGAGGCGGTGGATAGTCTTGAGGCGTTTTTAGAGCAACGACTAAATAAACAATCAGTTGTAATAAAAGAGCCGACGGAGATTCCGGCAGTAGGTCAGTCTTCATATACCGCAAGCGAAATCCGAGCGCTGGAAGAAGAGCATCGTGATGAATTTACATCCGTTGAAGACGGCACCCTCCGAGCTTATATGATTATTGTAGACGGCGAGTTTGAGAGTGGGAACGTGCTGGGTATTGCTTACTACAATACTTCAAATGCCTTTTTTGGAGCGACTTATGAAGAAGTGAGTGGCGGGTTCAATCAGCCCTCAAGAAGATTGACAGAGTCTGTCTCTTATCGCCATGAATTCGGACACTTGTTTGGACTGGTAAATATTCCCGGATCAGGAACTGAAATGCAGACCAACCATCAGGATACGGAGCACGGACGTCACTGTGATAATGACAGCTGCCTGATGTATTATGCCATGGAAAATGCAGGTGTATTCGGTCAGTTTTTAGGAGAACAAATTCCTCCGCTTGATGCAAACTGCATCGCCGACTTACAAGCCAACGGTGGCAAGTAAGTTGTAGAGAACATCGAACAAGGAACATCCAACTTCGAACACTTTAAGTTGGATGTTCGGCGTTCGAAGTTATTTGCCTTGCTTGAACTTTAAATTATCAAGTAACTAAAGTTCTTTCTGTGAGATCAGTAAACCCTCGTTATACTCTATTTCTCCCCTTTTACTTCCATCCTCGTTATAAATTAAAACCGTTCCATGATATAGATTATCATCGTTCAATGGTATTACGGTTTTGATATTCCCATTTTTGAAATATTTGGTTTCAGCAAAATGCTCATAGCTTGCTATCACATCACCATTCTGATTGAATACATCTCCGAAGCCCTCTTTAAAAGTCATTTTTAGTGTGCCATCTTTAAACCAGGCCCGGCTTTCAATTTCCTCATTCTTATCAAAGCGGGCAAGAAATGCAGGTTGTCCATCGGCATAAAAACTTTCGATGCGTACCATGTAACCATTTTCTATAGTCCACTTTCCGGTTTCACCGTTTTCATACTTTTTTGAATGGGTTCCCGTGTACGGCTCTTTTGAGTCTGGATCAAATAATCGATAGGGAAAGTTATAACCTCTGACAGATATGGTTTGACTACCAATATTATGTTTATTGGTGTATTCAGCCAGCAAAGTCACCTCATCAGTGAGAGAATAAGGGTGATACTTTCCAGTGTTTTGCATGCAGGAAGCAGATAGTAAAATTACAGATACAGCAAAAATAATTAGCTCTCTCATATGTCTAAGGTAATTTAGGTGATTAGTGAATAACCTAAATACATATGAAATAGTCAACTAACGTACATCGTAGCAGCACCCAACATGATACATTAAATGTTGAGTGTTCCTTGTTCGACGTTCTTATCCTTGTTTGAACTTGAATAGGTTTTCTTTGCCGACCTTTTCTTCGCCTTGTGAAAGGGCATACTGAGAATCGAACAGTACAATAGGGTTTTCTTCCATGTCTTTCGTGACGTGGGTGGAGTAACTGGCTTCCAGTTTTTCAATCACATCATCCCGGTCGTTGGGCAACCAGCGGGCACAGTGATAGGATACCGGGGTTTTGATGAGCTCAACCCCATATTCAGTCAGCATGCGGTGTTCTACCACTTCAAATTGAAGTACACCCACTGTTCCCAGCAGCAGCTCATTTCCTACTCCGTTTGGCACTTCAAAGACGTGAACCACCCCTTCTTCAGAAAGCTGTTTCAGACCTTCTCTAAGCTGTTTTCGCTTGAAAGGATCTTTAGTGGCTACTTTCTGAAAATGCTCCGGGGTAAAGAGGGGGATTACATCAAACTTAACTTCATTCTTTTCAAAAATAGTAGTTCCGATACGGAATGAACCGGGGTTGAAAATAGATACGATATCACCGGGATAAGCATCTTCCAGCAGCTGGCGGTCATCGCCCATCAAAGTATGGGGGGTCGACATCTTCACTTTCTTGCCGTTTCCGGCGATGGTTACCTGCTGTCCGCGCTCGAATCTACCGGAAGCCACACGGATAAAAGCGGCGCAGTCGCGGTGATCTGGATTCATGTTGGCTTGCATCTTAAAGATGAAGCCGGAGAAGCCGTCGTTTAAATCACGGGCCACACCGTCGGGTGTTTTGTATTGCTGTGGGTGCGGGGCAAGCTGATGGAAGTAGTTAAGAAACACATCCAGCCCGAAGTTGTGCAGGGCCGATCCAAAAAATACCGGCGTTACTTTACCGGTTGCATAAGCTTCCCGATCCATGTTTTCGTACATGTCGTCAATCAGCATCACCTCTTCTTCGAAGGCTTCCTTTTCCACGCTCGACATGGACGAAGCTTCAATAGCATCTTCCAGATCAAGAACTTCCGTGACGGCCTTTTTGGCTCCGTGTTCCGTCTTTTGATACATGTGTACTTTCTTCTCAATCACATCATAGATGCCCTGGAATTTCTGTCCGTAGCCCATAGGCCAGCTGGCTGGCACGGCTTCAATCCCCAGCTTATTCTCGATGTTGCTGAGAATTTCCAATGGCTCCATCCCGGGGCGGTCACATTTATTCACAAAGGTGATTACCGGCACTTCCCGAAGCTTACATACTTCAAATAATTTCTCGGTTTGCTCCTCCACGCCTTTGGCTACGTCAATCACCATCAGGCCGGAGTCGGCAGCTACCAAAGTTCGGAGCGTATCTTCAGAAAAATCTTTGTGACCCGGTGTATCCAGCAGGTTGTATTTGATGCCTTCTTTCTCAAACCGGAGTACGGATGATGTTACTGAGATACCACGCTCCTGCTCTATCGACATCCAGTCGGAAGCGGCGTGCCGGGTAGCTTTTCTCGCACGGATAGATCCCGCCTCGTGCAGCGCTCCACCATACAGCAACAGCTTTTCAGTGAGGGTGGTTTTACCTGCATCCGGGTGGGATATAATGGCGAAGGTTCGTCGCTTTTTCGCCTCTTTGATGATGTTTGATTCGGCTGTGGCCGTGCTCATAGTACTTTTTGACTGCTTGATTAAGCTTTAAAGATACGGCCTTTTGCGTGAAGTTTGTAGTGAATGATTTTCGGAATAAGTGATGTGGTGATAGGGTGAAATGGTGATGTGGTGGAGGGGATGATAAGTATGCCCGGTGCTTGAGACTGATTGAGCCTCGTGCCGGACGCTCTGCGTCGGCACGAAGACTTACCGGGCAGGATTTGCTTTCCTTTTCCACAGATTGACTGGGAAAGTAGTGAAAATTTAAAACCGGTAATACAAGTTCAATATAGGGTCAATCAATTCAGATAATCACTCAAATCGAGCGTAAAGGTTTTTCCAAAAGTTCTTCCTTCAGCTTTAATTTCTATATAACCATGATATACGCTTTGAAGGGTATCATTCTCAGGCACAAAATAATGCTCGTTATCAGATCCGGAATGATTTTTCAGATTATAGATAAACTTATTTTGTTCACGAAGAACGTTAAGATCGAGAGTAGGAGTAAGAGTTAGCCAGGAGCTGAAGTTCGTATAGTTCATATTCTCAACCAATGGTGAATAATGTGTGAGTAATCTAACTCTGGGGAATTCAGGGTCAACATCTAAGATTTCAACACGCTCAATTCTTCCGGTTGGAGGGAAAACCACTCTTTGTCGACCTCGTTCAACAGGCTCTTCAATTACCGTGATATTTATAGGAAGAAAAACGGAATGAAGATCGTTGGAATCATTTCTTCTAATATCAGCACTGCCTACAATAGCTCCTGTAAATTGCCCGGTTTTTTTGCCGATTATAAAGACATAGTCTTTCTGCCGATAAAATTCGACATTCTGTGAATTAGTGATAAATGTTTCTAAATAGGGTTCTGTTCTGAGGTTCCCTTCACAACCATAATCATAGTCCCAATAGGGATCAGTATTAAAAAACACAGTATCTCCTAAAGTAACATATTGTTCAGGTACAGGAGAAGTGGATACAGAACCAATATCTGAGTTCAAAAATATATAACCGCACTCTAAAGCATCCACCACAAAACACCCCGGAAGAAAAAGCACAATCAGCAGTAAATAGACAGCTCTCAACATCTTTTACCTCTCTGTTTTTTCAGAATGTAATTAAAATGAGGTAAATAAGGAACTTAGACCGTAATTATCTCAGCTCCCAAACACCGGTTGTTTTACCTGACACTTCGAAATCACCGGAAACGTCTATTTTTTCTCCTGAAACCACATTTACACCATGTTCAAAACCATTTAGAATTTCGGCAAAGCGAGTGCGGTTAAAAGTATAAGGCTCTTCATTGGCATTCATGACCACCATCACGGTTTGCTTTTCGTGAACCCGGAAATAGACGTAGGTATTATTTTCGGGCACAAAATGAACAAGCCGCCCTTCATGAATGGCTGCAGCATCTTTTCGCCAGGTGGTTAGTTCACTGATCCAATCCAGGATCTCATTCTCCTTGTCGGTTCGGCCTTTTTCGGTAAATACGCTGCGGTCGTCATCGGGCCAGCCGCCGGGCATGGTTTGTCGCCAGGCCTCATCATCACCACCCCTGTTTTCGTGCCCCATCATCAGTTCTGTGCCATAGTAAACCTGTGGAATTCCCCGTGTGGTCATCAAAAAAGCATAGGCCATTTTGAAATAGTCCTCATCTTTCCCCACCGTTTCGTAAATGCGGCCCATATCGTGGTTATCCAGGAAGTTTACGTTCAGCATGGGGTCGGCATACACAAAATCCTGAGACAGCACGTAATACAATTTGCTTAGTCCGTTCAGCCATCCAAAGTCTTCATTAAAGGCCTGACGGATGGCATTGGCAATTTGGAAATCGGTTACGCTGGGAAGGTTTGAATCATAGCCATCATCCACACCGGGCTCATCGTATTGCCAGTAGGCTTCAGCAGGAACGGTGTTCACCCATGATTCTCCCACAATGTTAAAATTGGGATAGGCTTCCAGCACTTCTTTCGCCCAGCGCGCCATATACTGCTGGTCGGGATACACGTAGGTATCCATGCGGATGCCATCGATTCCGGAGTACTCAATCCACCAGATGGTGTTTTGAATCAGGTAATCAGCCAGCAACTCATTCTTCTGATTCAGGTCGGGCATTTCCTTCACAAACCATCCATTCATCAGTTTGTCAGAGTCGTATTCCGAGGCATAAGGGTCGGAGGCCACGGCTCCCCGAAAATTCGTAGTTCCGTATTCTTCGATATCATGTACCCAGTCGGAAGTCGGCAAATCATCCATCCACCAGTGCCGGTCGCCAATGTGGTTGTGAATCATATCCATGATCACTTTCATGTCTTTTTGGTGAGCTTCTTCCACCAGCTTTTTATACTCCTCGTTGCTTCCATAACGGCGGTCAACCCGGTACAAGTCGGTGGCGGCATAACCGTGATAAGCCCCGTATTCGGCAGCCATATCATTTTCGATAATTGGCGTGAACCAAATGGCGGTCATCCCTAAATCTTTGATGTAATCCAGGTGATCCATCACCCCCTGAATATCCCCGCCCTGCCTACGTTCGGGGTTAGATCGGTCGGCTGCTTCCAGCAGTCCTTCTACGCTGTCATTAGATGGATCTCCATTGGCAAAGCGGTCGGGCATCATCAGGTAAATAACATCGGAGGCATCAAAGCCCTGGTGGCGACCTTCCTGAGACTCCCGGGTTTTCAGTTCGTAGTTCAAGGTGATGCTTTTCCCATCCCGGGTTAAAGTGATGGGCATGGTTCCGGCTCTGGCATCCTCCGAAATATCAAAATAGAGGAAGAGGTAATTAGGAGAATCAACAGCATACTGAGCGGTAATTTCCACGCCGGGATATTCAACGGATGCGCGGTAGTGACCCAGCTCCTCTCCGTACAGCTGAAGCTGGAGTTCATTAACCGGCATTTCTACCCACCAGAAAGGCGGGTCAACAATCTGAATTTCTTGTGGAGTCTGAGCCTGAGCAAGTATTGATAAAAGGAACAGGAACAGAAAAAGGGAACAAATTTTCTTCATGATGAATAGGATCTTTACTTAGTGCCAACGCCAACTATAATAAAGATCAGTTCACACTTTTTCTTATGTAAATGCTTACATCAGGAAATACCGGTCTATTCAATAAAAATTTTAGCCAGCTCATTTCGCAGTTCATTCATTGGCGCACTTGATCGGTTAATGGCAAAGGCGATGATAACCTCATTCTCCAGATGCATCAGAAACATGGTGCTTCCGCCTACAGATCCTCCGCTGTGTCCCTTCCATTCTGTGCCGTCAATTTTCATGGTTGCCCAGCCAATACCGTAGTTAGTGGATTCGCCATCATCGGTTTCAAGCGGCTTCATCAAGCGATCTTTTGTTTTCTTATTCAGAAAGTCGGTAGAGAGGTGAGCTTCCCCAAACTTGATCATATCTTCGGTTGTGGAGAGGAATCCTCCGCCGGCCCATTTGTAACTGTTGTCCACATAGGGGGCTTCTTTGTTTTCTCCGTCTTCATTGATATAGAATTTGGTTCTTGCAGGAATGTCCCGGTAGGCGTAATCGGGCATGGTGTTATTCATTCCCAGGGGTTGAAAAACTTCGGTTTCCATGAAAGGAATGAATTCTTCACCCGAAGCGCCTTCAACAGCAGCGCTTACCAAATTCCATCCATAGCTGGAATAGGAATAAGAGGAGCCGGGTTCAAACAAAAGGGTGTCTTCCTTAAAAATTTCGAGTCCGGCCGTAACGGTGTTATACCGCACGGTACTCATAAATTCATTATCGCGATAATGTCTAACCCCAGCCAGGTGCCCGGCCACTTCTTCAACGGTAAAGTCGTATTTCTTTTCAGGAAATTCCGGTACGTAGGTGTGAATCGATTCATCCAGATCCATTTTTCCCAGCTGGTACAGTAACCCGACGGCAGCGGCGGTATAAGTTTTGGATACGCTGCCTACCCGAAACAAGGTGCCGTCAGGGTCGACCGGCGTTTGGGTGGAAAGATCCGAATAGCCAAAGCCGCGTGACCAAATAATTTCTCCATCCCGGTACACACTTACGCTCATCCCGGGGATGTTATAGTGCCGATAGTAAGACTCAACGAGTTTTTCGGCTTCGGCAATGTCGTCCTGAACGGCCACTTCCTGCCCAAAGGCAGTCAGGGTTAGGAAAGAAAACAGAATCAGAAAACTAAATCGCTTTTGCATAGGTAGTTGGAATTGGTTTTTGATTTATTCAGCTATGTTAACAGTTTACATTCCGGCGGAATTCATATAATCAATCACCAGATTGCTCATCGCCCGAACACCTAATTTCATCCCGCTTTCATCAATGTAGAAATCCGGGGTGTGATGCCCGGAAGCCTCCCGGTTGGGATCTTTTCCGCCAATAAAAAAGTATAGGCCGGGCACTTCCTTCTGGAAAAAGGAGAAATCCTCTGCTCCGGTGATGGCATCCATAATCATTGCATTTTCTTCTCCGGCTACTTCTTCAATAGTGGGAGCCATCATGGCCGTTAATTCCGGGTCGTTGTATGTGATCGGGTATCCCTTGTGGATCGTCAGGGTTGCTTCGGCCCCGTTGCTTTCTGCCGTATTTTGGACGATGGTTTCCAGTCGCTTAAAAATAAGCTGACGCATGTCTTCATCCAGGGCGCGAATGGTTCCTTCAAGATGAATGCTTTCCGGGATGATGTTGTGACGAACACCTCCCTCAATAACGCCAAAAGTAACAACAGCCGCTTGTTTGGTGAGTTCCATATTCCGGCTCACAATGGTTTGGGCATTATTGATGATTTGAGCGGCCGTCACAATCGGGTCGACTCCATTCCATGGAGCTGAGCCGTGAGCTTGCTTCCCTTTAATATCGAGGCTGAAGCTGTTCACGCTGGCCATAATTCCTTCGGGACGGTAGCGAATAGTTCCAACCGGGGTGGCATCATTAATATGTAACCCAAAGATTACATCTACATCCGGGTTTTGGAGAACGCCCTCTTTAACCATCAGCTCGCCACCGCCTTCTTCTCCCTGAGGCGCCCCTTCTTCTGCGGGTTGAAAAATAAACTTAATGGTTCCCTTCAGGTCGTCTTTCATTTCCGTGAGTATTTTAGCCACTCCCATCAGGATGGCCATGTGGGTATCGTGACCGCAAGCGTGCATTACGCCAACTTCTTTACCCTGATACATCCCGGTCGCTGTTGATTTAAAGGGAACATCGGTGCGTTCGGTGACGGGGAGGGCGTCCATGTCGGCCCGTAAAGCGATGACCGGCCCGGGCTTGCCGCCTTCCAAAAGTGCAACTACTCCGGTATGGGCTATTTCGGTTTCCACTTCTAAGCCCAGCTCATTCAGGTATTCAGCAATGTAGGCAGCCGTTTCAAATTCACGGTTAGAAAGCTCCGGGTTTTCGTGGAAGTGCCGGCGCCAGTCTATGACCTGCTGTTCAATTTCATCAGCCCGCTCATCGATAATTTTTTTTAGGTCGGCTGTGGATTGGGCAAAACTGCTTAGGGTGAAAAGTGAAACGAAAATCAGGGAGAGTACTTTTTTCATACGAATAATGGACTTGTTTATAATGTATCCGATTGTAACCATTACCCGTCACTTTCAAAAATAAAAAACCCTCGGGAAGAGGGTTTTAATGGATACAAAGAAAAGTGCGCTACCAGGCAGTTGCCCCAAATTGTATGGGCGGCAGAATCATGTCGTTACCTGATAATCTGAGTGAGCGCGGCCGTGGCTCCTCATATTTTTTTGATTGTGTATCAAGAACAAAATTATAGGATATCTGATCTCCATCCAGGTAGCGTTTGAATGTTACCTCGGCGGTAAAAATGCTGTCGATGGGTTCCTCATCCCGAAGATAAATTTCATTGATCTCATTCAGGGGTCGCACATCCCCAACAAGAATTACTTTATCTGTTGAAGGGATGAAGAGGCTGTCCTGCAGAGCTCTTTTCATATCAAGATTGAAGGTGACGGTAGTTTGAGCAGCTGCTGATACATAACCAGTGATGGTGAGCAGCAGAATAACGGTGAATTTGATGATGAATTTATACATGGAAGTAGGTTTTATTAGATAAGAGGGTTCAGTTTTTAACAATTACGCGGTCTTTCCAGGAAAGAATGGAGAACACACTTTCACGTGGGAAATACGGAGGGATTGAGTACCGGAGCCGGGTGTCATACTCATAGTTTTTTGAAAATCCGGTGTCTCCGAAAAATCCACCGAAAGTGCCAACCGGTCCCCTGTTCTTTTGAATGATGCCGCCCAGTAAGTTTATTTTTCCGCGATAGCCTCCCGAGCTGTAATTTTCAACCCGGAACGAAGTACCCATCGCCATGATGGAAGCGTGAAGGTTTACATCAGCGGAGCCCTTATAGGTATGAGCGTCTTTGTCGAGAATCACATCTTTTTCACTCACCAGTCCAAGCAGGTCAGCAGACACCTCATTGTTTCGCGGGTCGTCGTAATATTCCAGATCGCCCATAATTTCAATGTCGTCTTCTGAGTGCAGGGTTAACGGACCGGAAACAGTGCCTTTGACCGATGCTTTTTTGGTAGTGGAAATAATTCCGTTGTGTTCGGTTGCATCATATTCCTCAGCCGGCAGCCAAACTTCGGCAGCCTCATCATATTCGGAAATAGAAACGGAGCCGTCATCCTGAAAAGTCACGTCAATTTGATTGGTAAAAGTTAAGCCGGTTGCCGTGGCGGCACTTTTCAGGTCATTAATCTGAGTTTGGGTGGGTAAAGGGCGTTCCGGGGAGTTAAAATCAGTAGTACTCCGGAAGTCAGGGTTATCGCCAAACAAATTTCGGCTTTCCCAGTTGTTCGGGCTCGAAACATGTCCATAAAAAGTAGGTGTTCCCGACATTCTGAATGTACCATTCGTGTGAATGGGGCCGGAAATGACATCCGAGGAGTAGAAGTAAATTTCTGAGTTACCCAGCAGGCTGCTTCGCTCTTCATCAGAGAAATAGGAATATTTGGAATAAGAATCCCGGCGCATCATCACCTCAATAACGGCGGTGTAATTTTCATAGGTGGCTTCGCTGTACAGCAGCACTTTATACTCGTCCCAGCCGCCTTGGCCTACCGATATTCCTTCGGGATAGGAGGAGCTTTCTGAATCGTAAAGTTCGAGGGAGGCCGTGCCCGGAAGTGCGCTTACATCCGAAATCTCTCCATCCCATTCATTATCGATGGTGATTTTTTCTATGGCCATCTTGATCATACTGACGGCCGAATTTTTGGCTTGAGCCTCGCTGATGTTCTGCGCAGATTTCTGCGGCAACATCATAGCCCGGCGATTATTTGAGTTTGTAATAACGCCGGTGATAATCATAAATCCGGCCACTAAAATTAACATAGATCGTCCCATAACAGCAGGTTCTTAAAAAGTTAAATTGTTTGGCACAATAGTTCGGTTCCACACCGAGCGGTAAAATTTTTCAGCCCCTTTGGTGCTGACGTAATAGGAGTTTTTTGACTCGTGGACCAGCTCAATGGAAACCTGTTTCACAAGCTCGGGGTCGTTGGTTTCGCTCCCGTTGGCATCGAGGTATTTAAATTCCAGGTGAGTGACGTAGAAGGTTAGGTCTTCACTGTCTCCGCCAAAAAAGGGATCGGGGTCAAAGGTGCGGGTCAGGATATAGTCGTTCGGGTTGTCTGTGGAAGTAGCTTTGTTTGAAGTCAGGTTCCACTCCACGGTGTTGTAGTCAGCAACGGTTCCGCTTCCGTCTTCATCATAAATATCGCCCTTAAATTTGAACTCGCCATCTTTCATGGTAAGGATATTGTCAGCCGTGCCGGTGTTGTAGCCCAGGCGGTTGATATCATTCTGAAGTATTTCAACAATAGTATCGAAGGAATTTTCAGTAATAACCCCGGTGGTGGTTTCAACAGCTGAGTTGAAAACAAAATTATTGAAGGCCAGCAAAGTGAGCAGAAACAGGCCGCCGATTACGAAGCTTGTGAAGATATTCAAATTCATTTTTCAAAGGATTTAATGAATAAGAGAGTAGCTTCAGACTTATAGTCTTTAACGGTGTTGGTTACCGTTACGGTAACCAGGTATCGGTTGAGCAGCGGGTCGGGTTCCTGAATAAGTTCGGAAGTTGCCTCTACCCGAAAGGTTTCTTCGTACTGGTTATCTGAACCATAAACATTGGTTTTGTTTTTGGGATAATCAGCGAACATATAGTCACTGTTTCCTTCTTTTAGATAATCCTCTTTGTCGCGGCTCAGCAGTTTAACCTGTTCAATTTCATCCTGGGCGAGGGCAATAGATCTGTTTTCAGTACCCGCGGTAACCATGCTTTCGGAAGCAGCCAAAAAGCTTTTGGAAATATTGGTGGACATCAAAGAAAAAAGCAGCATGGCTGCCATCAGGTAAATAATATCGGAATAGTCGGTCATAAGTATAGCTTCATTTTGTTTGGCTATACATACGATGATGGTTTTGTGGGGGATTGCCCGGAAATGATTAGTTTTTCTTAATGTATGCTACAGGTAAAAAATCTCGTCCAGCTCAAAGATATGATATCCCTTGGGGCATTTATGCAGCGAGTTGATCATCCCTTCAGCCACCTTTCCTGCAAAGATAGGCCGGTACTTTTTGAGTCCAGGAATTTTGGTGAAGAGTTTTCCCATAAAAATGCCAATAGCCTCTCCCAATCTGTTTTCACTTCGGTCGCCATCCAGGAAAGAAGGCCGAAGAATGGTGATAACCTCAAAAGGCAGTTCTTTCACGGCCTCATCCAGTTCGCCCTTAAGCTTAGTATAAAATGCGCGGGACTGAGCATTTGCTCCCGCCGAGGAAACCAATGAAAACTTATCTACGCCGTTTTCAGCTGCCGCTTTAGCTGTTTCATATTGATAGGTGAAGTCGATGGTGTATTGCTTTTCCTGGCTGCCGGCTTTTTTGATGGTAGTACCCAATGCAGAATACAGCTCGTCTCCGATTAGCCGGTGTTTCCATTCCTCCATGTTATCGAAATCAACAACATGCTCTTCCAGCTTGGAATGCTCAACGCCTGTACTTCGCCGGTGAAACACTTTCACGGTTTCGTAGCGATCATCTTCCAAAAGCTGTTTCAAAATATGAGAACCTACCAGACCGGTAGCACCAATAACGATCGCTGTTTTATTCATCTGTTTCTTTTCTTCCACCTTCGTCGTTCAAACCATCCCATTTCCTGGGTGATGATATCTACCGGATGTACGGCCCTGTAAATATGATCGGGCTTAAGTTTAGCGTTTTTTTCAACCGAAGTACGAAACAGGGGAACGGCATAATTCCAGTACTTATCGTCAGAACCGCTCCTGTAATCATCGTTCTTGTAGGCAAGGGTAAACCGGAAACCGATTTCAGTTTCGTCTTCTTTCGACGCTACAATCCCGATCGGATCTCCTGCAACTACCTCATCTCCTTTTTGCACAAGAATGCCGCCTTTCTTTAAGTGAGAGTAGGAACCGAAGGTGCAGTCTTCATGGACAATTTGCACATAGTTATAATTTGAAGTGAAATAATTCTCTGTCTCAGAGTCATCGTTGTCAACTTCAATATCAGTGATAACTCCGCCCCTGCTTGCATAAACGGTGTCTCCGGCTTCGGCCCTGAAACCGAGCGCATAGAAATCATCGGGGGTTTCTTTATCAAACAATTCGCCAATATGGCTGAGCCCGAATATTTCAGTGGCTTTCCCTTCAGCAACAGGGAGTAAATACTCCAGATCATCCGGTTCTGTATCCAGGCATCCGATATTATAAGAGTAGGTGTATGAAAACCTTACATAAGAATCAGACAATCCTGATTTTTTGATCTCAAGAAGGCGTGTCTTTCCAAAGCGCGCTGTTTTTTTATAGGGATTTGGATTGGGAGGCATGGCGTTACTTACCGACGAGAAATCAAGGTTTACGGTATATGGAGTCAGCGACTTGTTCTTAGCATAAAAAGTGGGCTCACCTTCATCGTTATACTCCACTTCGATGGTAATAGGCAAGTCCGCATATTGAGCGAAGACATTGGAAAAGGTAAGCGCAAAAAAAAGGAGAACTAAACCGCTGAACTTAGATGCAGGCATGGGTACAATTAAATGATCTTATTAAAATTTACCTGAGTAGGGTAATTAATTTAAAAATAAGAAGGTAGTGCTAATTAAGATTAATCATTCAACAGCTTCTAACACACGTTTTACAACCCCATCCATAGCGCTTCCTTTAATCCATCGTGCGACAATAACCAGATCATTTTCCTGATCTACATAGACCATGTTTGTGCCGGCGCCAAGGTGAAAGAAAGCGGTAGTTGGGGCACTGGTAAGCCGGTCTTTATTCACATTTAAGAACCAGTTCATAAAGCCATAATTAGAATTGGCTTCGGTAGGAGTTTGGGCCATTTTATTCCATTCTTCAGAAATAATCTGTTCATCTTTCCATCGGCCGTTCCTTAACGTTAACAGTCCAAACCGGGCCTGGTCTCGGGCGCTGATAAACATGCCTCCGCCCCAATGCCCTCCACCGCTTACGGCTTGCATTTGTTGTCCGTCAATAATTACCCATGAGTTTTCATATCCCATCCAGCGCCAGGTAGGAGATGCTCCGATTTTATCCATAACCTCTTCACGAAGCACTTTAGGTAGCGGCTCTCTTAGCACATTCATTGCGGCAAGAGCCAGCAGGTTTACGCGAACGTCATTATATTCCCATTCGGTTCCGGGTTCATGCCGCTCGCGGGTCATCCACTCCGAACGGTCGCCGGAAGGTCGGTCGGCCCAGTCAGGTTTACCCCACAGGGTTCCTTCCCAATCAGAAGTTTGACGTAACAGGTGGTTCCAGGTGATTTTGGAGTTATGTTCTCCTTTGAATGGTTCAAACACTTTTGGCTCTTTAAGCCGGTCGGCTTTGTTTTGGTTGTTATCCCATTCCATGAAGTAAATCGGAGCCATGTAAGCATTCACTTTGTCGTTTACATCCCGGATTAAGCCGCGATCATAGGCAACCCCAACGGTGGTGGTGAGGAAGCTTTTGGTGACGCTGTGCGTCATATCAACCCGGAACGGTTCGCCCCACTCTGCAATAATATATCCGTCTTTCACAATAATTCCGGTTTGTTCGCCGCGGTCTTTAAACGGCCCGATTCCATCCCCAAAAGGTTCACGAGCAAAAGTGCCGTAGTGATTTTCTTCCATGCTGCGGGGATTGTCGGTCTCTTCGGCTTGGGCATATTCAATGGCTGCCTGAATTTTCTTCGCATTCATGCCTACTTTTTCCGGTGATTTTTTCTCCCAATCACCCCAGCTTCCGGGATAATAGCTTTGAGCTTGCAGGGGTGAAGTGGAGACAAAGAACAGGACAAACAGTAATAACCGGCGCATAGATTTCTATTGAGTTAGATAATGATCGAATCTACAAAAATGATTTCTAATCCAAAGTTAAAGTCTCTTTGCAGCGGGGACAGTCAATTATGGCTATGAGTCGCTGATCTTCTTTCTCCAGAAGTCGGTAAAGAAACTAAGCCATCGCTGTACCTCCAGAAACCCATCGGTGTGTAAAGAACAGTGACGTTCCCTTCCCTTATTTGTGATAGTGATAAAGCCGTTATCGTGAAGGATATTTACATGCTTGGAAATGGCGGGTCTGCTGACCTCAAAATTTTCGGCTAAAGAGTTTATCGTATGTGTTTCCCGGGTTAGCATTTCAAGAATTTTTCTTCGACTTGGGTCGGCTATTACCTGGAAAACATCTAAATCCGGAATATTCATAAGTATTCCCATTGGGTGTTAAAGGCTGTTTATGGAATAAAAGGTAACTCAAAAGTTACTTTAATATATATGTAACTTATAAATTACACAAAATTAAAGTCGGTTTTAAATCCTCAGGTTGGTAGCTGGTAATTAATCCAGGTCCTGAACAAAGATAATTGCATTATGAGCCGGGGAGTAGAAGCCAAATTCATTGGTTCCCCATGGAGTGTTATCTCTTCGCTTGATGTCGAAGCCTTGTTCTCTGAACTCTGACTCCAGAGCATCTAAATCATTTACCCAAATTTTGATTTGTTGGGCGGCATCTTTCGCAGGCATGTCCTTTTCAAATTGAAACTGAAGATGGACATTCTGCCCATCCCGGTGAAGAACGGCATAGTCTAATTTATCGGAATAATTGAGAGAATCGTAAACGTTTTTAAATCCCAGCCGCTCAAAAAATTCAATTTCGGCTTTCAGGTCATTGGCAGGAAGAACCGGAGATATATTCAGAAAGTTTTTCATAGCCGGATGGTTAATCCTTCTGAAGCTACTTTGAACCCCAGCTTTTCCATTTTCCTGCGCTCAGGGCTATCCAGAATAAGCGGATTGGTATGGTTAAAATGAATGAACATGACTTTGGCTTTTTCGGATGCGGGCAGGTCTTTGAAAAGCTCAATGCTTTCCTCTACATATGGATGAGGGATTTCACTCATATCCCGGCCGGGTAGTTCTGCCGCATCATAGAAAGTACCATCAAGAAGAGCCAGATCAACCCGGCCAATTTCTTCGATGATGTCCCTTTCCCAAATATGCCATTTATTAATATCCGGAATGAAAAGCACATCCTTATTTGGGGAACTGATTCTATAGCCCACCGTTTCCGAGTATTCATCCCGATGAGGAACTAAAAACGGGGTAACAGACAGATGTGGCGTTAGTTGGATGGTAGAATCAGAACGGAGTACTTGCAAGGAGATATTACCCATGGTAAACAGTTGGCTCCATGGCCCGTTGGTTTCCAGATAGGATTTCATCCGTGGCATGGCATAAACCGGTACTTCTGATGCACCCATTACCTCATGACCGAGATACATCAACCCCGTATAGTGACCAATGTGTGCATGAGTTAAAAACACCCCGGAAAGATCGTCATTGCGGGAAGTTTTTTTAAGCTGATGCAATTGGGCGGTGAAATCAGGAGCGGCTTCAAACATCCAGTTTTGACCGGTGGATTGGTCGGTTAATCCCAGACTTACAACATGCCGTTTCTTTACCTCTCCATCCCAAAATTGTTGGCAATGCACTTTTTGGCAATCAGACTGCGGGAAACCGGCATCCTGTGCAATGCCCAAAATGGTGATGAACTGTCCAGTCTGTTCTGTTTCATCAGGAGTGGACTTTTCGGTGCACCCGGAAATAAAAAGCAGGGATAAAAGTAAATATCTGATCATGAAGGAATGAAGCAAAAAGAGGGGTGAATTCAAAGCAACCTTTCAGCGTCCGTAGGTCTTGGAAGCGTTGCGGTGTTTGCAAAGGGATAGAGAGCTGTAATCAGCCATCGAGCGCTCCAAGGACCCTCGGACGCTTGGAGGTTCTTGAGAGTAGCTGAAAAAAATGAAAGTTTTCAGAAATAATTACTACACTCCCACAGTCATTTTTTGATATAATCGGATCCTTATGCTGCTGACCATTCTTATTCTTATAACGGCCTTTCTGCTGAATCTCTTTTTGCCCTGGTGGAGTATCGCCATACCGGGGCTTGTGTTTGGCTGGTGGTTTAATGAAAAGGCAGGTCCGTCTTTTGTATTTGGTTTCGTGGCGCTGTTCATTCTTTGGGGCGGGCAGGCTCTATACGTTCACTTTGCCAACGATGCCATACTTTCAACCCGTATTGCCGAAATGCTCCAGGTTGGCTCACCGTTGGTTGTGGTTCTGATCACCGGGGTGTTAGGAGGATTGGTAAGTGGCTTGGCAACCTTGACTGGTGCTTTGGTTCAGAATAAACCCCGGCAATTCAATTCCTGATCGCATGTACATGTAATTTCATCAAACCCTGAAAAGCGATATCTCTACTTGAAAAAAGAGGTGCCCGATGCAATTACGATTTATTTTCCTATCCCTTATTCTTCTCACTTTATTTATAGCCGGATGTGCTACATCTTATCACCCTGAAAACTGGCGAGGCTATGGTTTTACCGAGAAGCAGCTTTCCGAGCAAAGCTATTTGGTTTCCTTTAGCGGAAACTCCCGCACTTCGCCAACTGATGTGCAGCACATGTTACTCCGTCGCTGTGCAGAACTCACCATACAGAATGGCTTCAGTTATTTTTTAATTCTGGACAAAGACTCGGATAAAAAATCTGAGATTTCATACAGTGAAATTTCGGAGGAGTACGATCACAGCGAATCATTCACGAAATCCGTTCAGATCTATATGGCTCACGAAAAGGAAATCAGTCCCGAGGGACGCCCAAAAGCAATTAATGCCGGTATTTACCTTCGGGATTAATCGTCAGAAGATTATTCCTTGTTACCATAAAAAGGACGGCCGGTATAGGTTTTATGGATGATTTTCCAGCCCTCTTTTAACTTCAGGAGCAGGAAGTAATCGGTATATACACCACGATTCGGCATCACAATTTCAACTTTAGCGGTTGCTGCATCGTTTTCATGATCGATGGAAATAATCCGGCCAATGCGGTTGCTTTTTCGTCCTTCCCGGAATCCCGAAATATAATCCTGGCCATCCCAAACCCTGAGGCTGTCGTCACCAATCACGGTATATAAATTAAAGTCGGGATGAAAAGCCTTATGCAAGCGGTCCGGTTCTCCGTTGGCAGTTCCTTCTATATAATCAGTTAGGGTTTCCTGGATGAGTTCTAATTCTGTTTGAGCGAAAGCGGTAAAGCTGATAAATGAGCAGATTAATAACAGGCTAAGTTTTTTCATGGCGAATTGAGGTTAGTACATGATTAGGTAAATCTTTACATCAAGAACGACCTACGGACAGAGGCATTAATGGTTTCGGGTTGGCGACTAGGGGATTTTGTACAAATACTAATCTTGATGCTCTTTATAAAATACCTTTTGTCAATTTCAGCCGCCTTTCGTTTCTTTGCAGCCATGGATAAAAAGATCCCTGCCCACATACTTCCTGTAATTGTACTGGCCCAGTTTGCCGGCACTTCACTCTGGTTTGCGGGTAATGCCGTGGTGGATGAGTTGATCCTTACGTTGGCCCTCCCGGAATTATTTGTGGGATATATAACTATGGCGGTACAGGCGGGGTTTATTGCCGGAACACTGCTCTTTGCTTTCTTAAATATTGCAGACCGGTTTTCGCCGGTGAGAGTGTTTCTATTTTGTGCTCTTGGGGGATCTGCAGCTAACCTGTTGGTGATGGGATCAGCATCGGGGTTGGGTATAATCGCTGCCCGTTTTGTAACCGGATTCTTTTTAGCCGGCATCTATCCGGTGGGGATGAAAATAGCTTCTGATTGGCATAAAGAGGGGTTGGGAAAGGCGCTGGGTTACCTGGTTGGAGCCCTGGTTGTGGGAACAGCATTTCCTCATCTTCTGAAATTTATGGGCGGAGAGCTCCCTTGGCGCTATGTGATTGCAGGCACCTCGGTAATAGCTTCAGGCGGTGGATTGCTTTTGTTCTTTACCGTGCCCGAAGGACCGAACAGAACGCCATCGGCAGGGTTTAAATTTGATGCCGGCGCCATCCTGAAACTGTTCAGGAATACGAATTTCAGGTCGGCCGCTTTCGGGTATTTTGGTCACATGTGGGAGCTATATACTTTCTGGGCGTTTGTACCGGTAATGCTTGCATGGTATGCCTTACAAAATAATCAGCCGGATCTTTCAGTTTCATTCTGGAGCTTTGTGATTATAGGGGTTGGTGGTATCAGCTGTGCCATAGGAGGGTATTGGTCGCTAAAGAAAAGCAGTAAGTGGGTATCAAAAATTTCATTAGCCGGCTCGGGGCTGTGTTGTCTGCTCATTCCTTTCTCCTTCAACCTTCCTCTCGCATTATTCCTGGTGGTACTTATCACTTGGGGAGTATTCGTAATTCCTGACAGCCCCCAGTTTTCAACAATGGTGGCCCGGTCTTCAGAGTCCTCCTATGTAGCTACGGGCTTGACGATTGTAAACAGTCTGGGTTTTGCAATTACTATCGTTAGTATTCAACTGGTAAACCTGAGCTGGTCGGCTACCGATAGCCCGTATGTTTTTTGGCTGATGGCATTCGGCCCGTTAATGGGATATTGGGCGATAAGTGCTTACAAAGGGACGGAAAACTGAACAACCATGCCTAATTTCTTTTCGGGGCTGATTGACATATTCAGTATGGGAATTGCGGATTAAACGGATTAGGTAATTTTGAATGAATAATCCGTGTAAATCCAGACATCCGCTTAATCAGTGATTCAGGTTTTTGCCGCAAGAAGCGGGATATATTTATTGGGGAAATAGATCAAAATTCAGGTGGTTTTGCAACAGCTTGAAGTGCTTGTCTAAGCTAAAAAGCGATAGTTTTTCTTCTATTACTTGCTGCATGATCATCAAATCAGGGATACCCACTTTGTTAACACCCCTCTCAAGGTTCATAAGCTGATACCTGCGAATAATTTCCCAGTCGATTTTTAAAGGTATCATTTCGATAGCTTCCAACCCTTCCAAAACCTCACTTTCTCCCTGTTTTAGTAATTCCGGTGCCAATTCTGTTAGTATAATCTCATTAATGCAGACCAGATTTTCTTCAATCAAACGATCAAGTGCCGGAATATTTCCAGATTTGAAATATTCAATCCAAACCGAGCTGTCCACAAGCACCATGTATTTTGACATTATTCACGATCCCTCAGTGTATCCAGGTTGATATTAAGGTTGATGGTGCCTTTGTGTGAAATCAGCCGCTTCCTTTTTTCGTGATCAATTTGCTGCTGCAGGGCATCACGGATAAGCTGACTTTTGGTTTTAGCACCCGTCACCTTCATGGCTTCTTCCATCAGTTTTTCAGGTATTTCTAACGTTGTTCTCATAATATTCTATGTAGTTATACATAATAATATATGCATAATACTTTTTCAGTTCATAAATAGCAAAGCAACTTATGAGAATTCTACACCGAGGCTTTTTCGGATTAAGGGATTTCGCTGATTTCTTTGGACTAATCTGCGTTAATCTAAAAATCTGGTTAATCAGCGTTTCAATTACTATGTGGCTGAAGAAGTGAAGCATATATGTACCCAAAAATTATTACCAATTAACCTAAAAAACCGGAAACTTGCTCTAGCCAACGAAATATTGATTAAAACACAGAATCAAAATTGAATCCAATCTTCGCACTGCGTATCTTAGGAAAACTTCAAACAAGCTTTTGACTCACATTACCATTTTAGCAATCCATAGTTTTGAAGCACTGCCACCGCGCACCCAAAAATGGAGGTCGCGCGATTGATGGCATTTCCATTTCCCAATATCATTTTCAAAATCCGGCGCGGTATTCGCAGTCGGATTTTTTTTGACCTGAAAATTTTATCGAACGCCTTTCCTGTTGCAAACACCGTGTTTGTGACCTCTTATCAACCAAACTCACTAAACCCGAAATACATCTAATCCATGTCACTACGCCCACAGAAAAAAGCCATACTTGCACTCAGCGATGGTACCGTTGTTCACGGCCAGGCCGTTGGACACGAAGGAATAACCGGTGGCGAGTTGTGCTTTAATACCAGCATGACCGGCTACCAGGAAATTTTCACCGACCCGAGTTACTATGGTCAGCTTATGATGATGACCTACCCGCACATTGGAAATTACGGAACCATGCCCCGGGATGATGAAGCCCGAAAGGTGATGGTGGCCGGAGTTATCACCCGAGCCTTTTCATGGGAATATAGCAACCCCATGGCCGACCGAAGCCTTCAGGAATATCTCGAAGACAATGAAATTACCGGAATATCAGGTGTGGACACCCGTAAACTGGTTCGTCATATCCGGGAAAAAGGAGTAATGAATGCCGTAATCTCCAGTACTGAGCTTGATGAGGACAAATTAGTTCAAATGGCAAAAGACTGGGACGATATGGAAGGCCTGGAGCTGGCTTCAAAAGTAACCCGGTCGGAGGCTCAAACGGTAAACGGAGAAGACGAATATCGTGTAGCTGCATTTGATTACGGCATCAAACAAAACATTATTAACAACCTGAACGAGCGAGGATGCACACTCCGGGTATTTCCGGCCAAAACTCCGGTTGAGGAAGTGGAAGCCTGGGAAGCAGATGGATACTTTTTCTCGAATGGTCCGGGAGACCCAACCGCAACAGCGGAGTATGCTCTTGAAGTGGTTGACTTCGCCAAGAAAAGCGGAAAACCGGTCTTTGGGATTTGCCTCGGCCACCAGCTGATGGCGCTGAATGAAGGCCTGAAAACCAAGAAAATGTTTGTCGGTCACCGCGGGGCTAATCAACCCGTAAAAAACCTGAGTACAGGTCTGGTTGAAATATCAACTCAGAATCATGGTTTTGCTGTAGATGAAGACTCCCTGGACGACAAGATCGCCGAGGTTACCCATGTAAACCTGAATGACGGGACTATTGAAGGGCTGAAGTTCAAAAATTTCCCCGGCTTCTCGGTGCAATATCACCCCGAAGCATCCCCCGGCCCGCATGACTCAGCCTACCTGTTCGATCAGTTCATCGATATGATGAAAGAACAGAAGTGAACATTGAACAAGGAACATCGAACATTGAGTGCAGAACGAGGATTGACGAGGGGTCTAAAGGCAAACGAAAAACATCAATGATCTTTAGCCTGTCAATTACTTAAAACGAATAACTACCAACGAATTAACAAATAACGAAACAAACAATGCCAAGACGCGACGACATCAACAAAATTCTGATTATCGGCTCCGGACCTATTGTAATTGGTCAGGCCTGCGAATTTGATTATTCCGGATCTCAAGCTTGCCGTTCGCTGCAGGAAGAAGGCTACGAGATTGTACTTATCAACTCGAACCCGGCTACCATTATGACCGACCCGATTATGGCCGATGCGGTTTATATGCTACCGATGACTACTGATTCCATCCGGGAAATTGTAGCCAAGGAAAAACCCGATGCGGTACTCCCAACTATGGGTGGGCAAACCGGGTTGAACCTGTGCCGTGATCTGGAAAAAGAGAACTTCTGGAAAGACAATAACATCCACATTATCGGGGTGGATATTGATGCGGTTGAGCTGACCGAAGACAGGCAGCTGTTTAGGGATAAAATGGAAGAGATTGGGATTGAGCAGTGTCGCAGCCGAACTGCCCAATCGCTGCTGGATGCAAAAGAAATTGTTGAAGAGCTGGGCGGCTTGCCAATTGTTATTCGACCTTCGTTCACCATGGGTGGGGCCGGAGGCGGTATCGTTTGGAATGAAGATGAGTTTGAGCGAAAAGTACTGCGTGGCCTCGAGCTGAGTCCCGTTCACCAGGTGTTGATTGAAGAATCCATTTTTGGGTGGAAGGAATACGAGCTGGAGCTGCTACGCGATGCCAACGACAACGTGATTATCATTTGCTCTATCGAGAATATGGATCCGATGGGTGTTCACACCGGAGATTCCGTAACGGTGGCTCCGACACAAACGCTCACCGACAAGCAATTACAGCACATGCGGGATTCGGCCATCAAGATGATGCGTTCGATCGGAACCTTTGCAGGGGGATGTAATGTGCAGTTTGCCATGGAGCCGGGTTCAGATCGTTTGGTTGCCATTGAAATTAACCCACGCGTGAGTCGGTCTTCCGCACTGGCTTCTAAAGCTACCGGGTATCCGATCGCTAAAGTAGCCACCAAGCTGGCTGTGGGATATACGCTGGATGAGCTGAAAAATCAGATCACCGGAACCACATCTGCCTGCTTTGAGCCAAGCATTGACTATGTAGTCTGCAAAATTCCACGCTTCAACTTTGACAAATTCCCGGGTGTGGATGAAGAGCTCACCACACAGATGAAAGCCGTAGGCGAGGTGATGTCGATCGGCCGGAATTTCCCGGAGGCATTGAATAAAGCCTGGCAATCGCTGGAAGTTGGCCGCGATGGCTTAGGCGCCGATGGCTACGAAGAATTTGATCGAAAAACGGTCCGCGAGCGATTACTGAAGCCCTACTGGGATCGCTCCATGCAGATACGGAATGCGTTCAAGATGGGAGCTTCTGTGGAAGAAATTGCGGATATCACTAAAGTAGATCCGTGGTTCCTGCAGCAAATCCGATACATGGTTTCGCTTGAAAACCGCACGGAAGGCCAAGCACTGAAAGAGATTTCAAAAGACGATTTCTTTGAGCTGAAGCAAGCCGGTTTTTCCGACTCTCAAATCGCTTTCCTGCTAAGTAAAAGCGGAGAGAAAGTAGATGACAAAAAAGTGCGCGACCGTCGTAAAGAACTCGGAATTACCCCGTCATTCAAGATGGTTGATACCTGCGCGGCTGAATTCCCGGCACAAACACCATACTACTATTCTGCCTATGAAGGTGAAAACGAAAGTGAAGTAACCGACAAGAAGAAAGTGCTAATATTGGGCAGTGGCCCGAACCGAATCGGACAAGGGATTGAGTTTGATTACTCCTGCACCCATGCTGTGCTGGCTGCGAAGGAAATGGGCTACGAAGCCATAATGGTTAACTGTAACCCCGAAACGGTATCCACCGATTTCGACTTTGCCGACAAACTGTACTTTGAGCCAGTGTATTGGGAACGTGTGCTGGATATCATCGACCATGAAAAACCAGAGGGAGTGATCCTACAGGTGGGCGGACAAACAGCCCTTAAGCTTGGAAAACGATTTGTGGAAGAAGGCATTAAGATCTTCGGAACCGACTTCGGCATGATTGACTTTGCCGAAGACCGAGGCGAGTTCTCCAAATTCCTGAAGAAACTCGACATTCCGTTTCCCGAGTACGGAACGGCTCGAGAGGTTGAGGAAGCAGTTAAGATTGCCGGAAGAATTGGCTACCCGGTTCTGATCCGCCCGAGCTATGTACTGGGAGGACAGGGAATGCGGATCGCTGTAAAAGAAGAAGAGCTGCGCAAATATGTAGCCAACATCCTGAAAACACATCCCGAGAACGCCTTTCTGATTGATAAGTACCTGGAGCAGGCTGTTGAGGTAGATGTGGATTCGGTTTATGATGGCGACCAGCTTCACATAGCCGGGATCATGCAGCATATAGAGCCGGCCGGTGTACACTCCGGTGACTCCACCGCTGTTTTGCCGCCTTACTCATTGAGTGATGAAGTCATCAAAACGATCGAAGAATACCAGGAGAAGATAGCGGAAAACATGGAGATTCTCGGATTCCTGAACGTGCAGTATGCCGTCAAAGATGATAAGGTGTATGTGCTGGAGGCAAATCCAAGAACCACGCGTACCATCCCGTTCCTTGCCAAGGCAACACAACGCCCGGAAGCAGCCATCGGTGTCAAGGTGATGCTGGGGGCGAAGTTGAAGGAATTCGATCTGGAATCGAAGTTGGAAAACTGGGCAATCAAAGAGCCGGTATTCCCATTCGACAAATTCCCGGAAGTGAAGAAGGAGCTGGGGCCGGAGATGAAATCCACCGGCGAAAGCATCTACTTCGCCAAAGACTTCAACGACGATCACTTCAAGAAACCGTATGAGTTCAAGAGCCTGTATCTCTCGAAATAATGCCGACTGTAAGAGTCGAGAGATCAGATTCCATATTTTTGGATTCTATAGATTGGATCATAATTAATTTGTAAGGAATCTAATTGAAGTGGCTCTTACTGATTAGTAGTAGATGAATGTCCCAACGGGACAAAATCAAAAAAAATAGTGCAAAGCACTATGTAAAACACGAAAATCAGTAAGAGCCCCAAAGGGGCGTAATCAGGAGGAGATTATGCCACAATCATTGTCAAAAGTATATGCCCATATTGTATTCAGTACGAAACACAGGCAGAATATGATAGATAAGAGCATTGAAGTTGAATTGTATAATTACATTGGAGGAATCTGTAAACAATCAGGATCTGCTCCCATCATGGTGGGTGGGCATAAAAATCACGTTCATATTTTATGCCTCTTATCGAGAAAAGTACCTGTAATGAAATTGGTTCAAGAGATTAAGCAGAGTTCATCAAAATGGATGAAGACAAGAGCAGCCCGATATGCGAATTTTTATTGGCAAGATGGATATGGGATCTTCTCTGTATCTCAATCTCATGTTGACAGGGTGACACGGTATATTCAAAATCAGGAATTGCATCACCGAAAGAGAGATTTTAAGAAAGAGTATCTAACATTGTTGAAGAGGTATAATGTTGATTATGATGAGCAGTATTTATGGGGTTAAAGACAGCGCCCCCTTGGGGCTTTTCAGGTTCTTTTTTGAGACTACATAGTGCATGCCACTATGTTCATGCCTAAACCCTTCCAGAGTTTTTAATTGGCAGGTTTTTTATTTTCGTCCGAAGCAGCTCTGTGTGCAGAACTCTTTCAGCTTTTCATTTAGATGAGGGGCTCAAAAAGCCTTATCTTTATATTTATCAGTATAAAATTTTAAAGCTGCAACACATTCACAGCAAATTATAAATCTGTGAAATCCTAAAATCAAAACAATCTGTGATCAAAGAAGCAAAAGCTACCCTAAAGGAAACATTTGGCTACGACACCTTCCGCCCGCTACAGGAAGACATTATCGACCAGGCCCTCAAGAGAAAAGACGCACTTGTAATAATGCCCACCGGTGGCGGTAAATCACTATGCTACCAAATTCCGGCGCTGTTGTTTGATGGATTGACCGTGGTTGTGTCTCCTCTTATTTCACTAATGAAAGACCAGGTAGAGCAGCTCCGTGAATATGATATTAATGCGGTGCATTTGAACAGCTCGCTATCACCGGAAGCTTATGGATACAACCGCCGGCAGGTGCTGCAGGGAAAAGCCAAGCTGCTGTACATCGCTCCGGAAACGCTGCTGATGGATAAGACCAAAGACCTGCTAAAGGATATCAAGGTAGAATTGTTCGCAGTAGATGAAGCTCACTGTATTTCAGAGTGGGGGCATGATTTTCGGCCGGATTACCGTCAGTTGGCAGAGGTTCGAAAGGAATTATTCCCTGATGCTACCTGCATGGCATTAACCGCCACAGCTACTCCGCGTGTACGAAAAGATATTATGCGAACGCTGGAGTTTGGCGAGTCTGAAGAATTTATAGCCAGTTTTGACCGCCCCAACCTGTTCCTGAAAATTGCCGATAAAGACGATCCAACGAACCAGGTTTTAGACTTCCTTTATACACGAAAAAATCAGTCCGGCATTATATACTGTACTTCCCGCCGGCAGGTAGATGAACTTTATCAAGAGCTTGATGATGAAGGTTATTCGGTGAAACCCTACCATGCGGGCTTATCTGATCGCGACCGCGCCATCAACCAGCGTAAGTTTATCCGTGATGATATACAGATTATTGTGGCAACCATCGCCTTTGGGATGGGGATTAACAAGCCGAATGTCCGGTTTGTGATGCATTACGATATGCCGCAGAACATCGAGCAGTATTACCAGCAAATTGGCCGGGCAGGACGAGACGGCCTCCGCTCCGATTGTGTGATGCTATTCAGCTATGCCGACACACAGAAGATTAAATACTTCATCAACAAGAAAGAAGGGCAGGAAAAAGAAATTGCAGAAAAGCACCTTGATGACCTGCTCAAATTTATCGAGTCTAAAAAGTGTCGCCGTGTGCCGCTGATGAAATATTTCGGGGAAGAATATCCGAAGGATGAATGTGGCATGTGTGATAACTGCCTGTCTAAAGATGAAGATGTGGAAGACTTCACCCTGCAGGCTAAGAAGCTGCTTACCTGTGTGAAAGAGCTGGAAGAAGGCTACGGAAAAACACAGGTAATTAATGTGCTGAGGGGCTCTAAAGCTAAAAAAGTGCTTGAGCTGGAGCATGATAAACTGGATTCCTACGGCTCCGGAAAGGAGTGGTCGAAAGATCAATGGGAGCAACTCTCCAGAATGCTGGTGCGTCAGGACTATCTATCCAAAGGAGAATACGCGGTTCTTCAGCTGGAGGATAAAGCCGATGCCGTTCTGAAAGGTGATGAGAATGTGTACGGAACCTTAGACCGAACCAGCACCATGCTCAGTGATGAGGAAGCATCGCGGGTGGCTACGGAAGTGGAAGCCTCCTACGACGAAAACCTGTTCGAGATCCTTCGCAAAGAGCGGAAGAAAATGGCTGATGAGAAAGGAATCCCTCCCTATACTATCTTTCCGGATACCACACTTATGGAAATGGCTTATTACTTCCCGAAAGATAAAGAGCACCTGTTGCCTCTCTACGGTGTGGGTGATGTAAAGCTCAAAAAATACGGCTCGGCTTTTATCGGGATTATCAAGAAGTACACCTCTGAACACGGTATTGAAGCCAAAGAAGAAACGCTGCAAGAGAAAGCCGAAGAGCTGGAAAATGTGGAGCTGCACCAGAAAATCGGAAAGGCTTTCAACGATGGGCAACGAATTGAGCACCTGGCTGAAGAGCATGGCGTGAAGGAAGTCACCATCCTCAACCATCTGAAGGATTATCTGAATGAAGGCAACGATCTTCGGCTCGATGGAATCACGGAAGCCACATCACTTTCACTTCGGCAGCAGGATGAAATCATTAAAATCTTTGACGAAAAAGGATCTCATATGCTGAAGGTGGTTTACGACCGGATGAACAAAAAAATCGGCTACGACCAAATTCGCATTATGCAGCTGTATTACATGGCCAACGAAAAGAATGGATAACTAACAGTCGTCTTTAACAGGAAGCGTGATTCTGAATCTGGCTCCGCCCTCATCAAGGTTTTCAGCTTCAATGTTACCGCCCGAGCGTTTTATGATTTCGTTAGAGATAGGTAAGCCGAGGCCCAGGCCAAACTTGGCGCCCTGGTTTTTAGTGGTGAAGTTGGCTTCAAAAATACGATGAATAATATCCTCGGGGATGCCGGGGCCGTTATCTGTAATTTCTACCACAATTTTGCCAGCCACATGTTTGGTGGAAAAGGTGATTTCACCGGAGTCGTTGAGGGCATCGCAGGCGTTTACCAGAATATTAGTCCAAACCTGATTTAAGTCGCCCACCTGAATACAGGTTTTGGGAATGTCGTTCAGATCGAGGTTCAGGTTTATATATTTGAGCCGATTACTTAGTACCAAAACCGTATCCTTTATACCCTCTCTGATATCGGTAAACTCTTCTTTGTTGCGATCCTGGCGGCTATAGCTTTTCAGGCTTTTCACCAGGTTGGCAATCCGGTTACTGGCAATACGGATGTTGTGGATCATGCGGCCGGCTTCAAAGTGATTGATCAGGTTCTCGATATCCTGTTTCTTCCGCTGTTCTTTAATGATTTGAAGGGCATTGCCGGGCATTTGGGCCAGTTTACGTACCGAAGCCCGGTCATGAACCCAGGGAAACTGTTTCTCGATATGAAGCATTTGCTTACGCAGTTCAGCACTGTCCAGCGGTTCGCTTTGCAATCCCAGTTTGAAAAGTTGATAGGTTGCATCTGATTCCTCGAAGGTGGAATAAATTTCGATCAGGTTTTCTGCCGACCGCATCAGCGCCGAGGCCGGGTTGTTTACTTCATGGGCAAAACCCGCCACCAACTCACCAAGCGTAGCCATTTTTTCCTGATGAATCAGCTGTTGATGGGTTTCTTCCAGACGCTTGTAGGCGTTTTTCAGGTCATCCCGTTCTTTTCCAAGTTCTTTGTTTAAAAGGTGCGTTCGGGTGTGAAGCCGAATGTTACTTTTATATCGCTGAATCATGTTGTTCAGCATCAGCTGCTGGAGCGGATGCTTTAACCGGGGGTGGTCGCTGAGATACTGCTCAAACTGCTGGGGTTTCATCTTAAGGGCCATCCCTTTTTGTATGATTTTAGCCGTCGTAAGCGTAGGTTCACCGGTTGTGAATGCAATCAACCCCACAAAACTTCCGGGATTCAGCGTGGTTAATGTGATGTCACTGTCATCAGCCTGCGTTCGGGTCAGCTTAACCTGCCCTTCAAGCAACAGATAGACGTCTTCGAGGGGATCTCCCTGGCTGAAAAGAACCTCTCCCTCTTCCAATACCAAAAGATGTTCTTTCAATTCATCCAGCTCATGAACAAGCCGCTGTATGAACCGGAGAATAGTCTCGGTATCATTAAGCCACGATATGCCCTGTTGAAATTCCATATACGGTTAGTGGTCGGTCATTTGGTTATTACGCATGGCTGCTGAAAGTTTTTCGGCATCCAGAATCTGCATGAATGGAAGAAGGTTCTTTTTGTTGGCAATTACGTAGTCCGTTAGTTCGGCTAAAACTACTTCTTCCAGCTGCTCTTTCGTCCATGGTTTTGCTATATAATGGTCAAGGTCAGCTTTGTTGATGGCAAGTATGGTATCCTCATGTCCGGCCTGACCGGTAACCAATACCTTGCGGCTTTTGGCGGCTTCCGGCAGTTGCTGAAGTTCAATCAACAAATCCACTCCATTTTGTCCGGGTAATACATGGTCACATAAAATCAACCCGACTTTATGGCCATGATCCAGAATGTAGTCTATGACGTCCCGGGCTTCGTCAGCGTTGTTGGCTGCTTCAACGGGAAAGAATTCCTCGAACTTCTCAAGGTCTTTAATGAGGGCGTCCATCACTTCAAGCTCATCTTCAACAATCAATATGTAAATTTTTTCATCCATTGCAGAGTCCTCATCAATTTAAGATTAATGGCCAATAAAACAGGGCATAAAGCGTCACCATCATCAGCCCGAAAATTCCAATGGCGAAACCGGCTTTGGTCATTTGGTTTGTTTTTATAGTTCCGGTACTCATAGCAATAGCATTTGGCGGGGTTGATATAGGCAGCATCATCGCGAGGCTGGCACTCACCCCAATCACCAAGCTGATCAGCACCAGGCTAAATCCTTCACCGGCCGCCCCGGAAGTGGCAAGGCTCACGGCTAACGGGATCAGTAATGTGGCTGAAACGGTGTTGGATAAAAAGTTAGACATGACAATAGCCACCAGGCTGAATGCGATAATCAGGAAAATGGAAGTAAACATATTCCAGCTTATACTGGTAATAATCCATTCGGCCAGCCCGGTGCTTTCCATGGAAATCCCCAATGAAATGCCGCCGGCAACCAGCCATAAAACCTCCCATGGAAGCTTGCGAATGCGCTCCTGATCCAGAATGCCCGTTAAAG
This sequence comes from Gracilimonas sediminicola, assembly GCF_024320785.1. Lineage (NCBI taxonomy): Bacteria > Pseudomonadati > Balneolota > Balneolia > Balneolales > Balneolaceae > Gracilimonas > Gracilimonas sediminicola. The sequence continues at coordinate 1,623,013 of NZ_JANDBC010000001.1, forward strand.
AAAGAGCCGCTACCGGAAGAAGGGCTACGATGCTGCTGCCAACTCCGTGCAGCGACTCTGTTATCCAAAGCACAACGGTAATTCCGAAAATGAGATATACAAAAATTGCTTCCTTATTTTTCTGGAATGAGCCGCTCATGTCGAGCTCAATTATTTTGGATGCCGGTTTGTACATCCAAAGTATAATAACCCAGCTGGCCATTAAAACAACGATGACAAGAGGAGCAGCGAGCAGCATCCATTCAGTAAAAGCAATATGAATGCCCTGTGTTGTAAGAGCACCAATTACAACGGCATTGGGCGGGGTTCCGATGGGTGTTGCAATCCCCCCGATGTTAGCTGCAAAAGGGATGCTCAAAGCGAGCCCAATTCGAAGCGGGTCGCCGGGCTTGGTTCGGGCTATAATGGGCAGAATGACGGTCATCATCATGGCGGTGGTAGCGGTGTTACTCATAAATGCTGAAAGCAGAGCAGTAACCACCATCAACCCAAGAATGATGAACTTTGGGTTGGCTCCAAAAGGTTTTAGCAAAACCCGGGTAAGGTTTTTATCCAGATCGAATTTTACGGCGGCATCAGCCAGTACAAATCCCCCCAAAAATAAAATGATAATAGGGTTTGCCAAGGTGCCTATAAATTCAGTGTACGAGTTGGGAGTGTATTCGGCCGAGACTTCCGGAAAAAGAACCCCTTGCTTGCTGAGGAAAAATACCTGAAGTAGAATCACCAGCATGGAAGTAGCGTAGATGGGAACAGGTTCCAGCATCCAGAAGATGGCGGCAATACAAAAAATGCTCAGGGCCACATGTCCGGCTTCCGAAAGTCCGGGGATCTCAATGAAGAACGGAATCAAGAAACCGACAAGGCCAATAATTATCGAAGTGAGTTGTTTATAGGTAGCATTCATGAAAGAAAGCATGTAGTGAGTGAGTGCCGGTATGTTACCGGTTCTATGCGAAGTAATTGTGAAGAAATCAGCTCAGAAGTAAAGAATCCGCCTTTCAAAAAAAGATTATTAATAGTACAATAAATCATGATTTTAGAACCGAGCATACTGTCGAAATTATCCTCGCTTGAACTGCGGGCAAAGAAGATTGTAGAGGGATTTATTTCCGGGCTGCATAAAAGTCCGTTTCATGGGTTCAGTGTGGAATTTGCGGAACACCGGCCGTACAATCCCGGCGATGACTTCAAGCATATCGACTGGAAAGTATATGCCAAGAAAGAGCGGTTTTATGTGAAGCAGTATGAGGAGGAGACAAACCTGCGCTCTTATGTGATGCTGGATACAAGCTCGTCCATGCTGTTTAAGCATTTTGGGGAATGGACAAAGCTCAGGTATGGAATTCATTACGCCGCCTCGCTGATGTATATGATGCACCGCCAGCGCGATGCCTGTGGGCTCATCCCCTTTAATTCAAAGATCGATGCTTTCATCCCCGCCAAATCAACCTATGCCCATCTTCGCCAGATTTATACTGAGCTGGAGCGGGAACTGATCCGTGAGGAAAAGAACGACCCTGAAAAGCGTAAGACAGCTTCAGCCCAGGCTATTCACGAAGTGGCCGAACGGTTAAACCACCGAAGCCTGGTGGTCATCATCACCGACCTTTTTGAAAATATCGATGAGCATGAAGAGATTATTTCTGCCCTGAAACACCTTCGCCACCGAAAGCATGAAGTGCTGTTATTCAACGTGCTGGAAAAGAAAAGTGAACGCGACCTGGATTTCCCCGACCGGCGCTTTGTTTTTGAAGACATGGAGGTTGATGAGGAAGTGGAAGTGCTGCCGGCTCAGGTTCGGGAAGATTACCGGAAGAAAGTGGAAGAATACACAAAGAAATTCCGCATGGCCTGCAGTGAGTTTGAAATCGACTTTGCCGAAATGGATACGCAGGGGCAATTTGATCAATCCTTGCTGGCTTACCTTATAAAACGGAAGCGGTTAGGGTGAGTTCGTTAATCGTTATTCGTGAATCGATTATTATTAACGAGTCCATATAAACTTCTTTTTTAGTGCCTTTACTGGTAACGATTTAAAATATTTTCGATCACCAACCTTGGTTCTTCGGAGGATGAAGTTTTACTTATTGACTTTTTGGAGTGTCCACGTGTTCTCACATAAGAACCTGAGATAAGTAAAAATCTTCCCTTAAGACCTCCATCTAAATTATAATAATTTTTCTCGTTAGGCAGGGGGCCTTTAATTGCTGTAATATTTACTTTTATAGATCCATACAGGCTCTGAAAGAAGTCCTTATTGAACATTATTGAGTTTGTATTAACTACTACTGTATCCCATACAATAGAGTTATAATATGTAGACTCAATATCGATACTGTAGTAGTCGGCCCCACTAATTTCATTCCAAGAAAGTTCAATTTCGTTACTAGTGGTGTCTTGATCATCAAGCAAAATTTTGTCATAACTAAGTTCAGGCATAATGTGGTCAGAAAAGGTGGTCTTTCTTCCATTGTATTCAACTTCCAGCTCTAATAAAATTCCTTCATCTACAGTAAAGGTTTCTATAGTGTATGCGAACTCTATATCTTGCCTGAAATATCCAAGATCTTTTTCATTAATACTTGAGCGTATGAGGTCAGGGTTTTTAAAGTTATAGGCCTCAATTCTTGATTGAATGGTTGCATATCCGGTCACATCGTGTAAGTCAAAAGTTCCGGCATACCCAATTATAAACTCATTTCTTTCTGCTTCATTTTTACATGAAAGCAAGAAGATTGATAAGAAAATAAGGGTTAATGAAAGTAGTGACTCACGACTGATAGTATGCATATACAGAAATTATATCTGGGTAAATAGATTTGAACACCTTCGAAAATTAACAGGGAGTGGGTCGTCTTTACTGTATCCCTGGTGAGTCGGTTCTGGCCCCCAACAGGACCATAGGTAAAGCTCTAATGAAGCGTTTGGGTTGAAGTCAGCAGGTATCGATACAAACGTTTCAGAGGTTACAAATTGTTTGTGGTAGAAAATGTACTCACGATTATCTCTGTCATATTCGCGATAGCCTAAAATAACAATATTAAAGTCTGGGCTATTATTATTGAGCCAAGGAAGTTTAAAATCTGTATGAGGTTCTCTGTAAATTCTACCTTCTATTACTGAGTCTGCAGCACTGGTGTCTAATTGAGAAATAGAAATTCGGTCCAGATCAAAAGTAAAATTTTGGGTTACACCCTGATACTGAAGCTCAATAGAATTATTATCGGTGAATAATTGATCATCAGGATTAAACCGGCCCCAAATTATTTTGTTTCGTCCCCAAAAACGAGAAGATAATAATGAATCATTTACAGCAAGTTCAATGTCAGAGATATTAATGTTTCCGACCGACGATAGCTCAATAACCACTTCATTATGTCCAACTTCTACAGATAGATTTATCTCATATTCAGGCAGGGATGTGCTAATACTATCTTTGCAGGAGTAACAGAAGACGATGCAAAGTACAAACAGGAAGTAATTAATTTGAAGTGCCATAGACGCAAAATTGACTCCGAAACTACGTAACTTTCTGGTTTTTCAAAATCTTGTTTAATAACGTTGGGGAGAACCGCTGCACCCAAAGGGCCAATTTTTCTTTAAAGCCCGTTACATAGATTTCCTCTTTTTGAGCCTTTATTTTAGGCATCACCTTAGCCACCATTTCATCGGCCGTCATGGCATTGGAGTGGGCGTCTCCCATCTTGTCGAATTTGGAACCGTCTCCGGTTAAGGCATTTTTGGAGATGTCGGTTTTGATGAATCCCGGGCAAAGTAAGGTCACGGCTACGTTATGCTCATACATTTCCTGTCGAAGTGAATTGAAAAATCCCTGAACCGCATGTTTACTGCCGGCATAACCTGACCGAAATTTAGTGCCAATTTTACCCGCCACGCTGCTGGTTACGATGATATGCCCCGATTTCCGATCCACCATATGTGGGAGTACTTCTTTAGTCAACCCAACAGCCCCAAAATAATTGATCTCCATCAGTCGCCGGAATGTGCTCATTTCAGATTCCATCACGGTTGACCGCTGACTCACCCCTCCGTTATTAATCAGAACGTCAATCTGACCAAAGGCAGCCAGCGCTTCCTTGGTTTTTTCGGGAAAAGAGTCCCCGTCCATCAAATCGAGAGCGATAATCTTCACATTGGAAGTGTCTTCTCCCAAACTATTCCTTACTTCTTCCAAAACCTCTTGTCTGCGCGAAGATAGAATCAGGTTGGCCCCTTCTTTGTAGAATGCCCTGGTGAAGGCCTCTCCGATTCCTGATGATGCCCCGGTAATCCAGATGGTTTTTCCTTGGTAATTCATTCGTAAATTCTGATTTTTTGCAGTAATAAGCGTTACAGTATGAAAGTGTTGGGGTGTTAAAGTAATGCTAAAAAACGTACTTTAACACCCGAACACTTAAACACGTTTATACATAAAAAGTGAATAAATGAGCAACAAACATACAATCCTGTTGGTGGAAGACGAGGAAGAATCCGGCGAGATGCTGGCAAACTTTCTGGAACTTAATGACTATGATGTCCTGTGGGCAAAAGACGGCAAAAAAGCCATTGAACTAATTGATGATAACGCCAATGATCTACACCTGGCTATTCTTGATATCATGGTTCCCCATTACGATGGGAAAGAAATATGCAGACACATTCGCAAACATCCGGTGGTGTACGAAATCCCGGTTCTTTTTCTGACAGCACGGGATGAAGAGAAAGATGAAATCGAGGGGCTTGAGCTCGGGGCGGATGATTACATCAAAAAGCCAGCCAGCTTGAACCTTGTGAAAGCACATGTTGAAACACAACTGCGCCGTCGTTCGCCAGATAAAAGTAACTGGATTCAGTACGGGCATGTGTATTTAGACCTGGACTCTAAGGAGCTCTACATCAACGAAGAACTTATTGACCTGACGCACACCGAGTACACCATAGCGGAAATGATTTTGCAGAACCCTAAACTGGTATACAGCCGGCAGCAGATTCTGGAAAAGATCTCCGATGAGGAAAAGTATGTATTTGACAGGACCGTTGATGTACATGTCAAAAATCTGCGCTTAAAAATGGGTGATGAAGGCAAGCTCATAAAAACATACCGCGGTGTTGGCTATGGGTTCAATAAAGAGTTTCTACACAGATGAAAATAAGATCCAAACTGGCGTGGACCTATATCATCCTGCTTATCATCGGGATCATCACCATTAGTGCCTATTCCATACTAACTATCCGCAGCTTTTTGTTGGATGAAGGCGTGGAACAGTTTGAGAGGGATGCTCTTTCCCTGGCTCTTGCGGCTGGTAGTTTTAAAGATAATGCTCTGTTTGATGATAAAATTCAGCGGCAAGCCCGACTTTCTAAATACGAAATGGCGGTTTATGACAGAGGCGGGGTTCGCTTTTTAACCTTTCCTGATTCTGCTTTTGAGGATGTAGAACCGTATTTGAACGAAGATTTACTGACCGAGCTGGAGCGTGAAGATGGCGACCCTATCGTCCGGTCTGACGAGAACCCGGAGAAGCTTATCGCTTATGTAGATCTGGGTCAGTCGGATAACGCCGCTCAGTACCTGAGAATAAGTCAGGACAAAAGGCAGTATTACGCAGCTGTAGCCAGCATTCGTCATATTATTTATGCGGGGATGTTCTTCTCTATAGCAGCGGTGATTGTGGTTAGTATCTTATTTGCGCGGTACATGGCGGCACCCATTCAGCGGTTGAATGAGGCAGCACTTGATATCGCAAAAGGAAATCTGGACCGAAAAATTGATCTGAACAGAAATGATGAGTTCGGCACGTTAGCTGATTCTCTAAATCATATGGCTCGCACCCTTCGGGCAGATAATGAGAAGCTGAAAATGCTCAACGAAAAGCAGAGCCAGTTTTTCGCGGATATAACTCACGAAGTCAGAAATCCCCTGCACACCATTTCCGGAGCCCTGGAAATGTTAGAGCTGAAAAACCTTCAGCCCGAAAAGAAAAAGCAGTATATGTTGACCGCTCAGAAACAGATCAAGCGAGTAGCCCGGCTATTTGAAGACATCAAAACATTGCAACGCTATGACTTTGACGAAAACTTTATCAATCGGGAGGTTTTTGACTTAAAGGAAATTATTGACGAAGCGTTGATGATGTATGAGCCGATTGCACAGGAAAAAGGACTTCAGCTTAAAGCAGCTAACCTTAAGTCATTTATGGTAAATGCCGATCCAAATAAAATGGAGCAGGTGGTAGATAACCTGATTTCGAATGCCATTAAATACACGCAGGAAGGTGAGGTGGAAGTTGGGCTGAAGCAAATGGATGAGCGGGTAGAAGTGTACGTAAAAGATACAGGACCCGGAATTGGCGAGGAACATCTGGATCGTTTGTTCGATCGCTTTTATCGTACTGATAAGGCACGATCAAGAGACAAGGGCGGAACAGGTTTGGGCTTATCGGTTGTTAAGGGAATCCTCAATGCACATCAAAGTGATATCAAGGTAGAGAGTGAAGAAGGAGTTGGAAGCCGGTTCTATTTCAGAATTCCAATCTATGAAAATAGCTGAACGCAAAAGCAGCTAATGCCCCACCCGTTAAGGGAGCCAGTGTATAAAGCAGAGAGTGAATAATAGAATTTCCTCCGTTGATAAGATCGAAGCTGGCTGTGCCGATGGAGGTTGCCGGGTTTAAAATACCACCTGAAACGGGGGTAGCCACCATAAGCATCCCGCCAAAAGCGAGACCAACAGCCAAACCGGAGAGAGAACTTTTACGAAAGCTTTTAGTGAGGGCCAGAGTCAGCATCACTAACACAAAAATGAAGGTGAATACCACCTCGGCAAATACCTGCTGATATAAATTGGTGGTAGCCGGCGGTTCAATGTAAAAAACGGAAGTGGAGAGAAAGAAAATTGCTGCTGCTGCCAGAAATGCTCCGAAAAGCTGTGCGATCAGGTAGCCTGCAAATTCAGCTCCGGAAAGCCTTCTTTTTAAAAAAAATGCGAGGGAAACGGCAGGGTTATAGTGAGCTCCCGAAATGCGGGAACCAATATAAACCAAAGCCATTAAGGTTAAGCCGATGGCGAGCGGATCTCCTGTAAAGCCAAAAACCAATACAAGAAAAAAGGCACCAATCGCCTCCATTACATATGAATGCATACCCTGATTGTTAGTCTTCAAATAAACTCCGAATGTCCTTCCTTTCAGCTGAAACTACCTGCCGGAAGAAGGAATTGCAAGAAAGCACAGTAGTATTTTTGTAAAAATTTCCTACAAATAAATCTAACTATTTAACTTCATATAGGTTTAGAAAAAGGATATTTTTTGACAAATAAAACTTTTGTGATGAAAATACTTCAACAATTAAAATCCCGGTGGGGAATAACCAGCAACTGGCAGGTGCTGGTGATACTCATCGTCTTTGCTTGCACCGGCTTTACGGCACTTTACGCCAGACGTTTCGTTTTTAATCTGATAGGGATTATCGACACGGATCCGTTCTGGCTTAAGGCGGTTGTTTGGCTGGTAACTATCCTTCCGCTGTATAATATTTTTCTGCTGATCTACGGGGCCTTGTTTGGTCAATTTGAATTTTTCTGGGCTTTCTTTAAAAAGATGATGAGCCGCATGGTACCAGGTAAATCGGGCTCAGGGGGATAGTGCTTAACGATCTTTTCGGGGAAGCTTGGCGACTACTAAGTCATAAGAATGTTTAATCAGCTCAAAGAGTAGCTCATCTCCCAAAGCACCGGTAGTGCTCACCGTGTTCCAGTGCTTTTTGTTCATATGATAGCCGGGCTTAACTTCCTCATAAGATGCGCGAAGTTCGAGCGCTCTCACCGGCTCACACTTAAGGTTGATGCTTTCAAAAACCTCAATGTCGGTAAGGGCAAACATCTTGCCCATTACTTTAAAAACCAGCGTTTGTTCTCCAAATGGGAAGTCTTCGGAAACCCCGGGCAGTGACAGGCAATAATCGTAGAAAGCCTCAATATGCATTTCTCAAAACCTGCACTCCAAGCAGTACCCATCCGGTAATAAAAGCGACACCACCAATGGGGGTTATAGCTCCGAGCCAGCTTGCTCCGGACAGGCACAGTATATACAGGCTGCCGGAGAAAATAAGGATTCCTGACAGAATCAGTGAAGCCGGCCAGGTTACAACCATCTGAAACTGAGCTCCGATTAGGGCAATCAGCATCAAACCCAGAGCATGCCATGCATGATATTGAACGGCCGTTTGCCAGGTTTCGAGTCGCTCTGCACTCAGAGTATTTTTTAAAGCATGGGCGCCGAAAGCACCGGCTGCTACAGCAATGGTGAGCAAGAAAGCCGCAACAGCAAGTATGATTTTAGGATTGGACATCTTGATAACTGTTATTCGTTATTTTGAGAATGGATGAATATCCTTGATAAGTTAATAATTACACGAATAACCTTTAATCAGAGACAAAACCGACTTTCTTGTGAGTGCCATCGCAAAAGGGTTTGGTATGGGATCCCCCACAGCGACAAAAACTCATTTTCTTGCTGCATGTTTCCCTTCCGGTTTCTTCACCTACCAGGTCGTAATTACCCTGTACCAGAAAGGGCGCGTTATCAAACAGTTTGATGGAAAGCTCCCCACCCTTTCCGTTTACCGGTTCGGTGCGCAGGCGTTCCGGGTTGTAGGAGGTATCGGCTTTGAACTCGGCCTCAATATGTGAGTTATCGCAAAGAGGTTTATTCTTGGATTTACCACAGCGGCACATGGCTACGCGTGTATCTTTGAGCACGACGTTTTCATCCATATCACGAATCACCACTTCGCCGTGAATATAAATGGGCCCGTCTTTCTCTATGGTGATTACATTCTGTTCCGGCGCCTCTTCCTTTTCAGTGGTTTTCTTTAATTCATAATGTAAGGCTCCGGTAGGGCATCGCTCAATCACTTCCGCCAGATCCCCGGCTTCGGCTTGCTCAGGTTGTATCCAGGGCTTTTGGTTGGGGTCGAATACATCGGGTAGCCCGTGCACACACTCTTCAGCATGGATACATCGCTTCAGGTCCCAGGTGACTTTGATGTCTTCGTTTTCGTAGGATAATATTTTCTCTTTCATGATGAATGTCCGGGTTTAAGATTATCAGATGATAATGAAGCAGCTTCACCAAACCAAGTTTGTTAAACGGTACACACTTCCTCTGCTTCCTTTATAATTTTTGATCTTTTACTATGGCTGAACCGCAGTTGATTCAAGACCTCTTGCTGATCCAGCAGCTGCTTGCAATGAACGATATCCTCATTTAATAATGACTGTTTCTCTTTCCTGGTTAAGCTTAGTAAAGCTGTAATCGGGTGGATTTGTGTCTCTTCAATCAAGCTGCGCAATCCCTGTCCTTTTGGGTAATTCCAGCTCAGTAATTTCATTCCGGAGCATGCAGCGTAATCAATAGCATCCTGAGTAAACCGGGTGTTGGTTGCTATAAAACCACAGGATTTTTTGTTTTTTAGATTTGAGTCAGTCTTCCAGGTTTCTGAAACATCCAAAAAACGGGACTGCACATACAAAGGTATAGTGACATTACAATGATGATCTTTCCGGTTATGGAACTTGCATTCAATCATGAAAATCTCCTGTTCATCTTGTGCAATTACGTCTATTTCATGAGAAACACACTTACCCTGAACGGTTTCCCCAACCTCAGTTTTGTACCCTAAGCTCCTGAATACTTCAGAAATCAAAACTTCAAAAGGATATCCTGATGGGCCAAGTTCGAGCAACGATTCTTTCAGTTTATATCTGCGTGCCACTCGCTTCGAGTTCTTTTTGAGAAGACGGTAAGCCTCGCGGTAAATTTCTTTTGTAGTGATATCATCCCGAAAGTAACCGGTTTCTTCTAAATGATTCACTACAGCCTTAATAACCGGCGGCTGAGCACCGGCGTTACCCAACGACTGCTTTAACTTGGACAACTTAAATTTTTCTCGCTCCCCGGTCGACTTTATAACATCAAATGATTTCATAGAAACAATTACTTAAGGTTTCTCTTTATTGTACCTAAAAAAAGCATCAATATTTGATACTTATCAGAGGTGGAATATATTAATGGAGACGGCTTAAATGCCCTCAACCACAATTGAATGAATCAAGATGATATGAGCAAACACGAGAAAATAGATTATGTAGAATTCCCATCAGCGGATCTTGAAGCTACTAAAACCTTTTTCAGGAATGCCTTTGGCTGGGAGTTCACGGATTATGGACCGGAGTACTGTGATTTTTCGAACGAGGGGATTAACGGAGGGTTTTATAAGTCAGAAATGAAATCAACAACCGAAACCGGCGCTGCCCTGGTTATTTTTTTCAGTGAGGATTTGGAAGCCACGTTGGAAAAAGTCAAAAATGCAGGAGCAGAAATTGTAAAAGACACCTTTTCCTTTCCCGGTGGCCGGCGCTTTCATTTCACCGAACCCAGTGGGAACGAATTTGCGGTGTGGTCAGATAAATAGGAATAATGACCTCGCACCAAATCTCAATGACCAATATCCTTGAGCTTGGAATTTGGTGCTTGGTACTTGAGGTTTTAAATTTACCTTGACGCTATGGAAAAAATGACGCTGCATATAAAAAACATGGTTTGCGACCGCTGCGAGATGGTCATAGAAACCGCGCTTACGGCGCTGGGGCTTAAAGTAGATCATGTTCAGCTTGGAAAGGCTGAAGTAACCCGCCAGGGGGATCATCCCACCCTTAAAGAGATTGAAAAAGAAATGGAGCGCTTCAACTTTGGGCTGATTAAGGATGAAGATTCTATTTTAGTGGAAAAGGTGAAAACAACACTGATTCAATGGGTAGATTCGGGAGAGCTGGAAACCGATGACACTTCCTTATCGGATTACCTGGCTAAGAAGCTTGCCAAAAGTTATGCTACGATATCCCGCATTTTTTCCCGGAAAGAAGAAATTACGATTGAAAAATATTTTATTCGTCTGAAGATTGAAAAGGCCAAAGAACGGGTGGAGTATGAGAATCTCAGCTTCAGCGAAATTGCGTATCAGTTAGGATATAAGAACCTTCAACACTTATCGCGACAGTTTAAAGAAATAACCGGGATGAGCATGAGTGAATACCAAAAGCTGCAAAACCCTGAGCGCAAATCGCTTGATAAAATTTAGAAGTACCATGAATGGATTGAAACTGAAAATTCCCCCGGCTCTTCTGTTCCTGCTGTGTGTGGTACTCATGTGGCTGACAGATCGTTGGCTTACTCTTGAGCCATTAGTTCTAAAAACGCCGGAATGGGTGTATGGCTTGCTCATTTCGACAGGTGGTTTGGTAGTTCTTTTGGGGGTGATTGAGTTTAGTAAAAAATCAACCACCGTAAACCCGCATAAACCACAGGATACTTCTGCATTTGTGAAGTCAGGGATCTATCGTCTTACAAGAAATCCCATGTATTTGGGGATGGTTCTTATTCTTTGTGCGGCTGTGTTTAAATTAGGGAATTTACTTACCGTGCTGTTCATTCCATGCTTCACCTGGTATATGAACGAGTTTCAGATAAAGCCTGAAGAAGAGGTAATGAAGCAAAAGTTTGGGGATGAGTTTCTGGATTACAAGAAGAAAGTTCGGCGCTGGGTGTGATGAAATCTGAAATTGTGCAAGCTTCATAAAATAGTGCAAGCGTCCGCTTGAACGATGTATGATTTTAAAGATGAGGTGTGGTTTCATTCTGGTCCAAGCGGACGCTTGAACCAGGCATGGTCGTTATAACCTGATTTTAGCAGGCATCACAACAGGAAGCTGCAGCCATCTTCGGCTTCGACACCTCATCGCTTTTCCGGAATAAATCTAAAATGGAACCTCCTTCAGAAAAAGTGTTTTGAACACGAATGGCATTTGCGATGGCAATAAGGGCCACACCCACATCAGCAAAAATGGCTTCCCACATAGAGGCCAGGCCAATGGCGGCAAGTCCCATCACCAGCACTTTAATGCCCAGCGCAAACCCGATGTTTTGCCACACCACCTTATGGGTGAACCGGGAGATGTCGATAGCTTTGGCAACTTTGGAAGGCTGATCGGTTTGAATAACGACATCGGCAGTGTCAACGGTTGCGTCTGATCCGATGCCTCCCATGGCAATACCTACATCAGCCAGGGTAATTACCGGCGCATCATTCACCCCGTCACCTATAAAGCCGACGGTATTCCCTTTGCCCAAAGCCTGCTCAACGAGGCTGTATTTTTCATCAGGAAGTAAGCCGCCGTGAGCCTCATCAAGCCCCAGCTCGTTAGCAACAAACGAAACAACATCGGGGTTATCACCGGATAGCATTATCATTCGCTGAATTCCCCTTTCCCTGAGCTCCTGAATAGTCTGTTTACTGTCCTCCTTAATTTTATCGGAAATACGGATGGTTCCCGCATGTTCTCCGTCCACCGCTACATGGACAAAGGTATAAGGCTCAGAAAGGTTGTCTTGAGTTACCTTTACTCCACGTTCTTTTAGCAATTCTGCATTTCCAACTAAAACTTCTTTGTGTTTAATAAATCCTTTAAGTCCCTTTCCGGAAACCTCTTGTTGCTGCTCAACTTCAAACAGTTCCTGCCCGTTTTTAAATGAGAGAATGGCCTTGCCAATCGGGTGTGTGGAATGTTGTTCAAGCGAGGCGGCGTAGGCAATGACCTCTGCTTCACTTAATCCGTTATGGGTGGTCACCGTTTGCACTTCAAAAGTTCCTTCAGTAAGTGTTCCGGTTTTATCCATAAACAGGATATTCATTTTTCGAAGTTGGTCCAGATAATCCGAGCCTTTCAGCAAAATACCGTTTCTGGAGGCGGCCCCGATTCCCCCGAAATAACCGAGCGGTATAGAGATTACGAGTCCACAAGGGCAAGAAACCACAAGAAAAACGAGGGCTTTATAGAACCACTCCTGAAATACATACTGCTCTACAAATAAATAGGGGACAAACGTAACGGCGACTGCCAGCCATACAACGATAGGGGTGTACACTTTAGCGAATTTTGTCATAAAGCGCTGAGTGGGGGCTTTTCGCTGGGCGGCCTCTTGTACCATTTCAAGAATATGGGAAAGCTTGGTGTCCTCAAATACACTGTTTACCCGGATGCGAACAAGCCTGTCCTGATTAATGGAGCCGGCCCAGACTTCTTCGCCGGAAGTTCGGTTTACAGGTTTGGATTCTCCGGTAAGGGCCGCGGTATTAAAGGATGCTTTCTCGGTGAGCAATTCACCATCCAGCGGTACTTTTTCTCCGGGCCGCACCTGAATGATATCCCCAACTTCAACCTGGCCGGGATGCACCATGATGGTTGCTCCATTCCGCTCTACCGTTGCAATATCAGGCTGCTGCTCAATCAGCTTTTGGATAGAGTGGCGGGCCTTGGTAACCGCTCCGTGTTGTGCATATTCTCCAATCATGTAAAAGAGCATGACCGCCACGCCTTCTGCGTATTCACCCAAAGCAAAAGCTCCAATGGTGGCAATACCCATCAGGAAAAACTCACTGAACAGGGTTCCTTTTTTTATGGACCGATAAGCTTTCATCCACACGGGCCCGCCTACAAACAGGTATGAAATGACAAAGAGGGAAATGAACACATATTCCTGTCCGGTAAAAGTAAAAGCGTGCCGGGCAATCAGTGCGGCAATAAGGAAAACGGAGGCAATAGCAACCTCCCGGTATTTTTTCAGGAACGAGATCATAGCATATCTGTTAATTTGATCTCAAGATAGCGGTATCTGCACCGGGTGGATTGCAGTATTGTGTAATTCTTGTGCAGGATTTTGTCAGAGCTTGTCGATGGAGATGCGCTTGTTCTCCTTCACGTCCTTAAAGTGAGAGGGTGACAGCCCGGTTTCTTTCTTAAACTGTCGGGAGAAATGCTGCTGACTGCTATATCCAAGCTCATAGGCGATTTCCGTGAGGCTTTGTTCGCCATAAACAATAAGCTCTTTGGCCCGCTCAATTTTCTGCAGGATGTAATACCGCTCAATGGATTTCCCCTCCACATTGGAAAACAACCGACTGAGCTGCTGATAATCTTTATTAATTTTTTTGGAAAGATAGGCAGACAGGTTGCCCTCCAGCTCCTTGTCGGTGCGGATCAACTGAATGATAAGCTGTTTAATCTGCTCTACAATCCGGCTGCCTTTATCGTTAATCAATTCAAACCCATTGTTGCGCACAACTTGAATCAGGCGTTCGTATTCATCTGCGGTAACCGGATTTGATAAGGTCAGCTGTCCGAGTTCGATTTTCTGAATCTCAAAATCGGCAGCCAGCAGCTTTTCTTCCAGAACTTCCGCGCAGTGACTGCACACCATGTTTTTTATGTGAAAGTGTTTTTCATCCATATGCCCTAAAATTAGTAAAGCCGTAAGATCGTTCAAAGGAAGAGAAAAGATTAAAATAGAAACTTATGGGAATCAATTAAGGTCCTGCTCAAAAAGCTTAAGGTTGTTTAAGCTTTGAATAGTGTGAGGATGTGATTCCCCCAACACCTCTTTTCGGATGGTATAGGCCTCTTGTAGAAGTTGCTCGGCTCTGCTTCTATTATTACGGGCTCGCTCTATCAATCCAAGATTATTGATGCTCCAGGCTGTTTCGAAGTGATTTCGACCCAATACCTCATCCCGAATTTCTATTGCTCGTTGGGTAAAATCAGCTGCCTCATCGAGATTGCCCTGCACAAAAGTTGCCCAGCCCAGGCTATGAAGCGTTTGGGCGATAGCTTTCCTTGTAGCATTTGGGGCATCCTGGTTGTAAAGTTGTTCTCGCAGATCCAGGGTGACTCTAAAAAGGCTGTCAGCTGTATGGCGGCTTCCTTGTGAAAAATATATCCAAGACAGGTTTTGAAGTATATTTGAGTAGAGCATGGTTTCGTTCATTTCAGCCGCCTCATAACCCGATTTGGCACTTAGTATAATGGAATCTGCTTTGGTGGTCTTTCCTTGTATAAACCAAATCCACCCTAAGCCCTCCATTGTATTTCCAAGAGAAGCTATTTCCGTGTCAGGATTGTTTTGTTTTTCTTCTAATGCCTGAATGTAATAGTACTCCGATTTGGAGTAGTCTCCTTTGTCCCGGTAAAAGTCACCCAGATTGTGATAACAGGAAGCCAATAGGTATTTATCCGGATGATCGGAGGGAAGAGACTCTCTGATATCCTTCACTTCTAAATACAACTCTTCGGCCTTATCCAGATTCCCGAGGTTTTGATGGACTCGGGCTACGGTTTCGAGCAGCTGTGCCTGTACATCAGGATAATGTCCCAAGTCCCGGTGAATGTATTCAACTCCGTCATCAAGAAATTGGTTAGATGTAATGGCCGATTCATCATCCCGGGTGTAGTCCGCATTCTCAAATACGCCCGACATAAAGGCACTCGTAATCCGGGCTTTTTCAGCTTCTTCAAGGGCCTTGTCCCGTTCATGCGAAACGGTTTGAATATGATAGAATAACAGTGTGGAAAGCGATAGAACAAAAACCACGGCTGCAACTACGAATTTTAGATTTCGGGTTACAAATCTGCGGGTTTTGTATCTGTAATTCCCGGGGACAGCTTTTACAGGCCTCTTTTGCTGAAAGTCTTCCAGATCCTGGTGGAATTCAAGCGCCGATGAATACCGGTCTTCAGGCTTTTTTTGAATAGCTTTCTGAAGTATAGCCTGCAGATCAGATGGGATGGTTTGTGAAAGTGTATTCGGAGGTTTATTCAGGATGATCTCCTCTGCTTCATTCCTGCTTATTCCCGAAAAATTAAGAGGCTTTTCGTTACAAATCAGCTCCCAACCCAGGAGTCCCAAGTTATAAATATCTGAGGCAGTCGTAATTTTCTTATTCTGAATTTGCTCCGGGGAAGCGTATTGCAGGCTCAACACCCGATGGGCGTTTTCTTCATATATATTCTCTTTCAAAAGCCGGGCAATCCCAAAGTCCAGAACTTTTAGTTCCCCCATCTCATTAACCAGAATATTGGAGGGCTTCAGGTCGCGGTGCACAATCAGGTTTTGATGAGCGTAATGAACGGTAAGGCAGAGTTTCTTCAGGAGCTCAATTCGCTCTGAGAGTGGCAAATGATGTTCAACCGAATACTCTGTGATTGAGGTGCCCTCTATTAATTCCATAATCAGATATGGACGCCCGTCTTCAAGGACTCCGCCATCGAAAAGAACGGCAATATTGGGGTGATTTAACCGGGCGAGAATTTGGCGTTCTCTTCGGAATCTCTCCATAGTGGAATCCGAAAGAAAGAACTCATTCACAACTTTAATGGCTGCAATCCGCTCAAACTCGCCATCAATTCTCCGGGCTTTGTACACCGTACCCATGCCGCCGCGGCCTATCAGCTCTGTGGCCTCATACTTGCCGATTTTGAAAGGGAGAAGCGTTTCGGACAGCTCTTTGTTAAGCACATTTTGGGAATAATCACGAAGCAGGGTTTCGCTGAGCTTCTTCTCGGCTTCCCAAAAAACATCGCTTTCAGGCAGTTCGCTTAACAGGGAAAGAATTTGGTCGGCAAGGTTGGTGTCTGTGCCACACGTTTCCCGCACATACTCATTACGTGTTTTTTCCTGAAGACCCAGAGCGGTGTCCAGTATTTGATTAATCGTATGCCAGCGTTGTTCATCCATTGTAAAGGTATGCGTATAAAAAGCGCGAACACCTCATTCTTTTTGTTCAGATATAAATTGATAAAGCCAAAGTTTGGCTTTTTTCCATTCCCGGTCGATGGTACTGGTGGAAACTCCGAGAACATCAGCAGTTTCGGGAATACTCAAGCCGCCAAAAAAGTGAAGTTCAGTAACTTTTGACATCCGCTCGTCCAGCCCGGCTAATTTATCCAAAGCCTCATCGATGCGAATAATATCAGTAGGCGAAGCGGATTCGCCGGCCAGGTTTTCATCCAGTGTAACGGCTTTTTGCCCCGACCCTCTTTTTTTGCTGTTCTTTTTGCGGGCATAATCCACCAAAATTTGCCTCATACAGCGGGAAGCAATACTGTAGAAATGATTTCGGTCAGAGGCTTCGATCCGGGTTTGATCTATCATTTTCAGAAAAACTTCATGCACTAAATCCGTTTTTTGAAAAGTCAGGTCGTTGCGTTCACGGATAATGTGGGCATGGGCAATCTCCTTCAGCCGGGCATATACCAACGGGAAAATAGCTTCGGAAGCCTTTTGGTCGCCGGCTTTCCAGTCTAAGAGCAATTCTGTTACCTCTCCCTTCACACCTGAAAAATTAAGTTGATGTGGCCGGCTTTTTTTTACGCAAACCACAGTAAGACACACCCAATAAGTAATCTAAAACAGGAATATCAATCAAGGGGAATTATTATGAGTAAAGGAATTGGATTTATTCTATTTATGGCACTTTTGCTGCCTTCGGAAGTTTTTGCTCAATTTGCAGGCGGTTCGGGAACCCCGGGCGATCCTTATCAGGTAGCCACGGCGGCTCAACTAAATGAAGTTCGCAATCACCTTAGCTCTCATTTTATACAAACCGCAGATATTGATCTTGGCGGGGATGATCCGGCCGGAGACTTTTATTACTCGGGATTGGGGTGGGTTCCCATCGGACAGTTTAACAGCGAGTTTGAGGGCAGCTACAACGGTGACGGATACAAGATTACTGGACTTTATATGCAACGGGTAGCAGCCGGGGTGCGGGCAGGTTTATTCGGATATATAGATACCGATGCTTCCCTGGTTAATGTGCACCTGGAGGATGTGGATGTAACCGGAAACAGCCCGGTTGGAGGGCTTCTCGGGGAAAACTCAAATGGGTCGGTGAGCAACTGCTCAGTAACAGGAACCGTGGCCGGTGTTTCGAATGTAGGAGGTTTGGTGGGTTTGAATGGATCAGGGGATGGGTCGGTAAGCCTAAGCTATGCAAATGTTGCAGTGTCGGGAACCAACTCCGGGGTGTTGGTCGGGAATAACTCATCGGGAAATGTAAATTCAAGCTTTACCGAAGGCTCGTCTCCCAACGCGAGTGGTGGACTAGTGGGCCGGAATAGTTTTGGGGTGGTCATCAATAGCTACAGTACGGTTGATGGGGCAAATGGAGGAGTTGTTGGTTATAACACAGGCACCATTTCAACAACGTATGCAGCTGGTACGTCAGATACAGGTGGATTATTGGCAGAAGACGGCGGGGGCTCTGAAGTCGCCAACTATTGGAATACCGCCAGCGGAAGTCCGGACAATGGGTTTGGGACCGGGCTTACGGAGGCAGAAATGAAGCAGCAGGCAAGTTTCAGTACCTGGAATTTTTCCACCATATGGGCAATCGATGAGGGGAATTCTTATCCCTACCTGAAAAATAATCCGCCCGTAATTCCTTTATCAGCTCCGGTTTTGGTTTCTCCGGCGGATGAAACTGCAGGAGTTGAAGATGCTGTGACGCTGGTTTGGAACACCGTTCAGAATGCAGACAGTTACACACTTGAAAAAGCAGCATCGGATGAGTTCATTGATTCAGGTGAGCCGTATGCTCTTGAAGAAGGCATAACAGATACCACATTTTTTATTTCGGATTTACCTCCTAACCAGACGCTGTACTGGAGGGTTAAAGCAGTGAATGGGGATCAGGAAAGTGAGTGGAGTCCAGCATTCAGCTTTACTTCTTCAGAAACAAGTTCAATGCCTGGGCCGATTACACTCAATTCTCCCTTTGATGGGGCCACAGGGGTATTAGCTAATGTTACCTTATCCTGGCAATCCGATGAATACGCAGATGAATATCAAATTCAACTCGATACGCTGGAAGGGTTTGTCTCGCCGATAAGTGATATGACCAAAGCCGGCACAAATACTACTACAGGTGTGCTTGATGACGGCACCAAATACTATTGGAGGGTTCGTGGTGTAAATGAGTATGGTGAGGGGAGCTGGTCGGATGTTTTCAGCTTCACCACAGAAGAAGCTCAGCCATCTGCACCCGAACTGCTGTTTCCGGTGAATAGCGCAACCGGTTTGGAAGATACCGTAACGGCGGTTTGGAGTTCTGTAGAAAATGCCGATAGCTATATCTTTGAAGGATCAGAGACTTCTGATTTCAGCGACCCGAATAACTTCTATATGGAAGGCATAACGGATACCACACTGTTTATCCCGGAGCTGCCACCGGACAGAGAACTTTTCTGGAGAGTAAAAACGCTATCCGGGGAACAGGAAAGTGAATGGAGTGAGGTATTTAGCTTCTTTACCACGGAAAACAGCCTGATGCCCGACCCCATTACCTTAATTTTTCCGCTTGATATGTCGCCGGATCAGCCCCTCGAAATGACTTTTGTGTGGCGCTCCGATGTATTTGCCGATGAATATCAAATCCAGATTGATGAGTCGGATGCTTTTACATCACCGGTTGCGGATAACACCGTGCAGGATACCCTCTTTGCTTCGGGTACATTAGAAGAATCCACCACCTATTTTTGGAGGGTGAGGGGAATTAACGAGTACGGAGCGGCTTCGTGGTCTCAAGTATTCAGCTTCACAACGCTGCAAACACTTCCTGATGCACCTCAATTACTCAGCCCGGCAAAAGGCACTACAGGAGTTGAAGATACTCTCACAATAAAATGGAGGTCGGTAGAAGGTGCCGACAGCTATACCCTTGAAGTTTCCGGTGTGGATGATTTCAACTCCGAAGACAATTTTTTGGCAGAGGGGATTGAGGACACTACTTATTTTGGGGATGGGTTACCTCCTTCAGTTACATTTTATTGGCGGGTAAAAACTGTTGTGGGCGAAGACGAAAGCGAGTGGAGTGAAGTGTTTAACTTCACCACCACAGAAAACAGCGCTAAACCCAAAAGTATTGCACTAATAGCACCTGCAGATGAGGTGCAGGACTTGCCCCTTGAAATATCCTTCCTCTGGCACTCTGATTCCTATGCAGAAGAATATCAGATCAAAGTGGCGGAGGATGCAGCTTTTTCTTCCATCATTTTCAATAACTCTGACGTTGATACCTCGATTACAATTACTGAAGGCTTAGCTGAGGGTAGCACCTATTACTGGCGGGTTCGGGGTACAAACGTTTATCATGAAGGCGATTGGTCAGATACCTATAGCTTTACCACAGCTGCAGAGCCGCTTGATCCCCCCGGACTGCTTTATCCGGCAGACGGGTCAACTGGACTCAAAGATACCGTTACGGCTGTCTGGAGTGCTGTAGAAAATGCTGTCAGTTACAATTTTGAAGGATCGGAAGTTGAGAACTTTGATAACGCCGACAACTATTTTATAGAGGGCATTACAGACACAACGCTTTTCATTCCTGAACTTCCGCCTGCGCGTCAGCTCTACTGGAGAGTAAAAGCTGTAGCTGAAGACATGGAAAGTGAGTGGAGTGAGGTGTTCAGCTTTGCAACTTCACCGCTGAGTTCATTTCCGGACAGCATCAAGCTCATTTCACCGGTTCATATGGCTGAAAATCAACCGACCGAACTCACGTTTACATGGCATTCCGATGTTCATGCTGATGAATATCAGTTTCAGCTGGATGACGAAGAGTCCTTCAATTCTCCGGCCATCGACAGTGTTAGTGCTGATACCGCGTTAACCTCCAAGCCTCTGGCAAAGGGAACGTCTTGGTTCTGGAGGGTGCGTGGACTCAACGAATACGGAGAAGCTGCCTGGTCAAAGGTGTATTCTTTTTCTGTGGAAGACGAGCAACCCTCTCCGGTTCCGGCTTTACTTTTACCTGCCAATGAAGCCACAGGCCTGGAAGACTCGGTCATATTTGTGTGGAAACCTCTTCCAGAAGCTCTCAATTACGAATTCCAGGGCTCTTACGTAGCTGATTTTTCAGAAGGAATTTTCTGGGCAGATACGATAGTAGACACCACATTGACCGTCCACATTTTTCCTCCGAGCACGGTCTTTTACTGGAGGGTAAGAGGGATATTTGAGGAAGGTCTGGGTGAATGGAGTAGCACCTGGTCATTCACAACCGGACCCACAAGTTCATTCCCCAAAATACCGATTTTACATCTTCCGGGAAACGAAGCGATGGATACAGATCTGATCCTGAACCTGAAATGGTTTCCTGATGATCAACAGAAAAAATATGGCCTGGCAGTAAACTACGATGTTGAAGTCTCCACCGATGCCGGCTTTGCGGAACTGCATACTCATTTTGAAGAAGTTGAGGATACAACCGTCACTATTCAGGATCTCGCTGAAAATACGCAGTACTATTGGCGGGTTCGGGGTAATAATGAATACGGAACGGGAGAATGGAGCGAGAGTTGGTCGTTTACCACCAAGCTGCTTACTTCTTCCGAAGTCGAAAGCGGAATTCCTGACGAGTTCGCACTTCGACAAAACTATCCCAACCCGTTTAACCCATCCACCATTATCAGGTATGATTTGCCAAAATCGGTCAGCATAGATTTACGGGTTTTCGATATGCTGGGTCGGGAAGTGGCCACTCTTGTTGATGAAAATAATAAGCCGGCGGGTAGTTACTCCGTGAACTTTAATGCAGCCAACCTATCATCAGGAATGTATATTTACCGATTGAAGGCGGGTTCAATAGTTCTGACCAAAAAACTGACACTGATTAAATAAAGCGAATCAGCGAAAAGTGGTGGGTAGATTATTCTGCCCGCTGCTTCTTTTCAGCTTTGGATATATTTTAGTTATTTGTAATGAGGTGTTACCAAACCAAATCAATGAATAACGAAAAACGAACCCATGCTGATTGGAATCATATCTGACACGCACGATCACATCCCTAACCTGAAAAAAGCCATCAGGATCTTCAAAGATCGGAATGCAGAACTCATATTGCATGCCGGAGACTATTGCAGTCCGTTTATGATTCCGCATTTTGAAGGTCTGAACCTGAAAGGGATTTTCGGCAATAACGATGGTGACAAATATCTTCTGATGTCGAAATTCAGGGAGATCGGAGCCGAGCTGGCCGGCGACTTTTTGAGAACGGAACAGGGAGGGTTAACCATTGCCGTATATCATGGCACCTATGCTGAAATTACAGACGCTCTGATCGAATCAGGCAGATATGACGTTGTGATCACCGGACACACTCACGAAATGGTGTATAAAGAATCCGGAAAAACCATCGTTATAAATCCAGGCACGGCAAACGGCTTTGATGGAAAAGCATCCATCGCTTTTCTGGATACTGAGAGCAGAAATGTAGAATTCGTGGAGCTTGATTAATGAAATTTGCCAAGGCTTCAATGTTATTGCGGAATGGTTTCAGAACCCTCCGTGCAATTAAAGAAAATTTAATAGACAATTATGTTTGAAAACTATCAGAATCGCTTACAAAATAAATCGCGGCAACGACAGGTATTTAACGCGATGCTCACATTAGCTACGGGCGTTTTAACGCTTGTTTTCCCAAACTTTCTCTACCTGATTGCCGGCGCCTATCTGCTTTCTCTGGGGCTGATGTTCCTGGCGTTCCGGTTGCCTTCCCCGATGATTGCACTTCCGATCGTTACCGGAGTCCTGATTTTTATCTTCCCCGAACTAATCCCAATTACCTTTGCTTCTTTTCTGGGGCTATTCGGCCTGCTGATGTTATTTGCTATGCAGCTCTCCATTCTTGGGGTGATTACTATCATCACCGCGGTGCTGATTATTATGAACCCCGATTCGGTAGCATATCTGATCGCCTTTTTTATGCTGACCTACTCGGTTTCAAATCTGGTGAGCTTCTACAAAGCCTGGAAAAGCAGCAAAGACGATGGCTTTGATGATGACAG
This sequence comes from Gracilimonas sediminicola, assembly GCF_024320785.1. Classification (NCBI taxonomy): domain Bacteria; kingdom Pseudomonadati; phylum Balneolota; class Balneolia; order Balneolales; family Balneolaceae; genus Gracilimonas; species Gracilimonas sediminicola. Next base: position 1,645,751 of record NZ_JANDBC010000001.1, read on the forward strand.
TGTAACCATCGAATAAAAGTGTTTTGATTTTCGATTAACCTAGTGACCGAAAGACCGATTTGCGAGTATTGATAACCATTCAACGAAGCAACGAATAATGAAATCACGGAGCACTTACCAGTACGATATTTTCCGCTATCAACCCCTTATCATTTTCAGTTACATCAAACTCGAAAATGAGTTCGCGGCTGGGGAGGTAATGCGTGTCAAAGTCCTCCTCGAACTGTGATACATGAGCGAAGACGGTTTTATAGGGAGAGTTTTCATCGCGGGAATCTGTAATCCAGAGGCAATCATTTTTCCGGGTTAGGAAGCGGAGGAACCCATAGCCTTCATCTTGAGAAAAATCATAGCAAACCCCGCGAACACGAGACCCATTTTTCCCCCACTCATACGGAGATTCGATAGGCAATAATCCGGGAATCAGGTAACCGGATACCGATGAGTCCACGGCTCGTTTCAGGGATGAGGAAACATTGTCGAAACCGACCAACTCCACCCGGCAGCCTTTATTTTGAATGGCATTCACCACGCTTACATAACTCCCGCTGCTGCTGAGTAACACAATTTTATCGAGGTGATCGGCCTGAACCAACATATCCACGGCCATATCCATATCAATGGTGGATTTTGAGATCTTTTCGCCGGTCTCGTGATTGGTGTAGGTTTGAACCGGTTTTTCGGTCACTTTGTATTCGAAATCACGAAGGACCTCACAAAAGCGCTGGGTTTTCTGGCGATATTCATGGTCTTCTTTGAGGCGATCTGAATCATAACAAAGATACACATTCAGTCGTGAAGCAATTCCCCCGCCCCGGCAGGCAAACATTCGCAGGGTATCGTAGCGAAGCCCGTACCCTCCATTCATTGTTACGTTAACGGCATCTACATATATCCCGACTCGTTCTTTTGTATTCATAATAATATCCCGGTACGCTATCCAATTAATAATATCTGAAGCGGGAGCCGGAAACCGTTTTTGGTTAACTTCAACTCCACCAAAGAATTAACTCATTTTTTTAGGATAGAATCAAATGGAAAATATGTAGAGCTATTCGTCCGAAAAAACAGCGGTGTAAGTGATAAACCCAATGCTTAGTAACCCGGCAAGAAGTAACAGAAAAGAAGCTACAAGTTCTGAAAGCCCGATTGAAAGAATGCTTGGTTTCAGGTAAAGTAAGCCGACAGAGATGCCCATCACGGCAAAACCGCGCACCAATTTATAGGGCACTTCAAAGGCATTGGTTGAGTAGTAATAAATCAGCAACGCCATAACGGCATAGCTTGCAAGGGTAGCCAGGGCCGAGCCCATCATGCCGAAGAAGGGAATCATAATAAGATTGGCGATAATGGTTATTCCGGCACCGATCAGGGTGATCTGTGGAAGGCGTTTGGTGGATTCACTAATAAAAATTCCCGCCGAAAAATTGATGTACCACCCCTGAAACCAGTAAGCCAAAAGCAGGATCGGGACAATGGTAAGCCCCTCCCAGAACTTCTGGTCCACCAGGTAAAAATCCAGAATGGGTACTTTAATGGATACAATCTGTTCAGCAAACAAGGCCACAATCAGGAAAACGGAAGCGGCTGCCGCATTAAATAAGGTGAAGGTTTGGGAGAAAGTATGAGGGGCAGACTCTTCTTCCGACTGCCGCATAAAAAACGGCTGCCAGGCCATCCTGAACATCTGTACAATCAAAAGCATGAAAACCGCCAGCTTGTAACAGGCACTGTAAATCCCCACAATATCATCAGAGCTGTAATCGGCACCGTATAAAGCGTCTATGGTAGATTGGTCCATGGCTTTCAGGAAAAAACGGTCAACCAGTTCATTAATGGCATGCCCGAAACCAGCCGGGATAAAAGGAAGCCCAAACAGCAAGGCTTTTTTAAGTAAAGCGGTATTCCAGCTTCCCATGAACATAGGAATGGTAAACACCCAAATTGCCAATGCGGTTAGAAGCGAGGCCACTAGGTTACTGATAAATACAGCCTCGATGCCATAATCCAGTCCCAGGATGAGATAAAAGTTCAGCCCGAGGTTCACGATTACATTACCTGTTTTTAGTGCAGCAAACAATACCGATCGGCGAACGAGCCGGAGTTCAGCAAAAGGGACGACAGCCAGGGTATCAAAAAAGAGAATGCCCAGCATAATCCAGAGAATAGGATCGCCGGGCTCCAGTCCTATGATTGGGGCCACAACGGGTTCGGCTCCCCAAATAATAAATGCTAAAACCCCGGAGGTTACCAACAGGAAAAGCTGTACCGTTTTAAAAATATCCTTCGCTTTGTCGCGGTCTTTGGCGTATCGAATGTAGGCCGATTCCATCCCCATTGTAAAAACCACATTGAACAATGCAATGGCCGCAAAAATCAGGCTAATAATTCCGTACTGATCTTCACTGAATACACCTGTATGCAGTGGAACCAGCAGGTACCCGATAAACCGGGCAACCACACTGCTTATCCCGTAAACCAGCGTGTCGGAAAAGAGTTCTTTAAGTTTTGTCAATGCGAACGGTTAAGTTGAAAGAAAGTAGCGATAGGCTCATTCAGTCATTTTCTCTAAAGCCTGAATGCCAAGCACGTAGCTGTACTTTCCAAATCCTGTGATAATGCCATCCATTACGCCCCCGGTTATAGACTTCTCCCGAAATTCTTCGCGGGCATGAATGTTGGATATATGAACTTCTACTTTGGGAATATCCAGCGGTTCCAGTGCATCACGCAGGGCAACGGAGGTGTGAGAATATCCACCGGGATTGATCACGATTCCATGCAGCTCGCTTTCCATAGCTTGCTGAACCTGATCAATCAGTTCTCCTTCAATATTACTCTGGAAAAAATCCAGGTTGTGTTTTGGAAATTCATCAATCAGAAAGTATTCCAGGTCTTTCAAGCTTTTCGCTCCGTAGATACCGGGATTCCGCTTTCCGAGCAAGTTCAGGTTGGGGCCGTTTATAATCAGGATTTTCATAATGTAATCTTTTTGCTGATGATTTTAGCAAGCTCCATCATTCGGTCCTGGCTTATCCCAACTTGCATGCCCAGGCTAAATCGCTGCGTTTCTTTATAAATGGGAATCAGGTGGATGTGAGCATGCGGCACCTCCATGCCTTCCACGATAATTCCAGTTCGGATGGGCTGGAGAGCCTCATCAATTCCCCTGGCTACTTTTTGGGCAAAGAGGTTCAATTCCGAGAGGTCCGAAGGTTCCAGATCAAAAATATAGTCCACTTCTTTTTTAGGAATACACAAAGTATGGCCTTCTGCAGAAGGATTGATGTCCAGAAAAGCATAATGCTTGTCATCCTCTGCTATTTTATAACTTGGAATGTCTCCTTCAATAATTTTGGTGAAAATGCTTGGCATAATTGACTATGAAAGATGGTAATTTGACTGAAGATACTATCCAAAAAACAGAAATCCTTATGAACTCTGCAAGGAGGTTTGTATTTGCTGTAATCCTTGGCTTCGGGTTGATGTGGCCCGCTGCCTCAAAAGCACAGCAGCAAGATTTAACAGGTCCGGTTACAAAAGAAGAAATTCTGGCGAACGACCGAATCTATAAAATATATATCGACCGGTATGAACCGGACCGGGAGGCGGTTGAGTATCTTTCAGCTTACCGCGATTCGGTGCAATTGAGGGTATTTGTGGGGAGCTGGTGCCGTGAATCCAGGAAATACATCCCCGGACTTATGAAAACACTGGAAGTTGTGGGGAGTGATAACATCGATATTCAATACATTGCAGTGGACCATCAAAAAAAACTTCCCAAATCATTTTTAAATAAGTTTGATATCAAATATATTCCCAGCGTGTTGGTTTTAAAAGGCACTACGGAGGTAGGACGAATAGAAGAAAAACCACACCGACTGATCGAAACTGATTTGGTTCAGATTCTGGATGCAGGCAATGAAAAAAAGGAGTAGAAAATTCATTTTTTCCTTGTACTCTAATTGATAAATGCCTTATCTTTGGAATCTACTTGAGAATCGGTAGCTCAGTTGGTAGAGCAACGGCCTTTTAAGCCGTGGGTCGAGGGTTCGAGCCCCTCCCGATTCACACAATTTTATGGAATTTTTTTAATGACTCTCTCTTGACCAGCCCCATACGATTGATCTCGGATGGGGTTTTTTTATGGCTTTTCCTTTCTTGTTTGAGAACGATTACCAGCAGCAGTTTCAGACCGATTATTTAACTATTAGCACATCTTGTATTTAATCTCCAATATTTAGTTCTTAACTGCATAATTGGATGAAATTCGTCCGGTTATGCAGATGAAAACTAAAATGAGCAGCGGGAATACATATAAATATCTGAGTCGTTATTTAGATCGCCTTCGTGGTAAAGGACGATATACGTTCACTGGTGATGAAGTAATTTCAGAGTTTAATTTATCTGATGAGGCTTATCAGATAAAAAGTTTGAAGCTCTTTACTCCCGTTTTAAGTCAACTATTCCAGCGTAATAATAGGCCGTAGCTTCTGCAGTGTTTTGGGGCCGATGCCCCGAATGTTTGTAATCTCATCCACACTTTTAAAACTTCCATTCTCCAACCGGTACTGAACGATGCGTTTTGAATAAGCCGGTCCGATGCCGGGCAGCAGCTGCAGGGTTGCTTCATCAGCTGTGTTAATATTGATGGGATACATCACATTGGTCGGGCTTCCGGTATCAACTTCATCGGCTCGCAACGTTTTCGATCCTATTTTTTTAGGATGTTTCCAAAGGCCTTCATCTTTAGTCCGGGCTGATTCCTGGTAGCGTTTAAAAGCGGAAACAGAGTCTTCATTTTGGCGATAGTACACCGAGGTTGTTCCGAACCCTTTTTCCAGAAGCATTTTATTCAAACTGACCGGCCCATCATCGTATTGCATTTCTACATAGGCCTGAAAAGCATTATATCTGGCTTCGGGTTTTCCTCCATCAAACCCTTTAAGCCGCACCTTCCGCCCTTCCAGCAGATTGTGCAGGTAATCGGCTGCTGCCCCGGAATAAAACTCTGCCGAATCCTGCCCTGCATAGATGGTTGGTACATCCACACCAAGAAAGCGAACACCGTAACCAAAACCGGGAGCTATCTCAATTTCAAAACGACTGCCATCGGTAATGGAAAAGACTTCATACCAACGGTCGGTTTCCAGAGGAGGGGCCGGAGGGAAAGCCTCCTCTTTGGCTCGCTTCATCACGCCCATAAAATCCTGGTAAAACTGATTGGTGATTTTATCAGAAAAAATAATCACGGTATTTTCATCATTATTCATTTCTGCATTCATGGAAAAATTGTAGGAGCCGGCAACAGTAACACCGACGTCGGCAGAATCGGGGTGTTCAGCATCGATCAGAATGACTTTATGGTGAAGTTTTCGGAGCTCGTTGGCCGGTAAAATCATCCGGTTGTTCATGCGGGCGGAATCAATTCCCCATATCTCGCCGGCACTTTGATACCGGCTGTAAAAGCTGCGGTCTATGGCTCCGCGAAGCAGGACCTCTCCGGTGGATGACTGCTCCCACATTTGGCGGCTGATGGGAATGTCCGGGGTGATGGCGAAAGCCTGAAAGTTAATGTCGAGCTGGGCTTCATCCCGAATCAGGGAAACCAGACGTTCGCTTACACTGGGCTTAGAGCGATCCCGGTTCACCGGAGCAAAATATACTTCAACCCGAGTTCCGCCTACATCAAAAACATTCTGACTTACATTTCTTTTGTCTTTATGAAATACGGCCCGGTTGGCCTCCGGGGTTTCATCGGAATCACCCCACATTTGTTCAAACTCTTCGGTGTAGGCTTTAGCCACCTCCGTATCTTTTATAATAAGGGTATGATTAGTGTTGTACGCCCCGGTGAAAGTCATGTTGGTTGAACCTGTCCATACGTAATCATCATCCGGGGAAGGACTCAGGTAATCAATAACGGCAAACTTATTATGCATGTCAGACCCGTCATTCACCAAGTCATTGTCGATAATGGTTCCGTTGGGGTTATAGATATCGCCGTCATCATCCATCGAAAGGATGCCGCCGGTAGCAAGAATGGTCCAGATTTCAAGGTCGTAATCACCGCCATCGGTTCGGTTGTGATCGTCGGTAACCACGCGGATGCGAACTCCGCGGTTTTTGGCTCGAACCAGGGCATGAGCAATGCGCGGATGTTCAAAATCATAAATGCAGAAGTCGATGCTGGTTGAGGCTGAATCGATAAGTTGCTCAAGGGTTCCGATCAGGTCTTGGTTACTGTTGCTGAGGTTGTTGCCGGCAGCAACGGAGTGATCGGCGGGCATATTAAAGTACACCTGAATCCATTCCTCACTCTGGGCATAGGCCGAGAGGGTTGAAAACATCAACGTAAAGGTTGCAATCAGAACGGGCAGTTTTTTCATAGAATACAAAACACTGGATTGTACTTAATAGCCAAATTAATGTATTTTGACATGCCAACGAAAATCTACAGGCTTATTTATGAACCTACAATTTTTAAATCCATTACGCTGGAAAAAGTCCTTTCTCGCACTTTTGCTGACAGCGTTTGTAGTGGCTTGGTTTGCTTTTATTGATTCATACAGCCTGAAGACAAGGTGGGATTTATATACTGAAAAGCAAGAGCTAAAAGAACGAACGGCTGAACTGAACGAGCGATCTGAAGAGCTTAAAACCAAAATAGAAAATTTGGATAAAGATCCTGCCCTCCTCGAAAAAATTGCCCGGGAAGAATATGGGATGAGAAAGCCCGGAGAAACTGTCTATAAAGTGAAACGTGAGAAATAGTATCGTTTGGCTTAGGGAAGTCAGCCTATTATTTTCTCGAAAATACCAGAACCGTAAGATTCTAAACGTAATTGAATGAAAGCCATTGGTGTTGATCTGGGTGGTACCAACATTAAAGCCGCCGTTGTTGATAATGAAAAAGGAATTGTAGAACAAGTAACAACCCCCACGCAGGCAAAACTCGGAAAAGATCATATCCTGAACCGTATTGCAGAAACCATTGGGGACCTGAAAAAAAAGTATGAGATTATCGGGATTGGAATGGGTTTGCCCGGAATGGTTTCAAAAGATCAAACCACGGTTAAGTACCCACCGAATTTACCCGGATGGACAGTCGTAAATGCCGCTGAGGAAATCACACAGAGAACAGGCATTGTCTGCAGAATAGAGAACGATGCCAACATAGCTGCCATTGGTTCTTTACACTTTGGCGTTGGCAGAAACTTCGACAGCTTTATCATGATCACCCTCGGAACGGGGGTAGGCGGTGGAATTATCATCGACCGGAATATTTATAAAGGCACGCAAGGAATGGCCGGAGAACTTGGCCATGTAATTATCGATTATCATGGTCCGCTTTCCAACAGCGTTACCCGTGGCACGGTTGAAGCCTATCTTGGTCAGCGGTTTTTAAGCCGGTTTGCAACCGATTTGATCACTCAGAATCCTTCTAATGAGCTGTATGAAAAATTCTCCAACGATTTTGAAAAACTGGAACCGATAGACCTGACTAATGCCGCAAAAGAAGGCAATAAATTGGCGATAGAGATATTAGCCAAAAGTGGTCAGCGGCTGGGGTATGCCATCATCAACTACGTACATATGATGGACATTCGCAAAATCGTGGTGAGTGGCGGCGTATCCAAAGCAGGTGATTTTTTGTTTGAGCCTGCAAGAGACATTGTACGAAAACACATGATGGAGCCGTTCAAAGAAGGATTTGAGCTGGTTTATGAAGACCTTGGTAACGATAGTGCGTTACTTGGAGCTGCAGGGCTGGCTTTCGACTCTTTTTCCTAATCAAAGAAACACATGCTTACCGTCATTAAGACACTTATGGGCAAATACGCAACGGGTATTTGCCTGTTTTTTTTGATGACAGCTCCTCTGCTTGCTCAGCAGACAGATACGACATCTAAGGCTACAGATACCTCGCAGGTACAGCCGGCTTCCACAGCTCCCGGGGGAAGTGGCCCCGTTCCTGATGATGCCGTGCAGTTTCAATCGTCCGATTCTCTCATCATCGATTTTTCTAAAGGCAAGAAAGCTTTTTTGTTCGGGTCAGCTAAAGTAAAGCATACATCCGGGGAGCTGAATGCCGGCGAGATTAATATGGATATCGAAAACTCTACCGTAGAGGCAACCACGGAAACTCCGGAAGATACGCTTTCCCGCCCGGTATTAATCCGCGACGAAGATGAAATCAAAAGCACGCGCATTCTTTTTAACTACAAAACCAAGAAAGGGAAATTTGAAGCGGCGCAGGTGCAGGTTTCAGAGGGGCACTTAATAGGCTCCAAAATAAAAAATGTAAGTGAGAGTGAGGTTTTTATAGAAGACGGGATATACTCAACCTGCCCGCCCGAATATCTCTACTACTACATCAAAGCCAAAAAGATGAAAGTGGTAGATCAGGATGAGCTGTTTTTTAGCAATGCCCGGCTGTATATACTGGATATTCCCTATCCACTGATTTTTCCATTTGGCTACGTGCCTACAGATATTGAAAAGAAGCGGTCGGGATTGTTAACGCCAACCTATGCATTCCAGAATCAGAACAACCGCGGATTGGGACTTCAGAATGTGGGGTGGTTTCAGTATTTCAATGATTACCTGACCGGACAAGTGGATGGGGATATTTATACCTCAGGCACTTTTTATCTGAATGGGCGGATGCAGTACCGGAAAACCAACTGGTACAATGGCTCGTTAGATATCGGGTATTCAAAAGACCGGGGGCTGGAACCTACGGACCCTGATTTTGAACAACGGGTGCAAAAATCGATTGGCATTCAGCATAACCAAACAATTTCCCCGTATGCGTCGGTATCTGCAAACGTAAACCTTCGGACAGAAGACTATCTGAGAAGAAATTCTTATGACATTAATGACCGTGCCGAGACGAACTCCCGGTCCACAATGGCGTACAATTACAAGCATCCGGAGAACCTGTTTACCTTCAGCACTAACGCTCAGCTGAACCAAAACTTTAGCAATTACTCAACACAGTTAAGCGGTCCATCTGCCAATTTCAGGTTTCAAACATTTTCTCCTTTTCAAAACAGTTCATCCGGCAGCGGTCAGCAGCGATGGTATGAAACCATAAACATAAATTACGACAACACACTCCGATCACGGTTCAATTATAATCCTATTGACGCCGATAGTGCCGATGTTACATTTTTTGAAGCGCTGACCGACCGGGACTTGTACGAAGAGGCAACCGGCAATCAAAATTATATTCAAGCAGGGTTCCAGCAGTCGGCAAGCATACAAATCGGGCAACTCGTGCCCAGCCAGTTTTTAAATATATCTGCCGGCATAAGCGGAAATGAATACTGGTACCCTTCTTCCATCCGGAAATCATACAATGCTGATTCCAACCGGGTGGAAACGGATAAAATGTATGGTTTTGAAGCGGCCCGCGATTTCAGCACCAACCTGAATTTCAGCACTACGGTATATGGAATTTCCAACATGCGGATCGGGAACCTGCAGGGATTCAGACATACCGCACGACCAAGGATTGGTTTTAGCTACCGGCCCGATTTTAGTGCGGAAAGATGGGGTTATTACCGAACAGTACAGACCGATAGCCTGGGGAATACACAAAAGTATTCCATTTTTGAAGATGAAATTTTTTCCGGACCGGGCAGAGGAGAGCAGCGATCCATTAACTTCTCGCTCGGAAATGTATTTGAAACGAAAATCGTAAAACGTGACAGCACCGGAGAGGTCACCGAGAAGAATCTGCGCTTTATTGATAACCTATCACTAAGCACTTCCTATAACTTTGCGGCCGACAGTTTGAACCTGAGTCCGCTCAGTACATCCATCAGCTCGAATGCTATTTCGGGACTGAACCTGAGCGCGAACGCCAGCTTTTCATTTTATCAGACAGATTCTTTGGGCCGCGAAATAGACCGGTACTACATTGAAGACGGTGACAAACTTGCTCAGCTTCAGTCGTTTTCACTGAGTGCGAGTACCTCTTTTCGGGGAGGGAACGGGGTTGAAGTTTACACTCCGGAATATCGCCGCCGCTATGATCCTTATAACCAATCCATCTTCAACCCGGTCGATTCCCGGTTTGGGTTAGAGCCGGTTCCGGATTTCAGGTCGCCATGGAGTGTATCACTGAATTTCAGTTACAGCTGGAATTATCGTTTTAATCAAAGCCCCCGAAAAAGGGCAACCATACGTGCCAGCAGCATTTCGTTCAACTTAACGCCGAAATGGAAATTCAATACCAATGTGGGGTATGACTTTATAGCGAAGGAATTTACTCCGTCTCAGTTTTCTTTAACCCGAAACCTGGAGTGCTGGAACCTGTCCTTTCAGATCAATCCGTTTGGAGAATTTCAATACTACTTCTTCCGGTTGAGTGTAAACAGTTCGCAGATACAGAGCCTGTTCCAGAAGCTTCCGGTACTCAAGAATTTGGAAAGAAGTTCGAGCCCTACGGGCGCGGGATATGGACGTTAAAGAGAATCCCGGCCTATTTTAGCCAGGTATTTTACCACGTATTTCCCAATCACGTCAAACTCGAGGTTAACAGAATCGCCTGCAGATTTTTCTTTAAGGTTGGTGTGTTCCCAGGTGTAAGGGATAATGGCAACGGTGAACTTGTTATCCGATTCACGGGCAACGGTGAGGCTGATGCCCTCCATGGTGATGCTGCCACGCCCCACAATCATGTCGGTGAACTCATCGGGGTATTCTACAGTAATCAGCCAGCCGGTTTCTTCTTTCTCGATTTCGGTGATGGTGCCGGTGGTATCTACATGTCCCTGCACCAAATGCCCTTCGATGCCTTTTTGAAGTGTAAGTGATCGTTCCAAATTTACCGGGCTGCCTTTTCCCAGCTCACCGGTAGAAGTTTTTCGCAGGGTTTCTTCCACGGCCTGAACGGTGAAGGTATCCTCATCAAAAGCAGTGACCGTGAGGCAGACTCCATTCACAGCGATACTTTCATCCTCATGGCAGCTGCCCGCAAAAGAGCATGCAATTTTCAATTCTCTGCCACCGCCGTTCAGGGATTTGACGGCAGCAACTTTTCCAACTTCTTGTACGATTCCGGTAAACATGACTTTAAAAATATCCGGTTAATAATATATCATCGCCGACCCGGGTCCAGCTGACCTCCTTAAGTTCGGCAATTTCTTTCATTTTGTTGATGCCAATGTTAATTAGCGATCGGGTTCCGGCTCCCAACAACTTCGGGGCTATAAATAGTTCAAGTTTATCCACAAGGCCCTGCCGGATTAAGGCGGAAGAGAGCTGTTGACCACCTTCTACTAAAATCGAAGAAATGCCCTTTTCTCCAAGCAGCTTAAACGACTGCCGCAAATCCACATGTCCATCTACTTTGGAAACCTGCAGCACTTCTCCCCGAAAATAATTCTGCTGCATAACTTTCAGCATGGGGTCGGCATCGGTGGCAGAGGCTTCTTTATTCCAGGTGATGATGGTGGTCTTTTCCTCAAACTTATCCGAAAAAAGATTCAGATCTTTGGGCAGTTCATAGGGGCCGTCAATCACGATACGCTTGGGCTGACGACCGGAAACATGACGAACCGTTAGGCTTGGATTATCGACCATGGCTGTAGTTCTGCCAACCAAAACGGCATCATACTCGGAGCGCCACTTGTGAACCAACTTTCGGGATTGATCTCCGGTAATCCACTGCGATTCTCCATCGGCAGCGGCTATAAAACCATCGGCAGTCTGGGCTACTTTCAGCGTGATAAAAGGCCGGCCGAATGTTTGATGGTGGATAAAAAACTCATTCAGTTTTTCTGCCTCTTTTTTAAGCACACCGACCTCTACTTCAATTCCATTATTTCGAAGGTGCAAAATTCCTTTTCCGTCCACATCCGGATTCGGATCCTTCATGGCAATTACCACTTTTTTGATGGGAAGTTTAGCCAGCATTGGGGCGCAGGGAGGGGTTTTACCCTGGTGCGAACATGGTTCCAGTGTTACATAAACCGTAGCGTCTTTAAGCTGTTTCTTATCCTTAACCGACTCTACCGCATTTACTTCCGAATGAGCTTCCCCAAATTTTTTGTGATAGCCCTGCCCAACGGGTTTCCCATCCGACGATACAATTACGCACCCCACCAGTGGATTTGGGGCAACGTGTCCTTTAGCCTGTTTGGCCAAATCCAGGGCTTGCTGCATCCAGTATTCATCGCTATGTGGAGCTTGTTCGGGCATGTGGAAATGTAACAGATTTGTGTGAATCGAATATGGGCTAAACAAAAAAGGGTGAGAAGAAACTTCTCACCCCAAAAAATAAAAATGTGTTTAAGACTATTGCCGAAGCAGTCGGTCGCGGTTGTCCACGATGTTAGCGGCTTCACGAAGTTGCTCTAACCAAATAGAGGTGAACTCCTGAGTTTTTTGCTGCTCCAGACGCTGACGAATAGTTTGTCGCTGGTCGGGAGTTAAGTTGGCTAAATCAGCTTCCATTTTGCTGATCAACTCGACTACAAAAGCGGCGCTGTTTCCGGCAATAACTCCGGACGTTTCGCCTTCATCCAGGGCAAAAATGGCACCTACCACACGAGGCTCTCGTCCCGCTCCGGGAAGTACGGTTGCGCTGGCGCGAAGGTTGTCTTCATTGCGAATTTCTTTATCGGTGCTCTCAGCTAAAGCAGAAAGGGTTTGGTTCTGAGCTAAAAGATTTTCCACTTTCTCAACGGTCAATTCTTTGCGTCGCTCAACTTTTACCAGGGTTTCTACTTGTGACTTCACTTCCTCAAAAGGACGATAGCCTTCCGGGGTGATCTCTTCAACCCGAAGCACAACAAAATCGGAGCTTAGTTCCAATGTGTTGGAAATATCACCTTCATCAGCTGTTTCCAGGAAATTCATAATTTGCTTACTGCTTCCAAGGCCGGAAATAAAATCATTCCCCTTGGTTGCAAACGCTTCTTTCACTTCAAGCCCGCGGGTTTCAGCTTCTTCGTCGAATGAGGATTCCTCTGAGGCAAAGAACTCAAAGTCGGCGGCAGCCTCGTTTGCTTCATCTATGGTAGATGGCAGCGCCTGAATGTTATAGCTCATGATTTGAAACTTAACTTCATTACCCTGCTCGGCTGTTTTCTTAAGAATAGCGGCCTGGTTAGAAGTCAGGATTACGTCAGAAACTTCTCCAACTTCAAGATCAAGAACGGGAGTGTATTCTTCCCGGATGTCATCTTCAGACACAAAAGCATTTTGATACTGATTAGAGGAGCCTTGACGAGCCAGGAACAAAGAGTCGCTTTCAGAATTCTCAAAAGGAGTTATCAGTTCACGAACATCTTCCACAATTTGAGCCGTATCGCTGGCGGTTGGAAGCTTGCTGAATGTAACGTACTGAATACGATAGCTTTCGTCGCGGCTGTAGCGCTCTCTGTTTTTGTTGTAATATTCGCGAAGTTCTGCATCAGAAACTTCCAGCTGTTGCTCGGTTACTTCACTGTAAGGAAAGCGAATGTAATTTACGTTTGCCGTGCTGTTATTCTTCACAAACTCTCTTTCCACTTCTCCCTCAGTTACCTGAAGTCCGGCCGAAATATAGTTGTTCAGTTTTTGCTGACGGCGCTGCTCGCGGAGTTGCATTTCAAGGGCAACAGCTTGTTGAGAAAACTCACTGGAAGAAAGAACTTGCTGTACGGCTGCGCGGTCAATAGTACCGTCTTCGCGGGTAAAGTTTTGACGAATTACAGGGGCAGGATTCTCTCCATATACCATGTCCAGCACTTCCTGGTCGGAAACGGTGATGCCTAAGTCGTCCATTTTTTGGCGGAGCAAGCGGGAGTTAACCAACTCATTCCAGGCCTGAGTTTCATAATATGCACGCATTTCCGGTGTCATTGAATTTCCGGTTTGCTGGCTGTATGCATTAGAATAATACTGGATACGGCTTTGATATTCTTCATTGGAGATCTTATCACCATTCACACTACCTAATGAACTTGGTCCGGCCTGCATGGCTTCAAAAAAGTTTACATCAGACAAAACCCACAGAAGGCCAAAAGATCCAATCAGCACCCACAAGATGACACCGGTACTGTTTCTCATTTTTTCCATTACACCCATAAAAGGTTACCTCTAAAAAACATTAATTAAATTGCGATTTGAATACTGCAGGTGTCTTTTTAACCTCTGGCAGTAAGCTTGGAAATATAAGTGAATACCCAAGGAATTGAAAGCAAATTAAACAATAAGGTTGGGGTTAAAATACCTCAATGAGTCTCATATGCT